>JBBRMI010000191.1:0-15646 GCA_038230915.1 Polyangiales bacterium | reverse complement strand
GCGCCTCCCGCGCCTCAGATTCCGTCCAACGCTTCGCTCGCGCCTTCCCCGGCTTCTCGCTTTGATCTGACATCGCTCCTCGCCGCCAATCTAGGCGGCGGGGGAGGCGTCAGGCGTACGCCGTTCGGGGATGGGTTACGTAGTACGTATCCCAACCCGCGCCGGTAGCGACGACCGAAGCGCCGACCGCACCGCTCGCCGGCGCCAGCAAAGTCAACGAAGGCTTGCAGTAAGCGTAGGTGCCGTTGCCGTCACTGTCGGTGTAGCTCACGGTCGCGTTGGCGTCACCCAGTTGGCAATCCGTAGCGCCGGGCACCACGCAACAATGTGCCTGGATGAGCTGGCAGAAGTTGTAGCCCTTACAGCCAAAGTCCATCGAGGTGGTCGCGGGCGCAAACGCGGCGCAAGCGGCGGCGTCCGGGGTGGCATTCCAACCGCTGGTGCTGTCGCAGGTCTTACCCGACGGCACGACCGCAAGCGTGGAAAAGTGCTTGAGCAACAGGCCGTCTTTGGTGGCGTTGAGCGCCAATCCTTGGCCGGGGCCCTTCTGGCCCGACGACGCGAAGTCGAGGACGATCAGGCTCTTGCTGGCGAGTCGGATCACGACCGGATCGGGAAACGCGAGACCGTCGGGCTCCATCGTGATGACGTCGCTGAACTGCCCCGCAGGCCAGCCAATGCTGGTGGCGTCGGTTGGCGTCAGCGTTACCTGTTCGCCCGCGGCGCTCGCTGGAAACGTGAAGCTGACGACCTGGCCGCTCGGTAGCATGACCGGCACTTCGCCGCCTTGCGCCGGGATCGTCGCCACCACGGCAACGCCGGCTGCTGCACCGCCGGCTCCACCTGTCTCGCTCATACCACCGGCCCCTCCATCGCTGGCGCTGACGACGCCACCGGCCCCGGCGTCGCTCGCGCTCATGCCCGCGCCGCCCTCTACAGGCGTTGCGCTTCCGCCGGTGCCGCCGGCGGTGCCGCTCTTACCGGCTGTGCCGCCGTTGGTAGCGCTCTTACCGGCCGTCCCCCGGGCGTCAGCAGGCTCACCACCGGCACCGGCGTCGGTGTTTGGTTTATTGGTGGCGTCGTCGCTCGAGCAACCTTGCCCACCCAAGAAAGCCGCGGCCAGGACGAGGAGCGAAAGGCTGCTGAGAATGCGTTGCGAGTGAGTCATCGGCGGGCGTCTCCGGAAGCTCGAGAAAATTCGAACATTGTCCAGTACAACGGTCGCCGCTTTGGTACCATCGCATGTTCATGCCGCTGGCAAGGCGACCGCCGCGTGCTAGCCGCATCCAGAAACGAAAATGCCACCGGCCGGGTAAAACAGAGCCGTGGTCGCCTGCGCAGTCTCCGCATGTCGCGCGAGTCTCGACACTAAGATCTTGCACGACTCGACGACGGAGGCGTCGGGCCGCGCCTCCGATCAGCGCGCCAAGACTTCGACGAGCTTTTGCGCGTAACGTTGCCCCAGCAAGCGCTGGGAAGGCGTGTCGTAGTGCACGTTGTCGACCAGGCTCGTCCCTGCCGATGACGCCCAGGCGAAATGCTTGTCCGCCGCCGCGATCAGCACGAGCGCTTTGTTCACGTTGTCGTTCGCGCTCCCCTGGGTGCCGACCTGACCGGCAACCCAAGGTAACGTCGTTAGGCCAGCGTGCTCGGCGATGTGCTGATGAATGCCTTGCAGCTTGCCGGCGTATTCGGCCGGGTCAGTGCCGCCATTGGCCTCGCCCTGGTGCCAGACAAAGCCACACAGCGCACCCTTTTTAAGGCCTTCGTCCAGGTACGGCAGCATGAAAACGTAGTTTTCGGAGTTGGGGTTTTGCCAGCTCTCGATCGCGGAGCCGCTCACTGCAGCGTTGACGATATAGAGGCTCCGCTGTGCGCTATTCGGTAACAGTTTCTGCAGCTCTGCCGCGAACGCACGACTCGGGCCGACGCTCTGCGCGCCGAGCGTGCCGACAGAATTTTCGTTGTACGGGTTGACCGAAAATGGCTCGCCGCCAGGGAGCCAAGCTTTCTTAAAGCTGATCTTGTAGACGCCCTGCAGAGCATCCGCGTCTTGTTGCTCGAGCGGCGCCATGCCCGACATGTTCGATTGGCCGAGCATCAAGAAAACGCAGGTAGCGGGTAGCGCGCCGCCGCCGCCGCCGCCGCTCTCGCCGCCCGTCCCAGCGGTCGCAGTCCCGCCGGCACTCGCTCCCGCCGCCCCTGCGCCCCCGGCAGTTGTGCCTCCTGCGCTACCGCCACCCAAACCTCCGGCAAGGCTGGCCCCGCCGTTTGCGCCTCCGCCGCCCGCCGAGGCTGTGTTCGAGCCGCCAGCTCCTGAGGTAGCCGGGCTACCGGCTGCGCAACTGACTCCTTCGCAGACGGTCGGAGCGCTGCTCTCACCGCACCCGCTTAGCAAAAGAACGAAGGGGATCGCGGTTTGCAGATGCCTCATGCGCTTCCCCACACGTACCCCGAGTCGATGTTTCGGCTCACGCACTCGAAGAAACCGTCGCGGCCTTGCACCCTTCTGCCAGCTTTCCATCGCGACAGGTCAGCCAAGTTCCGCTTGGCAAGTCGACGGTCAAGGCAAGCTTGCGGCAGGCTTTTTGAGGGTCGACACCCGATGTCCGCCAACCGTGGCACACCGCCCACTACGGTTCCTAGCTTCCCACACCGACCCACCGGGCCGTGGCGATGGCCGAGTTTGTTACGAGCAGGCACGTGCTCTTCGGCTACGTTGGTAGATCATGATCGAGCGAGCCGCACGTCGCGCACGAGCTTGGCAAGTCATTATGCCGGCCATGCTCGCTTGGTCCTGCTCCGTTTACGACGCCAGCTTGCTCCAAGGCGGGAGGGCTCCCGCTGAAGGTGAAGTGTTGAGCGGCCTGGGCAGCTCGAGCGCGGGGGGAAGCGAAACCGGGGGCGACGAGAGCGGCGGGACTAGTAGCTTCGCCGGCTCCAACAACTCGGGTGGCGGGGGAAGCGGCGCGGGCCGCGGCGGAAGCTCAGCAAGCGGCGGCGCTAGTGGCAGCGCGGGCGGCGGCGGTGAAGCGAACGCGCTCGCCTGCTTCGACGGGCAAGGCCCTTGGTTGCCGTTTGAGCCGCCGCAAACGTTCGAAGCGGAGGATGCGCTCTTGCTCGGCGGCGCGCGCGTCGCGAAGGGCGGCAACGGCTCTACCGGTACTGGCTGGGTAGACTTCGAGGGGAGAGAGGGCGGGCTCGAGTGGGATATCGAGGTGAAAACGACAGGGCCCTACCGTTTGAACTGGAGGTACACGGCAATGGAAGAGCGCGACATGTCGCTGACTGTCAATTGTCAGGAGCCGAGCACCACGGTGCAGTTCTTCTCTACCGGCAGCTGGGATCATGATTGGGCGAACGTGAATCGCACGCTCACGCTGAGCAGCGGAAAAAATCGCATCGTGTTCGAGACCAACAGCGGCAGCGGCCCAAACTTCGATACCTTGGAAATTATCGCACTCTGAGAGGTATAAACTAGGTCGCATGGCGACGGCGCTCAACTACCCGCGAACCTTACACAGGGTGGCGTTCGCGTGCTGGGCGTTCGCCGGCTGGCCGCTGGTCGGGTGCTCCAAGCCCCCCGCGCCCGGTGCGGCCGAGCGACTGTCGGTCAAGTGCTGCACGATGGCCTGCTTTCCCGACGGCGCGTTGGGGCAAGACTGCACGCTGGACCGATTGCGCAAGCGCCTCGAGACACTGGCAAGCGATAAGAACCTGACGCTCGACAACGTCGAGTGTCAAACCACCACCGAGCCGTGCAACACGACCTGCGAGAGCCCACCCGGGGTACGGCTCCACTGCGGCGGGGCAGCTCGGCGTTGAGCGGCTTGTAGCGGCTTGGCCGGTGGACGACGCTGCTAAGTCCGGCGACGGCCCGAAAGCTTCTGCCGGCTTCAGCTTCGGCACGAAGTAATACTTTTCGTACCCGCTCGAGCAGAGAGAAGGGACTCACCTGGAGCCTGCACCATTTGCCGCGTGCCTTCGTCAGGTGCGCTCGGCCGCAGGTGAACCATGCCTGGATATTTTCGACAGCGTGCATTTCTCGAGCTCGTAGTCTGCCTGGCGCCGCTCGGGGCATTGGCAGGCTGCCAGGGCGACATCCTGGGGAGTGACAGCGCCCACGAGAGCACGTCGGGCGGCAGTGGCGTGGGTGGTGGGAGGCCGAGCCCGGCCGGCGCCGCCGGCATTGCGCCGACGCCGCCCACTGGGTCGAGCGCCGGGCCGCAACCGCTGCGTCGCATGACCAGTATCGAGTACGAAAATACCGTCCGCGATCTGCTCCACCTGAACGAGAGCTTCACTTCGGGCCTGCCGGCGGATGCTCGAGGTGAAGGCGGCTACCTGCTCGCCGGGCCAGTGGGTGAGGTGGATGCCGAGGGGCTCGGCAGCGCGGCAGATCGCTTGGCGGGCGCCGCGGTGGCGAAAGGCTTGCCGGCGCTCTTGGGCTGCTCGCCCGAAGGCCCGAGCGAAACCAGCTGCATCCACCAGTTCGTTCAGAGCTTCGGGCGGCGCGCCTTTCGCCGACCACTTGCCGACAAGGAACTCGCCGATCTCGAAGCCCTGTTTCAGACGGCCCGCAGCACGCTGCAGCTCTCGACCGCGGACGCCGTCGCGCTCTTGCTGAGCGCGATGCTGCAGGCGCCGCAGTTCCTCTACTTGTGGGAGCGCACCAGCGCCGACGATCCGAGCCAAGGCGCGCTCGTGGCGCTGAACTCGAACGAGCTCGGTTCACGCCTTTCGTACCTGCTCTGGCGGTCGATGCCCGATCAGGCGCTGTTCGATGCGGTCGATGGCGGGCGACTCGCCACTCCCCAGGACATCACGCGCGAAGCACGCCGCCTGCTCGCGGACCCGCGCGCCGAAGACGCTTTGGTCGCGCTCGTGCGTGGCTGGTTTCGCTTGCCGAGTCGGATGGACGACGAGCTGAGCAGTTCCGCAAACGGCGAGACCGCGGCGTTCGTGAAGTCGGTGCTGCGAGCGGGCGGCTCTTTCTCCAGCCTGCTCACTTCTCCGACCAACTTCGTGAACCAGACGCTCGCGCCCCTCTATGGAGCCACTGGCGTCACGGGCCCAGAGCTGCGGGAGATGACGATCAACGCCCAGCAGCGCTTTGGGCTGCTAACCGAGGTCAGTTTCCTAGGCACCAACGCGGACGGCGCTCAGTCTCACCCGGTTAAGCGCGGCGCCATCGTCTTTAAGCAACTTTTGTGCGGCGAGCTTCCAGCCATTCCGGCGAACGTGCCGCCACCGGGTCCGCAGCAAGCGGGCGTGTCGAACCGAGCGCGCTTCGCGGCGCACAGCCAAAACGCCTGCGCCGTCGGCTGTCATAGCATCTTGGATCCGCTGGGATTCGCCTTCGAAAACTACGACGGATTGGGGCGATTTCGTAGCATGGACGCGGGACAGCCGGTGGACGCCAGCGGCGACGTCGAGCTGCCCAGCGGAGAACACTTCACCTTCCAAAACGCCGGAGAGCTCGTGAACCAATTAGCCCAAAGCAGTCAAGCGCGCGACTGCGCCGCTCGACAAGTGTTGCGGCTCGCTCTCGGTCGCAAAGAGTCGAGCGATGACGTGGCTTCACTGACCCAGTTGGGCAGCGCCTTCGCCGGCAGCAACTACGACCTGCGGGAGCTGTTCGTTTCGGTCGTGACCAGCCCGTCCTTTTCCTTTCGCACCGCCATCGCGGCCGGAGCTGGCAAACCATGACCGTTTCACGCTTCTCGCGACGCGCGCTGCTTGGCACAGCGGGCTTGAGTCTCTCGCTGCTGCCTCTCTTGGCCAGCGATCATGAGGCCAGGGGTGCGGTTCAGACGCCCAAACGGCTGGTGCTGATCGCCTGGCCCAACGGCGTGCGCTCGGCAGATTGGTGGCCGGACGCCAAGGTCGGCAGCATCGACTACGAAGAGGCCTCGAATCATGGCGTCACCGCCAGCAACTTCAGCTTCAACGGCTTGCGCATCATCGAGCCGCTCGAGCCGTACCGTCAGGACATCGTGCTGTTCCAGGGCGTCAGCCTCGCCAATCACGTTGAAGGCGGTCACGAATCACAACCGCAGATGTTCAAGGTCACGGGCAACAGCACGCTCGATCAGCACGTCGCCAAAGACCAAGCCACACCCTTCAAGACCCTCAACCTCGGCGTGCAGAAGCACGACGATCGCGGCCATATCTTCAACAACGGCCAAGGGGTCACGCTCGAGCAAGATCCGTACGCATTGTTCGAGCGTCTGTTCCAAGGCGGCGCCCTCGACCAAGCCGCCTTCGAGCGCAAGCGCGCCACCAAAAAGAGCGTGCTCGACTACGTGGGCCGACAGCTGGAAGGCTTCGGTCAGATCCTGGGCGCCCAGGATCGCCAGCGCGTCGAGTACCACCTGACCTCGATCCGCGAGCTGGAAAAGCGGCTGGACACGAGCAAGAGCAACACCGGGCGCCCGGAGTCGCTGCCCGAAGCTCGCTTCGACGTGAAGGACGTCAGCAGCTTCAACAAGACCGTGCGCGCCCAGTTCGACCTGATGGTGTTGGCCTTGGCCAGCGATGCCACGCGCGTCGCCACGCTTTTACTGGCCGATGGCGACGGCTCGAGTCTGGCAACGCCCTGGCTGGGCCCCGACTATGCGCTCAACACCGGCGAAGTCTATCTGGGCATTCAGAACTCGCACCACACGCATGCACACCGCGAGGACAAAATGCACGCCGAGATGCAGCGCTGGTTCGTGAGCGAGTTCGCCGAGTTTTTTCGAAAGTTGAAAGAAACCGACGACGCTGGTGGCGGCAAGCTGTTCGATAGCAGCGTCACGCTGGTGATGAACAACATGAACACCGGCGGGGGCCACGGCACCAATAACTTGCCGATTTTCTACGCGGGTAACGCCGGCGGATACCTCACGACCGGTCGCTACCTCAAGCTCCACGAGAGCCAAAACGGCATCTTGTCGGCGCTCGCCAGCGCCGTGGGCACACCGGTCAGCGGACTGAACGAACTCGCAGCACTGCGCGCCTAGCAACCACGCTGTGCCTGCGTCGCGCCAGGCTGCCCAGCAGCAAGCCCGCGGCCAGCCAGGCCGCCGTGTCGCCGTGGTTGCGGGTGGACTGCGCCAGTCGACAACCGCAGCTCGAATCGCTGGCGGGGGTCGCGCCCGGCTCGGCCGGACTCGTCGTCATGCCGCCGGCGGGGGAGCTTCCGCTCGTGCCGGCCAGCGCCGCATTGCCGCCGTTGACTGCCGGGCTACCAGCTGAACCGGCCGTCGCGACCCCGCCGCCGCCGCCGCCGCCGCCGCCGCCGCCGCCGCCGCTGGGGGCGCCGCCCGCCGGCCCACCTCCCGCGCCGCCGTTCGGCTCAGGCGTCGCGTTGGCATCGATCTCCGCGAGCGTGCGCAGGTCGAGCGCGATGTCGTCAGTGCAGGCGGGTGCGGTCAGACTGCGCTCGCCGCCAGCATGGTCGAGCATCTCGACCTTGGCGTCGGCGCCGGACTTGGTGTCGACCCAGCGCGCGCGGTACTTGCCCGCCGGCAGGTCGAGTTTGAGATCCCCCCCGCTGCCACCCTTCAGGTACGTGGCGTACGCCGCACCTGGCTTGACCAGCGCATACGCGGTCGCTCCGCCCGGCGCCGCCTTGATGGCCCCCGGCATCGGCGTCATGTGGATGAAATCGAAGGCTTCGACGAAATCCTTCAAGATGCGCAGCTGGCCACGCAGCGTGGCGCCGCCGCCACCGGGCGATGTCGTGAAGGCGAAGCTGCCGTCCTCCTCGTCGGGCGTAAACGAGTAGTCGAGGTTACTGTAGATGGCGCCGCCCGCAATGATGAAGGCCCACGCGCCGCGCCGGTAGGGCAAGTCCGCGGTGCCGACGAAGCCGGTCTCGTCGTAGGACAGCACGCGGTTCTTGGCGAAGTTGGTGGTCACCGCGTTCGGCGGATCGGCATAGTGAAAATTGAAGATCGATATGCTGGCGTCGGGGCTCCCGACGTCACACTTGTCGTTGCAGAAATTCCGCGCCACCGCGTGCTTGGCTGGAAAGGCCGACTCGGCCGCCGTGATGGTCGCCAGCGTGTGCGCTTGAAAGTCGTCGCTGATGCCGAAGTAGGGTTCATTGGCGAGCTCATAGTAGACGTTGTCGAAGTCCTTCAGCTCGCTGACGACCTTCTGAACGAACGCGTCCTGAAACGCCAAAAGCCCGCCGTTGTTTAGAGTCATGGCCACGTCGCGCGCAACGTTGCCGACGGCGTTGACGTTGTTGGTATCCTTCATGGGGCTGATGTTCCACAGGTTGTCCTGGTACAGCGGGCAGAACAGGCTCAGCTCGACCACGATGCCACGCTTGCTCGCCTCGCTCAGGAAGTCCTTCAAGCGGGTGAAGTAGGCATCGTCGAACTTGGAGAGGTCGAACTTGTTACCGCCGCCCGCGTAGCCGGGCGTTGCACTGCGCGCCCAGGGCGCCAGCAGCTTGCCGTTCGCTGGCGCCAGGGTGTTTTTTTGAATGCCGAACGCGCTAGGCACCTCCGCGTAGGTGCCGCTGAAGGTTCGGGTCAGATTGAGACCCTTGTTCTGCAGCTCATCCAGGTAGGGCACGTAGTCGAAGTCGGGATTCAGCACGGCGCCGTAGTGCTCGCCAGAAGTGATGAGGAGCGTCGGCTTGCCCCGAAACAGCAGGTAATGCCCGTTTTTCGGGTCCAGCTTGATCGGCTCGGCGGCATTCGCGCTGCCGGCGGAGGCCAGGCTGGCCAGCGCGAACGCCGCCCGGACGAGTACGGTCCTCAGTACTTGCATACGGCAGCTGGGGTGCTTCACAACGCCCTAGTGCCGGCAGGAGCCCGGTGCGGGTAACAAAAAGCACGAAAACGCCGTATGCTCGATGCATGCGTCGTGGCTTCCTGGTTCTCTTTGCGTCCGTGTCGTGCGCCCTCGGGCTGGCATGTGGTGAGTCGCAGACAGGCTCGATGGGTTCGACAGCGGCCGGCAGTGCGAGCCCCAGCGCCGGCACGAACAGCGCTAGCGGCGCGGCTGGCTCGGTGAGCGGCGGTTCGGCCGCGGGTGGCGTCTCGAGCGCTGGCGCAGGTGGAGTGAGCGCGGGCAGCGCTGGCGTTGCGGGCGCCGCTGCTGGCGGCGGCGGTACTGCTGGCGGCGCTGGTGCGGGCGGCTCGGGCGGCTCGGGTGGTAGCGGCGGCGCTGTCGCTATCGATCACAACGCTCACGGCCTGATCGTCGTGCTCGGTTCGTCGACGGCTGCTGGCACGGGCCCGACCGATCCAAGGAATGCCTGGGTCGAGCGTTACCGCGCGTACTTGAAGCAAGAGTTCGTCAACTTCGAGCTGATCAACCTCGCGGTCGGCGGCTACACCACCTACCAGGTCCAGGCCACCGGCTACGCGCCGCCGCAAGGTCGCCCCGCGCCCGTGCCCGATCACAACATCAGCAAGGCGCTCAGCAGCACGCCGGACGCCATCATCATCAACTTACCCGGCAACGACACCGCCTCCGGTTTCACGCAAGAAGAGCAGATGGGTAACTTCACGCGCGTCACCGACCTGGCGACGGCCAGCGGCGTGCTCTGTTGGGTAACGACGACGCAGCCGCGCAACTTCGCCGACATGGCCCAGCGCACGCTGCAGATGTCGGTACGCGACGCGATCAAGGCCAAATACGCCGACC
Organism: Polyangiales bacterium; assembly: GCA_038230915.1. Taxonomy (GTDB): domain Bacteria; phylum Myxococcota_A; class Polyangia; order Polyangiales; family Polyangiaceae; genus PMG-095. The sequence goes on along the minus strand of JBBRMI010000191.1, from coordinate 5,995 downwards.
ACACGCTCGACTTCTGGACCGCGTTTGCCCAGGCCGACGGCAAGATCAAGCCTATGTACGACTCCGGCGACGGCACGCACATGAACGACGCCGCTCACGCCATCTTGGTCGAGCAGGTCATCGCCGCCAAAGTGCCGGAAGCGATTCTAAGCAAGTAGGCCGATCGCTCGCTCCCCGGGCCCACCCACGGGCGCGGCAACTCGCCGCACTAGCGCAGATGTCATCATCAGCGCTCTGTGGCTCGACGCAATCTTGGCGTCGAAGAACGCACGCTTTGCGTCGCACGCCAGAGGGTTGCGCAGCGAAGGGTGAGGTGAAATGGGCCGCAAACCCAAGGCGCAAACCAGCACTTCGGCGCATGGCGCGCGTGTTGCAGTGGGCCACGACGACGCGAGACGTTTTCAGTCAGCGCGCACCAAAAACCGCCCATGCGAATCACTCGTCCTTCACCGAGCCCGTTACTTTTTCTCGCAGCCCTGGTTGCGGCAACCGCCACGTACTTCGGCTCGATACGACGCGCGGACGCCGTACCGTCCTTTGCGCGCAAGTACGGCACGAGCTGCAGCACCTGCCATACGGTCTATCCGGCCCTCAACCCGTTCGGCGAGGCCTTCCGCCGCGACGGCTATCGCTTCCCGAGCCAGAACGGCAGCGTCGACAGCGACGCGGAGAAAGCTGAAACGCTCGCGATGGGTCAGGAGGAATACAAGAAGACGTTCCCCGACTCGGTGTGGCCGGACAAGATCGCGAGAGACGTGCCGCTGTCGGCCATGATGAACGGCTCGGTCGCGGCGAACCTGCCGAAGTCCGACGCCAAAGCCGACGCCGGCAACACCTTCACATGGGCCGGACTCTCCGGAGAATTTCATCTGTTCGGCGCGGGCGCGTTCGACGACAAGGTCACCTACTTCGCGCAGCTCACGGTGCCAGATGACGGCACGATCGAAATCGAGACGGGTTACTTGCTCTGGAATGACGTGGTCGGACCGCGACACCTCGTCAACCTGTGGGTCGGTCGCTTGATGTCGCCGCAAATCAATAGCTTCGGGCTACACAGCTCGTACTTGGGCGACTCGTTCTTGCCTGCAGTCACCGTTGCTGGCCTTTACAATCCGTCTGGCTCCTTCACGCTCGGGCAGGGCCACACCGACGGCGTCGAAGCGAACGGCATCATCGGGCACCGCGTCGACTGGTCCGTTGGTTGGATCGCGTCGAGCGTCGCCGGTGGGCTCGGGCTCCCGAACGCCGAGGACGCCTACGCGCACATCGGCTTGAAGTCGGGCGGCGTGGCGCTGGACGGCGAGGGCCTGTACGGCCCGAACGCGCCAGATCCGATGAAGCCGTGGGCGGAGCGCGCGATCACGCTCGACGCCTTCGCCTATCACGGCCTTTCGGTCGTGGACAACGGCACGGGCACCGTCGAGGGCGGCACCTCCGGTGCGGTCGCGCAGCGCGACAGCTTCAACGCCGTCGGCGCATCGCTCCGAGCTCAATGGGATTCGTTGATCTTGAACTCCGGCGTTCAGCTCGAGCACCATCGACGACCCTACCCGGGCGCAGGCGCAACCGCTGACGCAGACGGCAACCTGCTCGCGGGCGCAGCCGACAGAACGTCGGCCACGTCGCTCGTGCAGTACAACGAGCTCGACTACATCGTGTTCCCCTGGTTGGTGCCGGCGGTGCGGACCGAATTCACTCGCCTCAACGTGGAAGGCGCAAGCGCAGCCACGCTCCTGCGTGTGCTGCCCGGCGTGGCGACGCTAATCCGCCCCAACATCAAGGCAGTGCTCACGGCGGACTTCGAGCGCGCGCAAGGCTTGCCCGCCGTCGGCTCGTGGTCGGGAGCCGGCGGGCTGATCGCGCCCGAGCCAGCGGCAAAAAAATTCGAAGCTGAGCAAATCATTGCCAGCGTCGCCGTGGCGTTCTGAGCCGAAAGAACCATCGATCATGAACCGCCACATCCTCGCTCTGCTGCCGCTTGCTGGACTATTCGCTTTCTCCGCCTGTGAAGGCGAACCCCCCAAGGTGCCGACGAATCCGCCCGCAACCGACCCCGGCCCGGCTCCGCCGTCCGCTGCATCGGCAGCCGCAGCGGCTTTCGTCCCGAGCGCGCCGCCGACCCCGGCGCCTTGCCCGAGCGCTCCGGTGGCGGGCAACGCCGTGCCGACGCGCGTCGACGCGACTTCAATGCCGCCAGCGCCTACGCCGAGCGTCGCAGCCGCGCACGCGATCAGCGGCACTGTCACCACCGTTCCGGCGCACGGCTTCGCAACCGCCGTCGTGTATCTCGAAGATGCCGGTGTCGTGCCGGAGCGAGGCGCGTCCGCCGTTGTCGACAACCGTGGCATGAGCTTCGCTCCGTACATCACGGTGGTGGCGGCTGGGGGCCGTGTCGTGTTCAGCAACAGCGATCCCTTCCCGCATAACGTTTTTTCGCCCGACAACGAGCGCTTCAACCTCGGCATGGTGCCGATGAAGGGCTCGACGGCACACGCCTTCAAGACTCCCGGCGTGTACACGCTGCTCTGCAATCTTCACCCGAACATGCTGGGCTATGTCGTGGTCAGCCCGTCGAGCTACTTCGCCAAAGCCAACGCCAAGGGCCAGTTTGCGATCAAGGACGTGCCCGCAGGTGCCTACAAGATCACGGCTTGGGCACCCCGCCTGAAGCCCGTCACCGAGCCCATCGTCATCAAGGACACCGACGTCACCCTCGATTTTGCTCTCCATCGCTGAAAGGCGCCCGCCCCCAATGTATCGCGTTCGTACGTTCCTGATTTTTTGTTTGGTCGCGAGCGCTACCGCTTGCGGCAAGGGCAGCTCGGATCGGCAGCCCGCTGGTGCCGGCGAGCCCACACCGATGAAGCCGGCAGTATCCGTCGCGGCCGCCCCGCCACCACCGCCTGCCCCGCCCAAGCCACCCGAGAAGGTAGACCTGGAGATCGGCGCGGTGGCGAGCACCATGACCTTCGACAAGACATCGCTCACGGTGCCAGCGGGCGCGGAGGTTCACTTGGTACTGAAAGACGCCAAGCCCGGCACCCTGCTGCACAACTGGGTGTTGGTGCAGCCAGGCAGCGAGGCAAAAGTTGCCGCTGCCGGGTTGCCGGCTGGCGCCGCCGGTAACTACGTCACGCCGGGTCCGGATGTGCTCGCCTTCACGCCGCTCGCGAAGCCGGGCGGCACGAGCGAGGTGACTTTTCAGGCGCCCGCTGCCGGATCGTACCCCTACATCTGCTCGTTTCCCGGGCACTATTTGCTCATGAAGGGCACCCTCGTGGTCACGCCCGCAGCGGGTGCGGGAGCACCGGCCACTGCGGCTTCGGCCCCGGTTGCCGCCGGCGCGACCGAAGCAGTTGCCGCTGCGCGACAACTCTTCGACACGCGCTGCGTCGTTTGCCACGGCGCCGCTGGTCGCGGCGATGGGCCGGGGGCGGCGGCGCTCACGGTCAAGCCACGCGCTTTTGGGGACGCAACCTGGCAGGCCGCGGTCAGCGACGAGCTGATCTCAAAAACCATCGTCCTCGGCGGTCCAGCGATGGGCAAGGACCCTGGCATGCCGCCCAACCCGGATCTCGCGGCCAAGCCAGATGTCGTGAAGCAGCTCGTCGTGATAATCCGAGCCTTCAAGAAGTAACGCGGTTTCAGCGCAAGCGTTGCTACTTCTCGACGTCCGGCGCGGTCGTCATGCGCCGTAGATCCCTCCAGGCCAGTGCCTTGGAGTGCGGCGTTAGAACCGGCACGGGCGGGCGCACGCTGAACCACGGCGTGGCTTTGCCGGGGCGCACGACGTGGATGCTCTCGGCCGGGTTGCGCGACTGGCCGAGCAATGCGACGCGCTCGCCGCTCGGCTTGTCGGCCACGTCGAGCACGATGGCGACGTGGTTCGGCTCGCCGCTCTGCAGGAAGAAGTCACCAGCCACGAGATCTTTGGGATTCTGGACCGGCGCCGAGCGTGGCGCGAGCGACGTGCTGTTTGCCCAGTTGAAGACCGCGTCGAGGTAGCGGCGAAACTCGGCGTGGTCGACCTCGGCCGGCTTGCCCTTGATCACCCAGAACACGTTCGGGCCACTCGGGATCAGCCGTTGGCCTTTTTCCCAACGCGAGAGCGGCATGTTGAGCTTGGTCGCGCTCAGGTAGCTGATCTTGTCTTTTTCACCGCGCGACCACAGGTACTCGGCGTGCAGCCGGATGATCACGTCCGAGCTCTGCTGCAGGTCCGGGTTGCCGGTGTCGATCGCGACCACCCCCGCCAGGTAGTCGTCGTCGGCCGAGAGCGTCTCTTTACCGTCGAAGCTCTTGGCCGGCGTGCCCTCGGGCGCCATCGGCAGTGTGCGCAGCCACTCAGAGAAACTGCCCGGCGGCACCTTCACGCGCGTGTAGCCGGGCGGAGCGGGGAAGCGGTCCTCGAGCGAAGCGTCGGGCTTCGGGAAGTCGCGGTCGTCGCCGAGCCACGGGTAACGCTTGGGGTCCGGGACGAACGGAAGCTTGGCCGTCGGGGCAGCGCTGCCGGCCGCGTTTGCGCTCGGCGCCGCGCTGGCGCTGCTCGCCGCACTTACGGAAGTCACTGCCGCTGCGCTCGCGGACGCCGCCGCTCCAGCGCTAGCTGGCGCCTTCGGGGCGCTGGATTGGCTCGGGCTCGGGCCGGCGTCGTGCTTTCCCTGGCAGGAGACCAGGGCCAACACGAGGCCCGCCGCGCAGGGCACACGGGTCACGCAGCGCAGTCTACAAGCGTTCCCGCACAGACCCCGCATTTCTGACGCTTCAGCCTGCCTGGACGTAACCTATTGAAGTTATAGGGTCTTATTCTGCTTTTCCGGCAAGCGCGCCGCTGTGGTGTATACAAAGCCTCCTTCAATGCCACAGGCAGCAAAGAGCCATGGGTCACGCCGATAAGTGGCAAGACCTCGAGCGCGTGCTCGCAGGCGCGACTGACAAACCTCACGTGATCCTGCTCGGCGGGCATCCGGATCCCGACAGCATCGGCAGTGCCTTGGCGCACAAGCGGCTGTGCGAGCGGCTCGGAGTCTCGGCGACGATCGCCCACGTGCTGCCGATCTCGCGCGCCGAAAATCGCGCGATGGTCAAGCTGCTCAACGTCCCGATGATCAAGGTCACCGAGTCCGAAGAGCTGGCAACTTACGGCTACTTGTCGCTCGTCGACGCCAGCCAGAGCGAGCAGACGATCAGGGTGCCCGACACCGTGCAACTGCTGACGGTAGTCGACCATCACCGCCCGGCGGCGGTGCCGAAGGCGCCGTTCGTCGACATCCGTCACGACGTCGGCGCGACCGCCACCATCTACGCCGATTACAGCGAGCGCGGCCTGGCGCCGTTCGGAGCCAACGGCAACGACGACGGCGTCGTGGCCACGGCCATGTTCTTTGGCATCCAGACCGACACCGACGATTTCTCGTTCGCGACGCAGAACGACTTCCGCGCTGCAGCCTATTTGAAGCAGTTTTGCGACGCCGAGACGCTGAGCCGGGTCGGTCGGCGCACGTTGACGGCCGAGGCGATGGACGCCGTGGGGCGCGCGCTGCGCGACTTGGAAGTCGTGCGCGACTTCGCGATCGCCGGCGTGGGCCGGGTTTCCGCGATCAACCGCGACGCCATCCCGATGGCCGCCGACTACATCTTGCGCCGCGAAGATATCGATACCGTGGTCGTGTACGGCATCATCGAAGATCGCATCGACGGCAGCCTGCGCACGCGCCGCGCGTCGGTCGATCCCGCGGCGTTCATGCAAAACGCCTTCGGTGACGACAGCCAAGGTCGCCCGTACGGCGGCGGTCGCGCCGACATGGGTGGCTTCCGCGTTCCGCTCGGCTTGCTGGGCGAGACCGAAGACGAAGAGACGCTGTGGGCGCTCGTCAAAGACGTCGTGCGCCAACGGGTCGCCCGCGTCGTGCCCGAGCTCGACAAGAGCGGCGACAAGCGCAACAAGGGCGACTAGCTCGCGTTGCGCAGAGGCCGGCTCTCACTCGCGGCTGGC
>JBBRMI010000190.1:0-15669 GCA_038230915.1 Polyangiales bacterium | reverse complement strand
GCGCCTCCCGCGCCTCAGATTCCGTCCAACGCTTCGCTCGCGCCTTCCCCGGCTTCTCGCTTTGATCTGACATCGCTCCTCGCCGCCAATCTAGGCGGCGGGGGAGGCGTCAGGCGTACGCCGTTCGGGGATGGGTTACCCCGCGCGAGCCCTAGCAGAGGACGCGCTTTCTGGCGTTGCCCCGATGTCTTCGACCGACCGCCGCTAGGAGAAGCAGCGAGGCCCATGCCCCTACCCGCCGAGGCCCGCCTGGGGCGGTCGCGGCGCGGCAGCTGCAGCCAACGGGGCTGATACCGCTTGGCGACGCCGCACTGCTGCCCGATCCGCCGCTGGAGCCTGGCTTGTCGCCCAAGAAAGACCCGCCATTCGCAACGTTGCCGCCGGCTCCGAGCATGCCTGCGCCCGCGCTCATTCCGCCGCCCCCCGCAGGCCCTCCGACTGCCCCGCCCGCAGCTATAACGGGGACCGAGGTGTCCAACGGGAGCTCGTTGACCGCAGCCCGCTTGAAAACTTCGATTTCACTCCACTCGTGATAGTCGGAGGAGTTGCCGCTGCTGACCTTGGGGAAGTTGAATCTCAGAAATCGGGCGGAGTAGTTCGCAAAGACGACGGCGTCGTGGATCTTCTCATTCAGGGTCTCGTTGAAGACCTTCTGTTTGAGCGCCCATGCCGTGCCGTCGTCGGACGTCTCGATTGTATACCAGACCCCGACGTTGTACGGCGCCGTCCTGAGATGGATCTTGCCTATCGGATAAACCGCACCTAGATCGACCACCACGATACCAGCCTTCACCAGAGTCTCGGTGTCTCCGTCGAAGAGCAGGTCCGCATTCACATTGCTGCCAGCCGTTGGTTTGTGCAAAGCCAAGTTGACACCGTCCCCAGCCTCGTCCTCGCTGGTACCGGTCGTATCGGCAAAAGAGAGATTCCTCGCGCCCCACCACCCCGCCGCATGGCGCGTAACGAGCTTGACGTAGCGTTTGGTTTGAACCGGAAAGCTGACCGGCATCCGATAACCTCCGTTGTCGACCAAGCTCTGGCTTGCGATCGGGTTTCCCCAGGAAGCGGCGTCGTCAGAGACGAGCACATCCAGATTCTCGAAGATGCCGTGTTCGTGCGCAAAGTAGATGCGGTTGAACGTCTTGGGTGACCCCATGTCGATCTGGATCCAATCACCGACATTGAGGCTGGTATGGGTAAGGAAGTCCTCGGGAGCATAAAAGCCACCCCCGTGCGGATCGAACCAGCCCTGATCAGGGTTGGATATAGCCAGCGCCGCACTACCAACCGTCGAAGTGGCGTTCCAGCCGGTGCGATCCAATGCTGTCGCGTAGACGATTGGGGTTCCGGCAGCATCGCCGGTGCCGCGCTCGAAAACCTCGAGCTCGCCCACCGGAGCAAGCGTCCAAGATGATTCCCCATCGCCCGCGTACGCATGGTCCAGCATGGCCACGTACCTGAGATAGCGATGTTCCCCGGCAGGGAGCTCCCGTTCGTCGGTTGGAGCGGTAGGGTTCCACACCCTCAGAAAGTCGGTCCACGTCGTTCCGTCGTCGGAGACCTGAATCTTGTACTTCTGGGCCGGACGGTTCGGGTCCGAAAACGTGACCTTCAGGCGAAGAACACTTTTGGCCGATCCGAAATCGACCGCCACGGCCCCGCCGCCGGTCTTGTCGTTGCCCCCTCCACTCGAAGTGGACGGATCGCCATCGAAGGCGTTCTGCGGGCTCTCGAAGATCTTGGATCCCGGCGCATACGCCTTGTTCAAGGCAATGTTGCCCGGAAGAGCCAAGCCGGGAGTCGCGAGCGTCACGCCCAGTCCCAAGATGGCCCACGAGAGACTAACAGCCAACGTTCTCATGCTCGTTTCTCCTCGTATCCTAAGCAGACGACTGGGTTTCGGATCAACGCCGGCGAGCTAGCCGAATAGGCCGGGGATGATGCCCTTGGCGTATTGTGGATCGCCGTAAATCGTCGTGGGGACGCCCCATGCGGTGAGCGTCGAGGCCCAGATGTCGTTAGTGTAACGGGTGGGCTCGATGACCATGTACTGCCCCGTGTTGAGCTTCAGGAACTTGCCGCCAAATAGCATGCACGGGTTGCGCCTTCGCTCGTGGTTGTCGCCGTCGCGGCACTCGGTCCACAGCATCCCGAGCGTGTTGTCGAGCAGTGTGCCTGCGCCCTCCGGAGTCTTCTGCATGCTCGCGAGCAGGGTCGCTGCAGCCTGGGTGTAGAACGCAGCGACCTCGCCCTTGCCCTCTATGGGATCGCCATCTTTGCCCGCGTGCGACAGCCCATGAGCGTCGGAGTTGTCGTTGAACTTGGGGTCCGCGAGGAAAGCTTTGGCGCGAAGTGGGTTGTTGCCATCGGCCATGGTGATGCTGATCACGCGTGTCAGATCCGAAGCAAACGCGGTGCGGACGATCTCGAGCATGTTTTGGATCAAAACCTGGTGGCGGGCGTCGTCGACATTGGCGCCATCCTTCGTGAGCGGCTCGGTCGCCAAAACCGGTTTGATGATCCGGCCGGGCATGCCCGCAGTGACGCGTTCCTCGAGCGCTCGAATCGAGGTGAGCTGCGCGTCGAGCTTGGGGCGCTGGCTTCCCGGCACCATTCCTTGCAGGCGCTTGATGTCTCCTAGAACGAAGTCGAGCACGCTCTTTTTTTGGGCCTGATGGCGTTGGAGTGCGAGCGGATCGATATCGGGCACCAACGCGCCGCCGAAGATATTGTTGAAAGCGTTCTCGGAACGCCCCTCTCCAAAGAGCGGCTGCCCATTGCCGGAATAGGACACCACCTTGGTGCACGTGAAACCCTGGCCTTGCATCGACTTCGCGGTGCCGCAGAGCTGAAGCGACGCAAAAGGCGGCTTCGAGCCGCCTGGCACGAGCGGAGCGGTGAGAGCGGCCACCTTGTCCAGGAGATACTGGTCGATGGTCTTGGTGCCCTTTGGAATCGTGATGAACTTGGCGTTCTTGTAATCGGATTCGTGGGGGGCATCGTCTTCCGGAACCGGGATCCACCCGGTGCCCATGTACATCATCCCTTGCGCGTGCTGGTCGCCGTCGATCTTCTGATCGGGATCGCCAAGGTCCAGGCCGTCCAGGGGCAGGATGCTGCCCTTCACCGCGCTGAACAGATTCAAGAGCGGAGAGGGCGTGTAGTCGGGACCGCCCGGTCCGCTGGGAAACCAAGTCCACTTGGCCCCGGGACCCTCCTTGCCGAATCCTGCGACCGTGCCGCAGGGGTAGTGGAAGTAGAGGAAGCGCTGCGGGACGGTTCCGTCGGCCTCGGCGATCAAGGGCTGACCCAGCACCGCGATCGCCGAGCCGAGCCCGGCCAGAAAAGGCCGTCGCGAAATTCGGAACGTCTTGTGGTTCGCCATGGTTGATCGCCCTTCCTTACTTGCCCGGATCGCGGGTGATGAATGCCGAAGAGGTGAGAAGCTCGCGATAGAACGTCGGAAAGGAGCCCGATTGATAGAATCGTTCCTTTACGTTCCGGAGCGCGCAAGAGTTCTCGAGGTTGGCGTCATGGCCGAGCGAGTAGAGCGTGAGGTGCGTACCCGCACAGTAGGCCACGCGCCGGTTGGGGCCGTCCGAATTGAGCTGTTTGGCCAGGGCGAGAGTGTCGGCAAGAGGCCCAGCTAGATCGGAACCCACCGCTGCGGGAACCGTCGTGGAAGCATCGAGAGGCGTCGCGCTGGTTGCCCACGAGTAGATCGGGGGCGAGACCGAGCTGTCGAGCGCGACGTACTTAGTGGTGCTGAACCGGCCGATCGAATCATAGTTGAGACGCGTCAGCCCGTAGGGATCGAAGTTGCCGTGGCAGCCTCCGCAAGGTGACGTCTTGGCGCGCTGGTCGGCGAGCTGCCTTTCATCGCCATGCATCATGGCGGCCTTTGCGAATGCATCGGGGGGCGGGCCTGGAATCTGCCCGATGTCGCCTCCGCACAGAAGCTCCTCGAGCACGAAGAGGCCATGATGAATCGGATCGACGCGGTCGGGTCTTTGGTTGGTCGCCGCCAGCAGCACGGGCTGGGTGAGAATCCCCGCGCTGCGCTCAGGCAGGCTCGTGCTAACCGGTGTCAGGGTCGCGCTCGTCCCGCCTGGAATTCCGAAGACGTTGCTGATGTCCTGATTGACGTAGATCTTCGTGGAGCTAAAAAGATCCGCGAGCTTGCCGGTTGACACGATGTCTCTCAGGAAGGCCAGACCGCTCTGGTAAACAGACGCCTGAACCGCGGGCGTGTACTCCGGATAGAGCGACGTGGTCTTTTCGCGGGACCGAAAGCGCTCGACCCACACCCAGGTCGACAGATGCCGCACCATCGTCTCGGCCGCCGAAGGCAGAGCCATCAGTCGATCGACCTCGGTGGCGAGGACATCCGCCGATAGCAGTGTTCCGTCTTGCGCCTTCTGCCACAGCGTGTCGTCCGGTGCGGAGTCGGTCAGAACGAAACTGACCGCGGCGGCTATTTCAAAAGCATCGAGACGAAAGGGTGCGCTCGCCGGCGTCGACGTCGCGCCCAGCTCGGTGCGAAAAAGAAACGATGGTGACTGGAGAACCGCCTCGAGCAACAATCCGACGGCATTCGCCGCACCACCGTCTGCCTCGGCCGCACCGCCTTGGTAAATGTTAGCCAAGGCGGTCATTTCGCTGGCCGACGGCGGACGACGCCACAAGCGGGCGACCTTGCTCGAAATGAAGCTCTGCACTTGGGCCGCGGTCGGCGTCGCGGAGCCGAACAGCGTGGGTAGCATCAATGCGGCTTGAGTCGCGACCCGTTCGGCCGCGGTCTGGTAGTTCTGCGCAAGCATGTCGTTGAAGAGCGGCCTCGATTCCGACAGGTTGGTGAACGCGCCAGTGCTGTTCGCCGCAGTCGAGATCTCCGCCTGGGTTCCGATTAGCGTGATGCCGAGCACGTCGCGAACGATGTTCACATATTGTTGGTCGGTGATTTGCCAGAGGCGGGCTGGCGCGAAGGCTGGTTCGTCCTTGTTGCAGTCGGGCGGCGCCCATTTGCCGTCGATGACGCCACCTTGACCGGAGCCAGCAGCGTTCGAACTGCCTGGCGCTTTGCCGGCAGGTTTGTCGGCGATTTGGGCGGTGCACCCGCCGACCGCGACGAGGGCACTCAGAATGAAGCAACGAACCGGAACCGCGACCGATCCGACCCGGCGATCGACGTTACGATTCGACGTCTTCGAGACCCGAAAGTACGGTTGGCACCTTCGAACATCCGGTGGATCTGTGTCAAACATCGTAGGGATCTCTCTGACCGCGCGAAGCGACATGCGGCCGCGCGACCCCTTTGACATTAAGGAGCTCCGTGGGCGATTGCTTGGCGACACTGCGCGAATTGCTTGTAGGAATGCCGCACTCACCGCGGCTAGATTCAAATTTCGAAGGGCGCGTTCCAGCAGACAAGTGCTCGACCGAGCGTCGCCCGCAACAAAGTTGAGCTACCGCCCCAGTCGCGAACGTCACAGCGATTTTAGGGTGGGCATCTGAAGGGCCCGGGGATGTCGGACTTCACCCACATCGGCGCGCTCGCTTGGTCGGCGCCGACGAACTTGGCCGCGTTGGCAGCGTCTCCGGTCGCGTCCGCGCTGCTTTGTCCGGTGCCTTCGTCGAACTTGTAGTACGCGACCAGCCCGGGCTCATTGCCCTTAAGCATCACTTTCATGTCGCGCTTGATCTCAGCCTCGCTTCGGAACACGTTCCACACCCGAAGCTCGTCGATCTTCCCTTGCCAACCCGGTGGGCCGGCGAACTCGTCGGTCGTGCCAATGCGTAACGGCGACTTGGTCGAGTTCCAGCCGGCTTCCGCCTGCCACTGATCGGGGTGGCGAAGCCCGACCATTTTTACGCCATTGATGGTGAACTGGAATTGGTTGTTGGGGCCGTCATACCCAAGGGCAAAGTGCAGCCACCCTACTCTGGGCGTGCCGGCCGGAAGCTCGAACTCCTCGTCGACGCTTCCGCAGTTGCCATAGGGGTGAATCCTGCCAACCTCGCGGTCTTGAGGCCAATTTAGAGAGTTGACCCCCAACTCGTGGCATCCCCCGCCTGGGTAGGTCGCATCGCCGTCCTTGAACCCGTATTCGAATAGGCCACGCTCGTTGATCCACGACACGTCGGTCCCGTCGAAGTACGCCCAGAGCTCGATCGTCCGCGACTCTCTGCCAACGGGGAGCTTGGTGATGTCGGCATGCACGCGGTCGTCACCGGTGCCCCTGAACTGCAAAGCATGGCCCGGATCCGCGTTGCAAGCTGGCGCGACCTCGGCCTGCCCACCCTCGCCGGCGTGCGCCAGCGAGCCGCCGGTACCGCCGACCGCCGGGTTGCCCCCGCCCTGTGCACCCGCTGCGACGCTTCCAGCGACACCGGCGTTTCCTTGCGTCGACTGGGCGCCCGCTCCACCCGCCGTTGCGGAGCTGGGGCTTCCACCAGCGGAAGAGTTGTTCGTTCTCACGGGTGCGTTGTCCGCTGCGCACGAGTCAATCAGAACGCTACCTAGAGCGAGCACGAACAGGCACCGTCGGAACATGAAGCCTCTTCCAACCGGTGGGCATGGCTTGGGCCCACCGAAGCTGGTCAGTTCAGCGGCCGCGAGATTGCGGCCTCTGCCTTACCCCATGACGTTCGCGCCTGGGCCGCTAGCTCAACTTTGTTGCGGGCGACGGCGTTCGGGCGCTCGTTTGGATCGGACGCGGCCTTCGCAATTTGGTTGAGCCAGCAAGGGTAACGCCACTTTTTGAGCTTGGTAAGGCACGGCACATCCGAGGTGCGCCAGCTTCACGATGCGTCGACGGGCTGAAGCGGCGCGGTCCCCGCGTGGTGCCGCGAACGCGCGAGCCATTCACGGAAGCGCTCGAGGTACAGGTAGAAGACGGGCGTGACGAGGAGCGTGAGCAGCTGCGAGAAGAGCAGCCCGCCCACGACCGAAAGCCCCAGTGGCTGCCGCGATTCGGCACCCGCCCCGAGACCCATGGCGATCGGGAGGGTGCCAAGCAAGGCGGCCATCGTCGTCATCATGATCGGACGGAAGCGCACCAAGCAAGCGTCGGTGATGGCGCGCTCGGCGGTGACGCTCGGATCCTTGCGCGCCTCGATCGCAAAATCGATCATCATGATGCCGTTTTTCTTCACTAGACCGACCAGCAAGATCACGCCCACGAACGCGTAGACGTTGAGGTCGATGCCAAACAACATCAACGTCACGACGGCGCCGAAGCCTGCGAACGGCAGCGCCGACAAGATCGTCAGCGGGTGGATCAGACTTTCGTACAGCACACCCAGCACCAGGTAGATGACCAAAACCGCCATCAGCAGCAGGCCGCCAAGGCCGCTGAGCGATGACTGAAACGCCTCGGCGGAACCCTGAAAACGCGCCGTAATCCGCTCCGGCAACAGGCCGCGCGCCGCGCTTTCGGCCACGGCCACGGCTTGGCTCAGTGAGTGTCCGGGCCGCACGTTGAACGACACCGTCGCGGCAGGCAACTGGCCGGAATGGCTCACGGTGAGCGGGCCCGCGCCTTGGTCGAGCTTAGCCACCGATGTCAGCGGTACCAGCGCGCCGGTCGTGGAGCGGACGTACAGGCTGCTGAGCGAAGCCGGCTCGCGCTGGGTCCGCGGATCGAGCTCCAGAATGACCTGGTAGGTGTTGTTGCTCGAAAAAATGCTCGACACCTGGCGTGAGCCGTAGGCGCTGTACAGGGTGTCTTCGATGCGCGCGACCGTGACGCCCAGCTCGGCCGCGCGTCGGCGGTCGACCTTGACGGCGACTTGCGGGTTGTTGAGCTGCACGTCGGTGGTGACGTCCTTCAAAGTCGGCGACTTTGCCAGCTCTTGGGCGAGCTTCGGCGTCTGTTCGTAGAGCAGCGCAGTGTCGGTGCTCTGCAGCGTGAGCTGGTACTCGCTCTTGGTCATTCGCCCGCCAAGCCGGATCGGCGGCGGCGCTTGCACGAACGACCGCATGCCCGGCACCTGATTCATCTGCTTCGACAGCTCGGTCGCGATCTGATCAGAGCTGTGCTGGCGCTGCGCGCGCGGCTTCAAGCGAATCAGGAAGCTGCCCCGGTTGGTGCCGCCCTTGCCTTGACGCGAGCCCACGCTCGACATGAAGGCCTCGACATCCGGGTGGCGCCGCGCAATTTCGGCGACTTGAAACTGGCGCTCGGCAACGGCCTCGAACGAGATACCTTGCACGGCTTCCGTCGAAACCTGCAGCTGATCGGTGTCTTCGGTCGGCAAAAATCCCTTCGGCATGCGCACGAACAACACGACCGTGACTGCCAGAATCACGAGCGAAAACAGCATCGTGGCGCGACGACGCCGCAGCACCCACACCAACGTGACACGGTACCGTTCCAGCATGCGGTCGAAGCCGCGCTCGATCGCCCGATACAGCCGCCCCTGCTGCTCGTCTTGGTGGCCGGGCTTGAGCAAGCGGGCCGCCATCATCGGCGTCAGCGTCAGGGAAACGAACGCCGACACCAAGATCGCCACGGTGATCGTAACCGCGAACTCCTTGAACAGGCTGCCGAGGATGCCGCCCAAGAACAAGAACGGCACAAACACCGCCACCAACGATATCGTCATCGAGATGATCGTGAAACCGATCTCTCTGGTGGCGTCGAAGGCGGCTTGCAGCGGCGGCTTACCCATCTCGATGTGACGGACGACGTTTTCGAGTACCACGATCGCGTCGTCGACCACGAAGCCGACGCTGAGCGTGATCGCCATCAACGACAAATTGTTCAACGAGAAGCCGAGCAGGTGCATGACCGCGAACGTCGCCAGCATCGCAAGCGGCATCGAAAGGCTCGGGATCAGCGTCGCAGTCACACGGCGCAGAAACAGAAAAATCACCAGCACGACCAAGCCGAGCGTGAGCAAGAGCGTGAGCTCGACGTCGTGGACCGACGCCTTGACGGTTTGCGAGCGATCGAAGATCACGCCGAGGTCGACCGAGCCGGGAATTTCCTGACGAAACGCCGGCAAAAGGCCCATCACTTCTTGCACGACTTCCACCGTGTTAGCGCCCGGCTGCTTTTGGATGCCGAGCACGACTGCGCGCGGCTGGCCGTTGGGATCACCGCGCCAAGCTGCGGTCTTATCGTTTTCGACGCTGTCGAGCGCACGACCCAGGTCTTTGATGCGCACGGCAGCGCCGTTGCGGTAGGCGACGACCACGTCTTCGTACGGCCGCGCGTTTTCGAGCTGGCCGTTGGTCTCGATCGCAAACGCGGTGCGCGGGCCGTACAGCACGCCGGTCGGCAGGTTGACGTTGGCGCCTTGAATCGCCGTGCCGACATCGTCGAGGCCGATGCCCAGCGCCGACAGCTTTTGCGGATCCGCCTGCACCCGCACTGCGTACTTCTGCGAGCCAAAAACCGTGACCTGCGCGACGCCGTGCGTTTGCGAAATCATCTGCGCCAGGCGCGTCTCGGCGTATTCGTTCACCACGTACAGCGGCAACGTCGAGGAGCTGAGCGATAGCAGCAGGATCGATTGATCGGCGGGATTGACCTTGCGGTAGCTGGGCGCCGACGGCATGTCGCGCGGCATGCGCGGGATGGCGCGCGCGATCGCGGCTTGCACGTCTTGCGCCGCGGAGTCGAGGTTGCGGCGCAGATCGAACTGCAAAGTGACGTTGGTGCCGCCGAGCGAGCTGTCGGAGCTCATGCTCGTCATACCGTCGATCGCCGAGAATTCGCGCTCGAGCGGGGTGGCGACCGACGACGCCATTGTCTCGGCGCTGGCGCCCGGCAACGCGGCGCTGACCTGAATCGTCGGAAAATCCACGTCGGGCAGCGCCGCGACGGGCAGGCGCAAGTACGCCATCAACCCAAGCAGCAAGATCGCGACCATCAAAAAGCTGGTCGCGATCGGCCGCTGGATGAACGGCGCCGAGACGTTCATAGGCCCTCGGGCTGCTTGGTTTCGATCGGCGCGCTGGCGCTGAGCTTGGCGGTTCGCGGCGAGCGGCGCGAAACTTTCGTGCCCTTGCGTAAGCGCAGCTGGCCGTCGGTCACGACCTCTTCGCCCGGCTTCAGGCCGGCGCGAATCAAGGCCAAGGTAGCGGTGGTGCGCAAAACTTGAACCGGTCGCGGCTCGGCGCGGTCATCCGGGCCGATCACGAACACGAACGTGCCGGATTGCGAGCGCGACAGCGCCGGTTCGGGCACCACCAGCGCGTTTTTGTCGGCGCCGAGCACGAGCACGACGTCGACCGATGCGCCCGGCCACAGCTCCTGGCCGACGTTCGGGTATGTCGCTTTGAGCGTGACGCTGCCGGTCGTCACGTCGACCGTGTTGTCGAGAAACGTGACCGGCGCTTCGATCGTCTTGCTGTCTGCCCCGCGCGGCGTGACGCGCACGCTGAGCGGCTCATGCCCCATGCCGTCGCGAACCGCGCCGACGTAGTCTTGAGCGACGGAGAAGCGCACGAACACCGGAGCAAGGCTGCGCAGCACGACCAGCGGTTGCGCGTCGGTGGCCTTCACGATATTGCCTGCGTGTACCAGTAGGCTGCCGGTGCGGCCGTCGATCGGCGAAGTGATGCGCGTGAAGGCAACGTTCAGCGCGGCGCTTTGAATCTGTGCCTGACCAACCTTGACGTTGGCGGCGCCGGACGCGGCGTCAGCCTTGGCTTTCGCGACTTCCTGCTCACTGGCGACGCCTTCGACGGCCAAGCGCGCGGCGCGATCGGCCTCGACGACCGCTTGGTTGGCGACCGCTTGGTTGCGCAACAGCTCGGCCTGCGCGGCCGCCAGTGACGCGCTGTACGGCCGCGTGTCGACGCTGAACAAGAGATCGCCGCGCTTGACGAGATCGCCTTCGTGAAAATGAACCTGTGTGATCAGACCTGGAACCTGAGACCGGACATCCACCGAGCTGCTGGCTTCCACGACGCCGAACGCTGGCACTTCACGCGCGACATCCTGAAGCTCGGCGCTCGCGACCGTGACCGGCACCGGCTCCTCTCCCTTCGCGGCCCTGGACCGGTTCTCGCAGCCCCACGCGCTGAGCAGCATCGCCGGCAACAGGACCGACCAGGGCCTGCGACCGAAACGACCGACACGACCTTGTTTCACCGCCATGACGTACCGCTCGGCGCTTTCATCACTCTGTCGCGATTGTGTCAGAATGTGTAAGCACCCCGCCAGCCTCCGCGGCCTCGTGTACCCTTGGCCGATGGCTGGCATCCACGTGCTACTCGTCGAAGACGACGCCAAACTGGCGCGCCTAACCGCCGAATACCTGGAACACCAGGGGCTCGTGGTCACGCGCGTAGTCGACGGGCTGGCAGCGATCCGCGAGGGTGTACGGCCGGAAATCGACGCGGTCGTGCTCGACTTGATGCTGCCGGGCTGCGACGGCTTCGAGGTGTGTCGCGAGCTGCGCAAGACCTCGCATGTGCCGATCATCGCCGTGACCGCGCGTGTCGAGGTCGCCGATCGAGTGCTCGGGCTCGAGCTGGGTGCCGACGACTACATGACCAAGCCGTTCGCAGCGCGCGAGTTGTTGGCGCGGATCCACGCGGTGATTCGCCGGGCGCGCGGCAAGGCCGGACCTACGGCGCGCGAGCTTACGGTCGGAAAATTGGTGCTCGATGTCGCCGGCCTGAACGCCTCGCTCGAAGGCCGACCGCTGCACCTCACTTCGTACGAGTTCGCTCTGCTGCGCGTCTTGGCAGGTCACGCCGGGCGCGTCTTGAGCCGTGAGCAACTGCTCGAGCTTGCCAAGGGCAACGCCGACGAAGCCTTCGATCGTTCCATCGACGTGCGCATCTCGCGCCTGCGTCACAAGCTCGGCGACGACTCACGCCACCCGATGCTGCTCAAGACGATCCGCGGTTCGGGCTACATGCTGGCGGCGGGCGACGAACGGTGACCCCGCAGCGCTTCCCGCGCTCTCGCCTGCTGCTGCGGGTTTACCTCTACGGCGTCCTGTTGTTGGCGTTGGCCGGCGGCGCCAGTTTTCTCGTCGGGCGCTACGTCATCACTCCAGCGGTTGAAGTGCCGGCACGTCCGGCCACGGCCTGGATCGCCTGGCATTTGCTGGACAGCGCCGGCGAGCCCGAGCGGATCGAGCGGGAGCTTTCGGATTTGAAGAAGCGCGCGCGGGTCGAGATGACCCTGTTCGAGGCCGACGGGCGCGTGATCGCCAGCAACGCCACGGTCGTGCCGGGCGCGCTTGCGGCGTCCGAGTTAGCGCATTTGCAGGCTCGCGGATCGCAGTTCGGCAGTGGCAAGGGCGAGGTCGCGCTGCGCGATGGCGCGGGCCGCGTGCTGCGCTACGCGCGCGTCACCTTCCCGGTGCCGGAGGTGCCGCTCGGTAGCGGCATGGCACAGCTCGCGGCGGCGTTGGCGGTACTGGCGGTATTGTCGATTCCATTGGCGCGCTCGGTCACCGCCCCGCTCGAGAAGCTTGGCGCCTTGACGCGCGCGTTCGGCGCCGGCGATCTCACGGCGCGCAGCGGCCTGCAAAGCGGCGATGAGATCGGTGATTTGGGGCGCGCTTTCGACGACATGGCCGAGCGCGTGATCAGCTCCCGCAAAGCCGAAAAGGAGCTATTGGCCAACGTGTCGCACGAGCTACGCACGCCTTTGGCGCGGATTCGCATGGCGCTCGAGCTGGTGCGCGAAGGCGACACGAACAGCGCGGCCGGTTACCTGGCAGACATCGAGGAAGATCTGGGCGAGCTCGAGCACCTGCTCGACGACATCACGACCGCCGCGCGACTCGACATTTCGCGCGGCACCAGCGGCGATCCGTTGCCGCCACTCCGGCGCAAGCTGCTGAGCGGTCGCGAGCTAGTCGAGGCTGCGCGCGCGCGCTTCGAAAAGCGCTCACCGGAGCGTCGGCTGAGCTGCCACGTCGAAAGCTCGGCGCCGCAGATCGAAGCCGATCCGAACTTGCTCCGGCGTGTGCTCGACAACCTGCTCGACAACGCCGCCAAGTTCTCCGACCCCGATACGGCGATCGACATCGACGCGTTCGCGGCCGACGACGGCGCGCTCACGATCGACGTACGCGACCATGGCATCGGCATCAGCAGGGCCGAGCTGCAGCGGATTTTCGAGCCATTTTACCGCACAGATCGCAGCCGCGCTCGCGCCACCGGCGGCGTTGGCCTGGGACTCGCGTTGGCGTGGCGCATCGTCGAAGCCCACGGCGGCAGCATCTCGGCCGACAGCGAGCTCGAGAAGGGCAGCCGTTTCCGCGTGTTGATCCCGGCCGCGTCGCCCGACTGAGGTTACGGCTTGGCGGCGATGCAAATCACCGCGTCACTCGTGCGCTCGAACAGCCGACCGTGGCTGTAGCTGAGCGAGTTGAGGCTCCACGTCTCACCGAGCGCGCCCAAGTCGGCGACGGACAACAGCGCGTGGTCGTCGAACACGGCGGCTTTGGCGTCGAGCACGTACACGACGCCGACCATGCTGGTCATGTACAGCACGTCGCCAACGGCGGTTGGGGTGCCGAAGAAGGCGGGGATTTCCCAGCCGTCGGTGCGCGAGCGATCTTCTTCGGCCAGATCATTACCGGCGGAATCATTGACCTTGGTCTTGAGCGATTGGCCGTAGACGGGCTCGTCGGGTTTGCCGGCTGCGCGCTTCACCCCGACCGGCACCTCCAGCAGCTCGACCTTGCCGGTCTCGACGTTGACGCGGCCCAGGCAATGCGCGGGGCCGCTGTGGCCAGGCGGCGCGTGATCGTTGCGACGATTGTTCGTCATCGTCGAAAAGTAGTGGTAGCCGTCGACGACCAAGTTGGCGTGCCAGTTCGGGTGAACGTGCAGCACTTCACCCGGCCCCAGCGCATACGCGGGCGAATCCGGCACGTCACGGATGCTCACGTTTTCGCGTAAGACATACTTCTTCGTCGCTAAATCCCACTGCCGAACATCGACTTTGGCGGCCAGCGACTGCGTGCGCAACAGCTTACCGGTGACGATATCCAGCACCAAGTGCGCCTCTTCGGGCGCGTTCCTGAAGGCGTAGCCGTAGTGCTCGTCCCACGTCATCGTGTACAGCGCTTCGAAGGTCGAGCCGTCGTCGATGGCCGGTGTGTTCGGCGGCTGCTCGGGCGTGAAGCGCCACAAGGATTCGCCTTCGTGACCGGTCTCCAAGTTGGTCAGCGACAAGCCGATCGGGCGCTCCGGCACAACGTGCGGTCCACCGCGACCCTGCATCACCGCCAACGCGCCGCTCGCCAAGCGACCCGACACCGCAGTCGCGTAGTGCGTCAGCGCATCGGCCGAGATCCACAGCGTCTTGCCGGTCAGCTTGTCGATGCCGCGCAGGTAGTTCCAGATTTTCTTGTCATCGCTGTAGCCAGGCTCGCCGGGCGCCAACGGCTCGGCCGATACGATCGCAGAGCCTGCCATGAACGGCTCGTGCTGCTTATTGAACGGCTCGTCGGGCGCCGGAAAACTGCGCCGCCAAACCTCCTTGCCCGAGAAATCCCAGCAGCCCATCTCGCCGCTCGAGTTGAAGAACCACACGTGCTCGCCGTCGGTGATCGGCGTCCACGACGTCGAGTCGCTGTACGCGTACATCATCGGGCTCGGCGTCGTGCCGCTCAGCTTGACCGACCACAGGATTTTGCCGCTCGCGGCGTCGAGCGCGTAGCCGACGATGTTGGCCGACATTTTCGAGGCGCCCGCGGTGTACGGCTCGAAAGTCGTCAAGAACAGCCGGTCACCCCACACCGCGATGCCGCCCTGCCCCCCGCCGGGCAGCGGGGCCTTCCAGGCGATGTTCTGATTCAACGTGACGCTGAAGCTGGTCGGGGCCTGACCGGGGACGCGCCACGTGCCCTCGGGCCCACCGGCTTGGGGCCAGTTGTCGTGCCACGGATCGAGCGCCGCCATGCCGGCCGTGCCTGCGCTCGGAAGCGTCGCCGTGCCGGCTTGGCCCGCGCCGCTCGACGCGACGCCTCCGCCCGCAATGCCAGCCCCGCCTACGCCACCACTGCTCGCGAGAGCGCCGGAGCCACCAGCGCCTGCGCCGCCCACACTGCCGCTCGACGCCACCGGCGGATCCGTGCCGCACGCCAGCAGCCAGACCAGACAGCTAACCGCACCCGGGACTCGGGCAAACCAGGCAGACCGAATCATCGTACGTAGTGGGTGCGTCTACGCCCGACTTTTTGTCTCACTAGCTCACCAGTCACGCCTCAACAGCCAGGCCAGCGCCACCGCAGCGCCCATGCCGAGCAAGAACCAATCCGGCCGCTCTTGCTTTGAGCTCATGGCATCAGGCAAGGACGCCGCGCGATTGAGACGTGGTGGACGGGGACATTCAAGCGCTCAAGTTGTTAGCGCGAAGGGCCGCGCGCGACCAGAACCGCCTGCGCCGTCGCAGTCCTGATCCGTTGTCGGGGGCCTGCGCGAGGGCGGCCC
Source organism: Polyangiales bacterium (assembly GCA_038230915.1). Classification (GTDB taxonomy): domain Bacteria; phylum Myxococcota_A; class Polyangia; order Polyangiales; family Polyangiaceae; genus PMG-095. Next base: position 251 of record JBBRMI010000190.1, on the reverse strand, counting down.
CAGGAAGGGGTCCGGCAGCGGGATCGGGATGGGTCTCGGCAGGGGCTTCGGGCAAGCCAGAGGCGGGGCCGGGCTCGGGCAGGGCCTTTCTCGGACTCGACGCGGAGCCGGGTATCGGTTGCGGGCTTCGGCCCTGGGTTTCGGTCGTCTCCTTAGCAGACAGGACTTGGTGGCCGCGAAAGCTCGGTGGTGGTGGTCGTGATGAGCGCGAACAAGCAGTCGCTCATCAACGTCTTGCACGGCGTGGCGCG
>JBBRMI010000189.1:0-15790 GCA_038230915.1 Polyangiales bacterium | reverse complement strand
CGCCGCCCTGATGGGATGAAACCGGGTATCGCTGGGGCGCGTCGCCACCAGTTTCTTCTTAGCGAGGGGCTCAAGGCTCGGAACACCCATTTCGGGCCCCGCAATGACTGGGCATGCAAAGTGATTGAAGGAACCGCAGAGGCGGAACGAATTTGTTAAACGATTGCAAGTCATTGCGTGTATGGCCCACCCGCGCGTCGTGATTGGCTTGGCATGCAAAGTCATTTCGCGAGCGGAAAGGGGGCTTCCGTGGTGCGCTGCTCGCCGCGCGGTCAAGGAAACAGGAAGTCCCTGATGACGGCACGGCCGCCGCCCTGATGGGACGAAACGGGTATCGCTGGGGCGCGTCGCCGCCAGTTTCTTCCTAGTCGGGGAAATCGGGAGTCGTGCGAGTGTGAATTTTTGGTTCGAAAATGAAAAAGGCCGGGCACCCATGGGGGGCGTCCGGCCTTTCTGCCGTCGCGACGGGGCGACGGTTGCTCAGCTCACATACCGTACATCATCTCGGTTGGGTTGTTCTGCGCGCTCTTGGTCTTGTCGTCAGCGGGCAGACACGTTGGCACCGGCGAGCACGGGTATGTGGTCTCGGTGTCGAGCTTGTAGAAGTGGAAGTAGTCGTACGACGACTTGAACGGGAACTTGTTGTTCACGCCTTCGCCGAAGGTGTTTCCGCTGAAGACCCACAGGTTCATCATGATCTTCGCCGACAAGGTCGGGATCGGATCGCTCGCGCTACCGGCAAAGTCTTTGATCGACGTGCCGTCGACGAACCACTCGATCTTCGTGGGCGTCCAGTTGAACGCGTAGACGTGCTCTTGGGTGATCGTGTAGTTGCCCGCGCCCGCGACGTCCCAAGCGAACGCGTTGCCCGCCGGGTACCCGGTCGCGCCGGTCGCGTTCACGACGTTGCCAGCTACGCGGTTGTGCTTCCACGGCTCGAGCTCGACATCGATCTCATTCCACTTCACGTTCTTCGGTGTGCGGAACACGAACATCGTCGACAGGTAGTTGCCGGACATGTTGTCCGTGCCTTCTTGAGCCGGGTTCGCGCTCGGCGCGGCGAACTTCACCTCGTAGCGCCCGTAGCGGTAGTTGTTGTAACGCGAGCGCAGCTCTCCGCTCCAAACGCCCATCGCGCCGACGTTGTTTTGCGTGGCGGGCGAGAGCGCTTCGCCGTAGGACGTGCGCGGCGCGATGCAGCCGGCGTTCGTGGTCTTCGCCGCGCAGCCCGCTGGCGCTTCGGCGGTGATCGTCATCTTGCCACCGGCGAAGCCGATTTGGTCCTTGCGGAAACCGGTCTGACCGTCCGCGGGGCTGCCATCCGACCAGGTCATGACCGGGTCCTTGTCGAGATCGAGCGGAGCCGGGAAGTCTTCGACCAGGGCTAGCGTGTAGCCGGGGTACGTGGGGTACGTGACGCCCATGCTGCAGTGACCCTGCACATTGGCGGGACACGCGATTTCCTTTTCTACGCCGTCGCCGCCGCCAGCCATGCCGTTGCCGCCGCCGGTCGTGCCGCCAGTGCCGATGCCGCCCGTGGTGCCCGCGCCTGCTGTCGGGGCGTTTCCGCCTGCGCCGTTGCCCGCAACGGTAGCGCCACCGGCGGTGCCGTTGCCAGCAGTACCGGTGTTGTTGCCCGCGGCGCTGGGGGCGCCGGCGGTGGTGGGGTGGTAGCTGTTGTCGTCGCCTGCCGGGGTGCCGGAACAAGCCGTCACCAAGTAGGTCGCCGAAAGCCCGATCGCGGATGCGCTTGCCCAAACCTTCATTCGTTCTTCCTCGCTGGCTCCAAATCTCCGGAGCGATAGCCAAACTTCTAAGTTGAGGTGGCCGTGGCGCCTGGTCGGCCATTCGCCATCTCGGAACCCCGGGGCAGCTTCGCGGCCTGGTGTTCCTACTCCTCGTGTTTGGCTTGATGGCCGCGGATCACTATTTCGCTGATCAAATCAGCGCAGCAGGCTTCGTCGTCATCCGCCAACGCCGGTCGTGCTCGAAACCCTGGCCAAGTGGTCGCTTCACTGCGCGCATAGTTCGGGGAGTGCCGTGCATGTCCCCGGCATCGACAGTGACCCGGAGCAGTCGGTGTGCTCGACGCAGCGATTGACCGAGAGCTCCCAACAGCTTTGGCCCACGGCCAAAACGTATCGCGGCCCCGAAACGCAGAACCCATCGCCGCCGAGAGTGGTTGTATAGCCGCAGATGAGCGGTGACTGGCACTCGTCGAACTGCCGGCAAGCGGCGCCTTCAGGGCGCTTTGCTGTGCATACATCGTCGTGAGAACAGTAGGCGCCAAGGGTGCAGGGGTCGCGCAGGTCGCCTCCGTCGATGCAGGAGGCTCCGATCGGCTTGCCATAACCGCAGACCGATCCCGTGGCGGTGCCGACACAACGCAGGCCGTACCCGCAGTCCGAAGCGTGGTCGTCGCAAGCCTCTCCCAGCTTTCGACCCGGACCGCACGTGCCCTTGGTGTTGGGCGAATCGATCAGACACACGTACGGCGTGAGGCAGCCTCCAGAGCTCGCGCAGGGAGCCCCTGCAAGCGGCGTCGCGACAGGCTGCGAGTCGGCTTCGCAGACACCTTGCGGATTGCAACCCAGCCCGTCTTCGCACGGAAGGGAAAAAAGGCTACATGGTTCTCCAGCGGCCGACAGCCGAGCGCATTGAGCCGTTGGTCCACAAAAGAACCCCGGGCTGCAAGAATAGGCCGAATAGTCGCAGAGGTCTCCGACCACGGTTTTGGGTCGGCAGTGCCCCACGTTTTCGCAAACAGGCGCTGCCGGGTCGAAATGGCATGCGAAGTGATCGAGATCGGCACAGTCCTCGAGCACGTAGCACTCACCGCCCTGCGCCACTTGCCCGACCAAAAGCCCCGCACAGAAATCGAGTGAATCTTGTGGGAAAGATCGCCCAAGCTCGTCGCACGAGGCGTTCTGATAGCGCGCCAGGCAAGCCGCCATCCGAGCGGGATCCACCCCAATCCGCCCGGTCTCGGCGCTCGGTCGAAAATACCTGATGGGATCGACTTTGCCGAGGTAAGGGTCCACTTTCGGTTGCTCGAGGAACTGGAGCCCGGCATTGAAGCATTCGACCCAACGAGCGTTGCGCGCGTCGAGGATCTGCTTTGCGGCGTGGTCGTAGTCCAAAGGCCCGGGGTCGGCAGCAACTGGGTCTTCGATGGTCTCGGGCATGCCTGCGACACCATCGGGCATGCCTGCGACGCCACCGGGTGTAGCTTGAGCGGTGTCGTCGGAGCGGCTCCGGTCCGGATCGGGCTCGGGCACCGCCATCGAGCCAGCATCGCTGTCGGGCTCGGTCGGGCTCCGGGTCTGGCTCCGTCCCCCGCAGCCAATCAGCGCTCCCGCGATCAACCAAGGACGCCAGCTGCGAGCGCGAGATCGTGCGAAAAGCGCCATTGCCTTAGGGTACGCTATCGCGCGACTCCGACTTTGGAAGTTAGGTATTAGCTGCCTGGGCTTTGCCACCGCTAGCCCGCCCGCCGCAGGGCCGATTTTCGCCTCGGTCGGCTAAGTATTTTCAGTCAGGGCATGGCTTTCGAGTTCTGTTTCAGATGAAAAGGGCAAAACGACGCTCGGGTGGGCCAGCCACCCCGGGGAAAAACCCACAATTGGGGGTAAATCCTGAACAGAGTTGATACAGTCCCGCCCGCGATGAAAGTCACCTGCCAGGCGTGCAGCGCGCAGTACACGATCGCCGACGACAAGGTTAAGGGCAGGAAAGTCAAAATACGCTGCAAGGCGTGCCAGACCCCGATCGTCGTGGACGGGCAAAATCCCCCCCCTCAGGCCGCCAGCAGCGGACTTTCGGACGCGCCGCCGGCGCTCGATCCGTTCGCACCGGAAACCGCTCTCGCGACCGACGCTGACGTTTGGAACGTCAACCTCAGCGATACAGATTCGCGAACGATGACGACCGCGGAGGTCATCGAAGGCTTCCGCGCCGGCTTGGTCACGACCGACGCGTTCGTCTGGAAAGACGGCATGGGTGATTGGGTCGCGATCATGGATTGCGTGGAACTCGCGCCGTTGCTGTCGGGTCCGACGGATCCACCAGCGCCAGTCGCTGGTCAGACGCCGTTTGCTCCGCCGGTCGCGGCGGGGGCAGGTCCTGCCGCAGCGGCCGTACCGAACGTGGGCGGCATGCCCAATCTTAGCGGTGGCGCTGCTGCAACAGGTGCGACCGCCGCGCGCGCCGCCAGCGCGAGAGCGCAGTCGGGCGCGGATTTGTTCGGCGACATCGACGCCGCCGGCAGCGAGTCGGAGGATGTCGACGTATCCACCGCGGCGCGCCACGTACCGATCGCGCCCGGCTCGACCGGCTATGACGACAAGCCGACCGGGCAACGCAATGAAAACTCGGTGCTGTTCTCGCTCGATTCGTTGAAGGCCGGCTTCGCCCCACCCGCGCCGGCCGCAAAGTCCGCGCCCTCGGCGCCGAAGCCCGGCGCCCCGCGACCCACGCAGCCTTCCAACCCGGATGATCCGTTCGGCATGGGCGCCAGCGCTGGTTTGGCTGGCCTGGGCGGAGGCGGAAATCCGCTGTTCAGCATGAACGCCAACCAGGCTTTGCTCACGGCACCCGCTCCGCCCGAGCCGAAGCCGATTGCGGTGCCGGCCTACAGCACGGCCGGCGTCGTGGCGCCGGTCGGCATGGACTCGAAGACGAAGAAGCTCGTGGTCGGCGGCGGCGTCGGCGCTGGCGCGGTGATCCTGCTGCTGCTCGGCTTCTTGGTGTTCGGCGGCAACGACAAGAAGGACGAAGCCGGCAACGCCAACGGCGCGCTCTCCGCGAAGGTCGAAGACAAGAAGCCTGAGGAGAAGAAGGAAGAGCCGAAAGCGGAGGAGAAGAAGGAAGAGCCAACTCCCGCTCCCTCAGCCGAGGAAAAGAAGCCCGAGGACGCGAAGACCCAGCCGGCCAAGGCCGAAGCCGGTAAACCGGCGGGCGCTCACACCGCAACTGCCGCGACGCCGAAAAAGGAAGAGCCAGCAGAACCTGGTCCCAGCACCGCGCCTCCGTTCAGCAAGGCTTCGGCAATCTCCGCGCTTGGCGGCGCTTCAGGCTCAGCCGGCGGTTGCAAGAAGGCGGGCGGTCCGACTGGTGTCGGCAAAGTGCAAGTCACGTTCGCTCCGAGCGGCAGGGTGACGAGCGCCACCGTCATGGGCGCGCCGTTCGCCGGCACCGCCGTCGGCGGCTGCGTCGCCGGTGCCTTCCGCCGCGCCCACGTGCCCGCATTCTCGGGTAACCCCGTGACCGTGTCGAAGTCGTTCTCGATTAACTAAGCGCGAGCGAGCACGAGAGCGAGACAACAGGAAGGCGGGAAGGCGGGAAGTTTTTGGGGGGGGCGCGTCGCTCGGCGATCTTGGGGCGACGTAACGATGGCGCGCGGTGCCTTGCGAGGTTTCAACCCAAGAAACCTTCAGCTGATCTTCCCGCCTTCCCGCCTTCCTGTTGATTCCTGCTCGTGTGGTTTGAGCGCGCACTTTGGAGCCGTGATCGAAATGCCATAGCGGGTCGGCTGGACAGCGCGGAGGCGGTCGAACATATTGGAAGGCTTCGACGAGTACGCTTTGCGAAGGAGATTTGCATGCTGAGTCACGCTTCAACGGTCACGGGTGTTGGGCTGGCGGCGCTGGTGTGCGGCGCGCTGATCGCGTCCGCGTGCGGCAGCGGCGGCGACGACGACAGCAGTCCATCGACTGCGGGCAGCAGCAACGGCGGCACGACGAACGGCGGTAACGGCACGGGCGGCAGCAGCGCCGGCTCGACCAACGCCGGCACCGCGGGCTCGACCACCGCAGGTACGGGCGGCGGCACCATGCAGGTCGTGACCCCGTGTCTGGGCGTCGTGCCAACCAGCGCGACGATCGCCGACTTCAACATGGCGCCAGCGGTGGGCGGCAAATACGAATGGGGCTCGGCCGAGCAAGGCACGATGGACTTCTGGGGCGGCACCTTCAACTACCCCGACGCGCTGATGCTCACCTTCGCCGATGGCGCGATGACGGCGGCCGGCCACATCACCGAGTACGCCGGCTTTGGCCTGTACGTGCAGAACTGCACCAACGCTTCGTCATTCGAAGGCGTGCGCTTCAAGATCAAGGGCAATCCGCCGTTGGGCAAGATGAGCTTCGCCGTTCAGACGAACAAGAACGAGTGGGCGACCGGCATGAAAGGCTCGTGCCTCGCGCCGGATGCGCAGAAGTTCATCAACTGCGTCCACCCGGGCGTCTCGGTCACCGTCACCGACACGTTGACCCCCGTCGAAGTGAAATGGGCGGATCTGAAAGCGGGCAAGCCGGCCACCGCCGCAACGACCGACGGTTCGGACGTGATCGGGCTGCAATTCATCCTGCCTTGGGTCGACAAGATGGCGGCCTACGACGCCAGCATCACCATCGATGACGTCGAGTTCATCGGCATGGGCGCCGGCGCTGGCGGCGCTGGTTCGGGCGCTGCGGGCGCGGGCGGCGCCCAATAGCCGGGAAAAGCTCGGTTTGAGCTGAGCCAGGCGACCCCCGGTGCTACATCCGGGGGGTTTCCGTGATTCGTATCGAAGGCATCCAGAAACACTACGGGCGAGGCGACACCGCGGTGCGGGTGTTGCGTGACGTGAGTCTGCGCATCGAGACCGGCGAGCTGGTGTCGATCATGGGCTCGTCCGGCTCCGGCAAGTCCACGCTGCTCAACATTTTGGGTATCTTGGATGACTACGACCAGGGCGCCTACTACCTCGACGATCGGTTGATCCGCGACTTGAGCGAGCGCGAGGCCGCGCATTACCGCAACCGGCTGATCGGCTTCGTCTTTCAATCGTTCAATCTGCTCGGCTTCAAGTCGGCAGAAGAGAACGTCGCGCTGCCGCTCTATTACCAAGGCGTGTCGCGTCGCGCGCGCAACAAGCTGGCGCGCGAATACCTGGAGCGCGTGGGTTTGGGGGCGCGCGCCGATCACTTGCCGGGCGAGCTTTCGGGCGGTGAAAAGCAGCGCGTCGCGGTGGCGCGCGCGCTGATTACCAAACCGAAGTTGTTGCTCGCGGACGAGCCTACCGGCGCGCTCGACACCACGACCTCGTACCAACTGATGGATCTGTTGCGCCAGATCAACGCGCAGGGCATGACGGTCGTGGTCGTAACGCACGAGCACGACATCGCCGAGATGACTTCGCGCACGATCCGCCTCAAGGACGGCCGGATCGAGCAGCCGGCTCAGGCCGAGCCATGATCGAGGCGCTGCTGGAGCTGTGGGACGTGCTGAGCCGCAACGCGCTCCGCACGCTGCTTACCGGCCTGTCCGTGGCGTGGGGCGTGTTCATGTTGGTGGTGCTGCTCGGCGCTGGCAACGGCCTGGAAAACGGCGCCAACTGGGAGTTCCGCGACGACGCACAGAACTCGGTTTGGATTGCCGGCGGCAAGACCTCGGTGCCTTTTGGCGGCCGCAGCCCAGGCCGTCCAATCTTGTTCAAGAATCAAGACTTCGCCGATTTGAGCCGCAAGGTCGCCGGTATCGAGCATTTTACCGGTCGGTATTGGCTGTGGGGCGAGTTCAGCGTCAGTTACGGCAGCAAGCGTTCGTCGTTCAACATCTTGGGCGTGCACCCCGATCATCGGTTCTTGGAGAAGACGCTGATGACGCGCGGCCGCTACCTGGACGCCGACGACCTCCGCGAAAAGCGCAAGGTCTGCGTGATCGGCAGCAAAGTGCGCGAGATCTTGTTCGGTACGCGCGACCCCGTCGGCGAGTACGTGAACATCCGCGGCTTAGCCTACAAAGTCATCGGCGAATTCGAGGACGTGGGCGGCGAGAACGAGTTGCGCAAGATCTACGTGCCGCTTACTACGGCGCAGCTCGTGTACAACCAGCCGGAGATCATCCACCAGCTGCTGTTCACGGTCGGCGACGCCACCGTCGAGCAAAGCCAGGCGATGGCCGAAAAAGCTCGCCTCGTCCTGGCAGCGAATCACGGCTTTTCGGTCGACGATCGGCGCGCGCTGCGGATCGGCAACAACCTGGAGCAGTTCACGCGCATCACTGGGGTTTTTCGCTGGATTCGCATCTTCGTGTGGGTGGTCGGCGTCGGCACACTGCTGGCCGGCATCATCGGCATCGGCAACATCATGTTGATCTCGGTCGCCGAGCGGACAAAAGAGATTGGGATCCGAAAAGCGCTCGGCGCGACTCCGGCGTCGATCATTCGGATGGTGCTGGGCGAAGCACTGGTACTGACCGGCGTCAGCGGCTACGCGGGCCTGGTCGCAGGCGTCGGCGTCGTCGAGCTGGTAGCGGCGAAGTTTCCGGAGGCGCCGTTCTTTCGTCAACCGAGCGTGAGCTTGTCGGTTGCGGTCAGCGCCACCTTGGTGATCATGGGCGCGGGAGCGCTGGCCGGCTTCTTCCCCGCTTACCGCGCGGCCCGCGTCAATCCGGTCGTGGCGCTGCGGAGCGATTGAGCATGTTCGACCTCGACGCCTGGCAAGAAGTCTGGTCAACGCTGCGCAAGAATCGGCTGCGCGCGGTACTGACGGCGTGCGGCGTGTTTTGGGGCATGTTCATGCTAATGGTGCTGCTCGGCCTCGGCACCGGGCTCGAGCGCGGCGTCGTGCGCAGCCTGGGCGGGATGGCGATGCACAGCGTGTACGTTTGGTCGCAGCGCACCAGCATGCCCTACAAGGGGCTGCAGCCCGGCCGCTACGTCAAGTTCACCAACCAAGACATCGCCGCGATTCAGCGCGTCGCGGGCGTGACGTACGTCGCTCCAAGGCTGCAGCTTGGCGGCTGGCGTGATGGCCAGAACATCACGCGCGGGCAGAAAACCGGCAACTTCAACGTCGTCGGCGACGTGCCCGAGTTTCCGCTGGTCGAGCCGCTGAGCCTCACGCATGGGCGCTTCTTCAACACATTCGACATGTCCGGTGAGCGCAAGGTAGCGGTGGTCGGCACGCTGGTGACCAAAGAACTGTTTTTGCCGAGCGAAGATCCGGTAGGTCAGTACATTCAGGTCAAAGGTGTCAATTTTCTGATCGTCGGCGAAGTAAAGAGCATGAAATTCGGTGACGAAGGCGAAAAGCTGAGCGCCACCGTCTTCATCCCCTTCGCGACATTTCAAAGCGCCTTCAACCAACGTGACCACGTCGGTTGGTTCACGGTCGGTACTGATCCAGCCTACCCGGCAGCGTGGGTCGAGGACTCGATTAAGGCTGCGCTGGCGGAAAAGCATCGCATTCACCCAAGTGACAATCAGGCGTTCGGGTCTTTCAACGCCGCCGACAAGTTCGAAAAGATTCAGGGATTGTTTCGCGGCATTCGCGTGTTCGTGTGGATGGTCGGCGCGCTCACACTGGGCGCCGGCATGCTGGGGGTGAGCAACATCTTGCTGATAACGGTCAAAGAGCGCACAAAGGAGATCGGCATTCGCAAAGCGCTCGGCGCGACGCCGGGTTCAATCGTGCGGATGGTCGTCAAAGAGTCCGTCGTGCTGACGATGCTGGCCGGCTACCTCGGCTTGGTCGGCGCCGTGGCGACCTTGGAGGGCTTCGGCCGCGTCCTGGCCAAGCTGCCGGAAGCGCCAGTTTCCAGCCCAGAAGTCGACTTCAAGGCCGCGCTGATGGCCCAATGTCTGCTGATTGCCGCCGGCCTGATAGCTGCCATCATGCCAGCGCGCCATGCCGCCCGCGTGCACCCAGTCGAGGCCCTGAGAGCCGAATGATTGCCTGGAAAAGATGATTCGTCGCATCGTTCCCGTGTTGTTGGCGCTCGGCGTCGTGGGTGCCTTCGTGCTCACGCTGCTGTTTCTCTACGAGAAGTCGCAAGCCAAGCCAGCCACCTTCCAGACCGTCAAGCCGGTCGTGATGGACATCGTCAAAAAGACGGTCGCTCCGGGCGCGATCGTGCCGCGGCGTGAGGTAGTGATCAAACCCCACGTGTCCGGAACGCTCGACAAGCTGTACGTGCAAGCCGGTGAGATCGTGAAGGATCGCCAGCTGCTGGCCAAGATTCAGATCATCCCCAACGTGGTTGCGCTGAACAATGCCGAGTCGGCGATCCTCACGGCGCAGATCAGCTTCGACAACGCGCAGAGCCAGATGCAACGCTACCAGCAGCTGTTCGACCAAAAGCTGATGACCGAGACCGAGTTCAACCAGTTCAAGGTTGGCTTCGACTTGAAGCGTCAGGAGCTCGAGACTGCGAAAAGCAACCGCGAGCTGATCAAAGAAGGCGCTTCGAAGCGCACCGGCAAGGTCAGCAACCTGGTGAACTCGACCGTCGAGGGCATGGTGCTCGACGTGCCGGTCAAAGAAGGTTCGAGCGTGATCGAGGCCAACAACTTCAACGAGGGCACGACGATCGCCTCGATCGCCGACATGTCCGACATGATTTTTCTTGGCCGCGTCGACGAGTCCGAAGTCGGCAAGCTGAACGAAGGCATGCCGGTCTCGATCACCGTTGGCGCGCTGGGCGAAGAGCACCTGGACGGCAAGCTCGAGTACATCGCGCCGAAGGGCAAAGAGAAAGAGGGCACGATCGAGTTCGAGGTCAAGGCAGCCGTAAAGCTCAAATCGGGCGTGCTCGTACGCGCCAACTACAGCGCCAACGCCGACATCATCCTAGACACGCGAAAACAGGTGATGGCGATCGAAGAGAGCGTCGTACAGTTCGAGAAAGGCAAAGCCTTCGTCGAAATCGAGGGCGCGCCACAAACCTTCACCCGGCGCGAGGTCAAGCTCGGTCTCTCGGACGGCATCAACGTCGAAGTGCTTTCGGGTCTGGACCCGAGCTCGCGCGTCAAGAAACCGAACCTCGAAGCGCCGGCCGACCCCAAATCCAAGAAACCTTAGTAGACTGAAGCGCCGATGAGTCGCAGCGGATTTCAGAAGAGCGTGCGCATGTTCCACAAGTTCTCGGACGAGACCATGCGGCGCCGTAGCGGCGATCCAGCCGGCCGCGAAGGGGTCGAGGCGCTGGCAGCGATCGAGAGCGCGCTGAAAGCCGAGCGGTTGTTCGACGGTACGTTGCTCGAGCCGCTGGCCGCGTTCACCAACCTGCTGCAAAGCGCGCAGCTCCCGCCAGATTTCGGCGACTACAGCCTCGGTGACGCGTTGCTCGCGCTCGAAGAAGCGCACGCCGAGCTACGGCAAAGCGCGGAACAGCGCTGGGAATTCGCGCCCGAGCTGACCGACGAAGAAGCCGCCACGCTGGTCGACTTCACGCCACCGGCCGCCACACCCGCCACGGGCGAGCACGCCACCAAGCTAAGTCAATTCATCCTGGACGCAGCGCAACACAGCGCACCCGAGTCGGCGCTGGTCGTCGGCGCGCTTTCGACGCCCGAGCTGCCGTTCGCAGAGCTGGCCGCGCGCTTCGGACGCCTCACCTTGAGTGATTTGGATCTACCGCGGCTCGAGCAGCTGGTGCGCCGCGCCATCCCCGAGCAGCACCGCGGCCGGGTCAAGCTCGAGCGCTACGACGTCACTGGCAGCTACGCCGCGTTCGCAGCCGGCGCGAAGGCTGCCGTTGGCAGCGCCAGCACGTCGGCCGAAGCCGAGCAGGCGCTCGTAAGCTTGCTCGAGAGCTACGATGTCGGCGCGGCCAGCGCCGGTCTCAGCGTCGCGGAAGAGAAGCCGAGCCTAGCAATCTCGGCAATGCTGCTGTCAGAGCTAGGCCGCGGCTATGCGGCGTGCATCTCGGCGCTGCTCGCTGCCCGCGGCTGGGACGGTCAGGCCGTGAGCCGCGCGCCGCTCGCGCCCGCGCTGACCTTCCTCAGCTGCCTGGTCGAGCAACATCACATTCACGCGCTGCTACGCCGTGCCAAGTCAGCCGTGCTGGTCAGCGCCGTGAGCACGGTCCAGCTCCGCAGCGGTTCGGGAACAAAGCCCGCGCCCGTCGGGGAGCCGACCGATCTGTTGTGCGTTGAGCGGCTGATCGAGCGGCTCCCGGAAATCGCCGAGGTCAAGGCGGAGCAGAGCTGGGAGTGGCGGCAAGATCGCCCGGCAGGCGATGAAAAGCCCAGCTTGCTGACCCTGGTCGAGGCCGTGCTCGTGTAGTGTCGCCGGGTCGGATTCGTCGTGGCTTACCCTGCCCGCTTGCTTGTCTGCTCCGCCCTTTCGCTGGGTCTCGGCGTACCGGCTGTCGCGCGCGCTGAACGGCCGCAGCAGCTGTCGATCGCGACGGCCGGCAGCTGCCCTTCGCCCGACGATATCGCGGAAGAGCTGCGGCAGCTGATGCCCGACGCGACGCTCGACATCAGCCCCGACGCCGTCGACAGCGACGTGATCGTCTTCGATCGCGGCGCGGGCTTCACGGTCAAGGTCCGTGGACAGCGTCGGCGCTTCCGCGACGCGAGGCGCGATTGCCTGGAGCGCGCCCGCCACGTCGCGGTGTTTACGGTGCTGATCGTCGACCCACTGCGCGTGCCCAGCAACACCACCGACGACGCCGAAGAAGAGCCAGATTCAGCCGAAAAGCCGGTGGCTGTGGCGTTCGAACCGCCGGCACCGCGGCCCGCGAAGGCGGCCGAGACCGGCGCGAGGCTCGATCTTTCGCTCGGTCCGATCGCGCAGGTGGCGATCAAGCAGAACTACAGCGGCGAAGAGATCGCCGAGATGCAGGGCATACCACTCAACACCGTGTGGACCAGATTGCATCATGCCCGGAAAGAGTTCCTGCGACTCGTTTCCGAGAGCGGCCACGCGTGGAGCGCCAAATGAGACCGCTACGAGAACAACTAGACGATCCGGATCTCACCATCCGAGCCGGCGCTGTCCTGCTCGCGAAGGTTCCGCCACTCGAGCTATCGTCGAGCCAGCGCCGGCGGATTCGCGCGCGCATCGACGCGGCGGCTGAGCAACCTCACGGCATGCGCTGGCTCAAACCAGCCTTCGCGTTGCCGATTCTATTGGCGGTCGGCGTTGCTGGCGCCACGGTCGGGCCGCGCCTGTACCGAGCGGTCGTGCCGCAACACTCATACGAGCAAGAGCCGTCACACGTCGTCGTCCCGCACGCCCCAGCGGCAGCGCAAGCCGCCACGCCGGTAGTAAAGCTAGCCGCACCCGAGACCGCGAGCACGATCGCGATCGAGGCTCTCCAGGCGGAGAAGCCGGCGCAAGCGACGGCGTCGCACGCCAGCCAATCCGGCCCCGGTGCGTCCCTGATGATGGAAGCGCTGCAAGCCCGACGCGCCGGCGACACTGCCCGCGCCCAACAGCTAACCGCCGAGTACCAGAAGAAGTACCCGAACGGCGCGCTGAAAGAAGAAGCGTTGGCGATCGCCTTCGAGTCGGCCGCCTCGCGCAAGGACCCGAGCGCCACGCGACTGGCGCAGAAGTACCTGGCGGCGTTTCCGCACGGCCGCTTCCGCGCGCAAGCCGAGCAGGTCGTCTCGAATCACTGAGCCTACGCGCGACCGCGCCTCACGCGCCGAGCGCGTAGCAACGCCGCGCGTTGTCTTCGAACAGGCAGCGTGCCGTGTGTGGGCTCAGGCCGAGCGCCGGGAGCAGCTTGCCGCGCACGGGTACGACGCCGGAGCCGCGGTAATACGCAGGCTCCTGCTCCAGCACTTCGCGCACCTGAACGAGCGCGGCACTTCGCTCGGCTTCGCTCATGGCCGAGAACGCCTTCTCGAACAGCAGATCCGAGCCGTACAGCACGCGATCGGCGTGCGCTTCGAAGAAGGCGCGCACGCGCGCCGGCGGCTGCAGGCTCAAATCGAGCAGCCGTTCAGCCGTGTCCACCGAGAAGTTCTTGAAGCGCCGAAAGCGCTCCTCCAGCTTGCCGACGTCGTATTCGAGGCTGCCCAAATGGGCACCAACTACGCGCAGCCGCGGGTGCCGTTCGAGCACGCGATCGCGCGCAAGGATCAGCTCGGCGTGTGTCGGAAATTCCGTGCGACCGTGCATGTGCCACTGCGGATGTTGGCTGTAATACTCGAAATGCGGGCTGACCGGATCGAGCGGCAACCAGCAAGCGCGCGGCTCGCCGGTGTGCAGAATCAGCACGCGATCTTCGCGCGCGATGTAATCGAAGATCGGCGAGAGTAGCGGGCTGTCGACCATCACGAAGCGCCCGTCGCGATCGCGTACCTCGAGCCCGATATTCTTCCAAACCTTGCAGGCTACCGCGCCACCAGCAAAGTCGCGTGCCAGGCTGGCAATCGTGCGCTCGGTGAACGCCGTCGGCCGCTCGAGATCGTCGAGCGCGGGCGGATCGAAGGCCGTGCACCACGCGAACCGCGCCGAGCGGGCCTCGGCCAGCTGCTGATACGGCTGAGCCCCGCTCATCGGGTTCGCCCGCCAATCTCCGCGCGAGTCCAAACCGAGCGAGATGTTCAGCACCTGCACGCCCAGCTCCGCGAGCAATCGCTCAGCGTCGGGGTGATCGGCGGGCAAGTGGGCGTGAGCGTCGATCCAGGTCATGGCGATTTTTCGGGGGCAGGACCGCGCTCGAAATGCCGAGCAGCCACGCGGCCTTACCTCGCATTGACCACGGTAGCGCGACCGCCGGCATCAATCAATCACAAACGATCTAGTTGACGCTCGCTTATGAGCGAGTAGGATTCCATCATGCTCGTTTCTGACGCTTTGAGTCCCGAACGGATTCCTGGCGGGCGCCGGCGCGGCCGGCAAGAAGGCCGCCCGACGCTCGTGATCGGTGAGCTGAACGTGGACCTAATCGCCGCCGGCCTGGCTCGCCCGCCGCAGATGGGCAAGGAGGTCGAGGCCAAGAGCTTCGAGATGGTGCTTGGCAGCGCCTCGGCCATCTTCGCGAGCGGGCTGCGGCGACTCGGTCACCCGGTGGGGTTCGTCGGCAAGGTCGGTGACGACTTCTTCGGCCAGTTCTGTCGCGGGCAGCTGGCGGCCCTCGGCGTCAACACGTCTTGGGTCCGCACTACGCCGGGCGCAACCACCGGCGTCACGCTGTGCCTCAGCACCAAAGGCGACCGCGCGCAGGTCACGTTTCCGGGAGCGATCGCCGAGCTGGGCCTGAGCGACATCCCGTTCGACGCCTTCGACGGCTTCGGTCACCTCCACCTCAGCTGCTTCGCGCTGCAGAAGCGGCTGCGCCCGGCTTTCTCACGGCTGCTGGCGACGGCCAAGCGCCAGGGGCTCAGCACCTCGTTCGATCCCAACTCGAGCCTGTTGGGTGAAACCAAAAAGCAAGCGCTGCGGCTCTTGCCCTACGTGGACGTGCTGTTCGTGAACGAGCGCGAGGCCAGCGAATTAAGCGGAAAATCTAGCCCCCACGCTGCGGCGAAGGAGCTGAGCCGTCGCTCGGCTTGTGCCGTCGTCAAGCTCGGTAGCAAAGGCGCGGTCTTGGCGCGCGGCGGCGACGTCGTGGTCGTGCCGGGTCGTCGGGTGCGCGCAGTCGACACGACTGGCGCCGGTGACAGCTTCGCCGCCGGCTTCGTCTCGGCCTTCTTGGCCGGCGAAACCGACTTGGCTTGTTTGAAGAAGGGGAACGCCTGCGGTGCGCTCTCGACGCGCGCGGTCGGCGGCACCGCAGCCCAACCCGACCAGAAAGAGTTGAGCAATTTCTTGAAAGCAGTCGCCCAAAGAAGCGTCGCGCGCGAGACCTGCCGATGAGCGCCTTCGCCCCACTCCGCCCCAGCCTCGACCTGATGCAGGCCGCGCACCTCGAGGGTCGCGCTGTCGCAGCCCTCAACTTTTACAATGCCGAAACGCTGCGCGCGCACGTCGAGGCGGCGCGCGCCGAGCACGCCCCGCTGATCCTGCAGACGACCGAATCGACGATTCGTTACCTGGGCCTGCCGCTGATCGTCGCGATGGCG
>JBBRMI010000188.1:0-15871 GCA_038230915.1 Polyangiales bacterium | reverse complement strand
GGAACTGCTGCACTTCACGTGCGCCGAGCTCGTTGGGGTGGCGCTTCTCGTGATGCAGGATGAATCGACGGATCCACGCGCAATACGCCTTTTCAGTCCGCATGCTGTAGTGACGGACACGCAGCGCACGTCGCACGAGGTCGAGAAGCTTCGGGCCTTGTTGAGCTGGCAACCTCCTCGCCGGATTGCGAGACATGCCCGGGCGTGGATCAGCAAATTGGGGGCACATTGAGCAGCTCCGAACCGACAGCGGCTCCGGCCGCCATCGTCGATCTGGCGGCCAGCGTCGCCGTTTCGGAACCGCGCGTGCGCGGCTGCGGCGGCGCGCGGTTCCGTAGCGGCGCGACCGAGTGACGCGCTGCACCCTATGGACGCGCCCTGCTACGGTGTGGCGCCCAAGCTGTGCGGTGTGGTCAGTGAAACGTTTCGGATTCGCGAAGCGCGAACGGGGCGATTTCGGCGAGGAAGGCGTCGCCGTCTTTGGTGACCATTTCGTATTCGCCGTGCATCGAGCCGAACGGGGTCTTGAGCGGGCAGCCGGAGGTGTACTCGAAGCTTTCGCCGGTCTTGAGCGTCGGCTGATTGCCGACGACGCCCGGGCCGCGCACGTCTTCGACGTGGCCGTTGGCGTTCATGATCACCCAGTGGCGATTGACGAGCTGCACGGTATCCTCGCCCTCGTTGGTGATCGTCACGGTGTAGAGAAAGAACCACTCGCGCTTGGCGGGATCCGAATGAGATGAGGAATAACGGACGTTGACGACGATGCGCACACCGCGCGTAAGGGCTTCCGAGCTCGGCACGGCGCCTAATATACACGCGGCTCCGGGCCCCGCCGGTCCGGTTGCCCGTTTGCTGTTCGCGCGCGCGGCGACCGCCCAGGAGGCCGCATGGCCTGGTTCAAGCGCCGGTGGGGCCGGCCCTGTGCGGCTGGTCGGCCGTCCGGTTCGTCAATCATTCCGGTGGTTTGACCACTGGGGTTGACTCGGGGCGCGAGACGTTGGACCCCACTCCCCACCAAGCCGTGGCTGCCTGTTACTTCGATGTCGATGGGACCCTGGTCTCGTCCAACCTGGTTCATCCCACTCTCTACTATTTGATGAACCAGGGCACGCCGCTGCAAAGCGCGCTGAAGCTAGGGCGTGCCCTGCTCGATTCGCCCCGGTTGATGCTGGCCGAGATGGTCGATCGCCGTACTTTCAACGAGATGCTGTTCTCGTCCTACGCCGGCACTAGCGAAGACCGCATGATGCTGTTGGCTCAAGAAGCGTTCGACAACGTCATGCGTCCGTCACTCTATCCGGGTGCGCGCAGCTTGGTGGAGAAGAGCCGGGCGGCGGGTCACGACGTTGTCCTGGTGTCGGGCGCGCTCGAGTGCGTGTTGGAGCGACTGGCCGACTACTTTGGCGGCGCGGAAGTGATCGGCAATCGTCTTGAAATGAAAGAGGGAATCGCTACCGGCAAGCTGCTGAAGCCGGTGGTGGCCGGCCCCGAAAAGGCACGCTTGATCCGCGAGCACGCCGCCCGCAAGGGCTACGATTTGGGTGACTGCTTCGCGTTCAGCGACAGTTACTCCGACGTTCCCATGTTGAGCGTCGTGGGGCATCCGGCCGCCGTGAACCCCGACAAGCGTCTTTCCTGGCTCGCCAAAGCTTACGGCTGGCCGAGTTTCGATCTGAGTCGCGCTGCATGAATCATCCCAGTCTCGTCACGTTGGAGCGCGACAGCGCTCCTCGAGTTTTGTTTTCGGGTGATCGCCTCGTCGAGGTCGATTTGCCGGCGGGAACGCGGGTTATTTACCCGAAACCGCCGATGGTGCCGCTACGCGATCCGGACGCCGCGATCCGTTATGCGATCAACCATCCGCTCGGCTCGGATCCGCTCTACGCGAAATTGCGCCCCGGCATGCGGGTCGCGATCGCGATCGACGACATTTCGGTGCCACTGCCGCCGATGAAGCGGCCCGACGTGCGCGAGCGCATTCTGACGATCGTGCTGGAAATGCTGGCCGATCACGGGGTCAGCGACATCGAGATCATCGTCGCGACCGGTATTCACCGGCGCATGAAGGCGAACGAGATTCGCCACTGCGTGGGCGACAAGATCTTCGACGCCTACTGGCCGGATCGCCTCTACAACCATGATGCCGAAGACAAGGACAACATGGTCGAGATCGGCACCACGCCGCACGGCGAGGTGTTGGAGCTGAATCGGCGCGCGGCCGAGAGCGATCTCTTGATTTACGTGAACTTGAACTTCGTGCCGATGAACGGCGGCATGAAGAGCGTGGCCGTCGGGCTTTGCAGCTACAAAAGCCTGCGCCCGCACCACAACCCGACGTCGATTAGGAAGAGCGACAGCTACATGGACCCAGGCGGTTCGCAGCTGGCGCGCGACATCGAGCGTATGGGCAAGCTGGCGCACCAGCACCTGAACATCTTCACGATCGAAGCGACCGTGAACAACCAGATGTTCGATAAATCCCTCGATTTCTTGATGAAGAACGAGGACGAGCTTTCCGGCCGCGAGAAGACCATGTTGAAGGGCCTGGTGATGGCGACGGCGCGGCTGCCGCAGCCGGCGCGCCAGGCGATTTTCGATCGCTTCCCGGCGCCGTATGGTTTGACGTCGGTTTACGCTGGCGCGACCGCCGACGTGCACCCGCGCATCATCGAGAAGAACTTCGAGCAGTACTGCGTGCCAATCGAGGGCCAAGCCGATGTGCTGGTGACGGGCATTCCGTTTATCAGCCCGTACAACGTGCATGCGTTCTTGAATCCGCTGTTGGTGCAGGTGTTGGCACAGGGCTATCTGTTCAACATGTACCGCGGCGCGCCGCTGGTGAAGAAGGGTGGCACGCTGATCATCACCCACCCGTGCACCGACAAGTTCGATCACGAGCAGCACGCGCCGTACATCGACTTCGTTCATCGTCTGTTGCCCGAGACGCGCGACGCGAACGTTCTCCGCGAGCGCTACGAAGAGAAGTTCGCGCAAGATCCGGCGCTGATTCAGATGTTCCGCTCCGGTCACGCCTACCACCCCGCGCATCCGTTTTTCATGTGGTACTGGGGCGAGAACGGCCGCCAGCACATCGGGCGGGTGATCGTGGTCGGCGCCGACAACGAGTACATTCCCAAGCTGCTCGGCTACGAGACGTCGCCGAACATGGAAGATGCGCTGTACAAGGCCAAGAACGGCCAGAACAAGACGCTCGACATCACGTGTTTGCACGTGCCGCCGATCGTGATGGGCGACGTCACGATCCCTGCGGGCGGCAACGGAGCTTCTTGAGATGGTAGAACGTCCGGAAACGGCGCTCACCAAGCACACCAACGGTAGCGTGCCGCGCCTGGAGCTCCGGCGGCTGTTGTCCGGCAAGCGGCTGGTCGTCGTCGGCGGGACCGGCTTTTTGGGCAAGGTGTGGTGGGCGTTCTTGCTCAGCCGTTACCCCGATATCGGCCACATTTACCTGACGCTGCGGCCCAAGCGCGGCAAGAACGCGCAGCAGCGTTACGACGAAGAAGTCGCCACGAGTGAAGTGCTCGACGCCTTGCGCGGTGAGTACGGGCACGGCTTTCCGGAGTTTTTGCGCTCGAAGGTGACGCCAATCGCGGGCGACGTGATCCAGCCGTTTTGCGGGCTCGACGCCGACCTACGCGAGAGCTTGCGCGGCAACGTCGACGTCGTGATCAACGTCTCGGGCGTCGTCGATTTCGACCCGCCGCTCGACGAGGCGTTGGAAGTGAACGCATTCGGCGTGAAGAGCTTGGTCGCGTTGGCGCGCGACCTCGGCAACTTGCCGCTGCTCCACACCAGCACCTGCTTCGTTGCCGGTAGCCGCACCGGGCACGTGCCGGAGTCGGACCCGCGCGAGTTTCCGTTTCCGCGCGCCGACGAGCTCGAAAAATCGCACTGGGATCCGGATCGCGAGATCGCCGAGTGCATGGACGTGATCGAGCAGGCGCGGCATCGCTCGAACGACGCATTCCGCCAGAGCCATTTCCTGGACGAGGCCAAGAAGAACCTGCACAGGCGCGGCGAACCGGCGCGCGGCAGCGTGCTCGAGGCCGAAGTCGCCAAGGTGAAGCGCAAGTTCGTCGAGGCGCAATTGGCCAGCCTCGGCATGGAACGCGCGCAATTCTGGGGGTTTCCCAACACCTACACGTACACCAAGGCGATCGGCGAACAGATCGCTCTGGCCTCGGGCTTGCCGGTCGCGATTGTGCGACCCGCGGTGGTCGAGTCGACCAACGAGTACCCGTTCCCGGGTTGGAACGAGGGTATCAACACCAGCGCGCCCTTGATCTACATCATCCGTGAGGGGGGGCTGCAGATCCCGGGCTCGGAAAATTTCCTCGACGTGATCCCGTGCGACATGGTCGCGGCCGGCTTGACGCTGGCTCTGGGCGAGCTGCTCGAGGGCCGGCACAAGACCGTGTATCAGCTGGGTTCGAGCGACTCGAATCCATGCACGATGCGTCGCTTCTTCGAGCTCTCGGGTCTTTACAAGCGCAAGTACTACCAGCGCACCGGCAGGGGTGGCCCGGTCCTGAGCTACCTGCAGTCGCACTTCGAAGGCGCGATGCTTTCGAAAGAGCAGTTCAAAGACATTGGTCCGCACAAGATTGCCAGCGGTGCGCGCTCGATCGCCGGCTTGCTGAAGAAGGTCGCGAAGGGGCCGGTGGCGCCGTTGCTCGAGCCGGCCGCGGACGCGCTGTCGGGCTTTGCGCGGCAGCAGGAGAACGTCGGCAACATCTTGGGCGTGTTCTTGCCGTTCGTGGCAGAGTTCGAATACGTGTTCCGCTGCGACAACACGCGCGCTGCTTACGCGCGCCTGTCGCCGGAAGAAAAAGCCAGGATTCCGTGGACGATCGAGCAGCTCGATTGGCGCAAATGGTTCCTGGAAGTGCACGCGCCCGGCCTCGAAAAGTGGGTCTTTCCGCAGATCGACGAGCGCTTGAAGCGGCCGAAGCGGTCGCCCGAGCCGCACCAGACCTTGCCGGCCCTGCTCGACGAGATGGCCGATCGCTACGAGCTGGCCGTCGCGCTGCAGCGCACCGAAGACGGCGGGCTTTCGCGGCTTTCGTTCCGTGAGTGGCGCGAACAAGCCGGCGCAGCTGCTGCACGTCTGATTTCAGCCGGCGTGAAGCCTGGCGACCGCGTGCTGTTGGCAGCGGCGAATCACCCGTCGTGGGCGATCTCATTTTTTGGCATCTTGATGGCCGGCGCGACCGTCGTGCCGCTCGATGCCGCCGTCGACGCCGACGTGGCCGCGAACCTGCAACGCGCGTCGCGAGCGCGCGTGTTCGTCTCCGATCAAAAAGTGCAGAATCGTGTTGCGTCGTCGCTCGAAGACGTCACGTTCGTCGACTACCACCAGCTCAGCCTGAAGGGCCCGATGGGCATCGGCTTGGCGGTGCAGGCCGACGACGTCGCCGCGCTGATTTACACGAGTGGTACGACCGGCACTCCGAAAGGCGTCGAGCTATCGCACGCCAACTTGTCGGCGCTAGTCGCGGCCTTGGCGCCGCTGTTCCCGCTCGGCAAGGGTGACCGCGTGTTGAGTGTGCTGCCGCTGCACCACACCTTCGAGCTGACTTGCGGCATGCTGCTGCCGCTCTCGCGCGGCGCCCGCATCGTTTATCTCGACGAGCTGAACGCTGAACGCCTCGAATTTGGCCTAAAAGAGGGCAAAATTACCGGCCTAATCGGCGTGCCGGCGCTGTGGGAAATGCTCGAACGCCGCATCCTGGCGCGCGTTGCCGAGCACGGGACGGTCGCGGCTAAACTGTTCGATGTCGCGGTCGAGCTGAATCGCAGCTTGGGTAAATCGATGGGTGTGGACGGCGGCCGGCTCTTGTTCGGCACCGTGCACCACGCGTTCGGGGGTAAGTTGCGCTACTTGGTCAGCGGCGGCGCAGCCCTGCCCGAGCGCACGCACAAGTTGTTCTCCGGCCTCGGCATGCACTTGGCCGAGGGTTATGGTTTGACTGAAGCGTCGCCGGTGCTCACCGTCGCGAATGCGGGTCCCAAAGCGCGACCCGGCAATGTGGGCCGGCCGATCCCGGGCGTCGAGATCAAGATCGACGCGCCCAATCCCGAGGGCGTCGGCGAAATTCTAGCGCGCGGCCCGAACGTGATGCTCGGCTACTCCGACGATCCGGAAGCTACCGCGCAGGTCATCGACCCCGACGGCTGGCTCCGCACGGGTGATCTCGGCAAGCTCGATCGCCGGGGGCGTTTGTCGATTGTGGGCCGCGCCAAGGACGTGATCGTCGCCTCGAACGGCGAGAACGTGTACCCCGACGATCTCGAAGCGCGCATCGGCCGCGTCGCTGACGTGAAAGAGCTGTGCGTCCTGGGTGTGCCCGACAGCCGCGGCGGCGAGCGCGTCGCGTGCGTGGCCGTGCCGGATCGCGACACCGATAATCCGCCCGCGGTGCAGCGCGCCCGCGCGAAAAAGTCGCTGGAAGAGGCGCTTTCCAAGCTGCCGGCCGCGCAAAAACCGGCGCTGGTGCTGATGTTCGAGAAGGACTTGCCGCGCACTGCCACGCGCAAAGTGCGCCGCGGCGAAGTGCGGGCCGAAATTGCACGCCGCGAGCGTAGCGAAGAAGCCGCGCGTCCGACCGGACCCGTTGACGGTGCCGCTTCGCTAGTGCGCAGCACGATCGCGACGATCGCGCGGCGCCCGGTGGCGAAGATCACCGCCAATCAAGCGCTGCGCGGCGACCTCGGCTTCGATTCGCTGATGCTGCTCGAGCTGCTCGTGGCGATCGAGACGGAGCTGGGCCGTTCGCTCGACGCCGAACGCGTCGCCACGGCCGCGACGGTCGCCGACGTCGAAGCCTTCGTCCGCGAAGCCCAAAGCGCGCGCCGCCTGGCCACGACCCAGACGATCGAGAAGGAAGAAGAGCTCAAGCTCGACATCCCCGAGCCGCTGCGCGAAGCCGCGATGGCGTGGATGGGCATGGCGCAGCACGGTTTCTACGACCGCGTGCTGTCGACGAAGGTGACCGGGCGTGCGTTCATTCCGCACAACCGCAACACGATCATCGCGGCCAACCACGCCAGTCACCTGGACATGGGCCTGGTGAAGTATGCGCTCGGCAGTTACGGCGACAAGATGGTGTCGCTGGCCGCGCAGGATTACTTCTTCGAGGGCAACAAGTACCGTAAGGCCTTCTTCGAGAACTTCACTAACCTGGCGCCGATGCCGCGCGGCAGTTCCTTGCGCCAAGCCCTACGCCAAGCCGGCGACCTCTTGGAAAACGGCGAAACCGTGCTGATTTTCCCGGAAGGCACGCGCAGCACCGACGGCCAAGTGCACGAGTTCAAATCTGCCGTTGGCCATTTGGCGCTGCACCACAACGTCGACATCTTGCCGATCTGGCTCGGCGGTACGCACCGCGCGTTGCCCAAGGGCTCCACGCTGCCAAAGCACCGCCAGGTCGAGGCACGCATCGGTGCTCCGCTCGAAGCGCGCGAGATGCAGCGCTTGACGGCTGGGCTTTCGACCGCGGAAGCGTCGCGCATCATCACGCGCCTGGCGCACCGCGCCGTGGTGCTGCTCAGCCAAGGTAAGATCCTCGACTCGCGCGAGCTGAAAGCCGACGAAGTGCGCGAATCCTTACCGCCACCCGAGCCGGAGTCGCTCGAGCCGGTGTTCCGCGAGCTCGAGCAGCGCTTCAAAGCCGGCAGCGTCGGCACGCCGATCAGCTTCTATTTCTCGCTCGGCGACACCGAGCGCTGGACGGTGCGCGTGACCGACGAGAGTTGTGAAGTCGTCAACGGCAAGGTCGCGTCACCCGCCGATTGCGTGCTTAAAACGACGCCGGACATGTTCACGCGCATCGTGCGTGAGCGCTACACGCCCACGCCTTCGGAATTCATGTCGGGTACGGTCAAGAGCAACAACATTCAGCTCTTGTTCACGTTCCAGAAGGTGTTTCAACTGGAGAGCGCAGGCTCGTGAGCAAATTTTGGGTTGCAGGGGCGACGGGCTTTTTGGGTTCGCACTTGGTGAAGACGCTGGTCGAGCGCGGCCATCAGCTGATCGCGGTGTCGAAGAGCGGCGGTGTCGTCAACGGCGTCGACGTGGCAGCGGTCGATATTCTGGATGAAGCCGCCGTGACGCAGAGCGCGCGCGGCGTGGACGGCGCGTTCCTGGTGACGGGCCGCGTCTCGCGCGATCGCGACGACGCGGAGCTGCTCCATCGTGACAACGTGCTCGGCACCGAGAGCGCGCTCAAGGCGCTGCGCGCGGCCGGCGTGAAGCGCGTCGTCGTCGCCAGCACCAGCGGGACCTTGGCCGTGAGCCGCGACCCGGACAGCATTGCCGACGAGAGCTGCCGCGCGCCGCTCGAAGTCATCGCGCGCTGGCCGTATTACCGCACCAAGCTGTACGCCGAGCGCGTCGCCCTCGAGGCCAATAGGCCGGGCGAATTCGAGGTCGTGGTCGTGAATCCGAGCCTGCTGCTCGGGCCCGGCGACCTGCGCGAATCCTCCACAGGCGACGTGCGGATGTTCTTGGAGCGCTCGATTCCGGCGACACCGGCCGGCGGCATGGCGTTCGTCGACGCGCGCGACGCGGCGATCGGCCTGCTGCAGGCGTTCGAGCGCGGCCGCCCGGGCGAGCGCTACCTGCTGAACGGCAAAAATATGACGATCGCGGCGTTCTTCCAGCGCCTCGAGCGCATCAGCGGCGTCAAGGCACCGCTGCTGCGCATGCCCAGCTCGCGCCCCGTCGCGCTCGGACTGAATCAAATTTTCACCAAAGCCGTCGAAGCCATCGGCGGTCGCGCACCGGTCGACGAAGTCAGCGTCGAGATGGCGCAATACTTCTGGTACTGCAGCGCTGACAAGGCCGAGCGCGAGCTGAACTTCGTGGCGCGCGACCCGGGTGTTACCATCCGCGACACAGTCGAGGATTTGGTGAGGCGCAAAGTCGTCGCGGTCAGCAAAGGCTCGTACCTGGGCGCGCTCGCGACGCGCTGACGCCATACGGCGGTTTCGGCCGTATCGAGCAATCGCGTGAACCTTCGGCTGCCATCGGATATTCCGCTGGAACTCTCGGCCGTCGCATTGGTTCCGAGGTGGACAGTGCAGGCGATGGTGCCTATACATTTCCGGAGGTCCAACCCCTGTGTTCAAGCGCATCACGCTCTTTATCCTGACCAACATCGCGATCATGGTCGCGCTCAACGTCGTCCTGGCGGTGCTGGGGGCGCTGGGCGTCTTCAACTCGTCACGGATACTGGGAGCCTACGGGCCCTTGATGGTCGTGTCGTTGGTGGTCGGTTTCGGCGGCTCGTTCATCTCGCTCTTGGCATCGAAATGGATCGCCAAGTGGTCGACCGGCGCGAAGGTCATCGACGCGCCGCGTAACGATACCGAGCGTTGGCTGCTCGACACGGTCGCCCGTCACGCGAATCGTGTCGGCATCAAGATGCCGCAAGTCGCGGTCTACGAAGCGCCCGACATGAACGCGTTCGCGACTGGCGCCACCCGCAACAGCTCGCTCGTCGCGGTCAGCTCCGGTCTCTTGCAGCAAATGCAGCGCAATGAAGTCGACGCGGTGCTAGGCCACGAAATCTCTCACGTCGCCAACGGCGACATGGTGACGCTCACGCTGATTTCCGGCGTGCTCAACACGTTCGTCTTCTTCTTCTCACGCATCATCGGCAGCATCGTCGACTCCATGCTGCGCGGTCGTGACGACCGCGGGCGCGGCTTCGGCATCGGCTCATGGGTCGCCACGATCGCCGCCCAGCTGGTGCTCGGCTTCTTCGCGATGCTGATCGTGCAGTGGTTCAGCCGTCGCCGCGAGTTTCGCGCGGACGAAGGCGGCGCCAGCCTGGCCGGCCGTGACGGCATGATCAGCGCGCTCCGCCGCCTCGGCCATCACGACGCTTCCAGCATGCCCGAATCGCTGGCAGCCTTCGGCATCAGCCCGCGTAAGAGCGGCATGCTGCGCTGGATGAGCTCGCATCCGCCGATTGAAGAGCGCATAGCCAGGTTGCAAGCAGTTTAGTTTTCAGGGTTTGAGTTTCACCTCGGCGGCCCCAGCGCTTCGCGATCCTATCGATCGAACCACGGGTTTTGCTCCCGGCCTCGCCAGGTTTTCGTGGGTCTTTCGTCACTTCCGATCGTGATCTGGTGTTCCAAGGTCGGTTGAGGTCTTGGCAGCTCGCGCAGCTGCGCTGCGTTCACCGACGGCTTCCGTGACGCGACCTTGCGAGACTCGCGTTATCTGCGTCTGGTGGTACCAGGCGTCGGCGCGCTGCGTGTGTTGGGCGTGTTGGGCGTGTTGGGCGTGTTGGATGCGTGGGGCGTCGCGGGTGCGCCCTTTGTCTTCACGTTCTTGAGCTTGTCGGCGAACACGTCACCCAAGCTGCCGAAGTTGCGTGGACCGCGGTCGACCTTGGGCTTCGGCTTCGTGCCGGCTGCCGCCGGAGCTGCCTCGGCTGCTTCTTCGCCGCCGCCTTCGGTGAACTCTCGGAAATTTTTCTGCTCCTCCACGCGCAAGACGTCTTTGGCGCTGAAGCGGATGCGCCCGCGGTCATCGACGTCCATCACCACGACCGTCAGCTCTTTGCCGAGCGGGAAGGCTTTGCGGAGATCGGCACCTGGAGCCAGGCCGAGCTCGCGCCCCGGCACCAAGCCGTCGCCTTTGGCCGTCGTAACGAAGATTCCGTAGTTCTCGACGCGCGTCACCTTGCCGTCCAATACCTCGTCCGGCTTGGGGACATCTTTGCCTTGCGCGGTCTGCAGCGCGCGCAGCACCGAGCCGGTCATGTGCGCCTCGATGACGCTGGCGCGGATCGTGTCGCCCGGCTTGACGCGCAGCTTGCCGTTCTCGTCCATCAGCTCCATGGCGGGGATCTTCCCGTCACCGGGCGTACCGACGTCGACGTAAACGAACTCACTTGAGACCTGAATCACGGTCACGTCCAACACCTGCCCGCGGTCGAGTCGCTTCCGCGCGCGGTCGGAAACGGACGCAGAACCGGTGGCCATGAGCGAAGCGAAGCTGTCCTTGGACATGAAAGGTCGCGCAGGATGCCACCTGTCCCGCACCTCTGCAAATCGAGCAGAAAAGCCGCCCTGGCGTGCTGGCCAGGCGCGAATTGCGGCCTACCTACCCGCCTTGGCTTCGCGCCTTGGCTTCGCGGCGGATCGCCCGGGCGACCGTGATCGCGGTCATGTGCACGATGGCGTCGACCGTCGCGCCCTGCTGCAACACGTTCACTTGCTTCTTCATGCCGAGCACGATCGGTCCGATGATCTCGGCCCCGCCGGTGGCTGCCAGCAGTTTGTACGCCGCATTGCCGGCGTCCAAGTTCGGGAAAATCAAGACGTTAGCTGCGCCTTTCAGGCTGCAGAATGGGTAGGGGGCGCGCGCCTCTTCGTCGAGTGCCACGTTGGCCTGCATCTCGCCGTCAATCATCAGATCGGGGCGGAGTCGTTTGACCTTGGCGGTGGCGTTGGCGACCTTGCGCGAGGCCTCGTGCGGCGCGTCACCGAAGTTCGAGAAGCTGAGCATGGCTACGCGCGGCTCGATGCCCAAGTCTTGCACGGCGTCGGCCGCCAAAATAGCAATTTCAGCCAGCGTGTCTTCGTCGGGCTCGATGTTGATCGTGGTGTCGGCCAAGAAACGCACGCCCGTCTTCGAGACCACCATGTACATGCCGGCGGCGCGCCTCACGCCTTCGCGCACGCCGATGATCTGCAACGCGGGGCGAATCGTCGCCGGGTAGTCTTGGCGCACGCCGGCGACCAATCCGTCGGCGTGACCGGCGTCGAGCATCATCAGGCCATAGGCGGTGCGCGAACGCCGCAGCTCTTTGTAGGCGTGGTGTCGCGTCATGCCGCGGCGCTGGCGCTTGTGCCAGTAGGCTTCTACGTAGGCGTCCAGCTCGTCGGCTTCGCGCGGGTCGACCAACAGCGCGCCTTCCAGATCGACTCCGAGCTTTTCGGCGTGCTCACGGATGCGCTGCGGCGAGCCGAGCAAGATTGGCCGTGCCAGGCCTTCTTCGAGCACGCGGTGCGCGGCGCGCAGAATGTTGTCGTTCTCGGATTCGGGATAAACGATGCGGCGTGGATCGGCCTTGGCGCTCTCGGTGATGCCGAACAGCACGCGCCGCGCCGGGGAAATCGTGCGGTACAGGCGCTCGCGGTACTCTTCGAGGTCGATGGTTTCGCGCGCGACGCCGCTCTCCATCGCCGCTCGCGCCACCGCCGGCGCGACCCAGTACAGCACGCGGCTGTCGAATGGCTTGGGGATGATGTAGTCCTTGCCGAAACGCATCCGCTGTTGGCCATACGCGCGCAGCACGTCATCCGGCACGTCTTCGCGCGCCAAGGCCGCGATCGCTTCGGCCGCCGCCAGCTTCATCTCTTCGCTGATCGTGCGCGCCCGCACGTCGAGCGCGCCGCGGAACATGTACGGAAACCCGAGCACGTTGTTGACCTGGTTCGGGTAGTCGCTGCGCCCGGTGGCGATCACCGCGTCCGGTCGCGTGTCGAGCGCCAACTGGTACGGAATTTCCGGATCCGGATTGGCGAGTGCGAAGATGATCGGCCTTTTTGCCATCGTCTTGAGCATGGCCGCGGACACGACATTGCCCGCCGAAAGGCCGATCATCACGTCGGAGCCGACCATCGCGTCGGCCAGTGTGCGCCGCCCGTCACCTTTGGGGCGCGCGAACGGCGCGCGGAACTCGTCGATATCGCCGCGATCGGCGTACAGCACACCGGCGATGTCCGTCATCGTGATGTTCTCGCGCTTCACGCCCAGTCGCACCCACATCATCATGCAGCTCGTGGCGGCGGCGCCGGCGCCGATGCAGGTGATTTTCAGCGTGTCGAGTGATTTGTCGACCAGCTCGGCCGCGTTGCGCAGCGCGGCGGTCGTGATGATGGCCGTGCCGTGTTGATCGTCGTGAAACACCGGGATCGACATGCGCTCGCGCAGCGCCTTCTCGATCACGAAGCAATCGGGAGCGCGAATGTCCTCGAGATTGATGCCGCCGAAGGTCGGCTCGAGCGCCTGCACGATTTGCACGAAGCGGTCCGGATCGGTCTCGGCCAGCTCCAAGTCGAACACGTCGATGTCGGCGAAGCGCTTGAACAGCACCGCCTTGCCCTCCATCACCGGCTTGGCCGCATACGGCCCGATGTTGCCGAGACCCAGGACCGCCGTGCCGTTGGTGACGACCGCCACCAAGTTGCGCCGCGCGGTGTAAAGATCGACGCGGTCTTGGTCTTCGGCGATCTCCCGGCACGGCTCGGCGACGCCCGGCGTGTACGCGAGCGACAAGTCGAGCTGTGAGGCGACCGGCTTGGTCCAAGTCACCTCGATTTTTCCGGGGCGGCCACTCGAGTGGTACTTGAGAGCCTCTTCGCGTCGCGACATGGCGGGCAGCCTACCAAAGCCACGACACGCCGGGCAGCTGGCGTGCTGCCCGGGTAGCGAGCCGGTTTTCCGCGTTCAGCGCACGGTGAACAGCTCTTCGGGCTTACCGGGCGGCGTCACCCACAGCTGCAGGTTGATTTGGAAGCGCGGGCCTTGGAAGTATTCGAGCACCATTCGATGGTCACCGGCGCTGAGCTGCACTTTGCCGCTCGCTTCCTTCGGCGGGTGTTGCCCGTCGTTGTCGATCACTTGTTTGCCATCGATCACGAGCTTGGTGCCGTCGTCGCTCGACAAGCGGAAGGCGTATTCACCCGCCTGGGCAATGCGGAACGCGCCCGAGTAACGAATCGCAAACCACTCGAAACGGTCGGCGACGCCGGGAAAACCCTTGTCCCAAGCGCGCGGAGCGATGTCCCACTCGCACGCGTACAATACGCTCACCGGCGTGAGTGCGGTGTAGTCGGTCGGCAGCTTCTGCGTGTCGTTCGCCAGCGGGAACACCTGGCCCTCGAAGCACCCGAGCACCGGCTTTTCGTAGCCGAACACGTTGGGTGGTGGCTCGGCTGGCGGTGGCTGCGGCTTCTCCAGCTCAATCGGTGTGGGTCCAGGCGCCGGCGTCGGATCTGGAGTGGGCGTGGGTTCGGGCTTCGCGGCGGGCTTGGGCTTCGCCTCCGGTGCGGCCTTCGGATCCGGCTTGGCGGACTTGCCGATGTCGGACGGCTTGAGCGGCTTGGCGGAATTCTTCGGCGGCTCGGGCTTGTCGGTGTGCGTGACCGGAACCGGCTTGGGCGTTGCTGGTACGTGCGTACGCGGCGTCGAGCATTCACCAGTCGCGACGCTACCGCCCGACGTCTTGCCAGATGCTTGAGAATTGCCGGTCGCGGTGATGGTTCCGTTCGGGTTCAGCTGCGCGCTGCCCGATGCCTTGGCCATGCCGACGAACTTGAATGGCGCGGCGGCGCGACATAATTGCCCGCTGCGACCTTGCCAATCGAACTTGGCGCTGACCGAGCCTGACTTGTGGAAGCTCGCCGACCAGGTCTTGCCGTGCCCCTCCGAGTGGTGCGCGGGCGGCTCGGGCGCGGGTGGCGGCGTAGCAGGCCCGGCGGCACCGTTGGCGCCTGCCCCAGCGCGCATCTGGAACGAACAGGCACTCGTGACGACCAGCGATAAAGTAAGGAACGGTCGATGCATGCGGGCAGCTTACGATGAGGCGCGGGGCCGTCAAATTGAATGCGACGCGCCTGCCAACGTCGCGGCCGTTCTTCAGCGGCGAATCGACGCCCGCTCGCGGTGCAAGCGCAGCCCCATGATCTGATCGTCATGCTCGATGCCGTCGACGATGAACGCCCCGCGCAGCGTTCCCTCGAGTTGAAAGCCAAGCGCTTCGTAGAGCGAGATGGCGCGCGTGTTGTCATGGCGGACCCGCAGCTCGATGCGCGTCAGACCGAGCTGCCGCGCATCGAGGAGCAGCTCTTCGGACAGGGTGCGGCCGAGGCCCATGCCCCAGTATTTCTCGCGCACTGATAGGCCGAGCTGAGCGACGTGACGCACCCGCGGCGGCCGCAGCCGCACGAGCGTCGCGACGCCCGCGACTTCCCCGTCGATGCTGGCGAGCAGCATCAGGCCGTTGCCGCCCTCGTGCAGGCCGCGTACAAAGTCCGCTTCTTGCTGGACGCTCATGCCCAGCCCGCCGCGACCAAAGCTCAGAAACTCGGTCTCGTCCGCGATGTCATCCAAGTAAGCGAGCAGCGCTGGGGCGTCTTGCTCGCTGGCGGGAGCGATGACTGCGTGGTGGCCGCCGCGCAGCGACACGGTTTGAGCTTGCCGCACCTGCATGCCGTTGTCGTCGCTCATCCGCGCAGCATGCCGCAACTGCCGCGAGCTTGCTCGAAATCTGGCCGAGCGGTGCCGCGGAGGATTCGTGACGAGGGGCTGCCAACTTGCAGCTCGAATCGCAGAAGCTGCCGGCGCGGAACCAGGTCACGGCGGCAGTTGGGCGTGTGGTGAAGATTCGGGAAACGACCTGGTCGCCGACCGCCCCCACCACGCGCCAGCCTTGATTGGTGATCGGGCCGGGTTCGGGTTCGGAAGCGGGTGAGCGGCAGCGGGATGGGGTTCGGCCGGGGCAGCGGCTTCGGGAATGCACAAATTCGCAAACGGCAGCGGTGTCGGACGCGGCAGAGTTGCTGCAGCTGGTGGCGTGCATCCGCATCAACGACGCGGAGCTTCGGCAGCAGGCTCGCAAGAGCGCCAAGAGCGCGGTGCTCAACACCGCGGAGGGTGCCCCTGCTTTCCCTGTTCCGCAGCGTCACCCAGCGCTCCGACGAGCGCCGCGCCACGCCGTGGAAGACTTTGATGAGCGACTGCTTCTTCGCGCTCATCACGACCACCGTCACCGAGCTTTCGCGGCCCCCAAAACCAGTCTGCTGAAAAGAGGCGACCGAAACCCAG
>JBBRMI010000187.1:0-15965 GCA_038230915.1 Polyangiales bacterium | reverse complement strand
TGAGTCCCACCGAAAAGCAGGCCCTCTCGTCCGAAAACGCTCCCGCTACCGGCGCCTGCGAATTTGCGCTCGTCCGAACCCGATCCCCAGTCCGAGCCCGCTACCGCTCCCGATCAGCCGCGCCCGAGCCCGAGCCCGGCCCGATCAACAATCAAGGCTGGGCGCCGCCCTAGCAATCCAGCGCACCTCGGAGTTCCACCCCGATAGGTGTGCGCTCCCACGGAAGCTAGCCCTTACTCGCACGCGGTGCCGGCGGCGTTGACCTTCTTGCCTTTGGGACAGGGTAAGCAACAATACGCGCCGCCAGGGTTTCGGTCCGGATTGCAATCCTGCGGACCAACGTTCGGGCAGATACTAGGTCCGCCGACTAAGCATTTTCCGCCGGCGTCGACGCAGGCCTGCTCACCGGAAGATCCGCAGGCAGAAGCTAAAGCGGCAAGGATCACGATCGAAATTGCGTTCTGCATGTTCACCCCTTCAAACCCGCAGCGCCAGGTTGGGCCTCTACCGGTTGGGCCGCAACCTCGAGCGTGCGGCAAAATCTGGTGGTTCGGGTGACCAAAAACCTGACATGGGGTGACTCACTCAAGGTGCTTCGGTCCAATTTCCGCGCTCCTCTTCTGGCATGGCTGTTTATTGCCGCCGTCGGCTGCGGCGAGTCGCCATCGAGCCCAGCGGGGCTGACCGGCGCCGGAGGCAGTGCTGGGTCAGGCGCGTCGGCGGCCGGTAGCTCGGGCGAGAGCGGCGCGAGCACCGCAGGCGTAGGCGCCACGCTGGCAGGCGGGTTCGGCGGCACCGCGCTTGGCGGCACAGCGTCCGGCGGCGCCACGCTCGGCGGCGCTGGCTCGGGTGGTGCGGCAGGCGCTGCGGGAATGAACGCCGGCGGTGCGGCCGGGGCCGCGCCTATCTACGGCGGCACGAGCAAGTGTGCCGGCTCGGCTTTCCAGCTCTGCGAAGACTTCGAGAGCGGCATGCTCGACACGGCGACGTGGACCGTGCAGGGCAAGCCGCCGGTGGTCGACGGTGATCACGTCGCTCGCGGGACGCACGCGCTCCACCTCACGGATCCGAGCGGACAGTCCACACACATCACCGAGAAGAAGACGTTTCGCGAGCCGGACGACACCTACTACGGGCGCCTCTTCATCTATTTCAAGTCGCTACCCACACCCACAGCGGCGTTCACGTATTCCCACTGGACGATCCTGGCCGCGACGGGCGACGGCCCGGGCGCAGGCGGGGAAATCCGCTTCGGCGGCCAAATGCAGAACGGCGTCAACCGCTGGGGCACCGGCACCGACAACCAATCGCCTGGCGCCACCGGTGACTGGACCAACATCGATCAAGATCCCGCGCCCGACGGTAAGCCGTCGCACATTCCGGTCGACACGTGGATGTGCATCGAGTGGATGCACGCTGGACCGCCCACGAATGAAACGAAGATTTGGTGGGACGGCGTCGAGCACCCCTCGATCGCGACGACCCTAACCGAGCACGGCACGAAGCTCGCGCGTGCCAAGCCCACCGCCGGCATGGGCGACTTCATCCTGCCCAACTTCACCGCGCTCTGGCTCGGCTGGACCGCATACCAAGGCGGCGGCGAAACCTACGAGCTGTGGATGGACGAAATCGCCATCGACCACAGCCGCATCGGCTGCGCGAATTAAGGCGAGCGCCGACGGTACAGGTACACGGCGCCGGTGCCGGGCGCGTCGTTGTGGGTCGAGTCGCCGTTGATGCCGGCATCCGGATTAGATGCCTTGAGTTGAACGACGTGGCGGAGCCAAAGCGATCCGGATCCGCCAGCCTTGAGCCACCTCGAGCGTGCTTCGCGCTGCTACTTGCTGCAGGCAGTCTGATACGCGGTCTCTTGAGCGTCGCAGCCACTGGCTGAACAAACGTCGGCTTGGGCAAGCTGACAGTCGGACACCGCTTTGAGCGCGTCTTGGCAAGCTGCCGGGGCCTGAGCATGGGCGTCGCAGAGTTGCTTGCACGTATCGACCGGTAGACTGATCGGGCACGAAGCCGTCCCCGACTTGTCGCAAACCTTCTTGCACGACTCGAGCTTTGCCGCACTGCCCCCACTACTGTCATCGCTGCCGCAAGCGGTTACCCCAACCAGCGCCAGAAAAACCGTAGAAACACGCAATTTTCGCTTCAGATTCATCGCATCCTCCCGTTGTGAATCCCCTTGTACCCGCTCTGCGTCGAAACCCTCCCCAAGAGGTTACTCGTTGGGTGCGGTGTATGGATTGTCCGACAGACCACGATCGCTCCGACGACCATCAGCAGCATCGGTTCTACGTCTTGGCGAAGTCCGCCGTTCGGTCTGGCCTCAATTTCATTGACCAGCGGGTGGTTGCCACAGTTCGACCTTATTTCCCTCGGGATCGATGACCCAGCCGAACTTGCCGTACTCAGAGTCATCGATCTTGTCGAGGACGTTGCAGCCTTCCGCTTTGAGCGCCGCGACCAAAGCGTGAAGGTCTTCAACGCGATAGTTGACCATGAACGAGGCTTTGCTCGGAGCAAACTGGTCGCTTGCCTCTGGAGCAATGGACCAGGCAGTCGTTCCGCCTTGGGGCTTGCCGTCCGAGTCGGCCCAATCGAACGCGGCACCGCCCCACGCCTGCACATCGATGCCGAGATACCGCTTGTACCAAGCCTGCAGCGCAGGAGCATCCTTCGCCTTGAAAAAAATTCCTCCGATGCCCGTGACTCGCTTCACGTGAACTCCATGTAGTGGTGGGTTTGGCGTTTCGCCCTGTCGGGCGGAATTCTGACGGAGGAGGTGAGGCCAGTAAACCGTCACGAACGGGGCGAACGTTTCAAGGATCGGATGGCGGTAGTGGCGCTGGCAGGACAAGGCGATCGCGAGCTGCGCGAAAGCAGAGGAGCGGCTGTGTGAGGCGCTCGAGATCGCCACTGACGTCTGCCGCCAGTGCGGCGACGATCCGATCGACTACTACGTTGCTGTGAGTCGCTCGCCAGCCACCGATCGGACCGATCGCGACGGAATTTTTCGTTTCTTGGGTCACGGCCCGAAGTTCGGCTAACGGACCGGCGTTCAGCTGTGAGCGGCAGAGGAAGGCGTAGCGCGACCGACCAGCTCGTCGGCTGCAACACCTGCTGGGCGGGCAGGCTGACTCGCGCGGCGGCGCTCGCCGGTCACATTCGACCATAAGAAGTTCGCTCGATCGCCGCGTCGAAACGTGGCCCGCGGCAGGCTTGGTCAAGCGAGTCCGCGGGCTCCGTTCCGCCCTCGCGGGCGGCGAAACCACCGAGGGGAGCGGGAGCAAGAGCACTGCCAGCCACACCGAACGGGCGACGCGCCTTCGAAGATTCTCGAAGGGAGCCACGGCTCCGTTGCCAACAGCTCGCTTTCCGAGGCTACTATCCGGCCTCCCCACTAGGAGAAACCTGACCATGGCGAAGAACATGACCAAGAGCGCTTTCATCGAGACCGTGACGAGCAAGCTGGGCGACGACATTTCAAAGAGGCAGGTGGCGAGCGTCCTCGAAACCGTCATCGAGGTGGCTCACAAGGAGTTGAAGAAGTCGGGAGCATTCACGCTTCCCGGGTTCGCCAAGTTCGTCGTCGTGAAGAAGCCGGCGACGAAAGAGCGAGCGGGCATCAACCCCTTCACCAAGGAGGCGATCACCATCGCCGCCAAGCCGGCCTCGAAGAAAGTGCGAGCCAGGCCGGTGAAGGCGATCAAGGACGCGGTGGGGTAGCTCCTCCGCACCAGCGACGCTGCTGATAGTCGCGGCCCCGCACGGAACCTTTGGTGCAGCTCAGTGCACTCGTTGACTCCAAGGGTTCCGTTGCCGCGCATGCCAACCGAGCGACCGCCGCAGCGGCGCTGGCATCGCGCCGGTTCACGCTTCACGAAATCACCCGGCGTCTGCGATCGCGATCGCGATCACGATCACGATCACCAAGACCGAGCGCCGCTACAGCAGCCTTCTGCGAGTTGGGCAGCGGCGCGGCAGCCCACAAGACGTAGAAACTGCGCGCGTGATCTTTTTCGGTCTACGACTTGAACTGCCAGCGACCGTCTTCGCGATGGGGTTCCCGATCCACATGTGGGAGGTGCCTGCTGGGCAAGGCACTTTGTCCCGCCGTGGCCGGATTTTTCCGATGTAGAGACAGGCGAAATGCGTTTCCGCTCGATCACGCACGCCGGATTGGACGGGCTCAGACACTCATCTTTACTGAGCGGTCGCGATGCGCGCCGTGTGAGAGATGCGGATCAAGTTGCCTACATCCGGATTGCTGGTGGCCGCGGCGCTGCTCGTCGGGTGCACCGGCAACATCGTCGGCGACGGCTCGAGCTCCGGTCCCGCGGGTCCGCTCGGTCCGTCCGGCGCCAACCGTGATCGGAGCAGCGACCCTAATCACGCCGCCGAAGGCACGACCACTCCCGACGGGGTCGGTTGGGCGTCTCGTTTCCCGAAGCTGTCGAACGCGCAGTGGGAAGCCTCGGTTCAGGATCTCTTCTATCTCGACGCCCCGCCCCGAAAGTCGGCGTCCTTTACGCCCGAACCGGCCGACGGCGGCTACGACAACGAAGCCGCCGCTGGGCAAACCATCGCAGGCGACGCTTGGGTCCGCTACCAGCAAGCCGCCGAAGACATCGCCAATCTGGTCACCGGCGACGCGCAAAAGCTGAGCAGGCTCGTGCCTGCCAGCGCGCCGAGCGATGCGGCGGGCCGCGCCCGAGCGACCATCGTCGACCTCGGCTTGCGCACCTACCGACGCCCGCTCAGCACGCAAGAGGCCGATGCTTACGTCGCGCTGTTCGACAAGGGCGCCGCGCTCCAGACGGCCAACGCGTTCGCCGGCGGCATGGGTTTGGTGATCCAAACCATGCTCCAATCCCCGCACTTTCTGTACCGTGTCGAGAGCTCGGCCAGCCCCGACGGCCCGCGGATTTGGCTGAGTGGCTACGAGCTTGCCACGCGGCTCTCGTTCGCCATTTGGAACACCACCCCGCCCAGGGAGCTGCTGGACGCTGCCGGCGCCGGTCAGCTCGCGACGCCCGATGGCTTGAAGGCGCGCGCGATCAGCATGCTCTCGGACCCGCGCGCCGCCACCACGCTGGCCCGCTTCCACCAGCAGACCTTCCGCACCGGCGTCTACGGCAGCCAGAGCAAGGACCAGCGTTTTGCTTTCGACTCGACGGTCCTCGCACCGGCCTTGCAGGAGGAGTCGCGCCTGTTCTTCGCGGACATCGTCGCGCAGGGTGGCGGCATTCGCGAGATCCTGACCAAGCCAGTTGCCTACGTGAACGAGCAGACCGCACCGTTGTACGGCGTGACCGGCATCACCGGCACGCAACTACAGAAGGTCGATCTGGATCCGGCGCGCCGCGCCGGCCTGCTCACCCAAGTCGGCTTCCTGGCGCAGATGGCCAATCGCACCCTGACTGATCCGGTGCATCGCGGCCTCACCGTCCTGCGCCAGGTGCTGTGCGACGATCCGGATCCGCCGCCGCCGATCGAAATCAAGACGCCCACGGTGCCGCCCGGCGTAACCACGCGCGAGACCTACGAAAAGGCCACGGCTTGCGGCGTCGGCTGCCACGACACGTTGATCAACCCACCCGGCTTCGCGTTCGAGCACTTCGATGCGGTCGGCCGCTGGCGCGACGACGAGAGCGGCTTGCCCATCAACGTGAGTGGCACGTTCGGTGCGCGAGTCGGTTGGTCACAAGAAGTCAAGCGGACCAATCCTCCGATCATGCTCAAGTTCGATGGCGCGGTGGATCTGATCACACAGGTCGCCGATCTCGATCGAACGCACGAGTGCTATGCGCGCCACCTGCTCGAGTTCGTACTGGCCAAGCGCGTCACGGGCGAGGAGCTCGGAGCAGGTGCCTTGCTCGGCCACGACTCCAAGACCGACGGCGCAGCTCAGGCCCTTGTAGGTGAGCTCGTTACCCTCAACACCTTCCGCGCTCGCGCGCTGGATCGGCAGTAGGCCCGCCATGCAGCTCCACCTTCCCGGCTTCACGAAAACTCGTGGCATCTACCAGGTGAATCGTCGCCTCTTCATTCGCGGCGCGGCCGGCGTGCTGGTCGGGTTGCCGCTGCTCGAGGGGCTCTTGCCCAAGCCAGCCGACGCGCAAGAGATGCAGGTCCGCTACGCCATCTTCTTCCGTCAGGGCAACGGCGTTGCCCAGGGCCAGAGCGGCACCGAGCCCGATCGCTTCTGGCCCACCAAGCTCGGTGCCTTGACCACGGCCTCCATGCTCGCCGACGGCGACCAGGCCGTGAACGTGCTGGCCGACCACGCCGACAAGCTGCTGATCGTGCGCGGCTTGAAGTACGACGGCTTGGGCGTCGACGTCGGTTGTGGTCATTCGCGCGGCGGCGTGCTGTGCCTCACGGCGGCCAAGCCCGACGGGAAGACGATTGAAAAAGCCCTGGCTCTCGGTGAATCGATCGACAACCGCATCGTGCGCGAGCTGCAAGCGCCCGGTCAGGAGCCGCTCACGCTGCGCTCGGGTATTCGCTCCAGTTACCTGGACGACGTGCTCTCGTACCGGGGCCCGTCGGACCGCCGCACCGCGGAGCAAAATCCGTACAACGCCTACAAGGCGCTGTTCGGCGTGGCAAGTGGCACTGCCAGTGAGCAGGAGCTCGTCAAGCAGCGTCGCACCAGCGTCAATGACTTCATCCGCGGCGAGCTTGGCACACTGCTAGCGAACCCCAAGCTCAGCCAAGAAGATCGCTACCGTCTTGATCATCACCAGCAGGCCATTCGTGACCTGGAGACCGGGCTCAGCTGCAAGCTGCCCGCGGAGATTCTCGGCCCGCTCTCGAATCTCAACAACGACGACGCGATCAGCAACAACCTGGTCGACGACGTGACCCACATGCAGATGCAGGTCGTTGCCCTCGCCGTGGCCTGCGGGCTGACGCGTGCCGTGACCCTGCAAGTCGGCAACGGCAACGATCAGACTCAGTACTTCATCGACGGCAAGCAGTACGAGCGATTCCACCACATCTCGCACCGCATCAACGGCGACGGCGCGAACGGCACGCCAATCGCCGACGCGGATCTGAAGCACCACAACATCGACAAGCACTTTGCGGGTTACTTCAAGTACCTGATCGAGCAGCTCAAGTCGTACCCCACGCCGACCGGGAGCGTGCTCGACGAGGGCGTGTCGGTCTGGCTCAACGACTTGTCGACAGGGCCGCCGCACGGCTCGAACAACCTGCCCTACGTGCTGGCGGGAGGCGCCGGTGGTTTCTTGAAGCAGGGCCAATACGTCGAAGCGGCCAGCGGCAAGAACTACATGGCGCACAATCGCTTTCTCAACACCATCGGCGCAGCCGTGGGCTGCAAGAACGCGAGCGGCGCGCCTCTCGACGACTTTGGCGACGCGAGCCTGCCGCACGGCATGGTCGACGCCATGCTGGCGTGATCGCAAGCCGAGGGCCACGCCCGTGGCCCCCGAGTGTTGGCTAGCGGGTCATGGGTTGGCGGCTTCGCAGCGCAGTGTGCTCTGGTTACAGTGGCTTCCGTTGGAGCAGCGTTTGCCCGAACCACACGCCCCCGACGGTAGTGCGGCATGCGGCCCCTGGCCGATGGCTTGCTCGATGAACGTCTTGAAAGCATCGACGCGGGTGTAGATGTTCCGAGAGGTCGACCCGCTGCAATTCGGGCCCCCGCGTGAGACGACGCCGACCACGTTGCCCTTGGAATCGAGCGCCGGGCCCCCAGAATCTCCGCTGCAGCTCAGCACTCCGACCTCGAACTCAGCCGCTGACGTTTCTAAAATCGGCACCCCACTGCGGGTCATTTTCTTGCCGGCTCCGGCGCGATCTCCCCGTTTACCGAAGCCCACGCCGCGCACGGTCTGGACGCCCGAAAGCGAGCCAAGCGCAAGCGGAATCACGCCAGACACGTTGCGATCGAGCTCAATCAGCGCGACATCGTGCTCGCAAAGTACGTTGCTAGTTGGCACGACCACGCGCCGACCAATCGCAACGGGGCGCGCGGTGTTGATGTCATCACCCACCAAAATGGTGAAGGTGTCGGCCGGCTGCTCGCCGTGAACCTGGGCCGCGCGTGCCGGACATTGCACCGCTTCGTCAGTTTGACTGACGCAGTGACGGGCCGTGAGCACCCAGCTCGGCGCAATCAAGCTGCCGGTGCACAGCCCTTCCCCACCGATCGAGATAGCTACGACTGCTGCGTCTTTCCCTCGGTCGGTGCGGCCGCCCACGATCGGCTCGCGGCCGACATCGACTTCTTCGGCCTCCCCTGCCGAACAGCCTGAAAGCGCCAGCATGATCAATCCCCAAACCCGTTTCTCGTGCATGCGAATCCTCCGCGGTGGGACATCGCAAGCCGAGTGCCAACGCTAACTACTCGTCTTTCACCGCGCGTTCTGCGATCGAGCTCCCGGCCGCCAGCGTCGGATCGGCCACCACCACGCCGTAGTGATCGCCCGCGATCGCCGTAGTAAAGGTCGGGGCCGATCACCACCGTTTCCCGAAGTCGTGGCTCTTCGCGCATCGCTGGGGCGGCACACGCGGCGCCCAACAAATCGCCGGCCAGCGAATCGTCCGCGAAGAAGTGGGCGGACGGACGACGGCTTGGGTGCCGACCCGGCAGAAGTAGCCGAGCTAACAGTCCGGCTCTCGCCGCGATTCGATATCCAGCTAAGCTTCGGCCGGCATGGCCGATCCGCGCAGTTACAGCGACGAAGACATTCAGGCGATCATCCAGCGCGCGCTGGATCAGCCGGGCGCCGCGAAGGGCGATCTTACGCACGCCGACTTGCTGAGCATCGGCGAACAAGTCGGCGTGTCGGCAGAGGCGCTCGAGCACGCGGCGCGCGACGTACTCGAAGCGCGCCGCGCCACCGACGCTACACAGCGCGTCACGTCGTCGCGGCGGCGCTGGCTCGCCGCGCACGCCGCCGTCTTCGTGGTGATCAACGCGCTACTCTTCGCCGTCAACGCCCTCACCACCCCGGGCGAGTGGTGGTGCCTCTTCTCCGCCGTTTTCTGGGGGCTCGCGCTGGGCGGGCACGCTGCGTTTTCGCTCGGCGCCGGCGTCTCTCCCAAGCGTCTGCAGCGAGAGCGCACCCGCCTCGAAGCCGAAACGCGCGCCCCCGCGCGCCCACAGTTACGCGTCACTGACGCGGCGCAAGCTCCGGACGCCACCGCCGAAGCGCCATCCGAATCGGTCGAGCCGAATCGCAGCGCGCGCTCCTAGTGGTGTGATGGTCGTTCGGGATTGTGAGCTGCGGCGCGGCAGCCCCAAGACGTAACGGATGCGCGAGCGCGGGCGCCAGCGTGCAGCGTTTGCGTGAGCGTGGGGCGGGTCGCGCGTGGCGTGGGGCGCGGGCGCGTGGCGCGGGACGGCTGTTGCCAGGTCCGCGAATGAGCTAGCCTCCGAATGCACCTGGCCGCAGGCGAATGCAGATGCGACTTGGCAGGGGAAGCGCCGTTCGCGATTCAGCTCGACGGCGAAACTTGGAAGATTGTTAGGAGATGCACTTGGCTGGAGCTGACGAGCCCAACGAAACCGAAGCGGGGCGTCGGCAGGGTTCGGCGCATGGGCTCGTCCACCTCTTCCGGCCGCACGAGCGTCGGGTGGCCAAGGACGATCACGTTCTGGCCCGCGAGGCCCACGGCCGGGTCGAGCTGTAGCGGGGCGGCGCTCACGCAACCGGTAGCTCCAAGATCGCCAGATCATCGGCTTCGGACCAGGCCACGACGCGGGCGGGCGCCAGCTTGCCACCCGCCAGTACGACCGTGAGCGCGCCGTCGCGATTGACGACAGAGTAAGCCGTAGTGACGTGCCGCCGCGTAGGATAGACGAAACCAGTGCCGACGGCGTCCTCGCCCGCTCTGATCTGCACCACGCTCGGCGCGACCCGAACCAGCATCTCGGACGTCGACTCCTGTGCGTGGGCCGCGTGCTC
This sequence comes from Polyangiales bacterium, assembly GCA_038230915.1. Taxonomy (GTDB): domain Bacteria; phylum Myxococcota_A; class Polyangia; order Polyangiales; family Polyangiaceae; genus PMG-095. The sequence goes on along the minus strand of JBBRMI010000187.1, from coordinate 6,015 downwards.
CACGAGCGCGAGCGCGGCCACCAACAACACCGCCGGCCACGGCCCGACGCTGTACCAGGGCGGGCTGCCCGCCACGCGCCAGCTCGAGCTGCTCACGGCAAAGCCGGCGCCGTGCGCGCGCCCGTAGCTGGAGACCTCGGGGCTGTAACCATGTCGAAGCGTTCGTTGCTATCGCGGATGCCGCCGGGAAGCGATGCGGTCACGGCTTGGCCGGCGCCCGTTGGCGGCCAAGCCGCCGCTGGCCGCCGCACCCCCGTACGGGGAACCTCGGTAATTCTTGCATTTCCCTGCCGGCATGAGCCTCGCACTGCATGCGCTCCCCATGGAAGCTACGCTCACGAGGGAACCATGACCGACCACGATCCGACGCTGCAAGATGTGTGGCGGTTACTTGGGGGCATGAACCGGCGTATGAATGAACGCTTCGACGTCGTCGAACGCCAACTCGTCGTCACAGAGGTGCGCATCTCATCCGTCGAAGCCCGGATCTCATCCGTCGAGGCCGGAATCGCGGCCAAGATCGGCGCTCTGAAGGAGTCGATTGAAGCACGCGACTTCCGCCTCGACGATCACGGCCGACGATTGAGCGGGCCCGAAGAATCAATGCCCTGAGTGCGCGCCGCGGAAGCCCGTAAGCCGCTCACCGCGCCGATAGATTGAGGAGCAAGAGCGACCCGTTCGCGGTGGCGGGAAGCGCGTCCGGGCCGTCACGTCGGGAATTGCGTCACTGGCAATCGGCTGGTGACGCGATTGGAGGCGCGTCGGTGTTGAAGATACTGAAATCGGCCGACCCGGCAGAAGTAGCCGAGCTCGGGATCGAAGGCCACCCCGCGCTCGCGAGCTCGCTCGGCACGGACGTGAAATGGAACTTCGTCAAGACCGACGTCTTCGACATGGCCGTCGACCCGGGCATTCAGGCTTCGTACTACGACTCGTGCTCGACCGACGGCGGCTCACACGGCCAAGTCTACGGCAACCTGCCACTGCTCTTCGGCATCAACGCGAGCGACTCGGTCAGCGTCGTGCCGACCGCGGGTGTTTCCTACGGCTGCACCTCGCGCGTCTCGCTGTTCGGTACGAGCGCGTCAGGCGCCGCGCTTATGAGGGGTCTGATGATCCGGGCGGGCCTCGGGCTAGATTTTCGGGTCACCCCCAAGTTCGGGCTACACCCGGAGGTCACCTACCTCAAGTACGTGGGCTCGGACTCCAAGCCGGCCATCTCTTGGGTGGTGGTCGGCGTCGGTTTCAGTTTCGGTGCCCTGCCCCATCCGGGTGGTGGCCCCTGAAAATACCCTAAAGGCACTCTTTCAGCGCACGCCCCGGCCATGTCGGCGTCCTCCGGCGGCCCGAAGTGACCGCTGGTTTGGGACTCGCAACGTCGCGCAACTCCCCGATCGCCCGGGGCCGCACTCTTTCATGCATGAGGAATCGTTCCTTCGCACCACAGCCGACGCCAGGACTGCGGGGCTAACGCGAAGCCGATGACGTCAGCCATTTCGCGCGATTGCTGTCGACTTCCTCGCTGGTGGCGCGGCGGCGAAGCCTAGTCGCCGGCACGTGGTATTCGTCGGCTTTTTCAAACGCTCGACGGTTCAAGGCTACGTCTGCCGCGAAGCGCGCGGGCACATCGTCCTCGTCGTAAATTGCGTCCCAGGGACATTCGGGGGCGCACTGATTGCAGCTGATGCAGAGTTCAGGATTTACGAAGAGCTGATTAGGTAACTCCGAGGCGCGATCAGCCGGTCGGTGCTCGACGATCGCATCCGTGGGGCATGCGTCGACGCACGATCCATCGACGCAGTCCTGGCACAACCGTGTGATGACTACTGTCACGACGCCTCCTTTGCCGCGCGATGCCGAGACAACGTTCCGCGAGTCAGCACGTGTTGGCCGCGCGAAACGATGAAGCCGATACCGGCTTGTGCTCGTGCGAGCTCGACGTTGGTTGCACCTGCGTGGCGCGCGAGCGCGACCACGTTCTTCAGCTGCAAAGCGGCATCACGCTCCAGGGCACCCAACGACAGCGCGCGCACATTCGAAACCCGAACGCCCGCGCCCGATGCGCGTCCGCTCCCTCCGCAAGCAGGACACGTCTCGCGCAGTGCCTCGCGCAGCGCCCCCTCGACAAAGGCAGTTTGGTTCGGCAACCGCCGAAGCGCGTCGGCGAGGTCGTCAGCCACCCGAAAAGTGACGCGCGTTTTCATGTACAGCATTATGCTGTACATTAGCGACCTGTCAAATTGCTCTACAGAAAGCTTTTAATTTCAATAGGTTAGTGCGTGCCGGAGCGCGACCAACCAAGACGACATCACTCTTCTCCGGAACCAATGACTAAGTTTCAGGGCCGTCCACCTACGGGGAAGAGGACAAGCAGCTGTGGGCTCGCCGCGCGCTGAATTTGGAGACTTTGTCGCGCGTACTAATGCGCCGCACTAAACGTCGCCAGGAGCCGGACTAACAGTAAACGCGAGGGTTTCGCCCGCAGCGACGCCCAATGCCATTAGCTGAGCGGGCTCAAGTAGTAGCCAATGGCGGCGCGACCGCGCGACAATCCAGCTTTCGAAGCTTTGTCGCTTGGCCCGTGCGACGACAGGGAAGCCACGACGACCAGGCCGGATGGCGACGGCGCTCACCCCCCACACCTCCGCGGGATCGAACGGCACCTCGACAGCGCATCCTTTGTGCCCTTCGAGAACCACGCCGCTAACGCTCCGCGATCTCATGCGTTACTGCTCGCTATGTCCTGAATACCATCGAATCGGAACACGCGAAACTGCATCGTACTTCCGGAGCGCCAGTAGTGGGTCTTAGTCGGTGCGCGCTAGCGGCCACGCCAGCCATGCGGTGCGGTCGCAGGCTGCGCAGCGCGCGGCCTTGGGACCTCGCTGGCTCAGGGACAATCGGTATTCAACGTGACCCCGCGCGCGCGCAATGTGGCTAGGTTCTGAGCTTGCGCCGTGCAGTCGAGGGGGTTACCGCCGACGTAAACGGCGTCTCCCTGAGCGATGCCTGAGTTGGCGACGAGGGGTGCCAGCGTGGTTATCTGGTTGCCCACGAGGCCCAGGGTTTTCAGGTTGGCGAGGCCGCTGAGCGGCTCGATGCTGACGATCTGGTTGCTGTTCAGCTGAAGCTCGGTGAGCAGGGGGAAGCTCGAGAGGGGCGTCAGGTTGGAGACCTTGGAGCTCGACACGTTCAGGAGGGTGAGCTTCGTCAGCGGGCTCAGCTGGGCGAGGTTCGAGAAGGTGGGCGGCTCGATGCTCAGCTCCGTCAACTCGGTCAGGGTGGGGATCGGGCTGATGCTCGCGATGGGGTTGCCCAGGAGGTTCAGCGCCTGGAGCTGCTTTAAATTGGAGAGCGCGCTGATGTCCGTGAGCCCGGCGTTCATCGCGTAGAGGCGAGTGAGGGTGGTTACCGTGGCGAGCGGGGCGATGCTGCTGTAGGCGTTGTCGTAGGCGAACAGGATGCTGAGGTGCTTCAGCCCCGCGAGTGGAGCAAGACTTGTGACGGGGTTGCCGCCGATCTGCAAGGCGGCCACGTTGGTCATGCCGGCGAGCGGGGTAAGATCGGTGATCTGGTTATTGAAGAGATCCAGGCTGGTGATTCCAACGAGCTTGCCGATCGGGGCGATGTCCTTCACGGCGTTGGCGAGCAACTTGAGCGTGGTGAGGCCGGTGAAGCATTGCAGCCCCGTGAGCTTCACGACGCCAGCCGCGGCGATAGACAGGGTGACGAGGCTGCGCGCGGTATAGCCGTCGATGGGACCCGTGGGCACCGACAGCGCCGAGCGCACCTTCGCCTCCAGCATGGCGTCCTCGAAGGTCACCGTTGCGCAGCCCGGCAAGAGTGGCTCCGCAGCTGCGCCACCCGTGCCGCCAAGCGCTGCGCCACCTGTGCCGCCAAGCGCTGCGCCACCTGTGCCGCCAAGCGCTGCGCCACCTGCGCCGCCAGTCGGAGTGCCACCGACCCCACCGGAACTCTGGCCGCCCGCGGCGGTGCCACCGCTGTCCGAGCCAGAGTGGTTGCTCGAGCCGCCCGCCACGCTCCCGCCGGAGCCAGTCGCCCCGCCGCTTGCACGACCGCCGATCGCGCCGCGCTCCCCGGCGCTTGCCGCCTTACCACCGTCGCCGCCGCTCGCGGTCAGTCCTCCGTCCGAAGATCCTCCGGACACCGCCTCGTCACTGCTGCAACCGTTGCCGAAGAGCACCAGGCTGAGCGCGTACGAAGCGACTTGGCGGCAGTGGCGACGATCGAGCATCCGCCGCAGTGTAGAGCCTTTTCCCGATGGTGCACCCCGCGTCGGCAAGGCAGGGGTGCCACTGTATTGAAACGTACGAAGGAGTGCTCGGCCGCGAAATTGCGAAATTCTCGTCGATCGCGAGCGCGATCACGCCAGACCGCTTCCACGGCGCGCGAGGAGCCGCTCGCGTAGCCCGGCGCTCGGAAAACGCAATTCGACGTTTCGCTCGCTCGTGGGTTTTGAGGCAGCCGTCGACGCCATCAGCAACCCGTTCAGTCGTCCCGACGCCACGCTTTTCAATCTCTACGACCACCACCCATCTCACGACCCCGTGGGTGTCCGCGTCAAACTGCGTATCCCGCCGTGAAATGCTCGTTCAGCGGTCCATGCGTTGGCTTCGACATCATGGGCGGCTACCTCCCCAATCCCGCTGACGCGCTCGCCTCTTCAACCTTACGGTTCAGTGAGTTATTTGGCGCGACCGTAGCCTCTCAGTCCGTGCTCGGTAATGCGTTGGAGACGACACGGATGCGCGGGCGCGGGCGCCAGAATGCAGAGTTTGCGTGGGCGTGGCGGGCGTGGCGGGCGTGGCGGGCTGCGCGGGGGCGAGTGCGGGGAGACGTCGAAGGGGGTCCATGGGACGCCGACGGCGGTTTGAGTTTTTCCTTGCCTGGGTTTTCTATTTTGCCAGCTCACGCGTGCCGCATGTCGGAAATCCGGCGAAGCCGGTCCACCCTCAACGACCACGAAATCCGGCGAAGCCGGTCCACCCTTCACGAAATCGCACGGCGAAGCCGGCGATCACGATCACGATCACGATCACGAGGACCGAGTGCCGCTATAGCAGCTTCTGCGAGTTGGGCTGCGGCGCGGCAGCCCCAAGACGCAAAGGTCGCGCGAGGGCGGGCGCCAGCGTGTAGCGTTTGCGCGGGCGCGTTGCGTGTGGTGCGTCACGCGGGCGCGGGCGCGCAGACGCCGTAGCCGAGCGGCGTTAGACTCGCCGGCCATGGGACTCCTCACCTTCAGCCTCAACCTCACCCTGGACGGTTGCGTCGACCACCGGGAGGGGATCGCCGACGACGAGACGCACGCCTTCTTCACCCGTCTCATGGACGAGAGCGGGGCCATGCTGTGGGGTCGCGTCACCTACGAGATGATGGAGAGCTACTGGCCGGCCGTCGCCCGTGGCGACGAGAAGGCGCCGCCGGCCATGCGCGAGTGGGCGGTCAAGCTGGAGGCCAAGCCGAAGTACGTGGTGTCGTCGACGCGCAACGACTTCCCGTGGACCAACAGCCACCACATCGCCGGCGATCTGCGCGAGGGCGTGGAGAAGCTCAAGGACGCGACCCCCGAAGGGGTGCTCCTCGGCAGCGGCAAGCTCGCGACCGAGCTCGACCGGCTGGACTTGATCGACGAGTACAAGCTGCTCGTCCATCCCAGGATCTCCGGCCACGGCCCGACGCTGTACCAGAGCGGGCTGCCCGGCACGCGCCAGCTCGAGCTGCTCTCGGCGAAGCCGCTCCGCAACGGCGCGGTGGCCATGCACTACCGCCGCGCGCGCTGAGGGCTGCCCACCCCCGTCCGTGCTCGGCCTGCGGCCTGCGCGCGGCCGACCCCATCGAGTAGCCGCCCCCCGTGGCCAGGGGGCGGCTCTCACAGAACCGTACTTGTGCTTTTCACATACGGCTCTTCGGGACCGCCGGTTATGACCCCGGCGGCCGGCCGGGTTACGACCTCGTCGTATCCCAGTTCAGCGTGAGCTGGACCGGGGCGTCGAT
>JBBRMI010000186.1:0-16027 GCA_038230915.1 Polyangiales bacterium | reverse complement strand
TGGATTCTTTGCGGCAACTCGGGTAGCTCTCTTCGTCATCGGGGTGTCTCGGTTGGTTTTGGTGGAACAAAAACAACTCGGAACACTCCCGATTTATTTCCATCATCCCGCTACGTTGCGCCTAAAGGATCTGGGCATGGTAGCGACCCACAGGGCGATTGCGCCGACAACGGAGCGGCGAACTGCGGGCAGAACGGCCTGTGCAGCGGCGCCAGCTCGTGCCAGCTGTACGCTGCCGGCACGCAATGCGCGGACCTAGCTACCTGCGCTTCCGAAACGTCGCGCTACATCCCCGATACGTGCAACGGAACGGGGCTCTGCGTGGACAAGGGCACCGCGGCCTGCAATACCGGCTACGCTTGCCTTTTGGGCGTGTGTCAGACGACTTGCGCGGCTGACTCGCAGTGCGCCGCTGCCTACTGGTGCGACACCGTCAACAAGGTGTGCGTCGCCGACCGCGATCTTGGCCAGTCGTGCACCAAGGACGCAACGTGCAAGGGCAACGCCAATTGCGTCGATGGGGTCTGCTGCGACACGGGTTGTGCTGGCGACTGCCAGTCGTGCTTGAAGGCCAATACGGGCCTTGCCACGGACGGTACCTGCGGCAACGTTCTTGACGATCTCGACCCCAAGAACAAGTGCACGACCGGGGCGGCCTATCCGAACAGCTGCGGGGCGCCGGGCCTGTGCAACGGTCAAGGCGCGTGCCGCCCCTACGCAAAGGTGGGCATCGAATGCGACACCGACACCTGTGCTGGTTCGACGCTCACGACGTACGCTTGCAACGGCGCCGGCACCTGCAAGGCCAAATCGGCCCAGTGCTATCCGTTTAAATGCGACACGGTCAACAACGTTTGCCGCGTCGCCTGCACCACTGCCACACGAGCCCAGGACTGCGTGGACGGATCGTTCTGTAGTCCAACCGGGAGCTGCGTGGGCCAACTCGAAGCAGCGACGCCGTGTACCGACGGCACGCAATGTAAGAGCGGGTTCTGTGCGAACATCGGCGAAGGTGTCCTGCAAGGCCAGGACACCGGGGCCGGGGGCGACGGCGCGGGCGGCGCCGCGGGGGACCCGGGCACCAATTCGCCCGGCGTGTGTTGCGACACCGCTTGCAAAGGCACCTGCTCCGGCTGCAAGGCGTCGGTCAAGGGCTTCGGCTCCGACGGCGTGTGTGAGTTCGTGAAGAACAATACCGACCCCGCTAACGACTGCCAAAAGGCCGCTGGCGATGCCTGCGGCCTCGACGGCCAATGCAACGGCGCGGGCGCTTGCCGCCTGGCGCCGAGCGGCACTTCGTGCGGCGCGAGCAAGTGCCAGGGCAACTCGGTTTTGGGCCAGAGCTGCAACGGCCAAGGCGACTGCATCAACAACCAGGGCGGCGTCGACTGTGCGCCCTACGTCTGCCGCGATGTCAAACCGGTGGACATGCCGGATGGGACGACGGTGTTCCAGTGCACCAACCCGTGCGGTGACGACAACGATTGCCAGGACGGCTACTACTGCGCCGACGCCAAGTGCTCGAAGAAGCTCGCCAACGGCAAGGTCTGCGAGAACAACGGCATTTGTAACTCCGGTTACTGTGTCGACGGCGTGTGCTGCGACGCTTCGTGTAACGGCCAGTGTGAGGCCTGCGCCGCCCCGGGCAGCGAGGGGACGTGCACGCCAGTGCAAGGCGACCCGCAAGGTAAGCGCGCACAATGCGACCACGCCGGCGAAGAATGCGGCGGCAAGTGCGACGGCGTGAACGCGGCCGCCTGCAAATACCCGGCGAACGGTGAGGCTTGCGGTAAGCCGAGCTGTGACGCCGGCATCGCCAGCTCGTCGGTTTGTAACGGCCAGGGCGCTTGCAAAACCAACCCCGACCAAGAGTGCTCGCCGTACGCTTGCGGCACCGACAGCAAGTGCCTCATCCGCTGCGACGTCGATGAAGACTGCAGCCAGGGCTACGCTTGCAATCCGACTTCCCAACGCTGCCTACCGTCGGCGTCGGCCGCGACCTGCTCGGATGATCGCTTGACCTCGCAGGGGCAAAACGGCGCCAACACGCCGTGCAAGCCATTCCTGTGCGTGCCGGCCAGCGGCACCTGCGCGGTGTCATGCGCCTTCACCACCGACTGCTCGCCCGACTTCGTGTGCGAGCCGTCCACGAAGACCTGCTTGCCGGCTCCCGCCGCCAGCGGTGGGTCGGATAACTCCTCGTGCGCTTGTCGCGCTGCGGGTGCGGCGCCCAACCGCTCCGGATACCTCGCGCTGGCTGCGCTGGGCGTCGCGTTGACGGGCCTCCGTCGCCGCCGCAAGCGCTCGCTCAGGCCCGTGCCTACCTCGGTGAAGCGCCGCGGCTTTGCCTCAGATCCCCACCCGACCGAGTAACCCGATGTCGACGATCGAACAGTACAACGTCACCCCTCCCCCCGACCTGCCCCCGGCCGATCCGCTGATCGGCACGGTGATCGCCGAAAAGTACGAGCTGATTCGTCTGCTCGGTCAAGGCGGCATGGGCGCCGTGTACGAAGGCCGCAACGCTTCCACGCTCAAGCGCTGCGCGGTGAAGGTGTTGGTCTCGGCTGAGCTTGCTTCGAGCGGTGAAGCCGTCAAGCGCTTCTTCCGCGAAGCGCGCGCCTCGAGCGTGCTCGAGAGCGATCACATCGTTCAGATCTTCGACTCTGGCTCCGATCCCAAGACGGGCTTCCCGTACATGGTGATGGAGCTCCTGACTGGGCAAGACCTCGAGCACACGCTGCGTGACAAGGGCGCGCTGCAGCCGCTGGTCGCGGCCAAGCTGGTCTTGCAGGCCGCCATGGGCCTGGCCAAGGCGCACGACCAACAGACGGTGCACCGCGACATCAAGCCCGCCAACATCTACCTCACACGGCGCGAGAGCGGCGAGCTGGTGGTCAAGATCCTCGACTTTGGAATCGCCAAAGTGAAGATGGAGAAATTCTCCGAGACGTCGGCTGGCCTGACCCGTGACGGCAGCATGCTCGGTACGCCGCTGTACATGTCGCCCGAGCAGGCCAAGGGCGCGCCCAACATCGACGTGCGCAGCGACGTGTGGTCACTCGGCATTGTGCTGTACGAGCTGCTCAGCGGCGCTCTGCCGTACGCAGACGCCAACTCCCTCGGCGAGCTGATGGTGGCGATCATCACCGCTGATTTGCCGCTGCTCCAGGACAAGGCGCCGTGGGTGCCGCCGGAGTTGGCCGAGATCACTCACCGCGCGATTTCGCGCGACATCAATCGGCGTTTTCAGAGCGCGGGTGAACTGCGCGACGCGTTGGCGGCGATCGTGCCCGACGGCGCGCGCATTACGCCCGACATGCTGCAGGGCATCGACCCCAACCACCGCGCGTACGTAGCGCCGCGGCTGCAGATGACCGACGATGGCATGCTGCGCGCGACTACGCGCACGGGCCTGGCGGTCACGCAGATGGGCCCGCCGAAGAAGAAGTCCAACGCCGCCGTGCTGGCTGGCATCATGGGCGCAGTAATCGTGCTCGGCGGCGTCGCGGCCGGGCTCGTGCTGTCGAAAAAGCCACCACCGGACGCTGCGGCGTCGCGCCCCGAACCACCGCCGATCATCAGAAGCGTGATCGTCACCGAGCGGGTCGCGGCCGAGGTCGAGAAAAAGACGTTCGACTTGATCGTGGCCGCACCGCCCGACGTCGTGGTGACGATCGACGACCAGCCGGCGACCTTGGCCGGCGACAAGCTGGCGATCACCGGCGCACCTGGCGCCACCCGGCGCGTGAAGGTCGCGCTCGGCGATCAGGTCCAAGAGCAAACGGTAGCGATCACCGAAGGCGGACTGATCCCGCCGCGCCTCGAGTTAAAAAAGCAGCTCGTGGCCGCAGCCCGCCCGGCGGGCGGCAAGCCAGGCGCCGCCGCCGAGAAGCCCGGCGCGGCGGCAGCGGCGAAACCCGCTGACGCTGCGAAGCCAGTGAAGAAGCCGCAAGTCGAAACGGGTATGGACGAGTTCAAGTAAGCCCGGCCTCCGCAGCTACACGGGTGATAGGCAATGCGAAATAAGGGTGAAACGCGATGAGTCTGTCGAGACTACGTTGGCAAAACTACGCACTTTGGGCGGTTTGCGTGACCTATCCGGCCGCGCTGTTCGCCCAAGCCGCCGCGCCTAGTCCGGCCGCGACGCCCGACGACCCCGAGAAGCGCAAGGAAGAGGCCAAAGTCAGGTTTCAACGCGGTCTTGAGCTCGTGCAAAACGAGAGCTGGGATGCCGCGCTCGCCGAGTTCCTCGCGTCGCGCAAACTGTTGCCGACGCGCGTGGCGCTCAAGAATGCGGCGCTGTGTCTGCGCCAGCTCAAGCGCTCCGTGGAATCGCTGGCGATGTACAACGAGCTGCTCACTCAGTTCGCGGCCTCGATCCCACCCGAAGAGCGCAAAACCATCGACGACGCCGTCGCGCAGCTCAAACAAGCCGTTGGCGAAGTGCTGGTCGAAAGCGACCAGCCCGGCTCGACGGTGGTGATCGACGGCCAGCAGCAGCAAGGCACGACCCCGCTGCCGGCGATCGGCGTGAACGCCGGCACGCACAGCGTGCGCATCGCCAAGGAGGGATACGAAGCCTTCGAGGCGCAGGTGCTGGTGGCTGGCGGCCAGCGCGAGGCGGTGCACGGCAAGCTCAAAGCGCTCAGCACGATCGGTCGCCTGGTCGTGCGTGAAGCCAACGGCAAGACACTGGACGTGCTGGTGGATGGCGCCGTGGTCGGCAAAACGCCGCGCTACGAAGGCGTGCTCGCGGTCGGGCCGCACACCGTGTTCTTGAAGGGCGAAGGCAATCTCGGTACCGCGCCGAGCCAAGCCAGCGTGAAGGAAAATCAAGCGGCAACGCTGACGCTGTCGGCGGTCGAGCTCGACTCGGAGATCCGCATCGAGCCGGTGCCGGCCAACGCCAGCGTGTTCGTCGACGGCGTGCAAATCGGCAACGGTGTCTGGGAAGGGCGGCTGCAAAGCGGCGCGCACCAGATCGAGATCGCGGGCGAAGGCTTCGTTGCCTATCGCAAGAACACGACGTTGACCAAGGGCAAGAAGGAGCTGGTCAAGGTCTCGCTCGAGCGCGACTTGTCCAACCCGATGTGGAGCGCCGGCTTCGTACCGCACCTGTACGCGGAGGTTTTCGGCGGCATGATGATGGCGCCGATCGGCGGCTTCGGCGGCGGCGCGGACAAAGCGTGCGGCAACGGCGACTGCAGCAACAAATCGTTCCCGCTCGGCTTCTTGGCGGGCGCGCGAGGCGGCTACCAGTTCATCAAAGGCTTCAGCGGCGAGCTCGGCTTCGGATTCTTGTACATGGGCGAGAAAATGACGCGAAAGAACGTCATTGCCACGCAAGAGCAACCTGGGGCGACGCTCACCAGCCCGAAGTACAACGACGAGACGACGATGGCGGGGCCATTCGTCGAGCTGTCAGCAGCCTACAGCATGCTCGACAAGACGCCGCTCACGTTCCGCCTGGGCGCCGGCGTCGCGCGCGCCAAAGCCAAGTTCAAGAACGGCGGCGAGTTCACCGGCGACGTCCCGCACGACTGCGATGGTTGGCCAGACACTTGTGATCCAACCGAGACAGTCAGCGTGACCAAGCAGATCTCGATCGCGGAAAAATCGCCGATCATGATCGTGCCGTTCGTCGCGCCCGAAGTCCGCTTCGGCTACCGGGTCGCCAAGAAGGTCGTGCTCGACTTCGGCATCGCGTTCTTCGTGGTGATCCCCCCGCAGAGCGAGCGGCAACCGGCCGCCGGTGGCGGCAGCTTCCAGCTCCCCAACGACAAGGGCAGGCAAGTGCCCGTCGGCACCGTGGACGGCTACACCACGACGCCGACGTCGCAGAACGGCCCGCTGGCAACTTTGCCCCACGAAGACGGCTTCGGTATCGTCCTGGCGATCGTACCGACGATCGCCGGCCATTTCGATTTCTGAGCCAAGGGTGCTAATGAGGGGACGGGCTTGGCTCGGCTGGAAGGCCGCGCCTGAGAACGTTGAGGAGCATTCCATGAAGCGAATTATCTCGGCTTTGATGATGGTCGCGACCGCCGGCATCGGGGTTGCGGGCTGCGGCGGCGACGACGACGACTCGAGCAAGACCAGCGGCGGCACCGGCAATTTGGCCGGCGCGCACGTGACCGACGGCGGTGCACCGAGCGCCAGCGGCGGCACCGGCAATTTGGCCGGCGCGCCCGTGACCGAAGGCGGTGCAGCCAACACCGGCGGCGCTCCGCCCAGCTCTGGCAACGTCATGTGCGACGAGAAGCTGGACGGCGTCTGCCAAAATCCGACCGATTGCCCGAGCGTTGTCAGCGGCGACGCGCGGATGGCTGCCGGTAAGTGCGGTCAAGATTGCCTCGGCAACAAAGACAAGACGTGCACCGTCGGCTGCATCGTGATGAAGACCAGCATGACCCCCGAGTGTGCCACTTGCTACGCGCAAGCCGTCGGCTGTGCGACGCAGAAGTGCCTCGCGCAATGCATCGAGAATCCCGAAGCCGACAAATGCAAAATCTGCCAGGTCGAGCAGGGGTGTCGCGACGCCTTCAACACTTGTAGCGGCCTTCCGGAGTGAGCTCAAGAGTGCGTTCGCTCCGAGGATGCGGCGCGTTGCTGGGCATGGGAGCGGCGCTCAGCGTCGCTCTCGTCTCGGCATCGGCGCACGCAGCCGGCTTCGACACACCAATCCTATACACCGCACGTCATCAAGCGATGGGCGGCACCGCGATCGCCGCGGTGGATGATCCGTCGGCTGGCTTTCACAACCCGGCCGGGCTGCAGGGCGTGCACGGGCTGGCTTTCATCGGTGATTTCAGCCTGATCTTGGGCAAGGTGAAGGCGACGCCCGACAAGAGCTCCGGCAACATCGAGTCGAAGACCGTGGTCGCGCCGTTCTTTCTGCTGGGCGTGGGATATCGGATTCACAAGTGGTGGACGCTGGGTCTGGCCGGGTTTCCGGTGGCGTCCGGCGGCGCCGAGTATCGCTACGACGTTCACCTGACGCCGACGATCACGACGCCGACCATCGACAAGACGGAGATCGTCTTCTTCGAGACCACGCCGATGCTCAGCTTCAACGTGCCCAAGGACCGGTGGATCCCCGGCACATTGGCGGTCGGGGCCGGCTATCGCTTCAGCTACGTGACGTTCGATCGCTTGAAAGGCGCCGTCGACAATCCGCAGTTTTTGGACCTCAAGCTGCGCGGCCCGAGCTGGACCGGCTTTCGCGTCGGCGCGCAGTACCAGCCGATCAAAGCGCTCAAGCTCGGCCTCGTGTTCCGCAACAAAGTCGTGGTTCAAGCCAAGGCTAATTCGGCGACGGTGCTGGCCCAGAATGCGACCGACGGTGAGCTCGACTTCGTCCTGCCCGCCAAGCTCGGCTTCGGTGCGCGCGTCGACGTCGGCCACGTCGGCGTCGCCAGCGATCTGGAATGGGCATTCCAGAGCCAAAACCGGCATCCGCCGCTCAAAGGCACGCTCGGCACTGCGCCGGTGGAAGTGCCCAATGTGTTCGATTGGCAGAACGGCGTGACCTGGCGCACCGGCGTCGAGTACCGGCTCGGTATGATGCCGTTCACCGCGCTGCGGCTCGGCTACATCTTCGACAGCAAGGTCACCAACAAGGCCTTCCCGAGCGCTTTCGGCACCCCGCCCGCGCCAACTCACACCATCACCGCTGGTGTCGGCTACGCCGAGGAACATTGGCAGGTGAACGTAGCGGCTTCGCGACGCATGGGCAGCACGCACATCGCCGACAGCGCTCTTGGCACCGGCTGCACGTTCTGCGGCTTCGCCGGCGACTACAAGATCACGATGACCGGCCTGTACCTCGACGCCTCCGTCGACATGCCAATGTGAGGAATGGGATTCAACAGGGAGTCGGGGAGTTTGGGAGGTTTGTTCGAGGGTGAACTGGCCAGCCTCGACGCTTTCTGGTCCGCCCAAGGTCTCAGTCGCGCGGGCGCCAAACCAAAGTCCCTCCCAACCTCCCCGTCTCCCTGTTTAATTCATCATCTCTTCACGAGAGCAGGCTCCGTTCAGGTGATTTCGACGGCGTTGGAGAATCCATCAGGATTTCCTGGACGACTCGGCGCTTGAGGAAGAGATCGCGGAAGCCGGTGTCGCGGATGTGCTCGACCAGGCGCTGCACGTAGCCGCGAGCGCGCTCGCGGATCTCGTGGGCTTGCGGTGAACCGGCGCGCACCAGCGCCTCGCAGCACAGCGCGCGCGTCGGCAGACCGTACTCTGAGCCTTGCAACGTCTCGATCGCGCCCATCGCGGTGGTGGCGAGCAAGATTCCGGTATGGTTTTCCCCCATTTCGACGCGCGAGCGCGCCTCGATCGCCATCGCGTAGAAGTGAAATGCCACGTAAGCCTGCGCCTCGGCCGCTTGCCGCGCGTCGAACGCGTACATCACCGCGCGCGAGGCGTCGCCCTGCTGGTAGGCCATCAAGGCGCGCAAGATTTTCTCGTGCACGGAGTCGAACGCGCTGCCGGTCACGGCCGTGAGCGCGCCGGCGTCACCGACCAATGTCTCGCCCGCAACCATGTCGCCAGCCTCGAGCAGCAGCTCGGCGGTAGAGAGCAGCGTATCGGCGCGCGAATCGCGGTCGCCGTAACGCTCGTGCGCCTCGCGTGCGCGTCGCAAATAGGCGAGCCCGCGTGGCACGTCTCCCAAGTTGGCGTAGCAGGCGCCGATCGTGCTCAGCGTGCGCGCAATCTGGAACCGCCCGCCGATCGACAGATCGATGCGAATCGCGTCGAGCGCGAGCGCAATGCCGTCTTCAAACCGCCCCAGCACCAAGAGCGCATAGGCGAGCGAGTTCTTGGCGCGTGCCTCGAGCCGCCGCGCGCCCACCCGCCGGAACACCGCGATCGCTTCGGCCTGACACTCGACCGCTTCGTGCACGCGGCCGACGCGGCGCAGCAGCGTTCCCCGCAGCCGCAGCGCTTCGGCGCGCAGCCTGACCGGCGCCGACTCGTTGTTCGAGGCTTCCAGCGCGCGATCGACGGCCCCGAGCGCCCCCTGCATATCGCCGATTTCGTGGAGAATTTCCGCCATCAACGTGAGCGCGCTCACCTCCAGCACCGCCGAGCCGGAGCTCGTCGACATCTGCTCACCGCGTTGCACCGACGAAAGTGCGCGGCTGAGCTGCCCGGCGTCGAGCTCGAACTGCGCGGTGCGCAAGAGCGCGGTCGCGGCCCAGAAAGCCTTGCCGCTCAGCTTAGCGAGCCGACGCAGCTCGGTCAGGTGGCTGCGGCGCTCCTGCCAGCGACCTTGGTTGCGGGAAATCGCTTCCAGCGCTTCGTACGCCTCGATAAGCTTCGGATCTTGATCGGGCAAGAGCGCGATCACCCGCCGGTAGCAGCGCTTGGCCAGCTGGGTCTGGTAGCTGGAGCGCGCAGCGTCGGCGGCTTCGAGGAAGAAGCCGGCGGCCTCTAAGCGCGCATTACCGCGCGCCAAGTGGCGCGCCACGATCGCCGCCGTCAGCCCTTTGCCAAGCGGTGTGCGCCCCAAATACTCGCCCAGCTTGCGATGCATGCGTACCCGGCGCCGACGATCCAAAGCGCGATACGCGACGTCGCGCGTGAGCGGGTGACGCACGTCGGTCAGCTCGCCCTTTTGTTCGCACAGGCCGCGCGCGCACAGCCGCATCACGGCGTCCTCGATTTCGGCGCCTTCCAAGGCCGAAAGCTCCTCGTTTCCGAGCGGGCCCCCCGCAACCGCCAACCACTCGACGATCGCTTGCTCCTCGCTCGGTAGCTCGTTCAAGCGGTCGGCGATCAACTGCTCGAGCGTCGACGGCAGTGGCAGCGCAATCTCGCCCGGGCGCTCGACCGAGACCAGCTCCTGGCCGCCGCCCTCGCGTTCGTGGATCTCGAACCGACCGCGCTCGAGCAATGCGTCGACCATCTCCAGCAAGAAGAACGGATTCCCGCCGGCGCGCGGCAACAGATCCGCACACACCTGGCGGACGCCGTCGATCACGCCGAAGCGCGCTTGCAATAGCCGCAGCTGATGCTCCGCCGACAAGCCTTTCAACTCGATGCGCACCAGGTCTTCGAGCTGTGGCATCACCCGATCGTCGGGCCGTGCCAGGAGCAGCACCAATATTGGCAATGGCTCCGGCCGCTTCAAGAACTCGCTCACCAGCTCGAGGCTCGGGCGATCCGCCCACTGCAAGCCGTCGAGCGCGATCACCAGTGGCGCTTCGAGGGCAGCGCGCGCGAAGAACCGCCGTAGACCGAGCGACACCAGTTGCCGCGAACGCGCCACGTCGGCTTCGTCGACCATGCTGCGCACGCGACCGGTGGCCAGCTCCGCCATTCTCTCGATGATTTCGGGGCCGTCGTCGCCGCCGGCCAGCTCGCTCAGCGCATCGCTGATCAAGGCACGTGCTTCTTCGATCGGCTGATCACTGAGCGTGCCGGTCAGCTCCCGCACCCACTCCGAGACGGTGGCAAACGGCACCTCGCTCAGCGCCGGCGAGCATTCAGCGCGTAAGACGCGCGCGTCGGGCGGTAGCTCGTTCAAGAACGCAGTCAGCAGCGCGGTCTTGCCGATGCCCATCTCGCCCGAGATCACACGCGCCGCGACTTGTCCCGTCGAAAGGCCGGAGCCGACGACGCCGTAGTAAGCCGCGTGCAAATCGGCCAGCTCGGCATCGCGCCCGATCAGATCGCTGGAAGCGCTGGCCATCTCCAGCAACTTCTCTTCGCGCGTGTGCGGGCGAAGCAGCGAGTAGATGCGCATGTCGGCCGGCAAGTTGCGCTGTTCGGCGCCGGGAATTTTGATCGTCGGCGCATCGCCCCAGACGAAGTCGCGCCGCACCAAGCGGTACAAGCCGCCCGCCACCCAGCTGACGCCGGGCGGCGCCTGCTCGCCGAGCAAATCTGCCAGGTGGTTGGCCGGCTCGGCCAGCTCGTGTGCCACCAAATGACCGGCCTTGTCACGCTGACCGGTGGCGATGCCGCGCACGATGCCGATCGAGCCGCGCAGCGGTAATGGCAAATCCTCGGAAGCGCCGCGGATCACCTCATGGACGTCGATCGCCAGCCAAATCGCATCGAGCGGCGCACGCGCCGGATTTGCCATCAAGCCGACGACGGCCCGGGCAAACGGCAGCTCGCCCGTCCGCGTCGCGCTCCAGGCAAAGTGCGCGCCGCGCCGAAACGCGATCTCTTCGAGCGTGCTCTTCAAGCGATCGAGTGCGTGTGCGGTTTGGCCCGGCGACGAAGCCGCCGTCAGCTCGGCCAGGCCATGGATGCACAGCGTCACGACCGCGACGTGGCGGACCTCGCGCCCAGCGCGCTCGCGCAGTCCTGCTCGTGTCTGACCGGGGCCGGTGGTTTCGTCTGGCGGCGCCTCGGAGCCTGCTGTGCCAGCGCCGATCGACAAAGACGAGGCGTGCTCGGACGCGTCGGCGCCGATGTGCAGCCCCGGAATCGGTTCGGGCAGCGGCACGCCCGGCGACGTTGGGTCACGCGGCACCAGCTGGGCCAGCACCGTCTCGACCGCGTGCGAGTCGATCAGCTGCTGTCGCAGCAGCAGCACGCGACTGATGGCGCTGGCCACCTCGCGGCCGCTCTGGAAGCGCTCGGTCGGATCGCGAGCCAACAGCTTCATCACGATCTCTTCGAGATCAGCCGGCAGCTCGCGCACGTACGTGCTGGGCGGCTCGACACGCCCCGCGCGCACGGCCTCGAGCAGATCCGGACCTTCGGCACCGCCGTGCAGCGCGCGCCCGGTCAAAAGCTCATGAAAAACTACGCCCAGGGAATAAATGTCCGTGCGACGCGTGACGCGCTCACCGCGCGCCTGCTCCGGCGACATGTACGCGGTCTTGCCCTTCAAGACGCCGGGCTCCTCGCGAAACAGATTGGCCGAGGCGATGCCGAAATCGGCAATTTTCACCGCGCCGTCGAAGCTGAGCAGCATGTTCTGCGGCGACACGTCGCGGTGCACGATGTCAATCGGCTTGCCGGCCTCGTCCTTGCGTTCGTGCGCGTAGTGCAGGCCCTTGGCGATCTCGGAAATGACGTAGGCCGAGACGTACGGAGGCACGCGCTGGCCCTTGGCCTGGGCCGCGCGCATCAGCTTACGCAAATCAGGCCCCTCCACGTACTCCATGCTGAGGAGCTGCCCCTCCTCCCCGTAGTCCTGAAAGTCGTAGACCTGGACGATGTTGGGGTGGTTGAGGCGCGTGGCCAGCTGCGCCTCTTCCGCGAACATGGTGCGAAAGCGGCGCGAAGAACCGTATGCCGGCAAAATTCGCTTGAGAACGAGAACCTTGAACGTGCCCTCGGCGCCGCGCTTCTTGGCGAGGAACACCTCCGCCATACCGCCCGCCCCGAGACGCCGGATGATCTCGAAGTCAGCGAGTCGCTTGGGCGGGGGCCGGGCCTGCGGATCGCTCATGGCGCGAAGCAAAGCAGCTTACTCCCGTTTTCGATTCGCATGGTAACGTCGCGCGCCGAACCGCCCGGAGGCCTTGAATGCGTCGTATTGCTCTCGCTGTTTCGCTGGTTTTTGTGGCTAATAGCGCGCTAGCGCAAAAAAAGCACAAGCCGAACAAGAAGACCGACGGGCCGTCGGCGGCCGCCACCTGGACCGACCCGACCGAGAACGAGAAGAGCGATAAGGGCCCCTACACTCCGCACAAGGAGGAGTCCGGCGAGCCCGCCCCCGAGCCGAAGAGCGCGCATGCCGCCGACAAGGGACGCAAACGCGACAAGATCCAGGCCTTCGGCCAGATCCTGATTGGGTTTGGGCGCGCTCCACTGAACCGGCCCGACTACAGCCCCGGCAACAAGGGCACAGCGATCGGTTTTCAGGTCGGCGGACGCTACGATATCACGCCGGCGTTCTCGGGCGGCCTGCGTATCCCGATCACGACTGCGAGCGTGAAGCAAACCAACGGCACGAACCTCAGCAGCACCGTGTTCGGCGCGCCCGAGCTGATGGGTGAGTACCGACTCTCGCTCAACAAGCTGACGTCGATACCGATCGAATTTGGTGTCGGCATCCCAGTCGCGCAAGGCAGCGCGGACGCCACCGGAACCGACCGCGACGCGCAGAGCAAGGGCTACGTGAACCAACTCGCCGATGCGACCAGCGGCTGGCGTGACAGCGAGCTGTTCCAGCCGAAGCACCTGCCAATCGTGGTCGGCGTCGGCATTCATCACGACCGCCACGACTGGGAGCTGCACGGCGACTTGAAGTTCGTGCTGTTGCCGGCGCTCAGCACCAAAGTCCAGACTCCGGCCAGCAGCGACGGGGCCAACCCCGGCAACTACAAGATCAACGCCTTCGCCATGCGCGAAGTCACGACGCTGGGTGGCAGCTACAATTTCTTGAGCAGCCCGCTGCTCTACGCCGGCCTCGATCTCGCTGTCATCTGGAGCCCAATCCAGAGCTTCGTCTTCAACGCCACTCCGGCCGCCGCGACGCCGAGCACCGTCCAGGCGGTCTTGGAGCCGCGCATCGGCGCGCGCTTCGGCGCGATATCCCCGAGTGTCGGCTACATTGCGCCGCTGGGCGGCCGACTGGGCGGAGCCGACGATGGTGGCGTTCGGCTACGCATCGACGCGTTCTTCTAGGCCGGCCGGGCGCCGCTGCAAGACAGCGCGGGGATGGTGCTAAGGTTCGAGCCAATGCGGCTGTCCGTTCTCCCGCTGGTGGCGCTGGCTGCCCTGCTCGCCGGTTGTGCTGGGGGCGCGCCCGCGACCGGCGCTCCCAAGAACCCGTTGGCTGCAAACGGTCCCGTGCACGCCACTGCGGTCGACGAGCGCTCGTTCGGCGCCGCGACCTACAAGCTGTTGCTCAGCAACGGCACCCCGGTTGAGCGCGCCGGTCTGCTGATCGGCGTGACGCGCCACCAGCTGGTGCGCGCTGGGCAACGCTTCGGCAGCGGCAACCCGTCGGCGGGCTTGGTCGCCGTCGGCGGCGCGTTCTTGCTCGGTCGCGCCGGTGAGCTGCGGCCCGAGATGCTGGAGAAGGGCGAACGCGCGCTGGACGCCGCCGCCACCGAGGTCGCGCGCGTCGGTAACGACGGCCGCGCGCTGGCGCTGTACTCGATGCTGCTGCCTCGATTGCCGCAAGGCGCGTGGCGCAACGACGTGCAGAGCCACCTGACGGCGATCAACAAGTTTAGACAAGACACGCGCGGCAGCGGCGCGGTGACGACCGCCTCCGCAGCGGCGCGCGCCGCGATCAGCCGCGCGATCATCGACACCGGTCCGGTGGCGATGGATGCCGCCAAGAAGATGACGGTTTCTTGGCTGCGCCAGGCGCTCTCGACCAACATCGGCGAGGCGCCGATCCGCTCGAATCAAGAACGCGACGAGGCGTTCGAAGCCTACCGCGCGCTGCGGGCGGGCGGTTACACGGTGGCGGCGTTGTACTTGCGTCAGCGTGATCCGCGCGGCGCGCTCGGCCTTTTGGATTCGGCCGGGCTCGAAAAGCTGATGCCGCCGGAGCTGCGCGATCGGCTGGAGCGCGCCGGTGACGAGAGCGATCCCGACGCGTGGGCGGATCTTTATCACTTCTTCGAGTCGGCGCGCGGCAGCTCCGACGGCTTGCTCGATCCAGAGCTGGTCGATGCCGCGGCGTTCGGCGCCGCCGAAGGACTGTTCCGCGCCGAGCCCGGCTCGCTGCGCGGAACGTTGCCGATCGCCACCGAGCTGGCTTCCCACGGCATGGCCGAGGTGGCGCCGCTCGCGCTCGGACCTGCGCTCAGCGAGCACCCGGAGCCGGACGCAGTCAGCACGGCGCTCGGCTTCGTCATGCGCGCGGTGAGCGAAGAGGAGGACGCCGGCGGGCTCAGCGCGGCGCGCGCCACCTTCGACAACGCAGCGCCGTTGCTCGAGGTCGCGGCGGCTCCGGCGTTGCGCGGCAAGGTCCGCCCCACCCCGGCGCGGCTGCGCTTCACGATGGCGGCCACGGAAATCCGTCACGGCGAGCTGGAACGTGCGCGTCCGCTCTTGCTCAGGTCATTGCAAGAGGAGCCGGGCAGCGATGCGTATTTGTTACTCGTCGCCATCGACCGCCAGCGCGGCAAATTGACGGACGCGCTTAGCTGGGCCGATAAAGCGGTCGAAGCGTCGCGCGCCAGCGCCGACCTTTTGACGGAAGCCGACGCGCAGATCACTCGCTTCGAGATCTTTCGCGAGCAGCACGACGCCACCGAAGCCAGCCGCGCGCTGGACGCGGCCTTGACGCGCGTATTGTTGGCGCAAAAACAGGGCCGTACCGGCGCCACGCAGGCGCGCGCCGAGCGGCTTTTGGCGCGCGTGCTCGAGCACTACGGCGATCAACGCGCCGTGCGCCGCGCGACAGCGCGCTCGTTCGAAGCCGCCGGCTCGGATCCGCGCCTGCTTTCGGCAACGGTGATGGACGCTGCGCGCCGTGGGCTGACGTTGTCGGATCTCACGGTCTCACGCACGGCGGTCGAGCACGCCGTCAGCGCCGGCATGTCGGGCGATGACTTGGTGTATCCGGCGCTGTGGCTGCAGCTGCTCGAGAGGAAGCTGCGCGTGCCGAGCAGCGGCGCCGTCGAAGACGCCTACTCGGGCATCGACGACAAATCGGGCTGGCCGTCGCGGCTCCGCGCGTGGGCCACCGGGCGACTCAACGACGCCGAGCTGCTTGCCGCCGCCAAGGATCGCTCGCAGCGCACCGAAGCCATCTTCTACGCCGCGATGGCGCGCCACGCGCAAGGCAGCGCGGAGGACGCCAAGGCCGGCTTCGAGCAAGTCGTAAAGAGCGAGGCTATCGACTTAGTCGAAGTCTCGATCGCCCGTGATTTGCTGTCCGCTTACGAGAAGCCGCAAAAAGACTACAAGCTGCCGACGAACGTCGTTGTGCCGTAGGGCTGCCGCACCGCAGCCTTAGGGCCCGCGTAAGAACAAGTCGACTGGTCAAGGCTCCTGGGCGCGGGGACGGACGACGTAGTTCCAGTCGCCGCGAAAGCTACCGGAGTCGATCTTGAGCGCGCGCATCTCCTGAGCTGAGACTTTGCGTCCGACT
>JBBRMI010000185.1:0-16037 GCA_038230915.1 Polyangiales bacterium | reverse complement strand
AGGTCGGAGACCCGCGGGCGGAACTCGCCAGGCAAACGCGATCGGAATCGTCAGGTGTCAGCCAACGTCAGCGACCTGGCACCTGGCGTCAGTTGGGAGATCCGAGAATTCTGACTGGTAGGCGGTTGACAAGCGCAGGTACGGGCTCGTTTCCAAGAGCAGCCGATTGAGGTATCGCGGCGAGCCGTCGGGATTGCGATGGCGCGAGCGGCTTGCGAACGCCGGCCCCTTTGCGGCAAGTGCCTCGCGCAGCCGCGTCTGCAGCGCCTTGGTGGGCGCGAGCCCGGGGGCATCCGGATTGCCTTCGAGCTGCGCGGGCGGAGCCTCTTTCGCTTCCGCCGATGCGCGCGCCGCGGGCGAGCAACTGCCGGTGCTGCAGCCCGCGGCGAGCGCGAATGCGACGAACTCCGGCCGCAACCAGCCTCTCACTTCTCGTCGCCCTCCTTCGCCATTTCCGCGGACGCGAGACCGTACCACCTTTGTCCTTGCACTCCTTCTCGCTGGCGGGTGGATCAAGCCTCGCCTTGGCAGCCACCGTGGCCGCCGGAGCGATCGGCGCTGGTGAAGCCGAGAGCTCCACCAGCGGCCGGTCGAGGTCAGGCCAGGTCGAAGCGATCGAGGTTCATCACTTTGCTCCACGCAGCCACGAAGTCATGGACGAACGGCTTCTGCGAGTCGCTGCACGCGTAGACTTCCGCCAGGGCCCGGAGCTGCGAGTGCGAGCCGAAGATCAGGTCGGCGCGGGTGGCGGTCCACCTGACCTTGCCCGTCTTGCCGTCGCGCCCCTCGAACACGTCTTTGGACGCGCCGGCCACTTCCCACCTGGTGTTCATGTCCAGCAGGTTGACGAAGAAGTCCGTGGTCAATGATTCGTGCCGCGCGGTGAGAACGCCGACCTGGGAGTGGCGGGTGTTGGCGTCGAGGACGCGCAGGCCGCCGATCAGGACGGTCATCTCGGGAGCGGTCAGATTCAGGAATCCCGCGCGCTCCACCAGGAGCTCCTCGGCCGATCGCTTGTGTCCGTTCGACAGGTAGTTGCGAAAGCCGTCGGCGGTCGGTTCGAGCACGGCAAACGATTCCACGTCGGTAGACTCTTGCGACGCGTCCGTGCGCCCCGGCGTGAAGGAAACCTGCACCGGTTGCCCGGCATTCGCCGCCGCCTTTTCGACTGCGGTGCACCCGCCGAGAACGATCAGGTCGGCGAGCGAGACCTTCTTCTTGCCGGGCTGGGCGCCGTTGAAGTCCTGCTGGATCTTCTCGAGCGACTGCAGCACCGTGGCCAGGCCGGCCGGATCGTTGGCCTCCCAATCCTTCTGCGGCGCGAGGCGGATCCGCGCGCCGTTCGCGCCACCGCGCTTGTCGGTGCCGCGGAAGGTGGACGCCGACGCCCAGGCGGTGGAGACCAACTGCGAAATCGACAGACCCGAAGCGAGGATCTTCGCCTTCAGGGCCGCGATCTCCTGCGCGCCGATCAACTCATGGTCGACGGCCGGGACCGGGTCTTGCCAAAGCTGCGGCTCCGCGGGGACCAGCGGGCCCAGACAGCGGGTGACCGGCCCCATGTCACGGTGCGTGAGCTTGTACCAGGCCTTGGCGAAGGCGGCCGCGAACTCAGCCGGGTTCTGGTGGAAGCGCCGCGAGATCTTCTCGTAGGTCGGATCCACCCTCAGCGCGAGGTCGGCGGTGGTCATGAACGGGGCGTGCTTCTTCGACGGATCGTGAGCGTCCGGCACGGTGCCCGCGCCGCCACCATTCTTGGGAGCCCATTGCTTCCCGCCGCCAGGGCCTTTCACCAGCTCCCACTCGAAGCCGAACAGGTTGTCGAAGTAGTTATTGTCCCATTGAACGGGGTTGGTGGTCCACGCCCCCTCGAGGCCGCTGCTGATGGTGTCGCCGCCCTTGCCGCTGCCGAAGCTGTTCTTCCAGCCAAAGCCTTGGTGTTCGATGCCGGCAGCTTCGGGTTCGCGACCGACGTATTTGCCCGGGTCGGCAGCGCCATGGCACTTGCCGAAAGTGTGCCCGCCGGCGACCAGCGCGACGGTCTCCTCGTCGTTCATGGCCATGCGGGCGAAGGTCTCGCGAATGTCCCTGGCGGATGCCGCCGGGTCCGGGTTGCCGTTGGGCCCCTCCGGGTTCACGTAGATGAGACCCATCTGGACGGCGCCCAGAGGACTCTCGAGCTCGCGGTCGCCGGTGTAGCGCTTGTCGCCGAGCCACTTGTCCTCGGGCCCCCAGTAGATATCCTCGGGCTCCCAGACGTCTGCGCGCCCGCCGGCGAAGCCGAAGGTCTTGAAGCCCATGGTCTCGAGGGCCCGGTTTCCGGCCAGGATCATCAAGTCACCCCACGAGATCTTCCGGCCGTACTTCTGCTTGATGGGCCAGAGCAACCGGCGCGCCTTGTCGAGGTTGGCGTTGTCGGGCCAGCTGTTGAGAGGCGCGAAGCGCTGCGTGCCGGAGCCTGAACCGCCGCGGCCGTCGCCGGTGCGGTAGGTGCCCGCGCTGTGCCAGGCCATCCGGATGAAGAGCGGCCCATAGTGTCCGTAGTCGGCCGGCCACCACTCTTGCGACGCGGTCATCACCGCATCGACGTCCTTCTGCAGGGCGTTCAGATCGAGGCTCTTGAACTCCTTGGCGTAGTTGAAATCCTTCCCCAGGGGATCGCCGTGGGAAGACCCGTGCGAGAGAGCCTTCAAGTCGAGCTGCTCCGGCCACCACTGCTTGTTCGCCACCGCCGCGCTGGCGTGACCGCCCATCACGGGACACTTGCTGACGCTCTTGAGGATCTGGTCTGCCATATCTGCTCCCTGCACGGTTGGTTGGTTGGTAGTAGTCCAGCCGGGATGCCCCGGATTGGCGGATCTCCGTGTCCGGTCCCCGGCCGAGTGTCGATCTATCGGGCGCCCGGCAAATCAGCCAATCGATTGATGCGATGCCAGCGATAGCGTGGCGCTATCGATCCAGGCAACCGGCAGGGAGCGGTTCGCGGAGTCCCGCCTTCCGGGTCGGGTACCGTAAGGGCGGACCACCTCCGCGCTGCTTGGCGTTCAGGCCGAGGACGATGATAAGCGAGCGGCGATGGCCGCAGACCTGATCCCGCTTGCCCTCGCCCTCTCGCCCTCCGGCGAGGTGCACCTCGACACGCGGCCTCCCGAAGAGAGCGCCGTGCCGGAGGAGCTTCTGCAGGCGCTCACCAGAGACCTCGCCCGGGGACCCGGTTACGCCGTCCTCGAGCTCGCGGCGCGCCACCCCGGCGAGCCTCTGCCGCCGAGCGTCGCGTTCTTCCGCGACGTCGGGGCGCTCTTCCTGACCCGCGCGTGCGCAGGGCCCGAGGCCAGGAGCGTCGCGGCCCCCGCGGACGAGCTGGCCCGTCTGGCCGCGGCGGCTCCACCGATCAGCGGCGGCGAATATCTGCGCACCGCGACGCTGGAGGCGCTCTGGCAGGAGCTGGACGCCGCCCTGCGCAGCGAGCTGCGGCAGAGCTCGCTCGAGCAGTGGTTCAAGGACCGCCACGCGGCCTGGAACGTGGTCGGCCGGGTCTGCTTCCACCTCGCGGAGAACAAGGCCAATCAAGAGCAGCCCTTCGCGTTCCTGGCGACGTACACCACGCGCCTTTCGCGGGCTGCGCAGCCGCAGCACCGGCCGCTCGGCCAGGCGCTGCGCGACTTCGCAGAGGACAAGAACGCGCTCCTCGCCCTGCTCTTGCCAGTGCAGCGCGCAGCTTCGCAAAGCGCGCTGGCCAAGGAGCTGGCCGACAGCGGGCAGCTCTTGCGCACCCTGGCCTGGACGCCGGCCGAGGCGCTCCGCTTCCTGCGCGAGGTGCCGGCCTTCGAGGCGGCGGGCATCGTCGTCCGCGTCCCCGACTGGTGGAAGAAGCGAGCGCGCGTGGGCGTCGAGGTCACGGTCGGCGGGCGCAAGCCGTCGGGCCTCGGCCTCGATGCGCTGGTGGACTTCGACGTCCGCCTCGCGCTCGACGGCGAGCCGCTGAGCGAGAAGGAGCAGAAAGCGCTGGCGGCGCAAGGCGAGGGCCTCGCGCTGGTCCGCGGGCGCTGGGTGGAGATCGATCGCGAGAAGCTCGACCAGGTCCTGGCGCACTGGAAGGACGCGCAACGCGCGGCGCGAAACGGGGAGCTCTCGCTCTTGGACGCGATGCGGCTGTTGGCCGGCGCCGAGGGCACGGCGGTGGCGCCCCTCGAAGAGAAGGTGGCCGACTGGTCGCGCGTGAGCGCCGGCCCCTGGCTCGCGCAAGCGCTGGCGGGCCTGCGCAGCCCGGACGCGCTGGCGACCCAGCTCCCGGGCGGCGAGCTGCGCGCCGAGCTGCGGCCCTACCAGGAGGTCGGCGTGCGCTGGCTCGCGTTCGCCGCCAGCCTGGGCCTCGGGTCGTGCCTCGCCGACGACATGGGCCTCGGCAAGACGCTCCAAGTCCTCGCCTTCCTTCTCGCGCGGCGGAAGGCGGGTCAGGCCTCGGGCCCGAGCCTCTTGGTCGCGCCGGCGTCGCTGCTCGGGAATTGGAGCGCCGAGATCGCGCGGTTCGCACCCAGCCTGCGCACGCGGATCGACCACCCTTCCGCCCAGGCAAATGAGGCTGGGCAAGCCGTGGACGCAGAGCTCGTCATCACTACTTATGGAATGTTGCTGCGCAAGCCTGCACTGACCGAGGCGACCTGGGACGCCGCCATCCTCGACGAAGCGCAGGCCATCAAGAACCCGGGCGCGCGGCAGACTCGCGCGGTCAAGGAATTGAAGGCGCGCGTGCGCATCGCGCTGACGGGAACGCCGGTCGAGAACCGCCCGGGCGATCTCTGGTCGATCTTCGATTTCCTCAACCCGGGCCTGCTCGGGTCGGCCAAGGCGTTCGGGCAGTTCGTCAAGAAGCTGGAGAAGCGCGGATATGGTCCTTTGCGCGAACTCACTCGACCTTACTTGTTGAGGCGACTCAAGACCGACAAGAGCGTCATCAGAGACCTGCCCGACAAGACCGAGCTGACCGCCTATTGCGGACTCACCAAGATGCAGGCGGCTCTCTATCAAAAGACGGTCGAGGAGCTGGCGCGGTCGCTCAAGGACGCCGAGGGAATGGAGCGGCGCGGGCTGGTGCTGGCGTCTTTGATGAGACTCAAGCAGATCTGCAATCACCCTTCTCAATGGCTCCGCGATGGCGACTATGCCGCCGCCGCCAGCGGCAAGTTCGCGCGGCTGTCCGCACTCTGCGAGGAGATCGCCGCCCGGCAGGAAAAGGTGCTCGTCTTCACCCAGTTCCGCGAGCTGACTGAACCGCTGGCAGCCTTTCTCGCTTTGGTCTTCGGCGCACCCGGCCAGGTCTTGCACGGCGAGACGAAAGTGCGCGACCGCGCGGCCCTGGTAGAGCGCTTTCAATCCGGCGACGCGCCCTTCTTCGTCCTCTCACTCAAGGCGGGCGGCACCGGGCTCAATCTCACCGCCGCCTCTCACGTCATCCACTTCGACCGCTGGTGGAACCCGGCCGTCGAGGAGCAGGCCACCGATCGCGCCTTTCGCATCGGCCAGAAGCGCAACGTGCTGGTGCACAAGTTCGTCTGCCGCGGCACGGTGGAGGAGAAGATCGACGCGATGCTCGCCGGCAAACGCAAGCTCGCCGGCGAGCTGCTCGAGGGCTCTGCCGAGGCCCGATTGACTGAGATGAGCGACGCTGATCTATTGCGAACCGTCGCCATCGACCTGGGCCGTGCCCTCGACGACGCGGCCTGATCAAGAGGGACGATGGCCTACCGTGACTTCGATGGCGGCTTCCCCCGGTACATCTCGGTGGCCGAGCGCCGCGCCAAGGCGCAGACCCAGGCCAAGAAGCTCGCGGGCCGCGGCCGCGCGCTCGAGCCCGTCACGCTCGAGGGAAAGCGCATCGCCAGCTCCTTCTGGGGCAAGGAGTGGTGCAAGAACCTCGAATCGTACATGGACTTCTCGAACCGCCTGCCGCGCGGCCGCACCTATCTGCGCAGCAACGCGGTGGTCGATCTGCGCATCGGCGCGGGGCAGATCGACGCGCTGGTCGCCGGCAGCTCGCTCTACGAGGTGTCGGTCAAGATCGACAAGCTCGCAAGCAAACGCTGGGGCGCGCTCGTCAAGCGCTGCGCCGGGCGCATCGATTCGGTCGTCGAGCTTCTGCAAGGCCGGCTCTCGGAGAAGGTGCTCGAGGCGCTGGTGGACCGGGGCGCGGGGGTCTTTCCTACTCCCAAGGAGATCGATTTCACCTGCTCGTGCCCCGACGCCGCCTCGATGTGCAAGCACATCGCCGCGGTGCTCTATGGCGTCGGGACGCGGCTCGACAACAAGCCCGAGCTCTTCTTCATACTGCGCAGCGTCGCCATGGAAGAGCTGCTGGCGAAGGGCGCGCTTCGCCGTGCGGAGAAGGGCAAGGAAGCCGTCGAGCGGAGCGACCTCGAGGACGTGTTTGGAATCGAATTGGACTCAACGCCGCGCCGGCGTCGCCGGTGACTTTGCGGGGCGATACCAGGCCTGCCTGTTTCGCGAATCGAGGCCGCGACGACAGCGCTCGCCGGGAAGCGAAATCGGCAGAGAGCTCCGCGAACGCGCTGGCTGCTATCAGTCCAAATGGGTCGAGGTCCTTCGCGCGCAAATAGTGATCAACTCAGGTGATTGCCATAGAGGCCCAATTATGAGCCCGCGGGGCCGGAGTCCTGACTGGTTGACTCTACAGGGTATCGGCATGAGAACTTCCGCGCGAATCTCCAAATCGGACCGGAGTACGCTTGCGATTTCCCTGCGTTGTCCCCGTGGCCACCATTGCCGTTGCTCTTGCCGCGGGAGCCTTGACGCCTTCGGCAGCGTCGGCGGTCTCTTGCAATCCACGGTTCATTCCTACCTGCCCCATGTGCTCTTTCGCTCACTGCAACGCCGTCGACATCGCTTGGGAATGCCTTCCCTCCGCGAACGGTACGGCCTGCAACGACGGGAACGCGTGCACCGCGAACGACCGGTGCGACGGCCAAGGAAACTGCGCGGGCACTCTCTCCTGCGTCCCAGGAACTCCGGGCCCCATCAGCGCCGCGTCAAACAATGGCACGGGCGCGTTCACCGTCTCCTGGGGAGCGTCGAGCGGAGTCGCCACCCGTTACGACTTATTTGAAAATGGCACGGCCATCATCGGCACGGCTTCGCTGAGCGCGAACATCACGGGAAAGGTCGCTGGGACGTATACCTATTCAGTCAGGTGCTGCAACTTGCCAGGCTGCAGCGCGCAGACGGCGGGATTCACCGTCACTGTGACTACACCCGGAGTCCCTGGCGGGGTCAGCGGGCCCTCGACCAACAGCTCCGGCGCGTACAGCTTGTCCTGGGGCGCGTCGAGCGGGTCGGTTGACCACTATGAGCTTTGGGAGAATGGGGCGGGTATCCTGAGCACCGCTTCACTGAACGCAAATATCTCGGCAAAGGTTGCCGGTGGGTACGCCTACACGGTCCGAGGCTGCGGACCTACTGGGTGCGGGAGCTTCACAGCTGGCTTCAGCGTTACCGTGACGCCTCCTGGGCAGCCGGGCGCAATGAGTGGTCCAGCTGGCAATAGCAGTGCGAACGGTTCGTACAGCTTGAACTGGGGAGCGGCCAGTGGAAGCGTGGCCAGCTATCAGCTTTACGAGGGCGGTTCGCCCAGTCAGGTCAATCTGACTTCGACAACGGCAAGTGTCTCAGGCAAAGGCGACGGTACCTATCACTACACGGTTCGCGCATGCGGGCCGACAGGCTGTGGCGCATTCACGGCGGACTATGCGGTCACCGTCTTGTTTCCCCCCGGAGTTCCGGGCTCGATCAGCGCGCCTTCCGGCGATAGTCCACCATTCTATACCGTTTCCTGGGGGGCGAGCAGTGGTTCGGTCGCCCGATACGACCTGGACGAGCTCTACAGCCCCGCTGGCCTGAACTTCACGACGACGACCAGTGGAGTGACCGGACCGGTTCAGTCCTTCTCGTCGAAGCCCTACGGTGTCTATGCGTATCGCGTCAGGGCTTGCAATGCCTCTGGTTGCAGCGCATACGGCTCGACCTCTGGTGTCTTCAACGTCGTCACGCCGCTCCTCTCATTCCCTGACAGTGCCGTGGGCGGCCAAGCGGTACCCGCACAAGGGTGGATAGGAACAGTTCCGGGGGAGGCTGGCGTAGAAGGCGGCGCAGCTACCTATCACATTCCGATCGAGGTACCTCCCGGACGCGCCGGCATGCAGCCCGCTGTGGCGCTGACCTATAGCAGCAGGAGCGGCAACGGAGTAGCCGGAGTGGGTTGGTCTGTCTCGACCGGCAAGACCATCTACCGCTGTCCGCGGACGGTGGCGCAGGACTGGGGCTCGACCAACGGGGGAGGGCGCTCCGTCCGGCACGACATGCTCGACAAGCTCTGTTACGACGGCCAGAGGTTGGTCGGGCCCACGGACGCCAACTATGGGCAGCAAAACACCGAGTACCGGACCGAGATCGACCAGTTCGCGAGCATCACCCTCAAGAACGGCCCGACAAGCGCCTGGACTGCCTATTTCGAAGTCGCTCACAAGTCTGGTCGCCGCTCACAGTACGAGCCCGGGCCTCAACTCGACAACTCGCCGACGGCGATGCCTCCGGATACCTGGTACCTGGCGCGTGAGTTCGACCCCCAGGGCAATTGCATTGAGTACAACTACTCGATCTTCGCGTCTCGCGGCATCGATCAGGATCACGAGCTCACGTCCATCTCGTATACAGGAACCCCGGACGCTGGGTCGGGCCGGCTTTGCAGAACGGACTCATCCTCGCGCAGTGTTGAATTCTCCTATACCTCCGACCGGCCCGACAAGCGGACGACCAACCGCTACGGGTTAGGCTCGATGATGACCGCCCGCCTGGCGGCGATCTCGACGAAGGTGGGAGCAGCGTACGTCCGTAGGTATGAGCTTGCCTATAGTACTAGCCCGGCCACCAACCGCTCCACGCTGTCGAGCGTGCAGCTTTGCGCCGGCAATTCCTGCGCCGGGGTCGAGAAGTTTCCGACCACGACATTCAACTACCAGGCCGACCTGACAACTTTCGACGCCTGGCACGCCAAGCGCGATGGGGTGACCCTTGGGCCGGAGTGGAGGATTCCAATCGTCGGAGACCTCGATGGCGATGGTACTCGTGACACACTCTTCGCAAGCGACACTGGCGAGAGAGACCTCCGCCTGTCGAGCTGTACAACGGTCGCTCAACAAATCGCCAGCAACTCATTCCCCGTTGGCTACTACACTCTTCCGGACGCGACGCCGCTAGGAGCCATGGTCGATTTCAACAACGACGGTCGTGTCGATATCGTGGGGGTGCTGAGCGGTACTCTATTGACCGAGACAGCCTCGTGTAGTGGGTGGGCCCGAGCGATAGTGACGAATCTATGGGTGGCCAACCTGTTCCCGGCTACTTCGTCTCAGAGTTGCACCGGCATCGACTACGATGGCGATGGGATCGTCGATGTCCGATGTTTTGGAGTGCTCACGCATCCTGGGTACCAGGACGACGAAACACTGAAAGAGGCGATTGTTCTGCGGCGTAGCCGGGACGCGACCGATTGGTCAAACGGTGTGATCATCCAGCCTCCTGTGGCGCCGGCAAATCTCGTGGCGCAGATGACACGGGACATCAATGGGGATGGCAGCGTGGATACAGTCTTCGACGCCGATCCGGCTGCGACAGCTTCAGACCCGACTCGGATCGGGTATTACTACATTGATCAACTGGGGAGTGCAGTCTACACCTATCCTCTTCTCACCGACCTGGGAGGACCTTCCGGGTCATTCAAGCAAGCCAAGAATCGTAGGTGGATTGACGTCAATGGCGACGGGCTGCCGGACATCTATGACCCTCCCTACTCTGTCTACATCAACCGTGGTGGGCCCTTTCTCGTCAATGGGGCTCCAAATGCAGCGATGTTTCAGCGTGTCAACCTGGCCACGCCCGCCTTCCTCGACCTCCGGGCAAAGCAAGCTTTCGTCATGGACATCGATAACGATGGGCGCGACGAGATCGTCGTGCCGAACTACCGAGTGCACGACTACTGTTACAGCGACCCTACCCACAAGCAGCCAAGTGGGGAGGCAATCTACTTCTGCGGAGCAGACTTCGACAACGCGCCCCCTGCATACGTCAATCAGGATCGGTCGGTCTTCTCCTGGGACGCCTATCGGTTCGTCGAGGGAGCCGACGGCTCATACACGCTGTCGATGGTCGGCGCGGCCGGGAGCGGATCTCTCCTGGCTCCGGTCAACTATCCGCTGAACCAGAACGACTCAAATGGCGACGGAACGACTGACATCTACTACCGACTGCAGAACAGCACCGTTGCAAGCGTCAGCAAGTATTACGATCCTTCCACCGTCCCCTCGTCGGCCCTGGGTCCGTACATCGCCCGAAACTCCGCAAAGGCTCCCGACGTATTGATCTCGGCCACGAATGGACTCAACGCGACCTCCAACTGGAAGCATCGGCCACTCTCAGACACATCCGCCCAGACCGACGGCTCGGTCGGCTGCGATATGACTGCGGGCCCCTTCTATCACGTAGATTTGGATACGAGCAGGTCTCCGGGCTACTCGTTTTTTGCCTCCTCGATGTGGGTCGTAGCACGGCTTGACCAAAGCAACGGCGTAAACGGAGGCATGAACAAAACCTGCTTCCGCTATCAGAACGCGATGCTCAACAACGAAGGACGCGGGTTGCAAGGGTTCAAGACCATCATCGCCGAGCAGCAGTCTGGGAAGGCGAACGGCGAGAATGTCTCAAACGACCTGAGAACGACGACGCAATTCTATCAAGAGTTTCCGTTGACCAGCCGGTTGAGTTCGGTCACCGTAGAACGGCCCGCGGTCGAGGCGCCAGCCGTCACAGGTCTCTTGCTACACTCGACGACCTACTGGTGGAACGTCGCGCCCGGAGTGGGGGGCTTTGGACAGACGGTCGTGACACCGGCCGGGGCTTTGGAAATGAATTACGACACGGACCGGAACCTCGCGAGCCAGCGCACGACGGTGACTGAATCCGACTTGGTGTCCGGCGAACCAAAGAGAGTCTGCTCGATCCTGGCTGCGGCCACCCCGGATCCCGCGAGCACTTCGGCGAAAGACGTGATCGGATTGGAAACCTTCGACTTGACGAACGATGTCGCCCCGGGCGTCTGGTGGCTCGCGAAGGTCAACACGCACCTTTCCCAGAGTGACTTCCTATCTAGTCCCTTCTCGTTGCCCCCGTGCAACGTGAGCGACTCGAGGGCAAATGCGACGGCTTGCGCCACAACAGCACCTGCATGCCCGAGCATCTTGAGCAATTCAACGACCGCAAAGGGCACGCTATCGACCTTCACCTGGAGCGGAGCATCCCCCACGCTACAGGGCACCTCGCGGAAGCTGGCTTGGCGGAGCCTCGGAGCAGCGTCTGGAGGCATTGAATCGAGTGTCTCCTACGATTCGTACGACCAATTCGGCAACTTGCTAGTGAAGCACACCTCGGCAAGGGATATCGGCGCTTCACTTTCATGGCCGTCAACGAATGCGATCTCGGATGTGCCGGCTGTCGTAGCAACGTACACAGCCGATGGGTACTTTCCAGCTACCGAGAAAGACGCGTTACAGCATGCCTCCACAAAGACGTTCGATGCGGCGACCGGACAAGCGCTCACCACGCAAGCTGTCCAGTCGGCCCCGGTCACTCACTACACCTACGACAGTCTGGGCCGTCTCGTTTCCCAACAGACGGATGGAGGCCAGGCGGCGACGCTGAGAGTGACTGCTTGCCAATCTGTCCCGGGTTGTTCATTCAAGGTTCAGACGTTTCAGGCCGGTGCACCGGTCGAAACCAGCTACCACGACCTTCTCGGTCGAGCGATGGCCTCTGGAACTCAATGGCTTGCGACTGACCCTACTGAAATCATTTCTGTCGTGACTTACAATGAGCGTGGATTCAAACTCGCGGAGTATGCGCCAACCGTCGGCATCCTGGGTCCAGGCTCTTGGAACGGGAACCCTCCGGCGACTGGCTTTGGAACCTTTTTCTCGGCCATCGACGCTTTGGGGCGGCCGGGACTCAAGACAGTCATGCGCGATGGCAGCAGTTTCGCCTCAGGGCAAGGGAGTGCGTCGCTGACGACTACGTATGCGCATTCCGCGCCGTCGGGGTTTTCCAAGACCGTCATCACCGTCTCGAATCCCGGACCTCAAGGGCTGCTGACGATGTCCCGCACCTACGATCGCCTCGGGAAACTCGTTCAGACTACCCAGACCCTTTCCGCGACGGCGCCTGCCTTGATCACCAGCTACTTCTATGACCCTGCGGGCAGTCTCACGCTCATTCGTGACTCGGCCGGCAACCTGACCAGCGCGGCTTACGATGCACTTTCCCGGAAGACGAGCGTGAATGACCCGGACCGCGGAGTGTGGGCGTTTTCGTGGGACGGCCTTGGAAGGTTGAGAACGCAAACGGACGCGAAGAACACGTTGCTTGTGTTCCAGTATGACTACGATGGCCGTTTGGAGCACCGCCTGGTGAAGGCTCAAACCGATGCGGCGGTCAAGACGGATGCGACATGGCAGTACGATCTGAATGGAAAGCCAGGAACGGTCGGCTCAATGCAGGGGCCGTTCGTCGATGGGCCTACGAACTCGAAACAGTTCATCCGCAACTACTCTTACGACCAGTACCTGCGCCCCTGGCGCGTGACGACCCATATTCCTGACGAGGCAGGGTGGGGCCAGAAAGACTACGCGGTTGAGTATGGATACGACAGGAACTACGGCCGCGTGAAGGCGATCTTGTTTCCCAGCAACGAGATCGCCAGCGTCGATTACGATGCGAACGGGAATCGGGTGGGCGAGACGCAACTGAGCGTGACCGGCACCAGGTCGAACGTGGCTTATCGCCAGGTGACTGCGCTCTCGGAGCGGGGCCAGGTGACGCAGCAGTCGCTCGGGCAGTTCATGACCGAGGTGAACACCTACGATGTGTCCACTGGCATGCCGTTGAGCATGAACGCGCACGGAATGAAAGACGCCCAGCCGGCTGGCTGCACGAGCCTGCTGATGGCGCGTCAAGTAGACTATAAGTACGATCAATTCCTCAACCTCGCCGAGCAGGACAAGCAACTCTTGCTTCGTGCGCCGATCAACGGGGCCCTCCAATTCAACGCTTGTACTCCAAAAGGCGCGGTCAGCACTGAGACATACCAGTACGACCAACTGCAGCGCCTGACTTCGGCAAGCCGGGCGTGGAGCGGGCTGACGGCCGCCGCCGCGACGACGACGGCCGATTCGTACACCTACGACGACCTGGGCAACATCGTCTCGAAGAGCGACTATGGAGACCAGTATATTTACGGCACTGTCGCGCGCTCCGGGCCCAACATGGCCGGGCCGCATGCCGTGGCGACGGTGATGAAGAATGGGTTCGCCAAGGCTCCGTTCGTCTACGATGCGAACGGCAGCATGACTTCCGGGGATGGGCGGTCGATTCACTACGACAACCTGGATCATCCGGATCAGGTGGTGCTCGGCTCGACGACGACGACGTTCCGCTACGCGCCGGACGGAAGCCGGTACGTGCAGTCGTCGTGGGACTCAGTGGCCCTGGCGACGACGAACGAATACTATGTGGACAAGATGTTCGAGCACCTCGAACAAATAGGAGGGTCGGCGGGGCCCGAGGACCGGACCTACGTCAGCGC
Source organism: Polyangiales bacterium (assembly GCA_038230915.1). GTDB lineage: Bacteria > Myxococcota_A > Polyangia > Polyangiales > Polyangiaceae > PMG-095. The sequence goes on along the minus strand of JBBRMI010000185.1, from coordinate 2,338 downwards.
GGCCGTGCAGATTCGGATGAAGAACAACATTCGATCCGTGCGGTACCTGCACCTGGACCGGCTCGGCTCGCTTGATTCGGTGACGACGGACACGGGAGTGGAGGATCCGACCGACGCGCATGGGTACGATGCGTTCGGCAAGCCTCGGCCGCGCGATTGGCAGACGACGGCGGACAGCACGAGTTGGCAGATGCAGCAGGGGAGCGGAAACTACGGGCTCGAGCGGGGGTTCACGGGGCACGAGCACCTCGATAGCTTGTTCTTGATTCATATGAACGGGCGGATGTATGACTATCGGCTGGGACGGTTCTTGAGTGTCGACCCGATCATCTCGAACCCGGCGAACAGCCAGTCACTCAATCCGTACTCGTATATCGGAAATAATCCCTTAAGCGGGACCGACCCGACGGGGTATGCGCCAGAGGGAACAGGTTCAGGATGTGGCACGGATGGTAAGTTCTCGCAGTGCACGAGTGTCGTCGTCAACGGCCCTCTGGAGTCGGCGAAAGCGACGAATGCGCGCTTTGATGCCGGAATCAACGGCGCGAAAGGCGCTGTACAGAGCGTGAACTCAGGGAAACCAGCCGACCAGGCAGGGGCGCCCGCGCCATCCGCGGCAGCGCCGAAGGAGGAAGCATCACAAGAAAGAGGCGTCCTGCTCGCGCAAAACGGGCCACCGAGGGGGAGAGGGCGAGCAGGCGGTCCCCGTGCAGCCGAACTACCGCCCGAGTCTATCGAAGAAGTCATCGCGGAGGGTAACGTACGGATCGCAAAGGAGCGGATCATACGTGCGGGGGGAAACATACCCGAGGAACTCAGGGCTCCAGGCCCGAAGACGGAGGAGGACGTTCGAACCTGGGAGAGGAGGGCCGAGGCGGCCGAAGCAGAGCAGGCGGCCAAGGCGGCGAGGAGCGCATCAGGGGGAAGTGTGGCAGATAAGCTTCAACGATATCTGCTCAATCCTGAGCACGTAAGAGGCAAATTCAAGGCCGAGTTCTTTGAGCAGAGCCTCGGATATACTCGCGAAAACGCCGGAGAGCTGGCCAAACAGCTAATCTTTAGAGAGTCCGAAGCCGTTCAAAAAGAGGTTACACCGCATGGAACGAAGTTTGAGCAGACAATTAACGTGACTGGAGCAAACGGCAGAGTGATACCACTCACAACAGGATGGATTCGCGGAGCCGACGGAGTCGTTAGACTGACTACAGCCTATCCGGAAAAATAGACATGATAGCGGAATATGCACTTGTGCGCTTGAGGCGGCCCGTGGCGGCGATTCCAGTCCGGATAGGTACAGAAGGGACTGTCGTTCTGGTTTTTAACTCAGTTCCAGCGGCATATGAGGTGGAGTTCTTCGATGCTGAGGGAAGTTCGCTCGGCACCTTCACCGTAGAAGAGGCCGATTTAGAAGAGATCAAGAGCTGACTCCATGGCGAGCCGACGTAGTCAACCGACGATTATGCGTATCCGAGACGCCAAGGCCGCTGGATTTGGGAGAACACCAGAAGGATACACTTGGCATCACCATCAAGATGGCGTTACAATGCAGCTTGTTCCAAGAGATATACACTCACAAACTGGGCACACTGGTGGATTTGTGCCGGGTGGCTCACCATGAAAGTGCGACTCAGCGAAACAGGGCTGCGCATTACCGAAGAGAATTTGACTGAACTTGAGGGTGAATTAAAGACGACCCTGCCAAGCGAGTACCGTTCATTCTTGCAAGAGACTAATGGGGGTTTGCCGTCGCCATTCGTCGTGGATGTAGAAGGTGCACCGGAGAGCCCGACGGACGTCCAAGTGTTTTTCGGCCTCGCACGCGTGGTCGAGTCGAGCGATCTTCGATGGAATCTCCGAACATTCGGCGGTCGACTACCTGCCGAATTGTTGCCCATTGCATGTGATTCGGGGGGCAGCTTGTTTTGCCTGTCGCTTCGGGCGCTAGATGCCGGATCCATTATATTCGCAGATCTCGCACAGGGAACGCCGACCTATTACTTTGTGGCTGATAGTATTTCCTCTTTTCTGAGCAAACTCAGGGAGTGAACTCGTGCCGCTTGGCGTTTCAGGCCCGCGAGCGCGGCGCTCACGTGCCCGTCCGCCAGGGCGCACCCCGGAAACTGGGTTGACCCGGGCGCCGGCGTCGTGGCAGGCGGCGACGGCGTCGGGCGGTGTTTACAGAGCGGGGGCCACGTCGCGCGTGCCCGTCCGCCCGGGCGCACCCCGGAAACTGGGTTGACCCGGGCGCCGGCGTCGTGGCAGGCGGCGACGGCGTCGGACGGTGCTTACAGAGCGGGGGCCACGTCGCGCCGAGCCTTCCAGCGAGCTGGCAGCAGGT
>JBBRMI010000184.1:0-16056 GCA_038230915.1 Polyangiales bacterium | reverse complement strand
TCCATCGTCGCCGTCAGCAGGCGCCACTTTCGCCGGATGAGCTTCTCGGCGTCCACCGCAAACGTAGATCATGTCGGCGCGATCCTGTCGATCCCCAATCGACCACATTCGATCGACTTGTTCTTTCGCGCGCCCTTAGTTAAAAAAGCGACGCATCGGCCCTGACGGGTGACGTTTGTTGCCTGGCGCCAGAGGGCGTCCCCGACCTCTACACAGACAGATGGCTACGGTCAGGGCTCATAGCAAGTCGCTGTGGAGAGGCTGCGGCGTGGCGTCGCTGCTGCTCGCTGTTGGCTGCGACGGCTTCATCGGCGGTGCCAATGGGACAGCTTCAGGCACCGGGCCGAGCGGCGGCGAGTCGCTCGGTGGGCCTGGAAGCCCGGGGGCCCCGGGAGGCCCTGGCGCTTCGAATGGGGGCGACGTCCTGCTGCCGGGAGGAGCGGTGAGCAGCGGCGGTCCACTCGGCACGATGCCACTTTCCCGGCTGACGCGTCGCGAATACAACAATACGCTCAAAGACTTGCTTGGCGACGCGTCGCATCCGGCCGACGCTTTTCCGGACGATACCGACCAGGGATTCGTGTTTCGACGCCCAGGTCTCGTCGCCCAGCAGGACGCCGAGTTGCTGCGAAGCGCCGCGGAAGCCGCCACCAAAACCGCGCTCGGGCACTTGGACCAGCTGTTGCCGTGCGCACCGGCCTCGGGCGAGGACGCATGCGCCGCGCAATTCGTCGACAAGTTTGGTCGGCGTGCGTACCGCCGTCCACTCACGGATGGCGAGAAGACGCGACTCGTCGCGTTCTACGGTCGCGCCCGCAGCGAGCTCGGTTTGGACTTCCCGGGCGCGATCGGCGTCCTGATCGAAGCCGTGCTTCAGAGTCCGGCGTTCCTCTATCACTGGGGCTCTCCGGAAGCCGCGTTGGTGATGGAGCAAGGCGTTGCGCGCCTCGACGGGTACGAGCTCGCGTCGCGACTCTCCTACTTCCTGCTCGGTACGATGCCTGACGACGCCTTGCTCGATGCCGCAGCGAGCCTATCGACGCCAGCCTCAATCGAGATGCAGGCCCAGCGGCTTCTAGCCGACCCGCGCGCGAGAGACAGCGTCAGCGCTTTCATGCAGGAGCTGCTCGAGCTCGATCGCTTACCCGATCAGGTGAAGGACCCGGCCCTCTACCCCGAATTCAACGATACGCTGATTCACTCGTTGCTCGAGGAAAACCGGAGCTTCGTGCAACACGTCGTGTTCAACGACACGGGCAGCTTTAGCGCGCTGCTTTCGGCCGACTATTCGTTCGTCAACCAAGCTCTGGGTGGGGTCTACGGTATTTCGGACGCCGCCGGGATGGACTTGCAGAAGCACGCGCTCAAGCCCGCGGAGCGCAGCGGGATCCTCACCCAAGCGGGCTTCCTGGCGCTTACGGGCGCGAACAACGGCTCGCACCCGGTGCGGCGCGGGCACGCCGTGTACGAAAAATTCTTGTGCGGAGTCCTGCCCCCGCCTCCTCCCAACGTGCCGCCGGCCGAGCCGGCCACCGCAGGCGGCACGACGCGCCAACGTTTCGAGCGACACGATCAGAATGTGTGCGCGAAGGCCTGCCACGGTTTGATGGACCCGATCGGGTTCGCCTTCGAACACTACGACGGCATCGGCAGGTACCGCACGATGGACAACGGCGGAGCGGTCGATTCGAGCGGTGAAATTAGCTTGGATGGCAAGACAGCCACGTTCACAGACGCCGTAGCGCTGAGTCAATTGTTTGCGCAAAGCGCAGAGGTGCGCACCTGTTTCACCCGTCAGGTGCTGCGCTACGCGCTGCGCCGCGATGATGTGGGCGGCGACGCGGTGTCTGTCGAGCAAGCGCGCGCGGCCTTCGCTCAAAGCGGCGACGACATCAAGCGGCTGTTCGTTGCAGTGCCCAGCTCGGTTTTCCTTCCGCTACCGCACGCCCGCAGCAGGCGAGCAGATCCAATAGGAGCCTGACCGTGATTGCCATCCGCACGAACAAGACCAAGGCTCGCTTCTCGCGACGGCTTCTGCTTCGGGGCTTGGGGCTCGGCCCGGCGTTCCTGCCGCTGTTGAATGCTGAGCGTGCACCAGCGGCGACGGGTGCCTACCCCAAGCGTCTCGTCACCGTGACGTGGACCAATGGTGTTTGTTACAATGGGTTCTATCCCCCCGGAGACGATCCAGTTGCTGGCTCGCTGCTGCAGTCACTGGCCCCGCTCAAGTCCAAGGTGACGCTGGTCGCGGGCCTCGACTACAAGGTCATGCTGGACGGCGGTCATCGTTCGGACGGCCACTATTCGTACCCGGTCATCTTCACGGGCACCTATCGCAACACCGGTGGGAAGACCGGGCAGAGCTCCACGTCCACGGGCCCGTCCATCGACCACGTCATTTCGCAGGCGATCGCCAAGAACGTGAACCTGCGGGTGCCGCTGATGAGCATCGCGCTGGTGGACGGCTACGCCACCAGCTACAGCGGCGCGGAGCAGCCGAATACGGGCGAAACGCAGCCGCAGCGCTTGTTCGACAAGTTGTTTGCGGGTGCCCAGATGCCGCCGGCACAAATGGACGGGTTGCGCAAACGTCGGGCGAGCGTGCTGGACTTCGTTAGTCAAGAATTGACGGTTTTCGGCAAGCGCCTCGGCACCGACGACAAGGCCAAGATCGACGCGCACCTCGATTCGGTTCGCAAGCTCGAGATGCAGCTCAGCTCGGCGCCGATCGCGGTTAACTGCACGGCGCCTCACGTGGATGCTGGAGCCGGTCAATTCCAAGACAACCTCAAGGCCATGAATAAGATCACGGCCATGGCTTTGGCGTGCGATGCGTCGCGCGTTGGAAGCTTGATCTGGGGCGGCGACGGCGGCAGCAACCCGCGATCGTGGAGCTTTCTTGGGGTCAACGAGGAGTATCACAACTTGGCGCATGCAGGTTCGGGCGCCTATGCCACCAAGGGCAAGATCGACGCGTGGTACTACGCGCAGGTCGCGGACCTGGCCCAGCAGCTCGAAGCCACGCCGGAAGGCGCTGGAACGGCCCTCGACAACACCGTGATCGTGGTGGCCAACGACATGGCCGAGGGCTCGAGTCACAACGTCGGGGGGCTTAGCTTCTTGCTCGTCGGCGGCTGCGGCGGTGCGTTGAAGACAGGTCACGTGGTGCGGCTTGGCGACTTCGCGAAACGTTCCGGCGACTATTGGAACGGCGACTCGAACGTGCCGCACAACAAGCTGCTCGCGACCCTGTGCAACGCCATGGACGTGCCGGTCGATGGCTTTGGTCAGAACTACACCGGCACGCTACCTGAGTTGCACGCTTAACATGCGCACCCGAAGCCTCGAAGTCGCGCTGTTCGCGCTGCCGCTTTGGTGCCTGGCCTGCGGAAATGACCCGGGCCCTGCCGGGGAAGCCGCGGGCGGCGCGAACTCCGGCGCTGGCTCGAAGCTCGCGGATGCGGCGGGCACCAGCTCCGCGCTCGCTGGTTCGAATGGCGTGAGCGGCTCCGGTGGTGTGGTGGCTCAGGGCGGCAGCGCCGTTGCCGGGACAGCTAGCAACGCGGGCGGTGGCGGCCAGGGCACGATCGGCGGCTCAGATACGGGAAGCGGTGGCGCGGCCGGGAACGCGTCCACGGGCGGAGCCGCAGCGGGCTCCAACGCCGGCGGACAGGGCTCGACCGATCGCGCTGCGTTCTTCGGGGCGAGCCGGTGCGCTGCGGCGCAGGTGCAGCTGTGTGAAGACTTCGAGAGCGGCAGCCTCAACACGAGCATTTGGAAGGTCGAGGGCGACACACCGGTGGTCGACTCGCTGCAGGCCGCGCGCGGTACCAAGGCACTCCACATCAAGAAGAACGGCAGCGGCTCCTCGAAGATCCGCGAGACCAAGACGTTCCCCGAAGCGGGCGGCAAGTACTGGGGCCGTGCCTTCTTCTACTTCAACTCGCTGCCGCAAAATGTCGGGCTGACCTATTCGCACTACACGTTCATCGCTGGCGAAGGCACCGGCGTTGCGGGTGAGGTCAGGCTTGGTGGCGTCATGCGGGCTCGCTTCGGGCAACCCCCCAAGAACTATTTTGCGGTCGGCACTGACAATCGCTCTTCCAACGGCACCGGTGATTGGGCGAACGCGGACAACGATCCGCCCGATTCACCCAAGACCATCCCCGAGAAGCAGTGGCTTTGCATCGAGTGGCTGCACGACAGCGGGGCCGACCAGACTCGCGTCTTCTGGGACGGCGTGGAGCATCCGTCCCTCGGCACGACGCCGCAGGTCGTGCATGGTGGCAAAATGCCCGGTAACTTGTTCTATTTGCCAGACTTCACGTCGGTTTGGCTCGGTTGGGACGAGTACCAGGCGACCAATCAGACTTTCGAGCTCTGGATCGACGAAATCGCCGTCGACGACAAGCAGGTTGGCTGCACGCGCTGAGGCACTTCGGGCCCCGCGCCCGGTTTGCACTCGGAAGCGACCGGGCATCGGGGGCGTCGCTGGGCCCGACCTGTAGCGATATCTCTCAGATACCCGAAGCGCGTATTGCGCTGGGCCGCATCAAGCGTAAGGCTAACCTCAAACCGTGACGCAGCAGCCGCAGGGTAGGAGCCTAATTGCAATCGCAATCGCGCTCGTTGTAGCGGCTTGCAACGAAGCGACGCTCTCGCTCAGTCCGCTCCAAGCGAGCGAGCCGGCAGGGGGCTCCAACTCGACGCCGATGATGCCACCGCAGATGATGCAGCCAGCGCCTGCCCCCGGCGTCGTGAGCAACTGGCCGCTCGACGCCGACGCCAGCGATGCAGTTGGCGGCAATCCGGGAATTGCCCAAGGCGGGGCGACGTTTCCGAGCGACCTCGTTCGCGGCCCAGTCTTGCGCTGTGACGGAGCTTCAGCGATCGTTACGCTGAAGAATTCGACGCCCCTCGACTTCAGCTACTCCGTTTGGTTTTGGGCCGAGCAGGCGAGCCTGACCGGCACTTCCGCGCGCGAGGGCAGTCCACTCATCTGGTCCAACATCGACGGCGCGGAGGACGATTTCATGCTCTCGCTCTTGAACGACAAGCTCGCCTACCTGAGCTACAGCATTAAGATCGCGGGGGCGACTTCGTTGATCGACAAGCTGTGGCACCACGTAGTCGTCACGAGACAGAACGGAGCGAAGGTCGCGCTTTACGTCGACGGACAGTTGGATGGCTCCGGCGTCGCTGGCACGGGGCCGGTGCAAGCGAATCCGTCCGTCTTTCTGTGCGGCAACCCCAGCGACGCGCGCTATCTCGCAGGTCGCCTGGACGATGTGCTGCTCTACGACCGAGCGCTCACTGCGGCCGAAGTCGCCAAGCTGTACGCCGAGACCCGTCGCTGAGGCCGTGAGCGGCAGCTCATTTCAAACAGGCTCTTCCTTGCTGGATGAGAAGCGCCATCCGTCGACGTTTTTTGCCTTGAAGGCAGCGATTACGTCGACCTCATTGAGAGACGTCCGATCGTCGGGCGTCATCTGTGCCGAGCGCAACACGGTCGAGCCGCGATTGCCGCTCCCACGCCGCAGCCGATGAACCCCTGAAGTCCCAGCCGGCCGCCGTCCGATTGGCTCAAAAACCGGCGTCGTTTGCGTTGGGTCTGGGTGGCAGCTATCCCTAACGAGTGCAATTGGGTCGCGTGCTTCTACCTTGCGCAATGTTAGCAGCGTGCCGGTTCCGTTACGACGCGGTCGCCGACGACCAATTCGGCGGCGGGTCCGCAGGCACGGCGAGCGGCGGGGTCGGCGGGGCCTCCGTCGGCGGAGCCGTCGTCGGCGGCCTGAACGCCGACGCTGGGGATGCAAGCCAGGCAGGTGACATGACCTCGGGTGGGACCGGCACGCCGCTTGCTGGCGGAGGGGCTGGCGGCGAGGCTGGTGCGGCCTCGGGAGGGACCGCCGGCTCGGGTGGATCTAGCGGCTCGGCTGGATCTGGCGGCTCCGGCGGATCGGGTGGCACGAGCGGCGCTGGCGGCATGTGCGTGACCAACGGCCCCGAAGTCTGCGACGGCGTTGATAACGATTGCTCGGGTGCCGCGGACGATGGCGGTGTCTGTCGCGCCGGGTGTGTGGGTCAGACTCACGCGGGGCATAAGTACGCTTTCTGCAGCACGCCGCTCAGTCGAGCGGCAGCGGCGGCCAGCTGCCAAGCCATGGCCGAGCACCTCGTCAAAATCGAAGACGCCTCCGAAAAGGACTGGCTGCGAAGCATCTGCTTTGCTGGCTTGGGCACCGACAACGCAAGCGCGGTCTGGCGCTGGATCGGCGCTAGTGATCTGGTCGCTGCCGGTCAGTGGCGCTGGGCCGATGGGACGCAATTTTGGCAAGGTGGCCCGTCGGGTAGCCCGGTGAGTGGCCGGTATGGCAACTGGGCCCCTGCACAGCCAAGCAACCTAGGCGATTGTGTGGCGATGCAAAACAACGTAGGCGACTCATTCTGGTGGAGCCAAGACTGTGCGCTTTCTCAGCCGTATATATGTGAAACGGAGTAGCGCCCTCGCCTTCTTGAGGGCAATCCGATCCTTTCGACGACCCAGCCCTTCAAGAACCTCAAGCTCGAGCTGCAAGGTGATCCGCGTCGAGCTCAACGTCCCTGTCCTACCTCTGGCGTGGGACGAAAGCATCGTAGCGCCCCATCAAAGCGCGCTGACGGAATGGAGCGCTGGGCGCGGCTTCGAGGTTCAAGATTCGAATGGCCGCGTCGCCATCGCGTATTGCGTGAGCTTCGAGCTGCCCGTGCCCTAGTGCGTCAACGAGCATCGCCTCAGGCTGTTTTCGCCCAGCTTGCTCGTCACGCTCGCCTACACTGAGCCGAGGCTACCGCGCCGCCGGACGCGGGCGGCAGCATCAGGCCGGTTCACGTCCGGGCTGGCTGGGCGCCCCCGCAACTTCTGCTGCTAACCCGCAGATTTTGAGGCGACCGTCCCATGGACCGATCCATGGGCCCCTGCCGTTCGTACTAAACGAGCCGGCGCTCGCCTCCCTAGTGGCGTGAATTTGCAGTGGAATTCGAGTCGCCCAGGTTTCTAGTGACTGAAGTTAGCTCGACGACCCTCCCCCGCGCTTCCGCCACGAGCATACGGGCCGGCGACGTGCTCGGCGGTCGTTACCGAATCGAGCGTCAGCTCGGTGTAGGCGGCATGGGTGTGGTGCTGGCCGCCACCCACCTGGAGCTCGACGCGCCGGTCGCCATCAAGGTGATTCGCGACGAGTTCGCCCGCAACGAGGAAGTGGTCGGACGCATGTTGTTCGAAGCGCGCGCCGCGGCGAAGCTGCGTAGCGCGAACGTCGTCCGGGTGCTCGACGTCGCACGGCTGGAGTCGGGTGCGCCCTACATCGTGATGGAACGGCTTGAGGGCTGCGATCTTGCCACGCTGCTCGTCCAGAGCGGCACGCTGCCCGTCCAACAGGTCGTCGACTACGTGCTGCAGGCCTGCGAGGGCCTACTCGAAGCGCATTCGTTGGGCATCGTTCACCGCGATCTCAAGCCCGAGAACCTGTTCCGCGCGATCACTCACGAGGGTGAGATCATCAAGGTGCTCGACTTTGGTATCTCCAAAGACACGGGCGTGTCGCCGGGTCTGAGCCCGCGCTCGGTCATGACTACGGCGGGCTTGGCCGTCGGCTCGCCGTATTACATGTCGCCGGAGCAAATGCGCGCCATCGACGTGGATGTGCGCGCGGACATCTGGTCGCTCGGCGCAATCTTGTACGAGCTTTTGAGCGGCCACTGCCCCTTCGAAGCAGACTCACTCCCGGTCGTATGCGCCCGCGTGCTCAACGACGTCGAAGCCGCGCCGCTCACGGCGCTCGCGCCCCAAGTCCCGGCCGACTTGTCAGCCACGGTCGCGCGTTGCTTGCGTAAGAATCGTGATGAGCGCTTCGAGAACGTGGCGGAGCTCGTGGCCGCGCTGCGCGTGCACGCCAGTGTCGACGGCCAACGCTCGGCTGATCGCAGCTCGCGCTTGCCGGTGGTCGCCCCGTTGAAGCCCAAGAGCGATCGCGCCACCGCTACGCCCGGGCCGCTGGCTGCTTCCACCGCGGTGGCGGCGTCGTTTCGCCCCGCGTCGCGTCGCTATTTGCCTCAAGTAGCGGGGTTGGTCGTGGTGCTGTGCGGCGCGCTCGCCTGGGCCGTGCTGCGCCAACCCACCGAAGCGCCAAAGAACCAGACTTCCGTAGTGCCTCTCGTGGCCGCAGCTCAATTGGCGACGCCGGTCACACCAGCTGCCACCGCCGTCTCAGCTGAAAGCAGCCTGCCGGCCCAGACGGGCGCGGCCCCGAGCGCCGAAGTGAAGCGCGAGGCTGCCGCAAAGCGCGCGAACGACGCCAGAGCGGCCACAACCTCACGCGTGAAGCCGAGTCCAAGTAGGATCGCCGCTCCCGCAGCCAAGCCCGCCGTCCAGCCATCGCCCGCCGCCCCGCCCACCACGAAGCCTGCACTCAACGCTTGGGATCCGGATCGCATGGGCGGCCGATACTAGCGCTCTCACAACGCATGAATTTCAGCATCACCCTCGCCCGCTTCGGCACCGCGTTAGCCTTGGTCTTCGCAACCGCTCTTTCGTTCGCGCAAACCAGCGGCGCGGACCGCGCGTCGGCCGAAGCGCTGTTCGGCGAAGGCGTGTCGCTGGTAGCTGCCGGCAATTACGAGAGCGGCTGTCGCAAGTTCGAGGCGAGTCAAGCGCTCGACGCTACGTTGGGCACCGAGTTGCGCCTGGCTGATTGCTATGAACGGGCGGGAAAATCCGCCAGCGCTTGGGCGACCTTCAAACATGCCCAAGGCCTTGCCCGGGTCCAAGGGCAGGCGGATCGCGAACAGCTAGCGCGTGAGCGTGTGGAAGCGCTCGAGCCTCAGCTGGCGTACCTGAGTGTCACCTTCGAGGGCGCACGCCCGCCGGGGCTCGTGGTGCAACGCAACGGTGCCGTGTTCCCGCTCGCGTCGCTCGGCGTCGCCGTTCCAGTCGATCCAGGGACTCAGCAGCTCAGCGCCAGCGCACCTGATCACGAAAGCTGGCAAGAGACCGTCGACGTCGGGCGCGGCCCCGGCAAGACGTCGCTCAAGATTCCGGCGCTCGCAGAGAACGCGGCGCGACCGGTCACGCCCGCGCCCGCGCCGGCAGCCGAAAAACCAGCGTTTTCCAGCACGCAGCGCAGCGCAGGCATCGTCACCGGCGCTGTCGGCGTGGTGAGCATTCTGGCCGGGAGCGGCTTCGGTCTCTACGCCAAGAACCAAGGCGACCTCTCCAAGCGTGACGCATTCTGCCCCAACGACAATCACAACGGTTGCACCGCCGAAGGCGTCAACCTCCGCGACAAGGCGCGTACGTTCGGCACCGCCTCGACAGTCACGTTCATCGCCGGCGCGGCGTTGCTGACGACCGGCATCGTGTTGTTCAGCAGCGCGCCCTCGAAGGGTGATGACCAGGTGCACTCTGGCTGGCAATTGCGCGCCGCGGCTGCGCCTGCCGCATTGGCAGCTTCAGTGCGAGGCACCTGGTGAAGGGCTTCAGCGTCTTTTCAGTCCTCGCCTTGATCGCCGGTTGCAACGGTCTGCTCGACCTCGAGCCGGCGCACATCGATCCCAGAATCGGTCAAAGCAACGGCGGCAGTGCTGGCGCCGGCAACGCCCTGGCCGGCGCCCCCGACGCGGCGGGTAACGGCGGCGTTCCAACGGAGCCGGCTTCGCTGTGTGCGCAGTACTGTCGAGCCGTGCAGGAGGGTTGCGTCGACGACATGGCGCAATACACCGATCTGGATGCGTGCATGGCTGAATGCGCCTATTTCCCAGCAGGGGATGCCAGCGACACTGAGGGCAACAGCATCAATTGCAGGCTCAAATACGCGCTGCGTGCGCCCAGCGAACCCATCACCTATTGCACCTGGGCAGGCCCGGGCGGCGACGGTATGTGCGGCAGCAACTGCGAGGGCTTCTGCACCCTGATGACCGCTTGTACGGCAGAAACCGCGTCGGCCGGCAATTTTTTCGCCAGCAACGAAGAGTGCATGTCCAACTGCGAAGGCCTGCCCGGCAGCGGCAGCTACGGCGCTAACGACATTACCAACACCGGCCACGGCGACACCTACGACTGCCGCCTGTACCACGTCGGCGCCGCCATCTCCGCCCACGACACCCGCGTCCACTGCCCCCACGCCGTCGGCCACACGCTCTGCGTCAACAGGTAGCGGATTGGTCGCGCAGAGCTAACGCGCGGATTGCGGCTCAAGTTTGCTCAGCTTCGGTGAGCCTAACGCCGAGTCGGTCGATCCGCTTACTAGCGTTGACTCCTGGGCGCGAGAGCGACAGGGTACGCGACTCAAACAGGAGCGTGTCATGTCTACAATTGCAATCGCCAAGAAGTACGTCGAGCTTTGCCAGGCCCATCAGAACCACGTCGCACTCGAGACGCTGTTCTCACCCGACGCCGTGAGCGTCGAGGCGGCAGCGATGGCGGGCATGTCCACCGAGTCGCGTGGACTGAAAGCAATCGGCGAAAAGGGCATGAAGTGGATGACGGACCACGAGGTGCACAGCGCCAAGCTCGAAGGCCCGTGGCCGCACGGCAACCGCTTCATGGTGCGCTTCAACTACGACGTGACCAACAAGCCCAGCGGCCGTCGCATGCAAATGGACGAGATTGGGCTGTTCACGATCGAAGGCGACAAGATCGTGCGCGAAGAGTTCTTCTACCCGACAGAGGGCTGACAACGTCGTCGAGTCGCGCGGTCACGGCTTCGCCACTGCCCGGCGTTGCCGTATCCGTTGCCCAGTCACTGCCCCAAGCCGGCCCGACTTCAGTCACGTCGACGCGCGCCGGGACGGATCGGAGCTTCGAGGCACCAGTCGAATGGAATCTTCGTCGGGGGTTCGCCGAGGGTCGAGCGTCCTTCGCCGTGGCGCATGGCACGGGTTAGCTCGACGTGCTCGGTGCAAAACACGGGTAGCGACCACTGGCCGTAGAGAGTCGACGCTCCCTCGTAGGCTTGCTCTTGGTATTCCTCTGGTGTCGTGAGGTAGCCGCAGTAGGCGTTGGAGTACGCACCGATGACGACGCGCTCTACGCCGTCGCCGCTCCAGGCGGTGTCGAGGGCACCACGCAGCCTGCGTCCGGAGATCGTGGTCGGTTCGTTGGGCATGCCGGCGATCAAGAGCTGGCCGATCCGCAGCTGCTGCAATGGAAGATAGCGCGGTACCCAGCTGACCTCACGCGCCGCGCGTTCATGGACGGCCTTCCGGTAGTAGCCGACATAGCGATCGGTGCCGAACAGGAATAGCGCCGGATTCACCTGCGGCAGCTTGCCGAGAATCTTGTTTTCCTTGCCGCGTCCGAAGTCCCAAAACGGAAACTTGGGACCGTGCGGTTTGAGCCACGAGTCCGGTGCTTCGCGTTGCATGTTCCAGGCCTGGATGCGCGTGAACAGCGGGAAGATCGAGCGCAGCGCGAAGAACGGCCCTTGCCCCTCGGTCGTGCCGAGTGAAAATGCGATCCCGAGCCGCGGTGGCGCGGTGCGTGCGTCTTGGCCTCGCGTGAAACGCGGGTCAGCGGGGCGATCGAAAAAATCGCGATACCGGATGGCGGCGTCGAGCGGGCCACGCAGCTCGCTGCCTTCGGTGCGGGCGAGCGCGAATAGGGCGCGTGCATGGCGTGCCTGCACGTCACCGTTGAAGCGGGTGCTCTCGTGGTCGTCGTCGTAGCGGCCGATCATCAGGCCGCGCTTGTCGTTCCAGCGGTAGTTGGGCGAAACGTCACCCGCTGACTCCTGAGCGAACATGGCGATGAAATCCGGATAGCCCTGCTCGCGCCCCCAGGTTTCGCAGACTTGCGCGGCGTGGCCCTTGTTGTCGCCGTGCAGCTGGCCCTGCTGCCAATGCAGCGAGGTTCCATGCACCGCAAACCACGACAGCATGCCGATTGGCACGCCGTTGTCGTCCTCGACCCGCAGCATGGTCATCGTGCGGTCGACCGCCTCGTCGCGTCGCTCCGCTGTGACCGGTGTGGCGTCCTCGTTGCGGTTGTACGCGGCGAAAGAGCGGTTGAACGCCACGGGCTCGGACGTCGGGATCCAGCCTGCGTGGAGCCAAGCGCGGGCCGGTCGCAACGCACGCAGAGCCGCTTCAATCGCCGCGACGATGCCGTCCACGATTTCGTCGTGCACGCGCGGAGACACGCCAGGTATCGAGATGGCGTAAAAGAGGTAAGTCGAAAATCCGCCCGGACCCGAGTGGGTGTGGGTCGCGGTGATCATCAAGTCGTGGTCTGTGAGCAGGTTGTCTGCTGTGCACACGCGGCGCGAGACCGCCTGCCGGATCGACTCGGAGATCATGCCGAGATCGCAGACCACGTAGGCGATGCGCCGGTTGGTCGACACGTCCTCCAGCACCATCGCGCGCGCGTACAAAGGTTGCTCCACGCCTTCGCATACATTGCGTGGATGCCCCCAACCGAACATGCACAGCCCCGGCTCGAAAGCGGTGACCGACCCGACACCGAAGCCTGCGCGCCACGCGGTCATGGCTCGAGCCCCAGCGCGGTACGCCAATAGCTGGTTAAGAACACGTCGTCGGGGTCGAGCTGCTTGCGCAGCGTAAGAAAGTCGTCCCAGCGCGGGGTGTGGCGGCGCAGATGCGCTGAGCCCAGCTCGGGATCGACGGGCAGGTATTTGCCCCAGTGCAGACGGTAGGCAAAAGGTTGCAGCAACCGCCAGAACTGCACGAACCAGCCGCGCCTCGGGTCACCGTGGTTCCGAGCAAACCAGAACAGATCGATGCGCAGCGAATCGCGCTCGTAGGCGGGGTGCATCCACGCCTGGGTTCGTCGCGCGGCGTACACCTCGCAGATGAACGAGCCGGTCGCGTCGTGGCCCGCGCGATCGTAGTGCTCGCGAAGCGCACGCATCACTTCGCCGGTTCGCTCGAGTGGGACCCAGATCTCCGTGAACTCGGTGGGCAGGCTTGCTTCGGACATCTGGTTGTCCATTGGCAGTCCATGGCACCAGCTCTCCCAGAAGCGCTGCGGAACGGCGCTTGTCTGCGTGAACTGACGCAGGATGCCCGGCAGCACGCGCGTCGCGAAGTTCTGGCGCAGCCGATTGCCCAAGACTCTTGCAGGAATCGAGGCGCGTGCCAGCGGCTCGAAGCGACGGGCCGTCGCGGCGAGGCTGTCGTAGAAGAGCCCTCCCGCGCCCTGTGCCGCGCGGTTCGCGAACCGCGAGAGCCTCGGACTACCGATACCGTCGCCGAGGGCCGAGTACGCTTTGGGTCGGAGCGCGCCGTGCGATCCGCGCTGCTCGTTGTAGTCGTTTTCGCGCATGCGCCGCGCTTGCCAGGTGACGACCCGTCGCACGCCTGCTTGTGGCCACCACATCAGCCGTGCGTACTCGGTGCGGCGGAAGAAGCCTTCCAGGCCGGCTTCGCCGTCTCCAAAGAGCTCGTAGGCAGTGTCGCTTTCGGTGGTGATGTCTTCCCGCCCCACGATGTCGTAGCTTGGAATGCACTGCAGCGTGACCGTAGAGATGACGCCGAGTAGCCCGAGCGAGCAGCCGACTGCGTGAAACCGCGGGTCATTCGCGTCGCGTTCGAGAGCGTGGACGACGCCGGTGCCGTCGATGATCCGCCACCCCACTACCGCGTCTTCGATGGCGTGCATGACCGTGCCGCCGCACGATCCGGTCATCAAGAAACCGGAAACGGTTTGGTGCGACACGCCGCCCAGATCGGGCAGCGCCCAGCCGCGACTTTCCAGCTGCGCGAGCAAGGAATTGTCCCAGGTGGACGTACGGGTGGGATCGCGCGGGTCGTGCCCCAAATGACAACCAGCTTGCACCGTGACGCGCCGGCGAGCGTCGTCGAACGTCACCCCGATGTAGCGGTCGAGCATCACGTCGAAATGACGCCGCACAGGCTGCGCGTCGGGCCCGTCATCGGTGTAAATGGCCCCCGCCACCGAGTGCGCGGAGCCACGTACGCGTAGTTTCGCGCCCTCGAGCCGCGCCGCTTTTACGAGCCGTGCGAGCTCCGCTTCGCTCGTCGGGTGGAAGAACCCGTCGCTGCCGCGCGAGGGGATTGGCCGCTCGTAGAACCGAGTCTTCATCGCAGTTTCACCCGTCTTGGCGGGCGGGCAGCTGAAAGATGTGGGCATCGGTCACCTTGTAGAACCCAGGCGACGCCATCACAGAAAGAGCAGGCTGACAGCCTTACGGTAAATTGTACCGAGCAGCGGGATGGGCGAGGCGAGCGCGGAAGGAAAGTCGTAATAGTCGACGAGGTCCACTACCCGCCCATCGCGCCCGCGGACGACGCTGGCCATCTGGGTGACGAACATTGGCCCGACCGCCATGCGCAGGTGCATGTCGTACGTGAGGACGAAGCGATTGTCGTCTCCATCGCGAGAAAACCCAGTGAACTCGACCTGGCGGTACTGCCGGAACATTCTCACGAACAGCTCGCGCAGCGGCTCGATGCCGAGCGTGTCGCGGAAGGGGTCATGAAAGTGAACGTCGGCGGCGAAGATGTCTCCGATCCGTTCGAGCGCTCTCTCCCGCTCGACCGGGAAGGTCTCGTAAAATTCCTGGAGACGCTGGGCGAGCGGCGCGTTCATGACAACCGCCGACTCAGCGGCCCGGTCCCGCGGCGACTCATCGGCCCGCCCCCGCGGTGACTCATTGGACCATAAGCCGCGGTCACGAACGCGTCGGCGATCCAATCCTCGTCCTTTCCGGCGTCAACGGGTGGCAAAGGAGCGCCATCGAAGCGCACGCGCTTTCCGGGCCAGAAGTAGGTCTGGAACACGTACCCGAGGAGTGACGGCTGGACCAAGGCCGGATGGATGTGCGGAGCGATGATCATCGCGTGCATTTTGGGCAGGTCGCTCCAGTGGATGTTGGAATCCTGGTGGTGAATGGTGTGAAAGCCGTTGTTGAACGTAAACCAGTTGACCCACTTGCCCACGAAGTTGCGCGAGTGGTTGTACTCGCTGTCGATGTCCGCGCCATCGTGCTGCAGCATGTTCATCGCCAGAATGCCCCACGAGGCATACAGGTTGGGCAACACGATGAAGAGCACGAATCTGCGCCAGTCGATCAGCAAGAGCACCGCCGAGCCCGACAGCCAGATGCTCGCCTCCAAAATCAACTGCCGGACCCAAGGGCGATCGAAGCGCCAGGCAGCACGAATGTAGCTAATTTCGGCGCGCATCACGTCGCGCCCCACGATCTGCATGAAAAACAGCAGATTGAGCAGGTTCCAACGAAAGCGCGCCTTGGTGGTGCGCATCACATCCCGCGGCGACTCGATGTAGTCGTGGTGGCTTAGATTGTGCCCCGGCACGAACGAGCTCACCGGGTGCCCGTACACCAGCGTCAACGCAACCTGAAAGACGCGGTTGAGCTTCTTGGCCCTGAACACCGACACATGCATGGTGTTGTGGGTCGCCACCGCACCGAGGAATGCGATCATGCAGGTGAGCGCGACGAGCGGGACCACCACGACCAGCTGCATCGGCGCCCAGGTCCATTCGGCGATCACCAGGGCAAACCAGGCAGCGACGGTGGCGACCGGGCGCCAATCCTCCGAACGTCGAAGAATGCGGGATTTGCCCATGCTGTTCTCCCAAATAAGTGGGGCGCCCGCGCGGCGTCAAGCGCGAGGTGAGCCGCTCTGGGATTTGGCGTCGACCAGCAGTGCAAGCCCGTCGAGTGAAATCTCGAACCAATACTTGAACGCCCACTGTATGGGTGGCACGAAGCGCGCGAAGACCGCGGGCGGGTCGTAGGCGATGCGGTACTTTAGCCGCGTGCCGCCGCCGGGCAGCGGATCGGTCTCGATCAGCTGGACCATGCGGCGTGCAAGCGGCATGCTCCAGCGCTCGACGTAGGTCAGTGAGCGGCGTCCGGGCGTGTGCTCGATCACGTGGACGCGCATGCTCATGAACGCATAGAGTTCGTCCATCACGGCGCCATCGAGCTGCCCTTTTGGCGTCCACCAATCGACACCGAGGAAGCCTGGCGACCAGGGTGGGTCACCGACGAACGCCAAAAAGGCCTCCTCACG
>JBBRMI010000183.1:0-16077 GCA_038230915.1 Polyangiales bacterium | reverse complement strand
CAGCGGCCGCCACTTGGCAGCAGCAGCCAGGACGCCGAAGTAGCGCACGGTGTGGAACCTGGGCGCAGGCACGAGCGCGACGAGGCGGCAGAGCAGCGACAACGGGTCGAGGTCGACGGCGACGGTGCCGTCACTGAACGGCTTCTTCAGCCCGATGCGCACGATCGGGGCCGGGTAGGAGCCGCTCGTTGGCCAGCGGCGGGCGCAGGATGTACTGCTTCCCGTCCTTGCTCGTCGGCCGGTCCGGCGCGCGTCGCGGCGTGCAGGCTGAAGCCGGCTTCGCGCACCGAAAGTGGCGCGTCGATGACAACGCCGGGGCGCCCCGCGAAAGCGAGCTCGCGTGGCTTGCGACGTAGCTCGGACCCGGCTGGCGCGAGGCCCGAGACCGCCGCGGCGGCGAGCTGTGGAAAGCGCCGGGGCACGCTCCGCGAGCTCTTCGGAGACGCATAGCACGTCGCTGTCAGCGTCCGAGTCGAGGGTGATGACGCCCCTTCTCTCGAGGTAACGCAGGATGCGGGCGCGAGTGACTTGAAGGGCGTCGGCCACATCGGTGGTTGAGAGACGAGGCAGCGCGATGCGAAACGCCCAAGACGTCGTACGTCGTCACTTCGGCAGGGGCCGCGATGCTCGCGCAGGTTTCACTCGTTCGCCAACCGCTGAGAACGATTCGCGTTTGCGCGATGCGGAGCGCCGCCTGCTCACAACGGCGAAAGCCGCGGTTTTTTGCGGCTTCAAGACCGCGGGCGCGCTCAGGAAAGCCGCGATGGAGGGCCGCGTCGCGACGGCGAGGCGCCGCGGTGGGCGCGGCACGCAGATGTGGGAGGTGCATGCGCTTGAGCGCTTTCTCAGAGGCGACGCGCCGGCTATTCTGAAGGTGGCGCGCTCGAACAACACTGCCCCGAGTTGGTGGCCGACGAAACGCTCCCGACGTCCTCCGGGGTGTCGGGGGTACCAGCGCCACTGGCGCACCCCGCAAGGACGACGAGCAGGGCACGCGGTGGCCGCGCCAGCCGATGCGCGCCTCGAGCTGGTGCGGGACGACGCCTTGAGCGCGTCACCGGCCTATTCTTCGAGCGCGCACGATGATGGTCGGCGACGCCCGGATGCTTCTCCCTTGTTCGACGGGGCGGCGTCGGTACAGTGTGATGGCCGTGACGCGGAAGAAGACCAGCATCGACAGGGCGCCCTCGCGCAAAGCGCCCAAGCGTAAGGCGGTCGCCGAGCCGAGCATAGCGATCGACGAGACGCGGCGTGTGCTCGGGCGCGAGAGCGACCGATGGCGCGGCGCTGTTCCCTGCGCGGCGCTGTTCCCTGCGCCACAGCCGATCTCCGAGCTGCCCCGTGGCTACGCGGAGACGTTGCGCCAGCTGAAGGCGCGCATCCACCACTATCAGATCGACCGGCCTTTCCCGGCCTTTTGTCTGTTGGCGAAGCCAACCCCGACGGCCCCGTCGGTACTCCCCGCTCGCGCTCTTTTTGCGGAGCAGCGGCTCCGATTCCGCTAAAAAGGCCTCAGCCATGGGCGATTTTTCAAGAAGGCTCGGCAAGCTTGCGCTCTTCACGAGCTTGACGAGCTGCGCGGCGCGGCACGCGCCGCTCACCTTGGCGGACTGGGATTGTTCCGCGCAGGGCCGTGGCGCGATCCGGTGGCGCGCCGCGCACGCCGACCTGCTGGTTGCGCGCCAGAGCGTGGAGCGAGCCTCCGCGACAGACCTCGTGCAGGTGTCCGAGACCGGTACTCCGCTTTCGCGGCGCTTGCTCGACGTCGCCGGGCGGCCCGTCGCCTTTCTCGACGACGACACGCTGTTCTTCGCCGCCGAGAAGCTGAGTCTCGTGACTTCCTTCGGGCGGCGATTGGCGAGCTGGCCGCTGGCGCGCCAGCCGAGCTCGACGCCGACGAGTCTCCTGCTCGCGCGCAACGGGTCTTTTTTTGCGGAGCTTGACGTGAGCGGCTGCGAGGCGCTGGGCGTCGGCGGCTGTCGCTCCGGGGCTCCGAACGTGCTCAGCGTGTCGGCTGTTGGACAATTGGCAACGGCTGCCTACGGCGTGCAGCCGCCGGTGGCGTGGCGCCTGCTTCAGCGTGGCGTCGCCGCGCGTGAACGGAGCGCGAGCCCCGGGCGCGACCAGACCTTTGCGGACTCCACCAGCTCCGCTGATGGCAGCGTCGTCGCTGTCGGCGACCACGAGCAGGTACTGTCGCTGGTTGGCTTCAGCTCGCCTGTCCCCAGTCGCCACGGATTTTTCGTGGCCAAGTGGCGCGGAGACGGCTCCCCGGCGTGGCTCCGCGATTTTCCACTCGCGGACGCGACGCGAGCGCGCATCCAACGGGTGGCCTTGAGCCGTAACGACGACGTGGTCGTCACTGGCTCGCTCGAGAGTGGGCGGCTCTCGTTGTCGCATCGAGAGCTCTCGGCAAACGACGGCGGCGGCTTCGCTCTCGAGCTGGACGAGAGCGGCGCCGAGCGCCAGCTGATCCCGCTGGAGCTCGGCGCTCACACCCTCGCCGAGCCGATCGACGCCGACGACGAGCGGCTGATCCTCCGTCGAGAGATGTCCGATCCCAGCGGCTACTGCCGCACCCGTGTGGAGCACTACGCGTGGTGAATTCGCGCGGCGCTTCCGTGGTCAGGGCGGTGGCTCGTACGCAATCTTCGACAGCAAAAACGATTGCTGCTGGCCGTTCGGGAAGGTGACGTCGACGTATTTGTCACCGCCGTCTTCACGATACGCCGTGGGTACGCCCGAGCAGAGCTGCTGCGTGGCGCCGCCGATCTTGAGATCGTCGAAGGTCGCATTGGAGCCGCTGCAGCGCGAGTTGGCGTACGCATCGAGCAGGTTGATCACGAGCAGTGCGTAGTTGAGCTTCCCGTTCGAGGGGCGATCCGTATTCGGGTGGGCTGCGTCCTCGTACGTGAAGAGGACGCCGTAAGGGACGAACCCCTGCTGCTGGTCGCTCGGAATGTTCGTCTGGATCAGGTCGGCGCTGGTCGAGCCCAAGCTACCGATGCACACGAAATAGCGAAGACTCTTGGGAATGCGCACCACGGTTCCGACCGGCTTCAGTGACGTCGGGTCGTCCGGATTACCGCAGAAGTCTTGGGCGAACTTGGCGTCTCCGGCCGCGGCGCCTGCGGGCGCTTCATCGAAATGGTCGGCGAAGGGCACGAGGGTCGCGACGCCCGAGCCACCCGGCGATCCGCCGCTGCTAGAGCCAGCCTGGTTGCCACCGGCGCCGCCGCTGGAGCCACCCGTGGCGGTCGAGCCAGCCGTCGCGTTGGCACCGGCAGCGCTGGTACCGGCCCCGCCGTCCGTACCGGAGCCGGGATTTTTGGGGTCACTCGAGCAAGCGAGCGCACCAAACACCGTGAGCCAAATCCAGAAGCCTGTACGGGACTGATTCCGCATGAAGCGAAGTCTTCTTCACTCTGCGGGGGCTGTAAAGTGAAGACGGAAGCTGCCCTGATCCGCTGCCGAGAAACCGTCGACATAAACGGCCCGGATGCCGGCCCCGCTGTTGGCGCGAAGCAGGCTATCGAAGCCCAGGCTCGATTGCCGGAAGCAACCGACCGGGTCGAGGATGTCGTCATTGCAGGAGACGAGCGGTCGGCTGCCCTGCTTGAAGGAAACCACCGTGTCGAACCCGGTGAGCGCGTCGCACGTCGAAGCGAAGAGGGGACCGCCCTGGTAGCCGGGACAGGTCACGTACAAGACCTGGAAGTCGTTGCCCCCGGGTTGAGAGCAGCGCTGCTCGGAGCCGTTGTCGGAAGGGGGCAGCGACGTGTTGCCGTCGAAGACGAGCTCGGAGCCAAGCTCTTCTTGGCTGAGCACAGGACCGACCAGCGAGGCCTCGAGCGCTTGCATGTGAACGACGAAATCGCCCTTGGCCCCGTTAAAACCGCTCACCCCCAAGAAGTACGTGCCGGGCGTTAAAAAATCGACGATTTGGCTGGCTAGGCCTTCGTTCGTGCAAAAATCCGTGTCGTCATTGCAGAGGTCGGTGTGCGCCGAGCAACTATCGGTGATGAACAGCACCGTGTCGAAATTGGTGCCGGGCCCGAACGTGTCGGCGTGAATCATCACGTCTTGCTTGACCTCGAACTTGTAAAATACGTCGGGCGAGGCGTTGGCATTGCCGCAGCTCGGATCGAAGTCGTGGGTGAAAATGGGGTCGGCCGTGTTGCCGCTGAGCGTGATCTCGTGGCCGAGTTTCAGCTCGAACGGGTCGGCAGTCGAGCAGCTATCGTTGAAGACGCCGCCCGTGCACAATCGATCAGAAGGAAACGCGACGGCATCGGCGCCGGGTGGTTCGAGCAGCGGAGTGCCGGTACCGGTTTGACACAAATGCGCGAGCGCCACGTCGATGCGCGTGGAAGTATCGGGCAGGAATTTACTACTGACCGGATCGCGGCAGATATTGGTGAAGCCTGCTGCGGACAGCGCGGCCATCCGCGTGCCGTCGAATTGGCAGCTCGCCGCGACCGTGCACGTGGGGTTCGGCACCGACGGGTCCGGCACGTATTCAGCGGTCTTGCCGTTTGGGTCGATGAACTTGGGACCGGCCCGGACGGAGCCGATGAGCTCGAAGGTCGTCGCGTCGAAAATGCCGCCGCCCGAGTCACCCTCGAAGGTGTCGACGAACGCAGCATATTCTGTCGGATCGGACGCGGTAATGCCGCTGGCCGGAGAGCCGCCGTTCGCGTTGTTCTTGGACAGCGAGATCTTCAGCGGAATGCCCTTAGGCGCGCCGATCTTCGCGATCGGCGTGCCGAGCGCGACCGGGCCCGCCGCGCGACGCACGGGAGCCGGGCGATAGCGCGGCGTCGCCTTGCGCGGGTTGCCCTGCGCGTCGACGAGCTGGACGATCGCAAAGTCTTCCGACGGGCCGGGCAGTGTGCTGCGATCACCGATCGCGACGACCCTGATGCGAAAGGCGTCCGCGCTTTCGCAGGGTTGTCCGGCGGGAGTATCACAATGGATCTCGGGACCGACGCCTTCCGCCAGATTGTAGTAGTTGAACAGCGCCACGTAGTCCTGAACTGCCGGCGCCTCGGGATCGCGCAGCGTTTGGAAGCAATGGCCTGCGGTCAGCACCAAGTCATCGTCAATCAGCGTGCCGGAGCAAATCGCCAGCCGCGGTTGATCGCGATAGTTCTGGTTTTGACAGAGGTTCAGCGCATCGCCGAGCGTCTCCCCGTCGAGGCGCAGAAGCGAGGGATCGAACGCCTCGCGCGACTGGGTGTCGGACGCTAGCGCCAGCACGACGCTGCTCTCTTGAGCAAGGCTGCGCAGCCAGGCATAGTTTGCCAACGCGGCGTCGCCGTGCGGCTCGGGATCTTGCTCTTCGAAGACTTCGCGCCGCTGATCGTTGGCAACCGAAGGGTTCTTACGGTCCCCGTCGTCCACACTATTATCGCTCCAAACGAGCGGGTTTTGGGCGGAGTTTTCGGCATTACTGCCGCCGCTCGTGCTGCAGGCTACCGAGCAGCACGCCATCACCAGTAGCGCCGCAAGCTCAGCTAACCCCTCGCCCCAACCACGACGCGGACGACTAGACGACATCGGAACTGCCTCCCAGCGGTTTCCTAAACGCCCCCAACACCGAGGGCTCAGACGATCCACCGACTATCACAACTTCCTCTCCTTCGGCTACCGGAAATCGAAAGTAACGGACGCGCGACGGCGTCGAGCGCGATCCGCGACAGCAGTTTGAAATCATCGGCGTCGGGGGAGAGATCATCTGTATTTTCAGCAGTCTGCGCTCGATCGGTAGCGCTTCGCTCTGACGCGCCGGCCCGGTCGAGCGCGTGCGTGCTACGCGCTGTTTGGCGGCTGTCGGCTAGCGCCTGTTCGACAACACGATGATGTGTGCCCCGCGCCGATTTCCCTCGCGAGTTATATTTGTGCTCTTGTGTTTCGAGCGCCGTCTGAGTTACCGTCCACCTTGAGGCGACATGGTGAGGTATTCCAGGCGGGACTGGGACGGCATGCGAGCGCGGCTATTTCTGGTAGCGGTTCCGTTGCTATTTGGCGCATTGCTCGCGGCATTGGGCTGTAGCTCCGCTACGGATCCAGAAAACGGTTCCGCAGCCGGGCAGCCGCTCGATACGAAGCGGCAGATCTCGATCCAGATGCCTCACGGTGTCGAGGTGAGCACGGTGGCGCTCGGTGCATCCGGCTCACTCAAGCTTGCCGATCGCGTGCGAGTGAAAGAAGCGTCCACTGGTCTCAGCCGAGTGACGAGCCTCGGCAGTGTAGGTACCGATCTCGGTGCGGACACGCGGGTCGGCGACGTGTGGAGCCGTGGCAAGCTTTTCATGCGCAGTCGCGCCTTCGTGGCCGGAGGCGTGCGCACGACCGTCCCCGTCCAGAAACAAGACGGGACGATCATCGTGGGCGTCACCGATACGGCGGCGGTGTTCGATCCTACGGAGCAAGCCGGCTGGACCATCAACGTCCCCGCGTCTAGCTCCGGAAACGTCCAGCTTGAGCCGGACCAGCAGCGAACGATCGCGCCCGGCCGCTACCGCAACGTCAGCGTCAAATCGCGTGCCACGCTCAAGCTCCAGCCCGGTATGTTCATTTTCGACAGTCTCAGTGTCGAGCCTCAGGCGATCGTGGAGCTCGACCAGTCCGCGCGGCTGACCGAGGTTTACGTGCTCAGCGCGCTCAGCCTTCGTGGGGCGTTTCGAGAGAAGCTAAATCGTGAAGAATTCCCGATTATTGGCTACCTGGGCTCGGCCACGGCCGCTATCGAGGTGTCGTATCGCGGCGCCATCGTGGCGCCGAGCGCCACCTTGGTGCTCGGCAATGGCAGCGCGCTCGATTTCATCGGCACCTTTTTGGCTCGCGATCTGGAGGTGCGACCTGAGGTCGTGGTCGTGCACCGCGCCCTGAACCTGCCGAACGGAGCGGGCCCAGGCTCGGGCGGTCCCGTTCAACGCCCGCTGCCAGAACCGCTGACCACGCCCGCCGCCAACTGCGGACCCCGGCGCGGCTTGGCGGTAGCAGCTTGGGCCATGCGTGGCTTCTGCCCCGCGCACCTCGGGCAAAGCCCATTTCTCGGCACGCTCACTAACTTCCAGCGTTGGGTCTTCGAGGGCGGCGGCGGCGTGGTGTCGCAACCGGTGATCGGCACGGGCAGCATCAGCTACATCACGAACACCAACGGCACGATGGCGGCGCTCAACGCCGGCGGTGTCCCCATCTGGCAGGCCGACGTCGGCGCTGCCATTCACAGTACGCCTGCCATCTCTTCAGGGCTGCTCGTGCATTTCGGTGCGGACGACGGGCGCGTGCACGCGTTCGATCGTTTCGGCACCGAGGTTTGGAACGTCGATCTATCCGCGTTGGGCGATCAAACGGTCCCCGCCTTCGTTCGCTCCTCGCCCGCCATCGACGATGAGGGGCAAATTTACGTGGGCACGCAGCGCGGCGCGGTCGCCGCCATCTCCAAGACCGGGCAGCTGTCATGGTCCAAAGCGCTCGGGGCGGGTGTGATTTCCTCTTCGGTTGCGCTCGACGATCAGGGACTTTTGTTCGTCGCGACGGAAGGCGGCAAGGTTTTTGCGCTGAGCCGCGCTACGGGCGCGACGATTTGGAGCCGGACTGGCCTCGGCGCCATCAAGGCATCGCCGAGCGTCGGGCTTCATGATCTTTACGTTGCGACCACCTCCGGTCAGCTCTTGGCGCTGTCGCGAACCAACGGAAGCACGTCGTGGACGGCCGCGCTCGGTGGGCCGGTGTCGGCTTCGCCGGGCATCAACCCGCGCGGCCAGGTCGTGATCGGCACCGAGCAAGGCAAAGTTTTGGCCGTCTCGCCTCAAGGCGCCACGGTGTGGAGCGTCGACGTGGGCAGCGCCGTGTTCTCTTCACCTGCCATCGGTGCCGACGGTATTGCTTACCTCGCCACCTCGGCGGGCAGCGTGCTCGCGCTCGGCCTGAACGACGGCGCCAAGATCTGGCAGTACGGCGCAAAAGCCGGCATTCATGGCAGCCCCGCGCTCACATCGCAGGGCTTCGTGATCGTAGGGGACGACGCGGGCAACGTCTACGCAATCGGCACGGATCCGACGCGCGACATCACGGTTCACAGCGGTGGCACGGGTAGCGGGGGTGGCAGCGGCTCCGGCGCCGGGCGCGATCCGTTCGGCGGTCCGCTCGATCCGTCGATCGGGAACGGCCCCCACCAACCCGTCAACGGCAGCGGCGGCAGCAGCTTCGGCTCGGACATCGGTTACGTACCGCAGAGCTCGAACAGCCTTCCGGACGGGCCGGCGACCGGCTTTCCCGACGGCCAAGAGAGCTGCGGCACGACCGGCGCCAATGGTCTAGGTGGCTTGAAATTCGATCCGGTCCAGCAAGTGCTCACGCTAGACGGCGCCTCGGATCCGCGCGCGGTCTGCGCGCTTCGCTTCTGCCGCACCACCGCTGACGGTAGCGAGGTGGAGGAGTCGACCACGCTCGAGCAGCTCAACGCCAATCCCAACGCGCTACCGAGCCCCACGAGCTGCGGCGGGCTCCCCGCGCAGCGGCACTGCCCGATGGATCCAGCTTCGGCCGGTGCGGAGTGCACGGCCGATAGCGACTGCGACGCCGGAAGTGGTCAGATTTGCGGTGTATTTTGCGATACCGCAACTTGTGAGAGCTACAAGTACCGCTGCGGAACCGTCGGCGCCAACTGCCAGGCTTCGGAGCTACCGACGGAGCCGACGGGGCCGTTCTCGGAAGACGACGACACCACTTGGCCCTGCCAAGAGCATCGCGAGTGCGCCGAGACCACGCCTGGGCTCGGCTTCACCGGGGACCCAGCGCTGACCAAGACGGGCTCCCTCAACCAGGACGTGTTGCCGGACAAGACCCGCGAAGCGGGCGCGCCCTTGCCCACTTATCCAAACGTCAGCTCGACCCTCTTCCAAAATCCGAACGCGGCTTGTTCGTTCGACGTCGGCAACTTCGCCGGTACCAATCGCTTCGATCCCAAGAGCGGCGGAAACGGCAACCAGAAGTGGGGCGTCTTCATCGAGCCGGAGATCGGCCACGACGTCCAGATCAAGCCGCTGCCTTTCTTCGGGGAAGGTACTTTTTCGGGCGGCGCGCGCGCCTCGCTCGTCGCCGGCGCCAACGTCTGGGGCAAGCGTATCGAGGCCGTCAACGCGGAATACTCCGCGACCCTGTCGTCATGCACTGCCAGTACGAAAAAGAGCCTCAAAGTGCTGGGTATCGAGTACGTCAGTGCCGGCGACGACGACCATTCCGGCTCGCCCGATGTCGGCCTGCAGTCGGCATGCAACTTGGCGCTTGGCACGCGCGCCAAGCTGGTCGGTGCGCTGACGAAAGCGTTGCGAGACGCCAAGGCAGCTACCGACTACGTCTCGCGCCACGGCACCGATGCGGACTTCTGCTCCCGCACCAAGAAAGTCTTCCCCGACGTCGGCGCCAGCTGCGGCAGCGCTTCGCTCACGCGCTGGCTGACCGAGTACAGTAATCGCGCGCAACAGCTGGTCGATTTCCAGCTCGGTGATCTGAAGCGCGCGCGCGACGCCGTCCTTTCGACCCCCGAAATTCCGCTAGGCATTCCTACGCACCAGTTCACGGGGCTCGGCGCTTCGATGACGTACCCGATCGGTCCGATCACGGTAGAGATGGAGATCGAAGTGGCAGGTGAATGGGGCTTGGACGGCAAGCTCAGCTACGGCCTCGTCAATCCGACACCGGATCAACCGGACGGTCCCTTCGCGCGGGTAGAGCTCGCGCCGCGCGCCTCAGCCAACGCGTTCGCGTACATCGGCGTCGGTATCGGCGGCGTGACCGTTGGTGTGCTCGGCGAACTCGAGCTCATCAGTTTCAGCACGCCGCTGTTCACCGGGGTGGCGGTCACTCGCGACGGTACCGGCGATCCGCGCCCGCTCGCCAGCAGCGGACTCTTCGCGCCGTTCAGCGATCCGTCCCTGTTCGGGGGGCGCAACATCAGCGACTGGCACCTGACCACCACCTACGGCGCCGGCATGGTGCTGAGCACCTTGTCCGGAGAAGTGGATTTGGCGGTGCGCATCCACTTCTTGTTCTTCAAGAAGACCTTCAAAAAGAAGATCGCCGACTGGAAGGGCTTCACAAGCCAATACGAGTTCTTGGGCAAGATCGGCCAACCCACGGAGGGCGGCGGTGACCTCGAGCGCGTGACGCCTGACGTGCCGTTCCCGGCTGCTGACAATCTCGAAGTGCTCGCTCAGGCGCCGCTAGCGCCGGAGCTACCGCTCGACCAGCTGGGCCCGGCGGATTCGCCAGGCCAGTGCGGAACACCGCCCGAGTGCAAGGCGAACAACGACCTGTGCAGCCGGCCTTCCGAATGCTGCAGCTTACTTTGCTACTCGTTCACGCTTGGGGCGCCGCAGCGCTGCCATGCGCCAACGGTCGTCAAGTGATCGAGCTTGGCCGCCGAAAGCTTGCCGCGCTATCGCTGGTGATCGCGGCATCGAGTCTCGGGGCGGCGTATTGGGCGGCCAAACGTCAAGGCGCTGCGGGCCAGGCGCCGACGCTCAGCAAATCCTGGCGGACGGGCGACCAGCAGTCGTTCGATCTGGAGCTTAGCTCGTCCGTTCGTCTGGGCGAGACGCTCGTTCAGGAGCTCGAGCTCAAGGGTCGTTGGACGCTAGAGGTCGTGACGGTCGACTCGACGCTGCTGTTTCGAGCCAGCGTGACCTCGCCCGCGCTGACCTCCAAGACTGCCGCTGACGCAGCCACTTCACCAGCCTACGAGCAGGAGCTAACGCAGCCCATCTACTTCTTACAAAACGAGCGCGGCGAAGTGATCGAGGAGCGCGTGCCCAAGAACATGTCCACGTTCGTCCGTGGTGTGCTGAAGTCACTTCCGCTCTACGCGCAGTTCGTTCGCGCTGAAGGCGGCGCCAGCTGGGCCACGCATGAGCTCGACACCGTCGGTCGCTACACGGGTCAATACTCGTGCACGGCCCCGAGCAGCTGCACCAAGCAAAAACGCGGTTATGACGAGGTCTTTGCGGGCATCGGGCAATCGGCCACTGGCTCCAAAACGCGGATTTTGTCGGCGAAGCTCGCGTTCGGCTTCGATGACCATTCGCGCCTGCGCAGCCTCGATGCAGCCGAGCGCCTGGAAGTCGATGCGGATCCGAGCCACCGCCTCGAACGACTGCAGGCCGACACGCGGCTACGCCTGAGCGCCGCGACGGCTCGCGCGAGCGCGGCGCCGCCGATGCTCGCCGCCGTCGAGCCGCGAGGTTTCGACGTCGAGCGACCCTACGAGACCACGAACAGTGGTCGGCGTGCCGACTTGGATCGCGCACGCATCGCGGGCCGCGATCTGAGGAGCCTGCTCGGCGACTTGGCTCGCCTGAAGCCGGAGGATCGCGCGGCCCGCGCCCGGATCCACTCGGCGATGGCGGCGCTCTTTCGTCAAAATCCCCAGCAGGTTGCCGAGGCACGTCCCTTGCTGCGGTCCTCGGCTCAGGCCAGCTCCGTCATCGACGCTCTGGGAGACGCGGGCACGGCGCCCGCACAAGAGGCTTTGCGCGCTGCCCTCGCGCAGGAGAACGACGTGGAGCAGCGTCGGCGCATCATCGATGCGCTCGGCCACGCGGCGCCGCCGAGCGCGGAAACGGTGACCGTATTAGCCGGCTTGTTTCAGGACCATTCAGTTGGCGGCCAAGCGCGGTTGGCGCTCGGCGCGTCGATCCGAAACTTGCAAGACGCAGATCCCGAGCGCGCCGCTCAGGCAACGTCATTGATCACGAACCGTCTCGATAGTGAGCCTTCCACCGGTTACTTGATTGATGATCTGCGGGCGCTCGGCAATTCGGGCCATCCGGCAACGCTGGCGGCCGTGAAGCCCTTCTTGCTCAGCACCAGCCCGGCGGTCCGGGCGGCGGCGGCCCAGGCCTTGCGCTTTGTCGCCGGCCCCGAAGCGGATGCACTCTTGGCCGGGCTCGTGCTCGACGACGAGTCCGCCGACGTTCGAAGCGGCGCGCTCGACTCGGCGTACTATCGTGACCGGAGCGCCGTGCTTAGTACGGCCGCCGTTCAGTCGGTCAAGCTCGATACGGAAGATGTGGTCAGGCGGGTCGCAGTGCGCGTGCTCGGCAAGTGGCGGCGCGAGCTGCCGGCGGCGGAGGAGGCGCTCATCTGGGTCGCAGCCCACGATCCCAACGACAAGATTCGAGAGGTCGCGATTGAGGCGCTGCACCGCCAGTTTTGAGATGCGCCGTTCAGCATCGTTGCTGGGCGCGCTGCTCTTGACCAACGCGGTGCTGGCCTGTAGCTCGGACCCGATCGCGCCGGAAACGCCGGGCGCAGCCGGTGCAGCGGGAGACGCAGGCGAGCGCGACGGCGCTGCTGGCGGCAGCACGACGACTGCGCCGCCAGTCGCGTGCGATGCTTTTGCCGAGCTGAC
The DNA here is from genome assembly GCA_038230915.1 of Polyangiales bacterium. GTDB lineage: Bacteria > Myxococcota_A > Polyangia > Polyangiales > Polyangiaceae > PMG-095. Next base: position 3,656 of record JBBRMI010000183.1, on the reverse strand, counting down.
GTGTCAAAGTCTTGCGGAGTGCAGCCCGCTTGCGCTGAAGACCGACTTCGGCTCGCTCGAGGTGTGCGAGGGACGCCTCACGCAACTGTGTACGGAAATCCGAGCCAGCGGTCTCGTGCTCGATACCGCGGCTTGCGTCGAGCAAGTCGCGCGTCCCGGCTGCGAAGCGTTTCGGGGCGCCGCTCTGCCCAGCGCCTGTCGCGCGCCAGTCGGTGCGGCAAAATTGGATGCTGCGTGCTCGGCAGATGCCGATTGTGGTGCCGGCTCACACTGCGAGCGAAAGGGCAGCTGCGGCGAATGTCGCGCCTGGCTCCGGCTGGGGGCGACTTGCGTGAGTACGAGCAGCTGCGAGCCGGGGCTCGTCTGTACGGAGGGTGCGTGCTCGGCGCCGTCGCAGCGGGGCGAGAGCTGCTCCGCTGCCAGCTGCGGCCTGCACAGTGAGTGCCGAGACGGCAAGTGCGAGCCGCTCGGCCAAGATGGCGACGGCTGTGATGTAACCCACGCCTGCGATGGCGCCGCCGGCTTTGCCTGTCGCCACGGAAATTGCGAGGTCAAGGCGCTGCTCGACCCGGGTGCGGGGTGTCGAGCGGACGGCGCAGAGATTTGCTCTGGTGCCAGCAGCTGTCCGGCAACAAAGCTCCAGCCGGAGGCCGTTTGCGAAGCGCTGCCGAGCTTCGGTGAGGAATGTGACGTCGCTTGTGCCGAGCCCTTCGAGTGCGTGGACGGGGCCTGCGCCCTGCCCCAGGCGCTCGGCTGCCGGCCCTGAGCGTCACCAATTGGCGGGGGGTGTCGATCTGCCTCCCGAGCTCGAACCCCAGCACGCCAGCTTACCGTCGCTCGCGACGGCACAGCTGTGGCTTGTACCGCAGGCGACGGCTTGAAACTGGCCCGCGGGGGGCGCCGCCTGGCCGCAGGCGTTCAGATCGCTTGCGCAGTTGTCGCCCGTCTTGCCAGCACCCCAGCAGCTGAGTTGACCGGCCGTGTCGATGGCGCAGCTGTGCGCGTAGCCGGCCGCGACCGCCACGAAATGCCCGCTCGGCGCTATCGATTGTCCGTAGTGGACGCGCTCGTCGGGATTTTCGGTCGTGTCCACGTCTCCTTGCTTGCCGGCGCCCCAGCAGCTGAGCTCTCCGTCGAGGGAGATAGTGCAGGCGTGGTTCGAGCCGACGGCCAGGCTCTTGAACTTGCCGCTGGGCGCTGCGAGCTGTCCGAGTTGGCTCGCGCCATTGCAAACGATGGTCTGGTCCACGCCGAGCGCGCACACGAAATTGAGGCCAATTTCGACTGCCAGGGCTTGGTCGTTGGGTGCCAGAAAATTATCGGCGCCGGCGCCCCAGCATTCGATCGACTTGGCCGCCGAGATCGCGCAGCTTGCAGAAAAACCGGACGTCACGGAGCTGAATTTGCCTGGAGGCGCGTCGGTTTGGCCGTCGCGATTATCGCCCCAACAAGTGAGGCTACCGTCAATCGCGAGCCCGCAAGAATGATTGGCACCGGATGACACGGAAGAGAGCTCGGTCGCCGGTGGGTGCAGCTGGCCGAAATCACCCGTCGCGAGATCCCCCCAGCACACGGTGATTTTTTTCGGTGCGATAGCGCAGGTGTGCAACAGCTTGGCGGAAATGCGGGCGGCTGCGCTGTTCGCCGCGCCGCTGCCGGCAGTCGACCCAGCGCTACCGCCGCTGCCCGCATTATAGTTGCCGTTCGAGCCGCCGCTCGCCGCGCCGCCGCTCGTCTGTCCGCCCTCGTTGGCCGCTCCACTCGTCGGCTGGTCAGTCGTTGGCTGAATAGAGGCTGACGACCCTGAGCCGCAACCGAGGGTCAGTAGGGCGGTGAATAAGTAGCTCGAGCGCACGGCTCTCTTTACCAGTTGGCGGCGCTTGATTCGAGACAAGCCGGCAGCGCGGCCGTCAGCTTGCTCGGTCCCGGGGCGGAGTGCGTTGGCGTCGAGCTTAGCCTGCCCGCGCGAGCTCCGAAGATCGCTTCGAGCCAGCGGCGACGAAAAGGCGCCTCTTGGATCTGGTGTGCAATTTACCTTATGTTAACAAGTACTTAGGTTCTGGTCGAGGAAGCTTGAGCGTCTCACTGCGCGGCGGCGTGGTCAAGCTTGCGGGCGCTCGTTCTGGCGCCGCGGTGGGGTTTGGTTTGCTTATTCCCGTGACAGCCCTCACCGCCGGGCGTCGCCAGGATGGGCGTCAGTTGCGCGGCGGAGTCGACGGGCTCAGCGGCAACGCCGTTCGCCAGCGCACCCGGCAGCCCCGCCGCGTTCGGCACCGAGCACAGCGCAAGAGTCGACGCCGCCTGCGCCGATGTCGAGCAGCAAGCCACCCTGGCCGCTCGTCGTCTGGGCCGGGCGAGCAAAATGCACTTGCGAATCCAAGCCTCATAGCGCAGCTAGGGCGCCTCTGCAGAACCAGGTTCTGGTTCCTCCTACTTTGCTCCAGCTCTTCGGGACCGCGCAACCTTCGACTCTCGGCGCGGGAATGTTCTCGTACTGCCGCGCTGCCTCCGCGAAGAACCCGTGCGAGTCTGGCGCGAGCGCCTGGCGAAAGTCGACGGCAGCGTCTCTGCCGCGCTGCGCTCAAAGCGTCGAGGGCGCTGGGTTGGAGTGGTGGACGGCGTTTGGATCCTTCCTGGTCCCCGAGCGACCCTGGGCACTCGGGCGCACCAAAAGTATTGTCGTGGCTCGCGACATTGTTCGAGCCTAATTCCCGGCGCGCCGGTTGCGACTAAGAATATGGCGGGGCGTTTCTTGGGATCTGCTAGCCACCCCATCGGCACACTATAGTGGGCGAGGGTCATCCCGCAGCGCCGGCTACGCTGGCTCGGCGAGCTCGATCTTCGGGACGTGATCGCGACGATCGCAACGGATCTGCTCACGGCGACGGGCGACACGACGAGCCTTGGGAGTCGTATCCGGGTTGGTGACGGCGGGCTAAAAGCCGAGCCACTTGGCCGAGCACGCCTCGCCCCACTACTCGGGGTGCCAAAAGTATTGTCGTGGCTCGCGAAATTATTCGAGCCTAATTCCCGGTGCGCGCCGGCTACGACTAACAATATAGCTGGGCGTTTCTTGGGATCTGCTAGCGCGCCGTTTAGCCTGTGGACGTGAGCGCCTGTTATTCCCGCGGGCGGCGTCGTGCTGTCGGCTGCGCCGTCGAGCCTTCGCTACGGTGCAACCGGCTCAAGGCTCTCCAACCAGTGCGGAGGGATGATGCGAAATGCCCAACACGTCCTGCGTGGTCACTTCGGCAGGGGCCGAGCCGCTCGCGTAGGTTTCACTCGCTCGCCAAACATCGAGAACAATTCGCAATTGTGCGACGCTGCGCGCCACCTGCTCACGACCGCGGAAGCCGCGGCTTTTTGCGGCTTCAAGACCGCGGGCGCGCTCAGGAAAGCCGCGATGGAGGGCCGCGTCGCGCCAGCCGGGCGCCGCGGTGGGCGTGGGACGCTGATGTGGGAGGTGGACGCGCTTGAGCGCTTTCTCAGAGGCGACGCGCCGGCTATTCTGAAGTCGGAACGCTCGGGTGCGCCTCGGCTTCGAGGTGAGGATGAGCAAGTCAGAGAACAACTGGAAAGTGTACAGAGGCAGCTGGATATCAACGACGCCGGTGCTACCGGGCGTCTGGAAGAGAAAGGAGGGCGGCCACGTCGTT
>JBBRMI010000182.1:0-16128 GCA_038230915.1 Polyangiales bacterium | reverse complement strand
CTTCGGCAGCTTCATCACCAGGGGTAGATCAAACCCTACAGCTTTCTGCAAGAGGGACGCGGGCCGCCGCCGCTCACGCCGATGCGACCCGGTCCCGCTAACCGATCGATTTCACTGCAGAACTTGTGCGGGATCGACAGACGTGAACGTGAACGTGCCCGTGGCCGTGCCCGGAAAGCGCAACGGGGTGAGCGGTCGTGCCGAGAGGGGCGGATGCAGCTCGATCACGAACGACTGGACGTCTACGAGTTAGCCCTGGAATTTTTGGTTCAGGCCAACGGGATCATCGAGGGAATACCGCGAGGCCGGAGCCACTTGGCTGACCAGTTCACGCGGGCCTCACTGTCCGTCGTGCTCAATCTCGCCGAGGGCGCGGGCAACGGAAGGCTCGACAAGCGACGCTACTACCTGACGGCCAGGGGCTCGGCGACGGAGTCGGCGGCGCTCTTGGATGTGTGCCTGCGGCTCAGGCTGCTAGATGATGCAGGCCACAAGACGGCCAAGGCAATGCTGGTGCGCATCGTGTCGATGCTCGTCAAGTTGGCTCAGAGTTGCGAAGAATAGGGCTCAGATTCGGAGCCAGAGCAGTGCACACCCAAGGGCAACCACCGCCGAGTAGTTGCGGAGTGTCTTCTCGTAGCGAGTGGCGAAGCGTCGGGCCTGCTTCAGCAGGTTGAACGTGCACTCGATTGCGGTTGTCCCGCCCGGGCCGTCCGGACCCCTCTTCTCACCCGGTACAGCCTCAATCTTTTGCCACGGCCGCTGATCAAGCTGTAGACGAACCATCCTGCCAGTCCATGGAGCACGCCCAAGCCCGATGGAAAGCCTGAACCGCGCGGGCAGCTGCACGCGGCGCGCGCGGGCCTAGCCCGCGCCAGGAACCCCGGCCTATCCAGGAGAACCTTGACGAAACCGCGAGCATTTTCGGGCACGTTCGCGTTCGCGTTCGCGTTCGCGGTCGCGGTCGCGTTCGCGTTCGCGATCGCGTTCACGGGGATCAGCAATTTACGGACACGCCCAGCCTGCCAGTGACGCGCAGGGCCTGCCCTTCGACCACTCGCAGATCGTGGCCGCCGCGCTCGGCCGGGTGCAGAGCAAGCCGCCAAATTCCAAAAAAACTCGCTCGAGCAGTGACTGGATGCCGGGTCACAACCTTGTTGCACAGTGCTGCCCGTTCCGTCACGCAAGGCGGGAGGCTCCCATGCTAGCCGCGGTCATCCATGCGGAAGAAGTCGCTGCCCACGCTGACTCTGGCCTCGTTCCTCGGGTTGCTGAGCGTCGGTTGTGATCACAAGCCCAGCGCGGCCAACGCGCGTCCCGCCGCGTCGGTCGCGAACAAGCCGCTCGCCGGGCGTGTAGCTGGGCTGAGCGGCGAGCTCAAGGAGCTCGGCAAGGCCTGCCATTCGGCAGCGAAGGACGAGCTCACTGGCACCGATGGGTTGAGCTGCAGCGGCGGGGAGAACTGGAAGCTAGCTTCCGATTTTCTGTCGAAGAAGCGCGATCGCAGCGCAGCGGTCGGTCCGTTGGCTGCCGCTCTGGCCGGTCCCGAGGCGGGCGCTCGAAGTCTGGCCCAGAGCGCGCTGCGTGTCGCCTTCGGCGGGGCTTGGTCGAACGACACAGCAGCCAAGCCCGTTGACCCCGAGGCCGCGCGCGCGCTCTTGGCGGTCGCCCTGCAATTGCCGGAGAACATGGCCAAGGACGTCCTGCCCGCCGCTGTGAACGCTGCCATGTTGGCGGACCAAGCCGATTGGCTGTGCGCCGAGCTGGCCAAGCCACCGCCCGGGCCGTTGCAAGAAGTCGCCTATCCCTACCTTATGGCGTTCGGTCGACTGAAGGCCTTCCCGAAGGTGCAAGAGGTCGTGCAAAAGTCCCCGCTCGCGCTGGCCTTAGCCGCTTTGGAAGCGCCGCGCAGCCTGCACCACTGGTCCGACGCCGAGGAAAAAGCCATCTGCGATTGGTCGGAGACTTTGCTGTCCGATCCACGCCCGGAGGTCGTGCAAGGAGCGTCGGTGTTGATGGGCAATTGCGGGCCGGCTTGGTTGGACAAGCTGCTCGCGCGCGCCGACAAGCAGGCGGCCAGGGGCACGCTTGACCTGAAGGCGGAGGGAGCCTTGATCACGCTGAGCACGCTCGGCAAAGACACTGGCCCGCACGACGCGACCAGCGACCAACGCGCGCGAGCGCGCAGCCTGTTGATGGGCGTTGCGCTATCTACTAAGGCCGATGCCAAGGCGCGTGCCAGCGCGCTGCTGGCCGTCTCCGAGATTTGGCCGGATCCTGCGGCCCGAGCGATGCTCAAGCAACTGCAGCATGACGGCAGCAGTGAAGTCGCCAAGCAGGCCACTGACGCTCTGGGCCAGATGCCTGACGGAACTGTCGCGACCTCCGCGCCGTAAAAGCGCGTCCAACGAGCCCGTCCAGCCGTGCGTCATGCCCCTCGAGAGCGGGCCTGATGCAGTAGCGCAGGAGTCGGCGTCGGGTGTCTCGCGGGACGCGCGGCGTGGTGGGCGGGACACGGCGTGGGGCGGATAAATTGAGGAATTGGCGGGAGATTTGCGGGTCGGGCGGTGCGCACGGCGGTTGCAAGCGAACGGGCCAGGAGAAATCATGTCACAGCTCGGTCGTTTGGTTGGTCTGGCGAGGGTTTGGGTTTCGGGTGCAGCGTTGTGCGGCGTTTGCTTGGTGCCGCGCGCCGCGCAGGCGTCGGTGGAGGCGCCGCCGACCGACAAGACTTTGTCGCCGTACTTCGTGGTCGAAGGCGCGGATCCGAACGTCGAGGCGTTGCCGTTGGAGTCGACGAAGGTCGACGTGCAGGTGACGGGCGTGATCGCCGAGGTCACTGTGACCCAGGCGTACAAAAACGCGGGCAAGAAGCCAATCAACGCTCAGTACGTGTTCCCGGCGTCGACGCGCGCGGCGGTGCACGGCATGCGCATGCAGGTGCGCGACCAAATCATCGAAGCGCAGATCAAGGAGAAGAAAGAAGCCGCGCAGGTGTTCGAGGCGGCCAAGAAGGAGGGCAAGAGCGCGAGCTTGCTGGAGCAATCACGGCCGAACGTGTTCACGATGAAGGTCGCGAACGTGATGCCGGGCGACCACTTGGAAGTGAGCCTGCGCTACAGCGAGCTGCTGGTGCCGACCGGAGGCGTCTACGAGCTCGACTACCCGACGGTGGTTGGCCCGCGCTATTCGAATCAGCCGGAAGCCTCGGCCAAGCCGCAGGACAAGTTCATCGCCAGCCCGTACACGCCGGCCGGTGGCGCGCCGAGCTACACGTTCGAGCTGAGCGGCAGCGTCTCGACGCCGATTCCGCTGCAGTCGCTGGAGAGCCCGTCGCACAGCATCGTAAGCAGCGTCGATAACCCCGGCCTGCGGCATTTTGCAGTCGCGCCGAGCGAGCGCGCTGGCGGTAACCGCGACTTCATCTTGCGCTATCGGCTGGCCGGCGAGGCCATTCAATCCGGACTGTCGCTGTTCGATTCTGGGGGCGAAAAGTTCTTCCTGCTGCAGGTCGAGCCGCCGAAGCGCGTCCCGACAGAGCTGATCCCGCCGCGCGAGTACGTGTTCATCGTCGACGTGTCGGGCAGCATGATGGGTTTCCCGCTCGAGACCACCAAGAAGCTGTTGCGTGAGCTGATCGGAGGCCTGCGCGCGACCGACAAGTTCAACGTGCTGCTGTTTTCGGGTGCGACGGCTCTGCTCGCCGAGCATTCGCTGCCGGCGACGGCTTCGAACATCGCGTTGGCCACGCGCTTCATCGACGACCAGAATGGCGGCGGCGGCACCGAGCTGTTGCCGGCGCTCGAACAGGCGTTCTCGCTTTCGAAGAGCGACGGCTTGTCGCGCAGCTTCTTGGTCGTGACCGATGGCTACATCGGTCAAGATCGCGGTGCGATCGAGCTGGTGCGCAACAAGCTGTCCGACGCCAACGTGTTCGCGTTCGGGATCGGCAGCAGCGTGAACCGCTTTCTGATTGAAGGCGTCGCCAAAGCCGGCGCGGGCGAGCCGTTCGTCGTCACCGATCCAGGGCAAGCCAACGCCACCGCCGAACGCCTGCGCGACTACGTGAAGACGCCGGTCTTGACCGACGTGAAGGTCGGCTACGAAGGCTTCGACGCCTACGACGTCGAACCGAAGACGTTTCCGGACGTCTTGGCGGAGCGCCCGGTCGTGATTCAAGGCAAATACCGCGGCGATGCCAAGGGCTTCGTCAACTTGAGCGGGCTTACCGGCAAGGGCGGCTTTGCGCAACGCTTCGATGTGAGTCAGGTGAAGTCACGACCGGAGCACCGCGCGTTGTCGTTCCTGTGGGCGCGCAGCCGGATCGCCACGCTCGGTGACTTCGGCTTTGCAGAGCCGGCGGCGCTGGCCAAAAACGAAATCACCGCGCTCGGCCTGAAGTACAACCTGCTGACCGACTACACGTCGTTCGTGGCCGTCGCCCGCAAGGTCGTGAACCCGGGCGGCTCGGCGACGAATGTCGATCAGCCGTTGCCGTTGCCGGCCGGCGTCTCGAACAGCGCGGTTGGCCCGAGCGGTGATGGCGCCGACGAACCGGAGTTGTGGCTCTTGCTCGGTCTTGGAGCGCTGGTGCTCGCGCTGCGCGCCGCGCAGCCGCGTCGGTCGGAGTTGTTGCAATGAAGGCGAGCCTGCGCCAATCGGCCGAGCGTCACGTGTTCACGGTCGTGGCGCTCGGCTTGGCTTGGCTGCTGAAGCATCACTACAGCCAGGCTTCGGCGGAAGAGCTGCGCTGGATCTTGGCACCGACGACTTGGCTGACTTCGCGCTTCGTGCCCGGTGAATTCGCGTTTCAGGCCGGGCAGGGCTACCTGAGCCGCGCGCAATCGGTGTTGATTTCTCCCGCCTGCGCCGGAGTCAATTTTCTGATTGTGGCGTTGTTGTCGCTGGTGTTGGGCTTCTCGGGTGGCTGGATCGGGCTACGAATGCGGGCGCAGTGGCTCGCGACTTCAGTCGGGCTCGCGTACCTGGCGACGCTGGTCATCAACGCGTTGCGCATCGGGCTCTCGGTCGCGGTCGCGCACTTGGCAGCCCGCGTGACGGGCCTTACCTTTCAGAGTGTTCACCGCCTGATAGGTATCTTCATCTACCTGGCGGGTTTGCTGGCGCTATGTCTGACGGTTCAACTTTGGCTCTCCAGCCGGGGTGTGCTTTGTCGAAGGCCTTCCCGGGCCGGTGGAAACCGCGCGCTGTTGCTGGCGCTCGGCTGCTACGCCAGCGTCACCCTGCTTATTCCGCTGCTGCGGGGCGCCGCCCACAACCCCGAATTCTGGGCACACGCGGCGCCAGTGTCGGTGTTGGTGGTCGTTTCGGCTGCGTTACTTTTTGCCGCCAGAGGTCGTACCTGGGATGATGGATGGCATGCAGTCCGCTCCTCCGAGCACCCCGAGCGAGTCGCGACGGAGCGTTGCTCCCGCGCCTGAAAAGTACGAGTTTTTCAAGGTCATTCAGGGCTACCTGGACCAGGCCGCCAAACTCGTTGAGCTGCCCGAGCACGTGCGGGCGATCCTGGCTCAGCCCAAAAACGAGATCATCGTCAACTTCCCGGTGCTGATGGACAACGGTGAGTACCGCGTCTTCAAAGGCTACCGCATTCAACACTCCAACATCCTCGGCCCGTACAAGGGCGGCATGCGTTACCACGAGTCGGCGGGGCTCGACGACTTCAAGGCGCTCGCGGCGATGATGACGTGGAAGTGCTCGCTGATGAACCTGCCGTACGGCGGCGCTAAGGGCGGCATCAAGTTCAACCCGCGCGACGTGTCACGCAAAGAACTGAGCCGCATCACGCGTCGCTTCTTCCACGCGCTCGGCAACAACATCGGCCCGGACTACGACATCCCAGCGCCCGACGTGGGCACCAACGCGCAGGTCATGGCTTGGGCGGTCGACACGTACATGAACACGGTCGGCATCGTCAGCAAGCAAGACGTGCAGGGCGTCGTCACCGGCAAGCCGATCCACAGCGGCGGCACCGTTGGCCGTGAAAAGGCCACCGGCCAAGGCCTGGTGCACTGCGTGATCCAATGGGCCAAGCACCACCGCTTCGATTTGAAGGGGAAAAAGCTGATGGTCCAGGGCTTCGGCAACGTCGGCTCGAACGCCGCCGTCTTGCTGAGTCACCTGGGCGTTTCGTTGGTCGCGGTGGGTGATCACACCGGTTACCTCACCAACCCCGAAGGTTTCAACGCGCACCGGCTGCAGCAGTACGTGGCCAAGAACGGTTCGATCGCCGGCTACGCCAACTGCACCGCGATCACACGCGAGCAGTTCTTCAGCAGCGCCGCCGACATCTTCATCCCCGCCGCGCTCGAGAACCAAGTCGGCCCCGTTGAGGCCGAAGCGCTGCAAGTCACGCTCGTCGCCGAGGGCGCCAACGGCCCGTGTTCTCCGGAAGGCGAAGCGATCTTGCGCCGCCGCAACATCGAGGTCTTGCCCGACGTTCTGGCCAACGCCGGCGGCGTCACCGTGAGTTACTACGAATGGGTGCAGAACAAGCGCAGCGAGACGTGGACGATCGAAGAAGTCGACGACCGACTCGAGCGCGCCATGATCGAAGCCTACGACCGCATGCAACAATTCGCAGAGCTACATAAGTGTGACTATCGGATTGCCTGCTACGGTGTCGCACTCGAGCGCCTAAAGAAGGTGTACGAGGAACGCGAGATTTTCCCGTAATTTTCAGCAGTCACCTGGCCGACTAGGCGTGTACGGCTACGCCGCCAATAAATCGACACCACGTCGATGGTTGGTACTTAGCGGTGATTGGGGTTTGCCGTACCTTCGAGGTGTTGTGTCCGCTGCCTAACTCCAGGTTCTCGCCGCGCTCGAAGGTCGCGCTGGCGGCGCTGCTGCTTGCCGCAGTCGCTTGTGGCCAGGGCGTCGACCGTCCAGCGCCCGCGGCCGCTGCTGCCGCCGCTCCTGATGACACATTGAAGCTGGGCGATGCCTCGCAGATGGACGCCTGCGTGGGTGTCAGCGTGGAGGCCGACACGTTGCCGGTCGACTTGTTCGCGTTGGTAGACGGCTCCGGCTCGATGGGCGACGCCACGCTGACTGGCGTTTCCAAGTGGTACGCCACGAAAGCCGGGTTTCGCGATTTCCTCGAGCATGCCCCGGCTGGCATGGGTTTCGGGCTGTCGTTGTTCCCGGTGTCGAGCGACTCGACGGCTGCTTGCTCGATCGAACGCTACCGCAACGCAGCGCTGCCGATCGAGGACGTGACGCAGATGGCAAGCGGCGCGTTGGCTCGGCTCGAAGCCGTGACTCCGCACGGGCAAACCCCGACGGCGCCGGCGTTGAGCTCAGCGCTCGACCTGGCGATGAGCTACGCGCTCGATCACGCCGGGCGCTCGGTCGTCGTCGTGTTGGCGACCGACGGCTTGCCGACGCTTTGCGCGCCGACCGACACCGCCGCCATCGCTGCCATGGCGAACGCCGCGCTCGAGAGCCCCGCGCACGTTCGCACGCTGGTGGTCGCTTCGCGCTCGCTCGACAACGACGACCTGTCCGGTTTCGATGCGATCGCGGTGGCGGGTGGCACGACCCGTTCGCTAGTCATCGATCCGCGCGCCGATTTCGCGCGGCAGCTGAGCGATGCGCTGGGCGCCGCCGCGACGCGCCGGGTCGCCTGTGATCTGGCCGTGCCAGAGCCGCCGAGCGGCGAGCACCTCGACTACGATGCCGTCAACGTCGTCGTCGACACCGCCAAGGGTCGCCTGACGTTGCCCCGCGTTTCTGGACCGGCCCACTGCACGAGCGCCGGCGGCTGGTACTACGACATCGATCCCGCCAAGGGCGCTCCAACGCGTCTCGACATGTGCAAGTCGTCGTGCGAGCGCGCCGACTCGAGCGGCTCGGGTGCCAGCAGCCTGCGCGTCGAGCTCGGGTGTAAGAGCCTCGTAAAATAGGGCGAGCCGCGCTAGCCTGCGATGTTTCGCTACTCGAGGCCGCGATGACTACCGACTCCGAGGACGATCGAATTCGCGGGCTGGAAGACCAGGTGCGGCGGCTGACGCTGATGCTCGAGAGCGCGCCCGACTTCATCACCCGCATCACCGGGTCCTGTACATTTCTGGTTATACAGAAGACGTCGTCGGCTTCGTCGATTCGAGCCTGCCTTTTCTGCAAAAGCTCTTTCTACCCGTCGACTTGCTGGCAAGGGTGAGGAACCTGCTCGACGCGCCCACGCAGGAGTCGGCTAAGATGCCCGGACCATGGCTGCCGTAGATCCCGAACAGCACGAAGTGGTTTTCCGCGTCGCGGTGATTGGCGGGGTGGGCCAACGCTTCGTCGAGCTACTCAAGCTCAGCGACGGCAAACTGGAGCTTGGCGTGGTGCTCGGCTATCGGACGCGCCTCGTCTTCCAAGTGTTTGCGGACGACCCGTGGGCGGGTGACGGCAAGGACGGAACCGCGCTCGAAGAGCTCGTACCGGCACTCGACGCGCTGGTCTTGACCGACGACTTTACCGCCGGCGCGCACTACTCGAGCAGTGCGGTGGAGCGCTTGTCCAAGGTGCTGTTGCCGCTCAAGCTGCGCATTCCCAGCGCCGTCTTCGGCGGCCCAGCCCTGGCCGAAGAATGGAGCTCGCTCTCCGGGGCGCCGGTGCTCGCGCTGGTCGACCCCAAATCCGACGACACTCAATCGGTCGTGAAGGCGCTCACGAAGGCGCTACTCAGGTCGAATATCCGCAGCACGCCGCCGCCGCCAGTCGCTGGTTGACGTCCCGCTCGCTCCTTGAGCGCCGCGGCTGCTGAACAATGCGAGCTCGCGCACCGCGCGAGCCAGAACCACCTCACCCGACCTTGGCGAGAGCAGATCACGATCCACCATAGAAGACCGGAGTGAACCAAACTCGGCGAGGCCGAAAGCCGATCGCGCCTCAGGTCACGAGGATCGCCACGCGATCCAGGCAACGCACGGAGGAGAACAAGAACCCAAACGGAAACCTAAGCCGCGTCGGCCATCAGCTCTTTGAGGCGCGCGATGGCGCGCGAGTGCAGCTGCGAGATGCGCGGCTCCGAGACGCCGAGCTCGGCGCCGAGATCCTTGAACTTTACGCCGCGGAAGTAGTGCGAAGAGACGATGTGGCGCTCGCGTTCGGGCAAGAGCTCGACGGCCTTGGCCAGCGTCTCCTGCGTGAATTTGGCGGCGACTGCTGCTTCGCTGCTCGAGGCGTCGGTCAGGCAGCGGTTCTGCTCCCACTCGCTGACGTCGTCGATGCGTACGACCGACGGTGGCGGCACGTAGGCGTCGGTACCGGCGTTGGCTTCGGCAGCAGCGCGGGCCCGGCGCGGCAGCCAATCTTGTGCGCGCAGCTCGTCCAATATGGCGCCGCGGATGCGGACCCGGACGTACCACTCGAAGCTCTCATCACCGCCGTCAGGGTGGCGACGGATCGCATCCCACAGGCCGCTCATGCCGGCGGCGATCAGGTCCTCGCGTAGTACGTTGCGCGGCAGCTTGCGTTGGAAGCCGCCAGCGATCTTGCGGACCAGGGGCGTGAACTCTTCGAGCAACCGCTGGGCGCGGCGCGCCTGCATCCGCGCCCGCTTCTCCTTAGACATACGCGGACCCTTGCTGGCCACCACGATCGCGGCCGGCATGATCGACGCGGGACGCCGCGCTTGATGCACTGCACGGGCCTCGTGGCGGCGCGCGGGGCGCGGGCTCATGCTGGGCCGAGCTGCGGCGGCCGCGCCCTTCTTGCCCTTGCGGGTCACAGGCTCGGGCAAAGTCGGGAGCTCGAGGTCGAGATCCGTGAGGTCGGCGAAGTGAGCTGTGGTGGCGTCCATGGGGCAATCTCCGTTGGGGTGCGACCGGGACTAATGCAGCGGCCGTGCCACTAGCGAAACCTGCGCAATTCACGGTGTTTCCCGACTTAAGGCCCCTCAATGACGGGTCATCGCTGACCCGGGCCCTTAATTTCGGCAGGGCCTTGCCACCCCTGACGCCAACGATTTGACGGACATACGTGCCGGAGTGAGACGGCGTACTAGGGGGTCAGCTCGGACCCACAGAATCCCTCAATATGTCTATTACTCAATGAATGCGTATGGTTAATGCCAAAATTCGGGAGGGTGCAACCTGACCCCGCCGGTGTCTCGCTCAGATACCGACACGAGATCACTGTCCCGCCACGAGCCGTCTGCAACACGGCGACGGGTTGGGGGCTCGGCGAGCGAAGCCGGTTTTTTGGCTGTCCATCAGGCGGGGTGCGAGACTTTGTGAGCGCGACACCACGCGCCACGACGAAAGTCTCGCGAGAGCCACATGGGCGAAGGAAAGAACCTGGTTGGAGTCGACATCGGCTCGGCTTCGATCAAGGTCTGCCAAGTCAAAGACACCAAGAAAGGCATCGGCCTTTTGCGGTTCGGGTACATCCCGCTCGCGCCTTCGGTGATTGTCGACGGGCAGGTCATGGACGGCGGCGCCGTGACGGAAGCGCTCGCCAAGGTCTTCCACGACGCCAAGATCAAGCAGAAGGACTGCGCGCTCTCGGTCTCTGGCCAGAGCGTCATCATCCGCAAGATCTCCGTGCCGATGATGACTGACGCCGAGTTAGCAGAGCAGATCCAGTGGGAAGCGGAGCAGCACATCCCGTTCGACATCAAAGACGTTCGGGTCGACTACCAGGTCCTGAGAAAGCGCCCCGAAGCCAGCCAGATGGATCTGCTGCTGGTGGCGGCCAAAAAGGACCAGATCGAGGAGTACGCCAACCTCGCTCGCAACGCGAAGCTGAAGCCGATTGTCTGCGACATCGACGCGTTTACCGTGCAAAACCTGTTCGAATACTCGCGCGGGCTGCCGGCGGACCAAACGATTGCGGTGATCAACGTCGGCGCGAGCCTGTCCTCGCTGAACATCATCGCCAATGGGGTGAGCGCGTTCACGCGCGAAATTGCCAATGGCGGCAACGTGATCACCGAAGAGATCCAGAAGCAGCTCGGCGTGCCACACGAGCAGGCCGAGGCGTACAAGTGCGGCGGCGCCGCCAACCCCGATGACCCGAGTCGCCCGGGCATGGTGCCGCACCAGGTGGTGCAGGTGATTGAGGCCGTCACCGACTCGATCGCGGCGGAGATCCAGCGCAGCCTCGACTTTTTCATGGCTACCAGCGGTGAGGGTGAGATCGCCAAGATCTACATCACGGGTGGCTCGGCGAACCTGGTGTCATTGGCGCAGTCGATCGAGCGCCGCGCCCGCGTCTCGGTGGAGACTTGGCCGGCGACCGAGCGCGTGTCGATTGAAGCCAGAGAGGTCGACCCACTTTTGGTGCAGCAGCGCGCCGCGCAGCTGCCGGTCGCGCTTGGCCTGTCGCTGCGCAAGGAACGCGAGGTGCGCGCATGATTCGCATCAACCTTCTGGCCCAGAAAAAACGGGCAGAGCGCGCGGACGGCAGCCAAGTATGGCTAGCCGTGGTGATGGTGGTCATTCTGGTCGAGGTCGCGGCGCTGTTCGTGCTGCACAGCTTCAAGGCCGAAGAGCTGACCCAGCAAGTACGCAAGAACGCCGAGCTCGCGTCGCAGATTGAGCAAGCCAAGAAGAACGTCGCCAACCACGACCAAGTGAAAGCCGACTTGGCGCTGCTGCGCGCGCGCGAGACCGCGATTCAGAAGCTACAGGGTGGGCGATCCGGCCCGACCGCGATCTTGATGGAGCTAGCTCGCGTACTCACGCCGGGTCGCGGTCCGAGTGTCGATCCCGAACGCCTGGCGCAGCTGCGGCGGGACAATCCGCTATCCGTCTTCAACCCGAACTGGGACTCGCGACGGCTGTGGATCACGGCCTACACCGAGGTCGAGCGCAAGCTCAAGATCGACGGGTCGGCGCGTGACGCCGAAGACGTGAGCGAGCTGGCGCGGCGGCTCAACCTGTCGAGTTACTTTTACGACGTCAGGCTGTTGCCGGCAACGCGCGAAGCCGAGTTCGTCAAGTTCTCGATTGAAGCGAAGGTGAGGTACTAGTGGCTCGCGGTGACTCAGTCCTGACGAAGCTCCCTCCACTGGCGAAGGCTGGCGTTGGCGCGCTGCTGGTGGCGCTGATCGGTGTCGCCTATTTCGTGGTTTTCTACGGCGATCTCGCTAGCTCGATCACTGCCGAGAAGACCAAAGAAGCGCGGCTCCGGGCGGACCTTTCGACCGCCCGTCAGAACGAATTTTCTTACCAGAAGGACTTGGCCGAGCTGAGCGATCGCCAGCAGCGCCAACGCGAGCTGGTGAAGATTCTGCCGACCGAGACCGAGTATCCGGCGTTCTTGAGCGCCCTGCAGAACGTGGCCAACGTGGCCGGCATCGCGCTCACGGCGTGGTCGCCGCTGCCGGAGGTTCCGGACCAGTTCTATTCGCGCGTGCCGATGAAGGTGCAGCTCAAGGGTCGCTACCATCAGATCGCGAAGTTCTTCAACAGCGTCGGTCAGCTTGATCGCGTGATCAACATGGAGAACATCTCGCTCACCGATCCCAAGCCCGACGGCGAGGACACCGTGGTCAAGGTCGACGCGCTGGCGACGGCGTTTCGCGCCAAACCCGATGCTCAGGCCGCGGCGACGTCCGACAAGCGCGGCGCCAAGGTGGGCACTCCATGAAGCACCTAGTCTTGCTCGGGCTGGGGCTCGCGCTGTCTCTGGCGGCCTGCGGCGACGACAAGCCGGCGGCGGCGGTGAAGGGACCGGCCGGCGCGAAGGGCGAGCCTGCTGCTGCTCGGGCGGCTGCGCCCTCGGCTTCGGCTTCGGCTTCGGCTTCGGTCCGGGACGTAGAGCCTGCGCCGAAGTTTGAAATCGTCGAAGCCGAATTTACCGAGAGCGAACGCAGCCGAGATCCGTTTCGGTCGTTTGAGTCCAGCTTCAAAGAAGAAAACAAGGGCACCGCAAAGTCGCAGCGTGATGTCGTGATGTCAGCGTTCGCGATCGACGAGCTCAAGCTGATCGGTATCGTGAGGCGTGCCGAGCCGGCGCGCGCCATGTTGGTCGATCCGGGCGGCATGGGTCACGTCGTGCAGCGCGGTCAGTTCGTCGGCAAGGCCGATATCGTGCAGGCCGCGGGCCGCACTGGCGCCAGCTATGAAATCAACTGGCGTGTCGACCGCATCCGCGACGGCGACATCGTCCTGATCCGCGAAGATCCCTCGAACCCCGACGTCCCCGCCGCCACGCGCGTCATCCCGCTGCGTCCCGAAGGCACCGACGTCGACGGCAAGTAGCCGTACGACCCGAGATTTTTTCACAGGGAGATCGTGAGATCGGGAGGCGAGCAGGTTGGGCGCAACCCTGTCTCGTCTTTTGCGTCGTCTCGTCCGGCGCCCGAACGACTCCGGCAGGTGCGACGCAGACGCTGGGGCGGCGCTGCGCTAACAAAACTCCCGATCTCCCGATCTCCCTGTGAAAAAATCTCGGTCGCTTGGACCCCAGCAAATTTGTTCGTGTTTGTAAAAGGCCGCTACGCTGTTTGAACGCACGCTGAATGAGGCCGAATTTGCCTGATTTACTGATTCTTTCGACTTTCGGAGCCCCAGCATGAGCTCGCTTTCGACTCGATTCGGCAGGGCCTGCTCACTGGCCTTGTCGCTCACGGCCCTTTCCAGCATCGCCCTCGCGGCTGCGCCCGAGCGCGTAGCCACGCACCTGGAGCTGAAAGCCGCGGATCAGGCGGGTGCTGCCCGGCTGCGCATGACGTTCAGTGAACCGCCGACCTTCACCGCGCGGCTCGAACGTGGCGCCACGCGGTTAATCGTCGACGTGCCTTCGTCTTCACTGAAGGGCGTCCCGACCGCGCTGCTCGACAAGGTGGGCGTGGTCGGTGGCGTGATGGCGCAGTCGTTCGCCGGCGCCAACGGCCGAACCACGCGCCTGTTGCTGACGCTGCTCGAGGCCTCGCACTTCTCGGTCGCCGTCGACGGAAACGATCTGGTCGTGGCGGTGGCGCCTGGCAAGGACGGCAATATCGAGGCGGTGCCGAAGGCAGCCGTCGAGAAACGCGCGCCCTCGGCCAACGAGCCGTGCAAGGTGCTCGACGTTCGCTTTCAGCGTGAAGGCGACCGCGACGAGGTCGTGATCGACCTGAGCCAACCCGGCGATGCCAAGGAAGCTTTGCGTGGCAACGGGCGTCGCACGCTGACGCTGGCCTGCAGCAAGCTCAGCGAAGAGTTGTCGCGGACGCTGGATGTTTCGGCGTTCGGCGGCAAGCTAAGCAACGTCTCGAGCTACTCGCGTGGTGACGACAAATCGGGTGTCGTCATCGACGTCGACACGCGCGGTGACGTCGACACGCGCGTCTCGCGCCGCGGCTCGAGCGTGGTCTGGACCTTCGTGAAGAAGGGCGACCGCGAACCGTCGACCGTGACGGGCGTGGCCGCCGACGGTGGCTCCGCGCGCCGCACGCGCACGGTTCACGTCGAGCGCGCCATGACCGGCGTCGAGGACGTCGTCTCCGGTTTCGAGCCCGACGCCGTCGAGACGCGCAGCGACGGTGCTCAGGCCGGCGCCTTTGGTCCGAACGTACTCGGTCAAGCCCAAGACCAACGTCGAGCGTTCTCTGGGCGTCGCATCGATCTCGATCTCAAGGACGCCGACATCCACAACGTGCTGCGGCTGCTGGCGGATGTCGGTCAGGTCAACGTCGTCACCGCCGACAACGTGACCGGCTCGGTCACGATTCGGATGCGCAACGTGCCTTGGGACCAGGCGCTCGACATCGTGCTGCAGTCCAAGAATTTGGGCATGGTGCGGCAAGCCAACATGATTCGCGTGGCGCCGCTCGCCGATCTCGAGAAAGAGCGCGAGATGCAAATCGCACGGCGCAAGCAGGAAGTTTCGCTGGCGCCGATCGAGACGCGGCTGATCCCGGTCAGCTACGCGCAGGCGGGCGACTTGCAAGAGCGCGCCCGTCCGCTGTTGTCCGAGCGCGGGTCGATCGCCGTCGACGACCGCACCAACGTGATGATCGTGCGCGATATCGCCGGCAACTTGAATCAAATCGAGGAGCTGACGCGCTCGCTCGATACGCAGACGCCGCAGGTGCTGGTCGAGGCGCGAATCGTCGAAGCCACTAGCACCTACGTGCGCGACGTCGGCATCCAATGGGGCGGCGACGCGACGTTCTCTGCCGCCACCGGCAATCCAACCGGCCTGGCGTTCCCGAACGCCGTCGGCGTCGCGGGCGGTGCCAGCGACGGCAACACGCCGACCGCCGGTCTCAGCCCTTTCACCAATACCGTCGCGAACCCGAACTTCGCCGTCAACTTGCCGGCGGCCGTCGGTACCGGCCGCGGTGGTGCGCTCGGCCTGAGCTTCGGGTCGATCGACAACACGATCAACCTCGCCGTGCGCCTGTCCGCCGCAGAGGCGAACGGCATGCTGCGCATCCTGTCGAGTCCGCGCATTTTGACGCTCGACAATCGCGAGGCGCGCATCTCGCAGGGTACGTTGATTCCGTTCTCGCAGGTCAGTGCGCAGGGTGTGCAGACGACGTTCCAAGAAGCCAAGCTGCAGCTGCTCGTGAAGCCCCACGTGACGGCTGACGGCAGCGTCGCCATGCACGTCAAGATCAACCGCGACGAGCCCGACTTCAACCAAACTTCCGCCCGCGGTGACCCAACCATCCTGAAGCGCGAGGCCGAGACCGATCTGCTCGTGCTCGACGGTCACACGGCAGTCATCGGCGGTATTTTCACCCGCAACACCGGTCGGAACCTGGACCAGGTGCCGTTCTTCGGCGACATCCCGCTGATCGGCCTGCTATTCCAGCGTCGCCGCGCCAGCGACACCCGCGGCGAGCTGGTGATCTTCCTGACCCCGCGCATCGTCAATCGCGCCGAAGCGCTCGGCCGCTAATCCCTCGGCCAGCCCGAGACAACAGGAAGGCGGGAAGGCGGGAAGGGCGCCTGAACGAGATTTCTGTTGTGGGCGGTGCGGGTGGCTCGACGCAACGGGTTCGCGACTCAGTTTCGGTTGCCTGCTCGAACAACAAAACCTTCCCGTCTTCCCGCCTTCCTCTGAGCATTCATCGCATCCTGGAGCTGTTTTCCACAGCTAAGACGGCTTCGACGCTTGCCAAAAGCTTTTCGAAGCCACGAGCGATGGTTATCGAGCCGGGAGGACCGCCGGAGTATT
>JBBRMI010000181.1:0-16177 GCA_038230915.1 Polyangiales bacterium | reverse complement strand
GGAGGCGCGAATCCTGATCGCCGAACGGCTGGTCGTTCAACACGCCAAGCTGAGAGATCGCGAGCTGCGCTTTCGGCGCCTGTTCGAAGCCGGCGTCGCTGGCGTCGTGATCACGGATCTGGACGGCAACCTGAAGGAAGCCAATCCGGCATTTTTGAGCATGCTGGGCTACACCGCGGACGACATGGCCCACGGTCTCGTGAGCTGGGCACACATCACGCCTCCTCATCGCTTGGTGCCGGACGCCGAAGAACGGGCGCAGCTACGGGCGACCGGATTTCTGCCATTGACGGAGCGCGAGTACCTACACAAAGATGGACGGTGCATCGCCGCCTTGGTGGGCTCGGCGGCGCTCGAAGGCTCGACCGAGAGCATCAGCTACGTCACCAACATCACGGAGCGAAAAGAAGCGGAGGCGGCGCTCCGCGCCTCAGCGGAGCGCTACCGCATCCTGTTCGACCAATCGCCGTTCCCCAAGTTTCTCTACGACCAAGAAACGCGTCGCTACTTGATGGTCAATGACGCCGCAATCGCGAGCTACGGCTACTCGCGCGATGAATTCCTGAGCATGACTCTCGACGACCTACAGCCGTCCGAAGATCTAGGACGAGTCGTGAAGCTGGTCGCCGCCTTGGACGCGGGCGCGAACAAATTGGGGTCGTACCGGCACAAGAAGAAGAACGGCAGCATCGTCGACGTGGACATCACGCTCCAAAAATTCGTGCTCGCTGACCGGCCTTGCGTCCTGGCGGTGGCGCTCGACATCACCGAGCGAAGTCGCTTGGAGCTCCAACTCCGCCAGGCCCAAAAGATGGAAGCCATCGGAAGTCTCGCCGGCGGTGTAGCGCACGATTTCAACAATCTTTTGTCGGTCATTCTCGGCTACAGCAAGATGTTGATTGAGTCGCTCAAGCCAGGCGACCCGATGCGCGACGATCTCGAGGAGATTTCGCGAGCTGGCCAGCGCGCTGCGGATCTCACTCGCCAACTGCTCGCGTTCAGTCGGCAGCAAATTCTCGAGCCGCGAGTTCTGGACCTGAACGCGGTCATCGACGGCGTCGCCAAAATGCTGCGCCGACTCGTTGGGGAGGACGTCGAGCTCAGCGTGGCAGCTGCCCCGCAGCTCGGCACCGTGAGAGCGGACCCAGGCCAGGTCGAACAGGTGCTGATGAACCTGGTGGTCAACTCGCGCGACGCCATGCCGGAAGGCGGCCATCTGACGATCGAAACAGCAAACGTCGTCCTCGACGCGAGCTACGCGACAGAGCACCCGGGCGTGGAGGCTGGACCCTACGTGATGCTCGCCGTTACCGACACCGGAGCCGGCATGGACGCCGCCACCAAAGAACGCATCTTTGACCCATTCTTCACGACCAAAGAAATGGGCAGCGGCACGGGGTTGGGGCTGGCGACGGTCTTCGGCATCGTCCAGCAAAGCGGCGGCAATATCTGGGTCTACAGCGAGCCTGGGATGGGGACGACGATCAAGGTCTACTTGCCGCAGGCCGACGCGCCGTGCGACGTCTTGGTCGGCGCCGTGCCCGAGACGCTCGACACGCGTGGCACGGAGACCATTCTGCTGGTCGAAGACGAGGAGTCGGTTCGAGTCCTGATGCGCACGATCTTGGAGCGCCAGGGTTACCGCGTCATCGAGGCACAAAGCGGCGGCGACGCGCTGCTAATCTGTGAGCAACACACCGCCACGATTCACGTGCTGTTGACCGACGTCGTCATGCCACGCATGAGCGGTAGAAAACTGGCCGAGCGGCTCACCAGCCTGCGTCCCAAGATGAGGGTGCTGTACATGTCGGGCTACACCGACGACTCGATTGTCCGGCATGGTGTGCTCGAGTCAGGCGTAGCGTTCTTGCAAAAGCCAATCACGCCCGAAACTCTGACGCGCAAGCTCCGAGAAGTGATTGATTCACAGACCGGTCTGGGGCTGGTTCGTTCACCGTCGGTCGCGCCGGACTACATCAACTCGACCAAGCCGGCCCATTCCGAAAAGGTCGCTTCATGATTCGTCCGCCGGTTCTGCCGGCTAGTGCTGAGGCGGCAGTGAACGAAAATCGGAGACTGGTCCTCCGAAAACCAGACACTGTGCGTCGTCCCGGCATCGCGTTCAGATTATTTTTCCAGTGATCTCGAGGGCTTGGGCGTCGGCGCGGCATCGGGGCTGATGGCGCGCGAATTGCTTGGGGCCGCGCATGCTGATGCGTCTGTGGCGTACCTCCTTTGTCGTGATCCTTGGCAGCGTTGCGACGTTGAGCTCGGGGTGTTCCAACAGCTCCGGCTCCGCATCGAAATCCGACGACGGGGCGGACGGAGCGATTGGGTCGATCGGGCTTTCGCTGCAGCTCGCGCCCGGCACGACGCTGAATTCCGTCTCCTACACGATCACGGGGCCGGGCGGCTTCTCCCGCGCGGGCACCATCGACGTGAGCAACAGCACGAAGGTCGCGGCCACCATCGGCAACCTCCCGGTGGGCAGCGGCTTTTCGATCACCCTTCAAGCGACTGCGGTCAGCGGGGGCACGCAGTGCCTGGGTTCAGCGAGCTTCGATGTGGCCGCGCACGCGACGACGGCCGTCACGGTCCGCCTCGCGTGTCACGAGCCGCCCCGCACGGGCTCGGTCGGCCTGAACGGCACGCTCAACATCTGTCCGACGCTGGACGGCATCTCGGCGTCGCCGGCCGAAGTCATGGTCGGGTCGTCGCTCGCGCTCACCGTGGCGGCGCACGACAGCGACGCGGGACCGGCCGCGATTAGCTACCAATGGACGACGACGAGCGGCACGTTGAGTGCGGCTAACGTCGACAAGCCGTCGCTGACCTGCACGAAGGCCGGCGAGGTCACGCTGTCCGTCACCGCGACGGACGGCGACTGCTCCGACACGATGTCGGCGACCGTAACGTGCACCGGCGTCCCGTTCGCCGCGATGAATCTCTCGAAATACGCCCGCGTCGGGCGCTACAACCTGCCCGAGCCGACCCGCACCACCCCGCCCGACGCCACGAGCCTGCTGGCGCAGGAAGCCTCCGCGGTGACCTACGACTGGGACACCGACACGCTGTTCGTGGTCGGTGACGGCGGCACGTCGGTCGTCCAGGTCTCCAAGACCGGCGCCTTGCTCGACTCGATGACGCTCGTCGCCGGCTCCAGCCCGCAGGGTACCGAGTTCTACGACACCGAGGGCATCTCCTACGTGGGCGGCGGCCAATTCGTGCTGAACGAGGAGCGGTACCGCCAGGTGAATCTCTTCACCTACGTCGCAGGCGCGACGTTGCACCGAGCCGACGTCAAGACGGTCAAGCTCGGCACCACGATTGGCAACATCGGGCTCGAGGGCGTGACGTTCGATCCGTCGACGGGTCACTTCATCTTCGTGAAGGAGAAGGATCCCAAGTCGATCTTCGAGACGGCCATCGATTTCACCGCCGGAACCGCGACCAACGGTTCGCCGACCACGGTTGCGTCCACCGACCTGTTCGACCCGTCGCTGGTGCCCACGCTCGACTTTTCTGACATCTACGCGCTGTCGAACCTGCCCTCGCTGTCCGGTGATCCGACGCATGACCAACTGCTGATGATCAGCCAGGAGTCCGGCCAGATCGTGCAGGTCGACCGCTCGGGCAATGTCAAGCACACGCTGGCCATCGTTGCCGACCCGAGCGACACGATTGCGGTGCCCGACATGACGATGGAAGGAGTCACGATGGACCGTGACGGCAACTTGTACGTCGTCAACGAGAACGGGGGTGGTGACGTCAACCACCCGCAGCTCTGGGTCTACGCTCCCTCCACGGCCTCGAACCTCGCGCCCACGGCCGTCTCGCTCACCGGCGCCGTGACGTCGCTGCCCGAGAACACGAGCACCGCCGGCGCCGTCCAGTTGGCCTCGATCCACGTGGTCGACGACGGGCTCGGCGACAACGGCTTGTCGGTGTCGGGACCGGATGCCGGCTCGTTCGAGATCGTCGGCACGGCGCTGTTCCTGAAGGCGGGCGCCGCGCTGAACGCCACGACGCAACCCAGCTATCAGGTGACGATCAACGTCGACGACTCGACGGTAGGCGGGACCCCCGACGCCAGCACCGCGTACGCCCTGACGATCACCGCCGCGGCGACCGGTGCGGTCAACCTCGCGGTCACCGAGGCGGCGCCCTGGTCCAGCGGAAACAGTCCGCTCGGCTCCGACTGGTTCGAGGTGACGAACTTCGGCACTTCATCGGTCAGCCTGGTCGGCGCGACGATGGATGACAACTCGAACTCGTTCGCCGTTTCCGTGCCCCTGCAGGGCGTCACGAGCATCCTCCCCGGTGAGTCGGTGATCTTCATCGAGACGGCCACCTCATCGGACCTGGCGGCCAAGGCACAGACGTTCATCGACCTCTGGTACGGCGGAACGGCACCTGCCGGACTGCAGATCGGCAGCTACTCCGGGTCAGGCGTCGGTCTCTCCACCGGTGGAGACGCCGTCAACCTGTTCGACATCGGGGGTACCCTGCTCGCGGCCATCTCCTTTGGCCCGGCTCCGAGCGGGACCCCGCTGGCCACGTTCGACAATTCAGCCGGCCTCAGCAACCAGGCGATCACGGGCCTGAGCGTCGTCGGCCAGTTCGGTGCGTTCGTCGCAGCCCACGACGCCAACGAGATCGGCTCGCCCGGCACGATCGGCGCGGGAGCGTCTCCGACTATCGGCATCACCGCAACTGACGCCTTGGCGTCGGAGACCGGCAGCGATCCCGGCGTGTTCCGCTTCACCCGCAGCGGCAGCAACGCCTCGCCACTAACGGTCATCTACACCATCGCGTCGGGCGCTGGCCAGGCAACTGCCGACGACTACACGCCCACGCTCACCGGCTCGCAGATCATCCCCGCGGGGGCCGCATTCGTCGATCTGACGATCACCCCCGTCGACGACACCAGCGCCGAAGGGGCCGAGCAGCTGAAGTTGACGCTGTCCGACACCGGCAACTACGACGTCGGTGCTGACGCTAGTGCGACCGTCACGATCCAGGACAACGACGCCGCCAACCAGGCGCCGACCGCCGTCACGCTGACAAATACGATCTCCGCGATCTCGGAAGCCGCCAACGTGTCGAGCCAGGTGAGGCTGGCAGACATCTTGGTAGCCGACGACGGCCAAGGTACGAACAACTTGAGCGTGAGCGGCACCGACGCCGCTTCGTTCGAGATTGTCGGCACTTCGCTGTTCCTCAAGGCTGGCACGGTGTTGAACCACACCGCGAAGCCCACCCTGAGCGTCACCGTCGCGGTCGACGACGCGGGCGTCGGCGGCTCGCCCGATGCGACCGTCAACTTCAGCCTGGCCGTGACGCAGTCGGTGGCTCCTGGAGCGATCGTGATCTCGGAGGTCGCGCCCTGGTCGAGCTCCAACAGCCCGCTGGCTCAAGACTGGTTCGAAGTGACCAACACCGGCAGCGCGACCGTCGATTTGACCGGTTGGAAGATGGACGACAACTCGCACTCGATCACCAACGCGATTGCCCTGAACGGCATCGACTCGATCGGCCCGGGCGAAGCGGTGATCTTCGTCGAGACCGCCAACCTGGCCACTACCATCACGGCGTTCAACGACCTCTGGGTTGGCGCGAGCGGCCGCCCCGCGCCGCGCATCGGCAGCTACTCGGGCTCGGGCGTGGGTCTCAGCGGCAACGGCGACGAGGTCACCCTGTTCGACGGCGCCGGCAATCTGGTGACGGGCGTGGGCTTCGGGGTCGCACCCGCCGCCGCACCGTTTGCGACCTTCGACAACCACGACGGCGTCGGCAGCAATACGCTTCCGCTGCCGTTGCTCTCGGCGCTCAGCGCGACCGGCGTCAACGGCGCCTACGTCGCGCCCGGGGACGCGACCGAGGTTGGCTCGCCGGGCATCGGCAACGTCGCGCGGCTGCTGATAACCGAAGTGGCGCCCTGGGCCAGCAGCAACAGCCCCTACCTCGCCGATTGGTTCGAGGTCACGAACGTCGGCGGCGCGGCTGTCAACCTGACCGGCTGGACCATGGACGACAACTCAAATGACGTCACGAAGTCGGTCCCGATCCAGGGTGTGACGAGCATTGCCGCGGGTCAGTCGATCATTCTCATCGAGGGCAACGGCTCGGGCGCAACCGCCTTCATTACCGCCTGGTTCAGCGGCACGGCGCCGGCCGGCCTGGTGATCGGCTCTTACACCGGCGCCGGGGTGGGCCTCAGCAGCAGCGGCGACGCGGTCAACCTGTTCAACGCCTCAGGTCGGCTGGTCACCGGAGTGCAGTTCGGCGCCGCCACCACCGGGTTCACCTTCGACAACACCGCCGGCCTTGGCACCGTAACCGCGTTGAGCGTGGCGGGAGTCAAGGGCGCGTTCCTCGCTCCCGACGGCGTCGAGACCGGCTCCCCGGGCGCGATCCACTAACTAAGGCGATAAGGCGAGCGGGCGAGCGCCCGCGCGTAGCTCGAGGAAGCTCACGCCGGCAAGCGCGTTGCCAAGAAGGACTTCAACTTGACGAGGCTGCGGGTGTCGCGGGCGAACGTGGGGGACGTGTAGCCCGCGGACCACTGCAGGACTTCGCGAACGAAGTCGCCGCGGACGCTGGGATCTTCCAGGATTTGCGCGACGCTGCGGCCGCGGGCGCTGCCGTCGGCGAGCTTTTGGACGTAGCGCTCGAGGCGCGCGTAGTCGGGGCCGAGGAACTCGCTGATCAGGGCGGCGTCGGCTGCTAACTTGCTGAGCACGCCGTCGGCGTCGCGTTCGCCGTCGGCGACCAGCGCGGCGGCGACGCGCAGCACGAAGGCGTCGTCGACGAAGCCGAGATCTTCGAGGCCGTCGGGGATCAAGTCGAGCGACTTGAACAGGTAGTTGAGGGCGCTGACGGCGCCGCGCTGGGCGGCGGGCGACGCTTCAGCGTGCTCGAGCAGGCCGGCGAGCTTTTGCGCGTCTTCGGCCAAGGACCTGAGCCAACCGGGGAATGCTTCTAGGCAACGAGAATCGAGCGTTGTCATTTAACCCTTTGAATGCCCTTTGAACCCGCGGCGAATCGGGAGAATTCACTTACCGGAGCGGCACAGCACGCGCAAGGCGTTTTCAGCGAACACACGGCGGACGCTGGCTTCGCTGAGGCCGGCGGCGCGCAGAGCGCGGGCCAGGTCGGGAAAATGGCTGGCGTCTTCTAAGCCTCGCGCGGGCCGGATGCCGCCTTCGAAGTCGGCGCCGATGGCGACGTGGTCGATACCCGCGACCTTGATCAAGTGCAGGGCCTGCCGCACCACGTCGGCCAGCGTCGCCGGCCGTCCGCGCACCACGAACGCGGAGTGGAAGTTGAGGCCGACGATGCCACCGGTCGCCGCGATGCCGCGCAGCTGCTGATCGGTGAGGTTGCGCGGATGGTCGCACAGCGCGCGCGCGTTCGAATGCGTGGCGATCACGACGCCGCCGGTTTCGCGGGCCAGCGCCAGCACGTCGGTGACGGCACGATCGGAAGCGTGCGACACGTCGATCGCGACGCCGAGCGCGTGCGCACGTCGCACCAAGACCTTGCCGGCTTCGGTCAGGCCGTAGTCGACGGGGTGCTGATCGCCGGACGAGCTGGCGAGCGCGTTGTGCTCGGTGTGCACCAACCCGACGCTGCGGATGCCGCGCGCCACCCAGGCGTCGAGCGACTCGGGCGCGTCGGCGAGCGGGCCTGCGCCTTCGAACGACAGCCATGTGTGGACGCCCGGACCATCACCGCAGCCGGGCAACGCCAGACCGTCGCCGTGAAACAGCTCACCCAGCACGCGTAAGTACGAGTCTTCCAAGTCGCTCGTGCGCGGCCCCGTCGGCGAGACGTCGTGCGGGACGAACAGCGGCAGCACGACGCCCGCGACCGCGCCGGCGCGCAGCTCGCTCAACGACGCCTGGCCCATGCCCTGGCGCAGTGGCTTTGCGTGGTAACCGAGCTGGTACGGCAGATCCACGTGCAGGTCGACGACCGGGTACGTCGATTCCGCGCTCGCCGCAGTCGCCGAGCTGGCCGCGCCCGCCGAAACAGCCCCGAAAAGCAGCAGCACTGAACGGAGCTTGAGCATCGGGTCGAAGTTACCCAGCGAAACCGCCCGCGGCCAAGCGCAGCGCCAATGTAGGTCGGAAAAATGCCGCCAGGCACTCAAGTAGGGCCAGCTCCGACCGTTCGAAGGGCTCGTAACCCGGGAGTAGCCATGTCGTCGCTCAGCGCAGCTTCACCGCCCTCACAACGCCGACCTGCCAAGGTGTTGTCCGCGCGCCGGATTCTGTTCGTCGACGATGACGAGCTGATCCTGCGCAGTATGGAGCGCGTGCTGCGCCGGCCCGCCGCCGAAAGTGGCTGGGAGCTGTGCTTCGCCACCGACGGCGACGCCGCGCTGGAAGAGATGGCGCGGTCACCAGTCGAGGTGATGTTGGTCGACGCCCACATGGCGAAGATGAGCGGCGCTACGTTGCTGCGCAAAGTGCAAGAGCGCGACCCCGCGGTCGTGCGCATCTTGCTATCCGGTCACACCGGGCTCGACGTGCTGCGTACCGCCCTACCCTACGCACACCAGTTCTTGCCCAAGCCGTGCGACGGGCAGCTCTTGCGCTCGACGCTCGACAGCGCCTGTGGCCTGCGCGGCTTGCTCGCGCGGCCGGAGATGCGCCAGCTGGTCGGCTCCAGCAACGAGCTACCGTCAGCGCCGCGCACCTTCATCGAGCTTTCGAACGCGCTCGCCAATCCCAACGCCGGCGCGCGCACCGTTTCCGAGATCATCGAGCGCGACATCGGCATTTCGGCGCGCGTGCTGCAACTGGTCAGCTCGGCGTTCTACGGCTTGCCACGCGCCGTGACGTCGATCGGCGGCGCCGTCGCCTACCTCGGCGTCGAGGTGATCAAGGCGATTGTGCTGTCGGTCGAGGTCTCGCGGATGTTCCCGCTCACCCAGAGTATCCCTGATTTCTCGGTCGATGCACTGCAACAGCACGGCGTGAAAGTGTCGCAGCTCGCCAAACGCTTCTTGGGGCACGAGCCGGGTGGCGACGTCTTGCTCGTCGCCGGCCTGTTGCAAGACACCGGACAGCTCGTGCTGGCGTCGCGCGCTGCGTCGCGCTTCGGCATCGCGCTCAGCAGCGCCAAGTCGAGTAATCAGCCGCTGCAGGAGATCGAGGTCGACCTGTTCGGCGCTTCGCACGCCGAAGTCGGCGCTTACCTGCTTGGGCTGTGGGGCCTGCCGCAGCGCGTCGTGAGCGCGGTCGGCAATCACCTGGAGCCGCAGCGCACCGGCAGTCGCGTGTTCGACGCCGCCGCCGCGCTCTACGTTGCCAACCTGCTGGTCGTCGATCCTGACGTGCCGGCACTCGACGAAGTTCCGCCGCACACGATCGCGCTCGATCTCGGCTTCTTGCGCCTGGTCGGGGTCGCCGATCAGCTCGACGAGTGGCGTCGCCTGTCGCGCGCCTTCAGCTCCGGCAAGTCCAACGCGCTGAAGCTCGCTGCGCGAGCATAAGCGGCTAGCTTGCTACTCTGGCTGCGCGAAGTGTTGGAAGCGACACAAAAAAGAGAATGAAACCGTGGCGATGCCTCGGGCCCGAGCTTGGTGATGCCTTGCTCGGCCCGCCAGACGAAGACGATTTTTGCCTGATCGTGCGACTGCGGTTCGACAGGACCGTACGGGCATGTTTACCAACGCTCACACGACACGGCGTCGCGGACTAGGTAGGGTCGGGGTCTCTGCCATCGGACTCGCGGCGATGGCGAGTTGGGGCTGCACGGGGTCCGTCGACGGACCTGGCGGGAGCTCTTCGTTAACTGGGGGCCCAGCGTCGGGCGGCGGCGCGGGCTCAGGTTCAGCGGGCGCGGGACCCGGTGTCGGGGGCGCGGGCAATCCGGTCGGCACCGGAATGGTTTACGGCCCCACGTCGGGTCGTCGCCTGACTCGCCAAGAGTATTTGAACACGATTGGTGACGTGTTCGGGGCGGCTGCGGCCACCGAGGCGAGCAAGATTGCCACGGAGCTGGACCAGCCGCCGGCGGTGTTGACGCTGCTCAACGACGTCACGGGGCGGGCAATCCAAGACCAGTACGTCACGGAGTATTCCGACGCGGCGACGGCTGTGGCTACGCACGTTCCGTGGGCGCAGCTCGCGACGTACGCCAGCTGCACGACCGATCTGAGCACCATGTGCCAGAACGATTTCATCATCAAGCTGGGCCGGCTGATGTACCGGCGTCCCCTGACGCCTGCCGAGGTCACCAACCTTGCGTCTGTGTATGACGGCAGCGCAGCCTCGCCCGGCCCGAACGCTCCGGCGAGCCATGATCCGACGCCGTTTCAAACGGGCTCGCGCCTCGTGGTCGAGGCAATGCTGATGTCTCCCCATTTTCTCTATCAACTAGAGACGCAGCAGGGGACGCCGCCCGCGGCACCCACCGCGTACGAAATTGCAACCCGCCTGTCCATGCTGCTGTGGAAGTCGGGGCCGGACGCAGCTCTGCTCGATGCAGCCGCCGCGGGCACCATGGGCTCTGCCACCGGCGTCAGCACCCAATTGGGCAGCATGCTCGCCGATCCCAAAGGCCGTCGCGGCGCCCGCGAATTTGCCGACGATTGGCTGGGGGTCAACTCCGTTCCAGCTCGAACGCCCCTGCCGGAGCTCAATCTGACCAGCACGGTGCTGGCGGACATGCGAAGCGAGAGCCTGCGTTTCTTCGAGCGCCTCGCATTCGACGACAAGGCCGACCTGATGCAGCTGTTCGTCGACAAGAAGACCGAAGTTACGCCGGAGCTCGCCAAGCTCTATGGGCTCACCCCGGTGGGAACGACGCCCACGGCCGTCTACGATCTCAGCGCTAACCCGAACCGCATCGGGCTGTTGACTCAGGGCGCCACCCTGGGCGTGCGTGCTGGTCCAGCGGCGGCGTCGATCGCGCAGCGCGGGCATTGGGTACTGAACACGCTGCTCTGTCGAGACCTCGGCGCCATCGATCCGAACGCCGCGGCGGCCGCACAGCAAGCGATGACCATGCTTTCCCCGACGGCTTCCGAGCGAGAGTTCTTTGGGCTACACGAGACACTAGGGCCGACGTGCATGGCCTGCCATCGCGTGATGGACCCGGTGGGCTTTCCATTCCTTACGTACAATGTCGCGGGAGCCTTCGTCACCAACGATGCGCACGGCAACGTCCTCGACCCCAGTGGTTCGTTGGATCTGGATGGCAAAAGCCAGCCCTACAAAGACGTTGCCGAGTTCGCGGCGATTCTCAGCCGGAGCGAGACCGTCGAAAAATGCCTGGTTTCGAGATACGTGCAGTACTTCCTCGGCCGTGACGCGACGGATCTAGACGATGCCGCGCAGGTCGACAGCGTCGGCACGGCATTTCACCAGCAAGGCCGTCAGTTCTCACAGCTGGTGAGCCTGGTGGTTTCAAGCCCCGCGCTCACTGCTCCGGCCAGGGACATGTTTCCATGAGCCACGGCCAGGCTCCAAGTCCGCACGGTCGAGAAGAACGAAGCCAAAACAAGGCACCAGAGGAGTCGACGTCATGAGCGGGAGAATCGAAACCAAGCTGGCACGGCGCCGATTCTTGAAGGGGGTCGGTGGCACAATGATCGCGTTACCCCTCTTTTGGGGGCGCGAACGCTCGCTGCTCGCAGCCACCGGCGCCCCGGAGCGCTTCGTCAGCGTCTACTTCGGCAACGGCCTGCCGCCCGATCTGACCGGTGGCGGCCTGTCGTACGCGCCAGCTCCGGGCGTGACGCCGCTCGGGCCACTGGTTCCTTTCGAGAGCCAGTTGACGCTGGTGCGCGGCATCAACGGGGTTGCGAAGGACGCGGGCGCCACCGGCCACATGCCAGGAAGTGGCACGTTCTGTTGCGCACAAGACGTTACGAACAACGCGTACAACAAGGGCGGACCCACGCTCGATTGGGTCGCCTATCAGGAATTGCAGAAGCTGCAGATGGCGCCGTTGACGCCGATTCCGATCGTGTCGGCTGGTGTGTACGGGAAGAACAACAACAAGCCCGAGACTCTGCGTTGGACCCACTCCTGGAAAGACGCACAAACGCCGATCCCGCCCTTCCGCGACCCGCTCGTGCTCTTCCAGAAACTGTTCCCGGGCGGAGCTGCGCCCACCTCCGGTCCCGCCCCCGCGATCGGGCTCGCGCGTTACCAGAAGAGCGTGCTCGACGCGGTCGTCAACGAGTACGCGCAGGTCACCGGCCCGGCGTCGCCCTATCCGGCCAGTGTTCGATCACGCATCGCCGACCATCTCGAGCGGATTCGCACACTGGAGGCGCAGGCGATCGATCTCAGCATGAAGATGTCGAGCGGTGCTTTGGTATGCAAGGCGCCGACCGCGCCGGCTTCGATGGACTCGCAGTCGAACGAAACGTTGCCCTACTACCAACAAGTATGGCCCGTGCTGATGGACATCTATCTGCTCGGCATCGAGTGCGATCTGTTTCGTTTCGGCAACGTGCTGGTCACGATGGGCGGGGATATCTACCCGTCGAGCTACATGGGGCAGACGGCCACCAATACGCATGGCGAATGGTTCCATAGCTATCCGAATTTCAAGCCCGCTATCGGGTCGGTGATCAACTGGGAAATGCAAATGATCGCGCAGTTTCTGGGCAAAATGAACAAGATCCCTGACCCGTTGGACCCCGGTGGCAAGACCCTGCTCAACAACACGACCGTACTGATTGGCACGGAGCTCAGCCAACCCGAGGCTCATTCTCGGCAAGGCATGACGTTCTTCATGGCGGGCGCGAAGGGTCGCTACAAGGGCGGTTCACAGGATGTGGGGTCGCGCACCGACACCGATCTCTACAATACGGTCCTGCAAAAAATGGGCATCATGCTGCCGACCGCGTTCGGCAAGCCTGGGACCTTCGCGGGGCCGCTCTCGATCTAGGGCCTGGGACATGGAAGCGTCGGGCTACTTCACGAACGTGAACGTTCGCGCGAGCGCGATGCCCTGCTCGCCCTTTGCGTCGAGCAGAGAGTACGGCGTGGCGACCACGCTGTGTTCCCCCACGACGGCTGTAAACGCATTCAGCTTGCCGTCGGTGTCGCCGGGATAGGTGAATGGCGTCACGTGCTCGATCGTGGCCTTGCCGTCGACGACGAACTCCACGCTGCCAACGTTCCCGGTCACGATGGCCTCCAAGCTGACGTTGCTGGACGCCAAGCTAGCGATGCTGAGCGGAGCCGCTGTCGCAAGATCGCTGATGACGTCCGACGTTTCAGCCCGGCGTAGCAACAGACTTTCGACCGCAAGTGGCGGCGGTGCGGGCGGCATGCCGGCGATCGCGGTATCGTTCTTGCCCAACTTCATCACGTCTTCGCCGCAGGCGCAGGTGCTGGCGCCAAGCAGCCACACGGCTGAGCGAAGCAGACTGTGCAATCGGGCCTTCACAGGAGCTTTCGGCTCACGCGCGCCAGCGAGCGTTCCGCGTCAGGTCGGAGCGGTGAGTCTGGGTAGCGTCGGAGCAGCTCCAATAGCTGACTTCGCGCGTCGTAAAATTGGCCAGCGCGTTCAGCTTGAAGCGCGGCTGCCAGTAAGTGGTTTTGAGCCGCAAGGCTTTCATCGATAGCGCCAGCTGCCGACGGCGATGTCAGATTTGGCGCGCTCGCGCCGCGGTGGTCGCGCGGAATGGGTGTGGCACCGACGGACGGGGCCGGGTTGGCGATTGACGGCTGGGGCGCGAGCACGACCGGCGCCGACGCGACCGGTGCGGACACGACCTGGGGTTCGCAATTGAGCTGTTCGCCGGCGCCGACCAGCGTCAGCTTCCCGGCGCGCTCGACCGAGACGAGACCCTGGCTCACCGCCACGCAGGTCTGGCTCAGCGCGCCTGCACCGCCGACGGTGACGGAGAAGACTGTCCCATGAACGGTGACCATCGCATCCGGTGTTTGCACCGAAAACGTGGCACCTGTCCCGAGCTTCGGTACGTGCACGCTCAGCGAGCCCGCCGTGAGTTGCAAGAGCTCGCGGTGCGGGTCCGAGCTTGCCGCCGAAAGCCGTGTATTGGCGGTGAGCGAGACGTGCGCGCCACGCAGCGTACGCAGGATTGCGCCGGCATCCGCACCTGTGGCGTAGCCGTGGCGCTCGTCGCTGCGCGAGGCCGCGCGGCCTTGCTCGACCTCGAACGGGTTCGCGTCACCCGCGCGCGCCAGCCAAACGCCTACCGCAAGCGCGCAGCTCGCAAGCGCGCCTCCTGCAACCGCGGCCCGGCGCTGCCAAGTCTTCCGCCGCCGTCGCGCGGGGATGCCACGCACGAGGTGCCTGAGCCGGGGGAGCACTTCGCGGCCTTGCCGCTCCAGTGTTGCGGCGTTTGGAACGGCCAACGGCCCGCCCAGAGTCGCCAACGCCGCCTTCGATCGCTGCTCCTCGCTCATGATCGCCCCTTCCCGGATCGCTCGAGATTGAGGCGACGGTCGAGCTCTTGCCGGCCGCGAGTCAAGCGGGACTGAGCCGCAGCGTGGCTGGCGCGCGTCAGCTGCGCGACTTCGTCGAGGCTATGGCCAAGTACGTCGTGCAAGATGAGCGTTTCGACCTGGGCGACCGGCAGCCGCGCAAGCACACTGCGCACGCGCTCTACCTCGGCCCGGGCTTCGAGTCGATTCTCGAGGCTGGGACCGGCTCCGCTCAAATTTTCGGCCCAGCCATCGTGACTTGTGAACAAGCGCCGACGACGCGTGCGAGCGCGCAGCACGTCGACTCCGACGTGCGTCGCCACGGCGGCGGCCCAGCCGCGCAATTTGGTGGCGCGGTCGAGACGTTCTTCGCTGAGCGTTACGATCAAGCGCTCGAACACCTCCTGCACCAAGTCGGTCAGCTCCTGGTCGCCGGGTCCGAGCACACGACGCAGAGTCTGCTCGACGACGTCGTGGACGCGCTCGTACAAGGCGTCGGCGGCCCACTCCTGACCAGCGCTGAGCCCCTGCAAGATCGCTCTGTCATCGGGGGATGAGGACGCGACAGCCTTGGCAGCGCTATCGGGCAGAGTTTGAGCCGGCGCGGCCATCGTGCTCAGTCGTTTGGAGTCAGGCGGATCAGGCACTTTTTAGGCTCGAAGCACTTCGCTAAAACGTCAGGCTCAATCCTGTTGCAAATCCCGGCACATAGCGTGGCTCGGCGCCGAGCCGATGGCCATCCAACTCGACTGCGGCGCGTTGGCCAAACCAGCTCGCCTCTGCGCCCAAGAAGGCGTGCAAGGCCGGAGCCAGCCTGAAGCTCGAGCTTAACCCCAGTCGGGCACCGTAGCGGGTACGAAAACTTTGCTCCGCGCCGTCGTTGGTCGTCGCGGAAACCAAGAGCGCGCTGGAAACCGCGGCGAGCTCGAGACGCAGCGCCACCCTGTCTGCGCTCAGGTGAATGAGTCGGACGCCGGCGCCAATTGCGGCGCTCAGCGCTCGCGACTGGACCCGGCCATTGGCGGTCAACCAGCGAACCGCCACCGCCGGGTAGAGCGGGAAGCTGGGGGATCCGAAGGCCAGCTTCAATTCGGCGCCCAGACGCCAGGGATCGAAGTCGAAACCGGGCGTCGCGACGCCCGAAATGTCTACCCGCACCCACACGGCACGCTCGGGGCGCCCACTTGAAGTGTCGGCTGCGCGCGGCCGAGGTGCGAGGGCCTCCACGTTGGGCGGTGGTTCTGCGTCGGCAACCAGGGCCGCAATCACCAAACCTGTCGAATTCCAGTGCTCTGCACCATAGTTCGAGCTGACGAAAACCAGCTCGCGTTCACGCTGAACGCGGCCGTCCGCACGCGAGCGCAACGCAACGTGCAGCTTGCCTTCTGGCGTGACGCTGACCACCGCGAGGTAGCGCGCCGCAGGAGCTAGAGCATCGGCCTGCCTTACGCAAAGCGCCTCGCCGGAGGCACGCGCGCAACTGGCCACGATGGCTGCTCCGGCGTCGACCGGAAGCCGACTGTCTTCGGCGACGATGGCTACGAGCGGCAACGGCATCCTTGGCTGGGAAGATACTCGTTCACGGGTTTCCAGCACAGCGGGCCACGAGAAGACGCAGTCTTGATCCGTTGTCGGGGCCCTGCGCGAGGGCGGCCCCAGGAAGGGGTCCGGCAGCGGGATCGGGATCGGTCTCGGCAGGGGCTTCGGGCAAGCCAGAGGCGGGGCCGGGCTCGGGCAGGGCCTTTCTCGGACTC
>JBBRMI010000180.1:0-16180 GCA_038230915.1 Polyangiales bacterium | reverse complement strand
GAGTCCGAGAAAGGCCCTGCCCGAGCCCGGCCCCGCCTCTGGCTTGCCCGAAGCCCCTGCCGAGACCGATCCCGATCCCGCTGCCGGACCCCTTCCTGGGGCCGCCCTCGCGCAGGGCCCCGACAACGGATCAAGACTGCGATGGCCTCTGACATCTCGTGGCCGGGCGGGTCTTCTGTTAGATCGTGAGCGCGATGGACCTCCTCGCTGATCTCGAGTTTCGCGGCCAGCTGTACCAGCAAACCGATCCCGAAGGTCTGCGCCAGCACTTGGCTACTCCACGCAAGGTCTACTGCGGCTTCGATCCAACCAAAGATTCGCTAACGATCGGCAACTTGACGCAGATCTTGCTGCTGCGGCGCTTTCAAGACGCCGGCCACACGCCGGTCGTCGTGATGGGTGGTGGCACCGGTATGATCGGCGATCCATCGGGCAAAGAGGCCGAGCGGCAGATCCTGACGACAGAGCAGGTGGCGCTCAACGTCGCCGGGCAGCGCGTCAGCTTCGAGCGCCTGCTGCGCTTCGACGGACCGAATGCGGCGCAGCTTTTGAACAACGCCGACTGGCTCGGCAAGCTCGGCTTCATCGAAGCGTTGCGCGACATTGGCAAGCACTTCTCGATCAACATGATGATCCAGAAGGATAGCGTGCGTGAGCGGCTGAATAACCGCGACCAAGGCATCAGCTACACCGAGTTTTCTTACATGCTGCTGCAGGCGTACGATTTCGCCTACCTGATGCAGCACCACGACGTCACGGTCCAATCGTCCGGCTCCGATCAATGGGGCAACATCGTGGCCGGCATCGATTTGATCCGCCGTACGCAGCAGAAGGAAGCATTCGGGCTCACGACCCCGCTCGTCACCAAGGCCGACGGCGGCAAGTTCGGCAAGACCGAGAGCGGCGCCGTGTGGCTGGCCGCGGAGCGCACGTCGCCGTACGCCTTTTACCAATTCTGGGTGAACGCGGCCGACGCCGACATGCCCAAGTTCCTGCGCACTTTCACGTTCTTCTCGCACGAGGAAATCTTGCGGCTGGAGGTAGAGCATCGCGACAATCCGGGCGCACGCGCCGCACACCGTGCGCTCGCCCAGCACATGACCGAGCTCTTGCACGGACCTGAAGGCTTGGCGCAGGCGCAGAAAGCCACCGAAGCGCTGTTCTCCGGCAACGTCGCCGACCTGTCCGAGGTCACGATCGCCGACCTGTTCGGCAGCGCGCCTTCGGTCACCCTGTCGAAGGCCAAGCTGGCCAACGAAGGCTGCCCGGTCGTGGATCTGCTAGTCGAGGGCGGCGTGGTGAAGAGCAAGCGCGAGGCGCGCGAATTTCTGGGCAACCACGCGATCCTGATCAACGGCCGTACTCCCGACGCCGACACCAACATTGGCGCCGATTGGCTGCTCCACGACGCCGTCCTTTTGATTCGTCGCGGCAAGAAGATCTGGCACGTCGTTCGCTTCGGTTGAGAGCCGGCTCGGCGCGCAATGGCAAGCCGCGACGAGCCAAAGGACGCTGCCCAGGCTGGCCTCGAGCACGCGCTGCTGTTCAACTTCGTGATCCACGGCGTTGCGCTGCTCGGCACAGCGCTATCCGGACTGAGCTGGCTCTCAGTCCTGGATGCATATGGCGTCGCCGCCACCGCTGGTCAGCCGGCACGTGAAACCGGTCGGGCAGCCCGTGTTCGTGCCCGCGTTCGCGATCGCGCAGCTCAAAAAGCAGAGACCGACGTCGACCAAGCGGCACTGACCTTGCACGCCTTGCAGCGCGGGACAGCTACTGCTCGGGCATGCTTTGGCGCAAAAGCACAGATCGGAGCCAGCATCGCCCGCCGCGCAAAGCGTGGTGTCCCCAGCTTGACATTTGCGACACACGCTGCCATTCAGGAAATTCTCGTAGGGGTTGCAGACCGGGAACGTGATGCAATTCGGATAGCCGGTGTAACCGGCGCTGCAACTCGTGCACTCCTTTGTC
This sequence comes from Polyangiales bacterium, assembly GCA_038230915.1. Classification (GTDB taxonomy): domain Bacteria; phylum Myxococcota_A; class Polyangia; order Polyangiales; family Polyangiaceae; genus PMG-095. The sequence continues at coordinate 14,209 of JBBRMI010000180.1, read as the reverse complement.
GAGTCGTAGCCATCGGTGCACGAGCACCTGCCCGCCGCACAGCTACCGTGGCCGCCACAAGTCTTGCCCTCACACGGGTCCACCAGGGCCGGCGCCCCGGCCGCGCCCGCCGCGTCACTGCCGCCAGCAACGCCAGCATCAATCGCGCCACCCGCGCCGCCGAGATCACTCGCACCGGCATGGCTCACGCTACCGGCACCACTCGCGCCGCCGCTGCTCTCCACGCCGCCAAGCGAGCCAGCGTGACCCGTCCCACTCGAACCGGCCCCTGCGCCCGCCCCCGCGCCCGCGGAACCGCCCTCCGGCTTGCCCCCGCTCTTCTCGCTGCTGCCGCAGCCAACTGCCAAAACAACGCAAACCGCGAAACTGAACAGCCGCCTCATCGCCTGACAGCGTACGCGATCGCGAGGGCGACCACGTTGGTTTTCGCGAACTCTTACCGCCGCGTCAGAGCCCCAGACTCAAATCAAGCGCTCGCAATCGCTTGGGCCTCAGGTGACCGCGATGCCTAGGCCTTACGCGAGCGCCTCAGTCTTCGCGAGCCTGCGCTTTAGTTAGTTAGCGTGTCCCTGAATTGCTGATCCACGTGAACGTGAACGTTACGGGCACGTTCACGTCTGACCACTCATCGCATCTTGGCCGAGTGAGCAGGGAACAACAGGAAGGCGGGAAGCCGGGAAGGACGAGAACCCGCAGATTGCGGGTGGGTGGTACGGGTAAGCTCGACGCTAGGGATAGCAATTGGGCCTCAGTTGCCTGCTCGAACACCTGGAATTCTTCCCGCCTTCCCGCCTTCCTCTCACCATTGGTCTCATTTCAGTTGGTGACCCCGCCCGCCGATCCTGGCTTCTGGCTGCGTTTTCGCTGCACTCCGATGCTCACGTAGCAACCTACGTTCAAAGAGAGGCGACCGGAAGGGTCGCTTGGTGCTCGCGAAAGCCTTGCCAGAAGCCAGGCTTGGCGGGTGGGCGGCTGAAAAATGAGACCAAGGGTCAGCCGCTTTCCTGTTCGCTCGTTGCTCGAATCGCAAAATGCGATGAATGGTCAGAGGTTCACGTTTACGGGCGAGAATTCAGGGACACGCCCTCTAAGCCTTCGCGAGCGCCTCCCCTCCCATTCGGGCGTAGCCCGAATTTGGGAGGGGCCGCCCGCGCGCAGCCGCGAAGCGGCGAGCACGGACGGGGGGTGGGCATCAACTCAGGGCACTGGGGGCGGGGTGACGCCCTTGTTGCGGGCGGTGTCGCAGCCGCGCGCGACGCCGGTGTTGCCTTCCTCGGTCTTGACGATCTTGAACTCGACGCGGCGGTTCTTTTCCCACGCGGCCGGGTTGGAGGCGGCGTCCAGCGGGCAGTACTCGCCGTAGCCTTGCGAAACCAGGCGCTTGGCCGGGACGCCGCGCTTCTGCATCGCTTCCATCACCGCCTGTGCGCGCTGCTTGGTCAGGCTCAAGTTGTGCTCGTCGGTCGAGCGCTCGTCGGCGTGGCCCGCGACCTCCATCACCAAGAACTCCGGGTGGCCCTTCATCGTCGCCGCCACGGCGTCGAGGATCTCGTTACTGGCCGGTAAGATCTTGGCGCTGTTCGTCTCGAACTGCACCTTGTCGAGGATCACGATGTCGCTACCTTCGATGATGACCTTACCCTTGTCCGGGCAGCCGTCTTGGTCCTGGAAGCCGTTGTAGGTCTCCGGGTCGTTCGGGCACTTGTCCTTCACGTCTGGGATTTGATCCTTGTCGTTGTCCGGATCCGGGCAGCCGTCTTCGTCCTCGAACTTGTCCTTGTCCTCGGCGTCGTCGGGGCACGAGTCCGCCTTGTCCGGGATGCCATCCTTGTCGTTGTCGTACTCGGGGCAGCCGTCGAGATCCTCGAAGCCGTCCTTGTCTTCCGGATCATCCGGGCACTTGTCCTTCGAGTCCGGGATGCCGTCGCCGTCGCGGTCACCCTCGCGGTTGGCTTCGGGGCAGCCGTCTTCGTCGTGATCGCCATCGCGGTCTTCAGCGATGTTCGGGCAGCGATCGTCGACATCGAGGATGCCGTCGTTGTCGTTGTCCGGATCCGGACAGCCGTCTCCGTCTTGGAAACCGTCGAAATCTTCCGGTTCATCCGGGCACTGATCCTGATCGTCCTTGTAGCCGTCGCCGTCGCGATCGCCGATCGACGGTTCGAACACGAAGCCGAGGATCAAGCGCACGTCAGCCGCTTCGAAACCGGTCGAGAACGCGCGGCTACCACCGCCCATCATCAAATAGCTATTGCGCTCGACGAACAGCTTGATGCCGCCGACGAACTCTTCCGAGAACTTCTGCTTGCTGTCGGAGGCTCCGCCCAACTGGTAGCTGCCGTACGTTTCGGCGACCAAGTCGAGCGCGTCGAGCACGCGGTACGACAAACCCAAGCTGAAGGTGCCGAGGTTGGAGGCCTCGAAGTTGCCTTCCTTGAGTTGAAACAGGTTGCCGTTGAAGCGATCGCTACCGAACTTGGCGTCCTTGCCGGTGTGTCCGCGATAGCCAGCGTTCACGCCGAGGTGGAACGCGCGCGTCGAGCCGAACTGGTTCTCGAGCACCAATTGCGGCCAGTACCAAAAGCCCGGATCGGCGCCCAAGTCCTTGGGCGCGCTGGCGATCGGAATGCCGGCTTGCACGACAGCGGCCAAGCCGACACTGCGATCGACGCGGGTGATGCGAAACTTCCCATGCAGCGCTAAATTCGAGATTTTTTGGGCATTCAGCGGAGCCGAATTGTATTGCCCGCCGGTCGGGCCAACGCCGTACGCGGCGTCGCCCGTCATCAAGATCACCGGTACCGATAAGCCGACGACACCGATGTTCGCGACGCCGTAGTTGAAGCCGAACGTGCCTTGAATCGAAGTCTTTGCCAGCGCTTTCACGCCGCTGCCGTCTTCATTCGCCGTCACCACGCAATCTTGGTCGTGGCACGCCGGATCATCGGGCGTTGCCGGGTTATTGGTGCCGTTCGGAACGCGAGTCGAGCGTGTGCGCATCAAGTTGCGCCCATAGTCGAGCACCAGGCCGAAGCTGATGTTCTTCGCCCCCAAGATGTCCGAACCGTTGACGGAGAAGAAGCCCTTGGAGTCGACGGCGGGACGGAACAAGTGGGTGTCCATGCCGTCGCCGTTGGCGCCATTGACGCGCGTTTCCGACGTTTGAGCCGCCGCCAGCGCTGGCGCGCCCAAGATGGAAAGGAGTATTGCCGTTTGGCTGGTCTTCGCGCCCCAGCGTTCGAACGCCTTCAGCATCCTGGTCGTCTCCATGTGTCAGCAGTCTGATGATCGCGGAGTCCGCGGAAAAGCTGGCAAATCCAGCGTTTGGGCACGCTAGCATCGCCAAAATTGGCATGTCAACGTAGGCTCTCGTTCGTCTCATGGGTCGGTGGGGCGCAACCCCACCTCTTTTTTGGTTCTCGTTTCTCCCGCAGCGCTTCACATGGGTGTTTTCCAGGGCGCCGTCGCGTGGGTCGGCGGGTCCCCAACCCGCCTTAACCCGCCTTCTCATTTCGCACTAACCTGTTCCAATGGGTGCTTTCCAGGTCGCCTGGCTATTTCCACGCTTTGGCGTCGTCGTGTTGACCGCGCTCGTCTTCTTGCTGGCGAGCAGCCCGGCGCGCGCCGACGGACCAACACTTGCCGGCAGTTGGTCCGCGAGCCCGCTCACGGTGAGCTGGCAGCTGGGTGATTGGGGCAAGGCGTGCGGCCCCGCGCCAAGCGGCGGCGGCGAAGGCGGAGGAGCTGTCACCATCTCCCAGAACGGCAGCGAGCTCACGCTGGTCGGCACCGGCCGCACCTACACCACCGGCGAATGTTGGGAGCACTTCCCCGGCATGCAGCGGATCAGCCACAGCGCGTCCGCGCGCTCGTTCCAAAATGTGTGCAAGACCAGCGCCGGCGATCCGCGCCAGGCCAAGTTGGTGACGACGCTCAGCGCCACCGACAACCGCATCAATTTCGACGAGACCGGCCAGTATCAGTTCGTGATCGAAGGCCAGAACTGCACGGCCAGCGTGCGCCGCACGCGCAGCTACGCGTTGGTGTTGCGGCTTGGCGACACGCCGCCCACGCCGAGCGCTGCGTCCGCGCGACCCAAGCCTGCAGCGCGCCCCGCAAGCGAGTGCGACAGCACCGGCCTGCCCGAGCGGCTCGAAGTGCGGCCGTCGCGCAAGTTGATGCGCCCGGGCGAATCGTTCGAGTTTCGCACCAGCGTCGTCGACGCGCGCGGTTGCCCGTTGCCGGTGACGCCGACGTGGCGCGTGATTTCAGGCGCCAATCTGCTGAGCGTGACTGCGCCAGGCAACGTCACCGCCAACCCGAACGCTACCGAGTCCGAAGCCACGCTCGAGGTCACGCTCGGCGATCGCTCAGTGCGGGTCGACGTCGAAATCGCCTCCAAGGAACGCTACGAAGCCTTGCTGCAGGCGCAAGACCTCGACGAAAGCGGGGAGTCGAAAGGAGCCGCGGTGCTGCGCGTCGCCTCAGAATCGATGGGCGCGCGCGAGGTCGTGGCGCGCGACGACGCGCCAACCAAGACGCGCTGGTTCGTCGGCATCGCGGGCGCCTGCGCGGCGGTGCTCGGCTGCTTGGGGCTGCTGCTGGTCAGGCGTGGGCGACACGCTCCCGAAGAATCGCTCGCCGACCTGCCGTCGCGTCCGCGCGCGGTTGTCGCCGGCGCGAGCGGTGGCAAGGCTTGCCCCACCTGCCGCGAAGAGTTTGCGACCGAAGCCGAGTTCTGTCCCAACGACGGCAATCGGTTGGTCGCGCAGACAACGATCGGCACGGGGCCCGGCGGCTCGGTTTGCCCGGTGTGTGGACGCGGCTTCAATCCCGGCACGCTGTCGTGTCCCGAGCACGGCGAGGAGCTGGTGCCCGCGCCTGCCTTGCCGCCCGCGCGGATGCAGACGCTGTTCGTCACGCGCACGATCTGCCCGGTGTGCGGCACCCAATACACCAACGAAACCCGCTTCTGCGGCGACTGCGGCGCCGCCGTCGTGCCCGTCAACTAGCTTCGACGTCGCCCGAGCGCGAGATTAACAGGGAGCCGGGGAGATCGGGAGGCGAGAACGAACAGGCATTTTTTGTTTGGGCAACAACGGTGACTACTTCCGCCACTAGCAGCTCGCAGCTCACGCAGTCGAGCCAAACTCTCAGGTTTTGCCTCGTCCAGACTTCGTTCGCCCTACGTTCGATCAAGTGTACGCGGAAACCTTCCCCTCTGTTTGGCGCACCGCGCGCCGCCTGGGCGTCGTCGAAAGCGCCGTGGACGACGTCGTCCAGGAAGTTTTTGTAACTGTTTACCGACGCCTCGACCAGTTTGAGGGCCGGTGCGCACTAAAGACGTGGGTGTTCGGCATCTTGATGCGCGTCGTCAACAACTACCGCCGTACGCGGCGCCGCAAGGGTGCGGGCTACGCCACGTCTTCCGTGGTTGGGGATCCCGACGTGGTCGTCGACGGCGGGGCGGATCCGTTGGAGCTGGTAAGCCGCAGCGAGGCAGGGCGCATCCTGCACGACCTGCTGGAAAAGCTCGACGAAAGCAAAGCTGCCGTGTTCGTGCTGGCCGAATCGAGGGCATGAGCGTGCCCGAGATTGCCGATGCCACCGACACCAACGTGAACACCGTCTATTCGCGGCTGCGGGCCGCGCGCAAGGAATTCGAGCGAGCGTTGAAGCAGCGCGCGCTCCGGAGGGAGGCTCGTGATGGATGACTTGAGCCCGGGAGCTCGCTCGCTACTGCAAGCGGCAGACACGTACGATGATCCGAGTGCGGAGGACGCGGCGCGCGTACGGCGCGCGGTCATGACGCGCGTTGGTGCGATTGGTATTACGGCCGCGGTCGTTAGCGCTAGCTCGACGCAAGCCAAGGCAGCGTCGGTCATGTCGCTCGCCGCAAAGCTGACGACGGCACTGGCCATCACTGCGGGTGGCGTGGCTGCAAGCTGGACCTACGTGAACCACAACCACGAAGTCGCGGCCACCGCGCATGCGCCCGTGAAGGCGCAGCCAGTCGCGCCGGTTCCGCAACAAGCGCCCGTCATTGCGCCCGCGTCTGGGATCATTGCTCCTGAAGACGTGAAGCTCGAAGCGGAAGCGCCGGTCGCCAAGCGTTCGCTGGCTCGTGCCGCCCACCCCGAGGTCGAAAGGAGCGAGCCCGCGAAGGTCGAGCCGACGGCGGCTGATCTCGAGGCCGAGATGAAGCTGATCCGCGGCGCCGACTCAGCGCTGCGCGCTGGCCGCGCCAGCGAAGCCCTAGCGCTTTTGGCCCAACATCAGGCCGAGCACCCGCACGCATCGCTCGCGCACGAGCGTGAAGGCCTGCGCGCGATCGCCAATTGCCAAGTGGGTACGACCGGCAGTTCGCCGGCAGCCGAGCGTTTCCTCAGTCGTTCGCCGCATTCGCCGCTCGCTCCCCGCCTGCGCAGCGCGTGCCGCATCAGCGAATAAGCACGCGTGCCCGGTGGGTCGACGGGCGAGCACGCCGGCCGATTTCGGGTTTTGGCGTCGCTTTCGCTGCGGTCCGATGCTCACGTACGTCATTGCTGGAGCCATTGACGGGATCCGCGTGAAGCAGTAGCGGCCGCCCCGAATTCGTGATCAAAACGGGTGGTGCGGGACAAATTCCGGCTCAGCAGCTGTTTCCCCGAACGACCCGTGATCAAGGTTCGCGCCGCCATCGCTCTGCTTGTCGGAGCGCTCGCAGCCTGCGGCGCCTCCCAGCTCGTGCTGCAAACCCCAGCTCCGCCGGCGAAGGGAACGGCCGCGCAGCACGGCGCGGGCTACGTCTCGAACAAGCCACCGAAGGGTGTCGCGATCGCCACCGATCGTCGCGGCAAGTCGACCAAACCCAAGGTGACCGCCGACTTCAGCGGCAACCCGAAGAGCAACAGCTGGTGGTCGTCGCTGATCTGGCAGTTCGACGAAACCAACCCCTACTCGCTCAGCTTGTACGCGCACCCGCTCGTAATGCGCGCCGGCGCCGCGGGCCTCGGGCTCGGCTATCCCGACAAACCGACGCTTCGGCCGCGCGAGTACATGTTCCGCTACTCCGAGGAGCTGACGCTCGGCTTGGAGGGTGAAAAATTCCCAGACACCCGCGTCGCCGGCTACTCCGACTTCGCGGTCACGGCGGCTTGGAAGAACGAGCACGCCGAGCTGCGCACGACGCTCGGCCATGGCTTGCCGTACGTGTACGCCACACGCAGCGGCACCGCGCGCGCGCAGATCGGCATCGCACCGAGCACGCTAATCGACGTGGTGAAGGAAGACGGCGGCGCGCTCGAGCTAAAAATCGGCGACCACCTCTACGGCTTGTTCGCGCCCAGCAAGAGTAAATGGGTCAAGACGGAAGCCGGATTCGCCGCCGATCTCGGCGGCCAGGATTACTTTTCGGTTGCGGTCTTGCCCGACGGCGCGCCTGCGACTTTCGAGCTGTTTCGCGCCCACGCCTACGCGTTCGTGACCGATACCAAGGTCAGCTGGAGCTACGATGATGCCACCGCCGAGCTTTCGACCAAATTCGAAGCTGTCGTCACCACCAAAGAATCCGGCAATGGCCTCGAAGGCAGCGCGCTCTTGGCGCTGTACCGGCACCAATGGCTGCACACCGAAGACGAGCTGACCCGGCTCAGCTACGTCTCGCCGCGCGGGCAGATGAAGCTGCGCGTCGGCAACGCGTTCACGACACGCGCCAAGTTCCCCGGCGTCTTGCCGGTGCTGCCGAACGTCGCCGGCTTGACCGCGGGTGACCTCAGCGGGCAGCTGAGCGAAGCAACCGATCCAGCCACGCTCTTCCCGAAAGGCTTCGGGCCCGGTCCAGAGCGCGACGCGTACTGGGCTGGGAAATCACTCGGCCGCAACGCTACGACCCTGTACCTCGCCGATCAGCTCGGAAGCGCGGACGCCAAGCAACACATGCTGACCGCGCTCAAAAATGAGCTCGGCGACTGGTTCGATGGTAGCGAGCCGCGGCGCATGTATTACGACGAAACGTGGCACAGCTTGATCGCGTTTCCGGCGAGCTACGGCTCCGCCGAGCAGCTGAACGACCATCACTTTCACTACGGCTACTTCATCGCGGCCGCCGCCGCCGTAGCGCGCTTCGATCGAGCCTGGGCCCAGAAATATGCCCCAATGATCGAGCTCTTGATCAAAGACGCCGCGTGCTGGAGGCACGACGACGAGCGCTTCCCGTTCTTGCGCCACATGGACAGCTACGCCGGCCACTCGTGGGCGAACGGGCCGGCGCAGTTCGACGACGGCAACAACGAAGAGTCGTCGTCGGAGGACATCTTGTTCTCGGCCAGCTTGGTTTTGTGGGGCTCGACGATCGGCGACAGGACCTTGCGCGACCTCGGCATCTTCTTGTTCACGACGCAGGTGCTGGCCGCCGAGCAGTATTGGTTCGACGTCGACGACGCAGTGTTCCCGGAAGGCTTCGACCACAGCGCGGTGGCGATGGTCTGGGGCGCGGGCGCCAAGTACGACACTTGGTTCGACGCCGATCCGATCATGGTGCACGGCATCAACTTCTTGCCGTTCACCGGCGCTTCGACCTACTTGGGCCGGCATCCCGCGTACGTGAGCAAGAACTTCGCCGAGGTGTACAAACGCAGCAAAGGCGTCATCTACTCGTGGCGCGACTACTTGCTGATGTATCTGGCGCTGGCCGAGCCCGAGCGCGCGCAGAAGATGCTGGAAGAGGACACGTACTTCGACGTCGAGTTCGGCAACACTCGCCTCTTGATGCGGCAGTGGCTGAAGAACATCTCCGCGTTGGGTCAGGTCGAGCCTACGGTAACTGCAAACGTCCCCACGTACGGCGTCTTCAAAGGGCCGAAAGGCAAGACTTACGTCGCCTACAATCCCTCGGATAGCGCGCGCGAAGTTACTTTCTCGGACGGAAAGCGACTAAGGGTGCTGCCCGGGTCGCTCGGATGGAAAGTCTTGAATTAGCGGCTCGGTTTCAGGCGCTCGCGGGTAAGACGGCCGGATCAGGGAGCGGCCAATGCTGCCTGACGTCAGTTGGGCAGCATTGGCCCGCCCACGGCGCCGCTCGAAGGGATCCCATTTCCAGGATCCATGAGGAGTCGTCCGGACACATGCCAGGAGACGGCGCTCGGCAAAACGCCCGCCCCCTCGCAGATGCTCACGATTCCTCTCGTAAAAGTCGCCACCGCGCTCGTCGCTTCCCTCGCACTACTCGCCTGTGGCGCCCCCGACGAGGCAGGCCGCGCGAAGTCTGGGCCGGTCAACGGTCCGTTCCTGGTCTCGGACCATTTCACCCCGAGCGGGTTCATGGGCGACGGAGCGATCCCGGGTCGGCTCACGGTCGGCATCAACAAGAACTGTAAGATGCCGCGGCCGCCGGGCGCGCAGGGCGATTGCTATCACTACTTGTACAAAGTCGGCGACGTGAAGTGGGCCGGCTCGTACTGGGTCTATCCGTCGAACAGCTGGGGCACCGTGCCTGGACGCGACGTGATCGGCACCAACGACCTTGGTCCTAATCCGGCCGGCGGTGAGCTGATCGGTTACCACACGGTCCGGTTCTACGCGGCGATCGACACGCTGCCGGTGGCGCCGTTCGTACAATTCTTCGTCGGCGGCATCGACGGCCGCAAAGCCACGCCACCACAGCCGTACTGGGATCACGGCTGCCAAGTGTTCGCCGGGTCGCTGCCGTTCTGTGCCGACAGCAGCGGCGCGCCGAACGTCTTTTATCAAACCGACGGGCAGCACGTCACGAACGATTGGGTGCAGTACAAAATCGACGTCAGCATGTGGTCGATTGACTCGCTGATTGGCGCCTTCGGATTCTCGACCAACGACACGGACAATCCCGGTCAAACACAGTCCATCTACTTCGACGACATCGTTTGGGAGTGAAGGCGTGACAAAACTTTCCTTGGTCGTGCGGGCAATCTGCCTGATGCTGGCGGTCACGAGCATCGCCTCGGCGGAAGATCGCGGCCCCGAGATCAACCCGTACGAATGTTTGGGCCGCTACGAAGCCGCGACTGGCAATCGCACGATGACGCAGGTGCGCGCCGAGCTCGAAAAGAAGCTGCACCCGCTGTGGGAGCCGGGCGAACCGCACACCGTCAGGGCGATGAAAGCCTGCGTCGTAGCCATGCTCGAGAGCCGCTTGGGCGACGACGACGCGACCAAGCACTACGCGATGGCCGTCACCGAGGATCCGGAAGAGCCCGGCTACGAATTCTGGTACGGCCGCTACTACAGCGGCTTCCGCGGTGCGCGCGGCGTGATCGTAGAAAGCGCCGAAGACCACTTCTATCGCGCGCTCGACAAAGTCGAGGCCAAACGGAAGGCCGGAAAATTTCGCGACTACCACGCGGTCGTCGAAGAGTGGACGCGAAAGCAGCTGCTGGTGTCGTATCAAGAAGACGGCCTGCACCTCGGCGGAAAGAACAGCGTCTCGGTGTCGGCGCAGTTTTCGGTGTCGAAGGACACGCGTGATTTTTTCCGCAACAACGAGATGCGGCTGTTCACCGGCGAGCTGATGTTCGCCAGCAGCCCGGTGCGCGGCCTTGGCGTCGACAAGCCAGGCAACAAGAGCCAAGTCTACAACATCGTCCGCGCGCCGCTGCGCAATCGCGAGGAAGCGCGGCTGCGCCTGCGGCTGAACGCGATCGGTGCGTTCGATGCGTCCGCGGCTTACGAGAGTTGCAAGGGCTGCCAGATCTCGACGTATTACCTGGTGCCACCCGCCCCGTACGGCCGTTTGACCGACGTCAACTTGCGTGAGATCGGCGGCGGCTACGAGCGCGTTTTCCCGATTTATCCGCTGTTCGATTTCAAGCTCAAGGGCGGCGTCAAATACGTCGACCGCCAAGGCGTCGTCGAATTCCAGGAATTCCAGCATGAAAAGTTCTTCTTGTACGAGGGGCGACCGAGCTTCTCGCGCTTCGTAGGGCCGGACAAAGCCACGCTCGATTTGGTCTACGTGTACATGAACGTGCCGGACGTGACGTTCGGCGTGCCGTCCGAGGCGCAGCGCGGGAAATACATCCGCGCCGCTAACTTCGAATACGCCATCTATCGGCCATTCGTCTTGCCCGAGGTGCGTAACGGTACGATCGGCATGCACCGCACGCCGACGCGCGGCTGGTACTGGAACGCCGGCGTCGCTGACGACGACGACGTGTACGGCATCAAGACTGTGCGCCACCACGACTTTTACCTGAGCACGCGCTTCGAAGGCGCTGGCAACTGGGACTTCTCGCTGCAAGGCACGCTTGCGACATCGCAGATCACGATCTTCGACAAGAACAGCGGCAAAGTCGGCGACGACCCGACCGCCCCGATGACCTCGAAGAGCGTGCGCACGACCGCGATCATCCAGCGTCGAATCATCAACCCCGACGCCATCCCTGGCATTAGTGGTTCGATCGTCGACGCGGACATGATCAACCTGGTCGTGCCGATCACCTGGGACAAGGGTTTGAGTGGCTCGTCCTGCTACGACGCCGTGACGACCAACGCGACCGGCAGGCAAGTACACGCCTTCAACTCGGCGTACACGACCGCCGTTGACTGCTACAAAACCTACGAAAACTTGCGCGTCGGCGCGGAACTTTGGTCGAAGTTCTTCGGCGTCGGCCACGCAGGCCCCGCGTTACTCACGACGATCGGCTACGACTACCAGTACTTCTACCAAATCAAGAAGGCAGTGAGCTCGGTTCATCTCAACGTCCGCATGGGCTGGGACTGGCACAAGCTATGAGGACCCGTTCAGGTTGGCTGCTGTTGGCCGCGCTCTGCGGCTGCGGCGCCGGACAAATCGAGCCCGCCGGGCTTCCGGCGCATCCCGCAGGCAAGGTCAAGCGGGCCGGTGCCGGCTTTCTGATCACCAAGATCCCCGACGACGAGCACGTCGCTGTCGACGAAAAGCTGCAGCGGATGCAGCCCAAGGTCACCCAGGACTTCACCGGCCTGGTGAAGACCAACACTTGGTGGTCTTCGCTGATCTGGCAATACGACCAGAAGGATCCGTACTCGCAGAACCTGTACGCGCATCCGCTGGCAATGCGCGCGTTCAAAGACGGCCTTGGCTTGTCGTACCCCGACGTGCCCAAGGTCGGGCCGCGCGAGTACATGTTCTCGTACGCCGAAGATCTGCGCGTCGGGCTGGACGGGCTAGCGGCGCCGGACACGCGCGTCGCTAGTTATTCGGATTGGGCCGTAACCGCTGAGTGGTCGGGCCCTTCGACGTTGCGCGCGACGATCGGTCACGGCATGCCGTTCGTGTATTTCACCCGAACCGGTGGCGCCAAAGTGGTAATCAAGGCCGCTGCTGCGCTCGACGTCTGGAAAGACGGCAGCGAAGCCATCGGCATCACGGTCAACGGCCACAACTACGGCCTGTTCGCGCCGAGCAAGAGCCGTTGGCAGAGAAACGGCTCATCGCTCGAATGCGAGTTGAACGGCAAGGACTACTTCTCGGTCGCTATCTTGCCGAGCAAGGGCGACGACATGCTGGAGAAGTTCCGTAAGCATGCGTACGCCTTCGTCACCGACACCAAGCTCAGCTACACGTACGACGAGAAGAGCGCGAAGCTGTCGGCAGCGTACGAATTCGGCACCCGGCTGATGGAGGATCAGAAGGGCACATTGTCGCCCGATCCGATCGTCGCCTTGTATCCCCACCTGTGGAAGCACGCCACGACGCTAGCGTACTGGAAAGATACCTACGCCTCGCCACGCGGCTCGCTCAAGATCGCCGAAACGTCGAAGTTCACGACCGACTTTACGTTCAACGGCATCTTGCCGGCCTTGCCGAGCGTGCCCGGAGCGGATCTGGGCTCGGTGCCGCGCTACCTGAAAGAGGTCGCCAACGCCGACGACTTGTACCCGAAGGGCTACGGCCCGCGGCCGACGCGCGACTCGTATTGGGTCGGCAAATCGCTCGGCCGCAACGCCAACATGCTCGAGCTGGCCGAACAGCTCGGCCTGAAAGACGAGCGCGAGCGGCTGCTGGTCGGGCTGGAGAATGAGCTGGTCGATTGGTTCGACGGTCAGCCACCGCGCGCCTTTTACTACGACGTCGAATGGCGCAGCTTGTTGGCGTTTCCGTCGAGCTACGGCTCGGCCGACGAGCTCAACGACCACCATTTCCATTACGGTTACTTCATCGGAGCCGCCGCGACGATCGCCAACCGCGATCCAAAGTGGCTGAAGAGCTTCGGCCCGTTCGTAGATATCCTGGTTCGCGACGTGGCCAACTGGGACCGCTCGAACAAGCGCTACCCGTTCATGCGCCACATGGACGTGTACGCCGGCCACTCGTGGGCCAACGGCCCCGCGCACTTCGACGCCGGTAACAACCAAGAAGCCTCGTCCGAAGACACCAACTGCTCGTCAGCGATCATCCTGTGGGGCGCTGCGACCGGTCGCAAAGAGATCCGCGATCTGGGCATCTATTTGCTGGTGAACCAGATCGCCGCCGCCGAACAGTACTGGTTCAACATCGACGAAGAGAACTTCCCGAAAGACTTCAAGCACCGCGCGGCTGGCATGATCTGGGGCGCGGGCGCCAAGTACGACACCTGGTTCGACCGCGACCCGGCCTTGATCCACGGCATCAACTACCTGCCGTTCACGGGCGCGTCCTTGTACCTCGGCCGCCACCCCAAGTACGTCCAAGGCGCCTTCGAGGAGATCGCGACCGAGAGCCGCGGCAGCATGACCGCCTGGCGCGACTACATGCTGATGTACCTCGCGCTGGCTGCGCCCGAGAAGGCGCGTAAAATGTTCGACGAGGATCCGTACTTCGAGCCCGAGTTCGGCAACACGCTCGCCAACACCTACGACTGGATCGCCAAGCTTTCGAAGATCAACGGTCACGTCGACACCAGCGTCACGGCGGATTCGCCGCTGTACGCGGTGTTCAAAGGCGCTGGCGCCCGTTCCTACCTCGGCTACAACGCCAGCCCCGAAAAGCTCACCGTCCACTTTTCGGACGGCGCCGAGCTGAAGCTGGCCCCGCACGGCTACGGCTTTTTGAAGCGCCAGGTCGCCGGCAAAGACGACTGAATCCGAACCCGAGATTTCACAGGGAGTCCCGGATGGCGGCAGGAGCCGCCGCCCTGATGGGATGAAACCGGGTATCGCTGGGGCGCGTCGCCACCAGTTTCTTCTTAGCGAGGGGCTCAAGGCTCGGAACACCCATTTCGGGCCCCGCAAT
>JBBRMI010000179.1:0-16206 GCA_038230915.1 Polyangiales bacterium | reverse complement strand
TTCGGGCCCCGCAATGACTGGGCATGCAAAGTCATTGAAGGAACCGCAGAGGCGGAACGAATCTGTTAAACGATTGCAAGTCATTGCGTGTATGGCCAACCCGCGCGTCGTGATTGGCTTGGTATGCAAAGTCATTTCGCGATCGGAAAGGAGGCTTCCGCGGTGCGCTGCCCGCTGCGCGGTCAAGGAAACAGGAAGGACGTCCCTGATGACGGCACGGCCGCCGCCCTGATGGGACGAAACGGGTATCGCTGGGGCGCGTCGCCGCCAGTTTCTTCCTAGATCGGGAGATCGGGAGCACTGCGAGCCCAGAATTTTGGGGTTCGAGACGCGAGATGCTGTGAGACGTCTGCGCAGGTACCCGTCCGACAGCGTGAGTCTCGAACAAACAAAAACTCGCCCGACTCCCGATCTCCCTGTGACGATTCAGCGACCATGAAACGACCGACCAGAAAGCGAATGACGCGAGACCGCGCGGCGGGCGGCCGGGCGGTTTGGCCTGGAGACGACACGGAAGTTTCTGCGAATGAAGCTGCAGCGTGGCAGCCAAAGACGTGGCGAATTTTAGCCGCAGCTCGAATCGTGGTCAGTGCAAGCTGCTCGAGTGGCCGTCGACGCGCAGTTGGAACACGAAGTAGGGCGGTAGGCAGACACCGCCGTGCGCGGCGCGCGCGCACACGTAGTCGTCGCGACACGGGTTTTCAGCATCGCAGCCGCGTAAGCCTGCGGGTTGGACGTTGCCGCGAATGCACGACAGGAAGCTCGCCCCGCGCGCCAAACACGCGTTGAACGAATCGAGGACCGCGATCGAGCCGCAGCTCGAGCCGGCAGTGCCGCAAAGCGCCGTGCACATGCCGCCCGGAAAGCCGACGCCGCTGCGATTGCAGAGCATGAACGGACAGGATTCCACCTTCACGCTGCTCATCCGATCACGCAGCCGGTTGCGCTGTTGCGTGACGCCTCCGCTCTCGCACGCGTCGCCCACCTGGTGCTCCGGTGGCAGGCATTGGCCGACCAAGTCACCAGGATTGGCCGAAATATTCGAGCAATGCAGGCCTTCGGGGCACGTCCAGGTCGCGAAGGAGGGGTCGGCTCCGAGCGCGCAAGATTGACCGTAGCCGCCCTGCGCATTGCCGCGCTCGGCGAGCGGAGCCGCGAAGTCTGGGGTCGTGCCGGCCAGCATCTCTTCTGCTACGCGCAGTCGTCGCGGTAGATCGGCGGTGACTTGTGGCGACACGGCGACGGCCAACGCATTTTCGGTAGGCGCGTCCGCGACGTCTTCGCCGAGCAGATGAAAGCCCGCGATGCTGCGCGCTTCGTGGCAGCCTTGGCAGCTGAGCTCATCCAGTCGGCGCAAGAGGCCAGCCGACGACTTCACGAAGGCGCCGCTCGAGAAATCGCGCCCTTCGAAGGCTTGCGACGTCAGCGTGGCGGAAAATGGCCGATTGGCGAGCCGGTTCAAGCCGCGTGGCGTGACCGACAGCGCGCGCGTTGCCAGCAGCGTATCGGGCAAGAGCGGCGTGCCGGCGTCGACGCTGGCGGCGTTCTGGTCCAGAAACGCCAGCAGCGTTTGCTTGCGCGCGGCGTCGGCAAAGTCGTTCGGGTCGATGGTGTTCTCGAGCGGTTCGGGCTTGAGCACGCCGGCTTCGTCCGGACGGAAAGAGCGCAGCAGGTATTCGGCGTGGCCGCCCAAATCTGGCCGGATTGTTGCTGGCCAGCGCACGAGCTGCAGATTCACCACCACCCGCGCGCTGGCGTGAGTCACGGCGCTGAGCGTCGGTGAGAGCGGACCTTGCTCGGAGCGCAACCAACTCGCGCGCGCCGCCGGCTCGGTCGCCGGTGGCTCGAGCCAGCGCTGGGCGGCTTCACGACAGCCCGCCGCGGTGCGCGGCACTGCCAGCTCGATGCCGATGGTCATCGGTAGCTTCGACGCGCGCTCGGCGTCGAGCGCGTAGTTGAGGCGGTAGATCAGCCGCGTCTCACCGCACGACTCCGCATTGAAGGCGGCGCGGTCGGGCCGATTGACGACGCCAGCCAGCGTGAAACGCGCCTGCGGCAAGCGCAAGAAACGCCGATCGAACGCGCGGTGCGAGAAGCGCGCGACGTCGACGCCGCTCAGCTTGTCGGAGGCCAGGGCTCGCTCCGTCTCGCGGTCCAGCTCCTGAATCAGCGTCGCGAATCGCGGTAGCTGGCTCAGCTCACGATTGTTCGGCGCCTCACCCTGTCTGCCGAGCGTGCCGCCTAGCACGCCGCCCAGCGACAGCCCCTGCTGCTCTAGTGCGGCCAGCGTCGCGGGATCGGTGATCAGTAGCGTCGGGTGTCGGGCTTCACTTGGCGCGGCCACCAGCGGAGAACCGGGTGCCGATGAAGCGGGCGCCGTCGGTGCGGTCTCGATCGCGCGCTCGGGCGTCTCGGCCCGGCGCGCAGCGCAAGCCAGGGCTGCGGCCAGTGCCGTCAGCGCTGCGACTGTTCTGGTCTGCGACGCCGGGAACCTGGGCACACCCGATTATGGCTCAACCACCTGACCGACGAACAGCACCGAGCCGGTCGGGTTGTCGCGGATCACGAACAAGAACGGGTGATCGGCGACCACGACCTTGGGCGGCGGCGGGGTCGGGGTTTCGATGGCGATGTTCAGGCCGGCAGTTATGATCGCCGTCGCGGCGCTGGCTTCGGTGCCTTGTTCGTCGATCGCGACAGTGGCTTGGTGCACCACTTCGCTGATGTAGACGCTCGGGTACATCGGCGACGTCAGCTTTGGAAATTCAGCCGCGCCCGGGTCGAACGGTGTGTTCATGCCCATCGCCTTCAAGGTATTGGTGGCGGGCACCAGGCTCTTCATGTTGAACTTGGGTAGGGTCAGGTTGACTGTTTCCACGGTTCCGGCCGTGACCTTTGCGTGAGCAGGTCGCTCGACAACGCGGCACGCACGGCGTCGTACGCGTCAGCATCCGGCACGATCAGTAGCATCTCGAGCGCTCCGCCGTAGTAGGGAAGGCCAATCGAAACGAATTGGTCGCCGGCGAAGTACCGCAAGTCGGTGTTGAGCTTCAGCATGTTCGTGCTGGCGATCGAGCCGTCGAGCTTGTGGAAGTCGCCCGGCACGGGCGGGCTGAGCGGCGTCGCCCACGGCGCTTTGAAGTAGATGGCGTTGGTCAAAACCGCCACGGTGTCCTTCGTGATCCCCATTGCCGGGATCAGCTCGGAAATCAGCTCGTGCGTGTCGATCGAAACCTTGCTGTTGATCGCCACACGCGCCTCTTCCGGGTGGTTCGGAAAGTCCGCCTGGTGCACGCCCACGCCGTAGAACTGGGCCAGCGTATCCAGGTACGACGTTTGAGGTGGCACGTCGTCACGAATCCAGATGTCGTTGGATGCGCTCAGAATTTGTGCATCGACTTTCTGATGGTCGTCTTGAACGGCGTCGCGATTGCGCGCCGCAAGGCCGAGCTCGAGCGCGTCCTGCGAGCGGTGGAAGCTTTCGTCGGTTTTGCCGAAGGATAGCACCTGCTCGACTTCGTCGAGCGTCGTGCCGGCCGCCGCGTCGGTCAGCATCGCGAAAGCCGTGCTCAAGCTGTGCGGTGAAAACGTCACGTTCGCGTCGCCGCCGAGCGCGTGCAGAAAGCTCACGGCAAACGCCTGCTCGCTCCTACTTGCCTGCGCGGCCTCGGAGACATCCGGCGTGGCGCGCGGCGCGTCACTGTGCAGCTCGGCGACGACGCCGCCGGCGACCGGATCGCTGCTCTTGTCGCTTTCGCCGCCGCTACAACCAGCCGACAAGAAGCTCACCCCCAACAAGGCCAAGACCGAACCGAGCCCCGGGCTACCCCTGAAGTTGTTCATTCCTACCCAAGGAGCAAACATCATGCCATCCGTTTCACGCTCCGCAGCGGGCATTTGTCGCGGAAACAGTCTCTCCGGCGGCACACGCTGGCACAGTGCTCGCGATCGCCCCGACCGGGTGCGCGGTCTCAGCCGCCGATCAACTGCGCGAAGTGCTCGACGAAAGCGCGGGCGGCGCGCGGCAAGTTCGCCTGCCAGTCGACGCCTGCGTCGCCGTCGGCGCCGTCGGTCACGAACTTCACCGCGCCGAACTCGGCGCCCTCCAGGTGGCAGACCTTGGCCAGCGCGTACGCCTCCATGTCGATCACGTCGCAGGCCACGAGTGGCTTGCCGGTCTCGAAGCGATCGCCGGTGCCGCAGACACTGTGCGGCAGGTCGGGGAACATCGCGGCAAACTCGAGCGCCGCCGGGACGTCTTCGAACGGCGTCGTGCCAAGCTCGAACCCGAGCCCCGAGACGTCCATGTCGCGCTGCACGAAGCGCCGGCAAGCCACGACGCTGCCGGCTGACAGCGTAGGGCTACCGACGGTGCCGAAATTGACGACCACCGGCAGAGCACCGTACGCCGCGCGGTGCTCGCTGAGCGCGCGAGCCAGCCGATAAGCGGCGTTCACCTTGCCGACGCCCGTGTACAGCACCGGCACACCGCGCTCCGCAAACAAACCTTGGCTCTCGATTTCGAGCGCCATGACGACGAGGGGTGAGGTTGCCAAGCTGTGGTCCTTACAACGCGTAAGCGGAGGGCAAAAGCCCGCGTTTGACCAACACCGCGATGATGGCTTGCGCCGCTTCTTCGGGATCAGCGTTGTCGAGCGACACGACGAGATCGGCCGCCTTCGGTGCTTCCTCGCTTGGATGCGGATGGCCGGGGCCGTACGCGCCGCGCTGGTCGCGCCGCTTGCGCACGTCGAGCGAGGTCTTGACGTAGATCTCGACGAAGCGCTCGGAGCCGACGGCGTCGCGGATCGCCAGGCGATCGGCGATCAGCGGCGAGGCGTAGGCGAAGATCGGAATCACGCCGGCGTCGGTGCTGCGGCGTGCCAGCTCCGGCGTCTGCGCCGGGCTCGAACCGTCGGGGCGGACACCGAGCGACAAGCCGTCGTCCGGATCGATGACGTAGGCCAGGCGCTTTTGATCGAACAGTCGCCGCTCGAGCGCGAACGCGATCGCGGTCTTGCCCGAAGCCGGCAGGCCGGTGAGCCAAACGGTGGCGCCCTTTTGACCGAGACGTTCACTGCGCTCGTCGGGGCTGACCTGCGAGCGGGGACGGAACGACGCCGGGCCGGTGCCTTCCGCCTCTTCCTTCTGCGGCGCGTCTGGCAAAATCATGCCGGCGGCGACCGTGTTGTTCGACAAGGAATCGACGAGGATGAAGGCGCCGCTCACGCGGTTGTCCTTGTACGGATCGAAATACAGCGGGCGACGGCACGAAATCGTGACGCGGCCGATGTCGTTCAGCTCCAGGCGCGCCGCTTCGCTCTGCTTCAGCGTCTCGAGATCGACGGTGAAGGCGACGTCCTCGATCTCGGCGCGCACCAGCTGCGTCGTGTGCTTTAACAGGTAGCTCTTCTGGCGATCGAGCGGGCGCTCGCTGAGCCACACCATCATCGCGTCGAAGCGGTGGTCCACGCGCGGCACGTTGTTTGGGTGCACCAGCATGTCGCCGCGGCTGATGTCGATCTCGTCGGCGAGCTTGATCGTCACGCTCATGCCGCCGTGTGCGGTCGGGATTTCGCCGTCGAACGTGTCGATCGCGACCACTTTGCTCGTCTTGCGCGACGGCAGCACCATCAACGTGTCGCCCTGCTTGACGATGCCCGACGCGATCGAGCCCGAGAAGCCGCGGTAGTTCAGATCCGGCCGCATCACGTACTGCACCGGGAAACGGAAATCAGTCAGGTTGATGTCGCTGGCGATCGGCACCGTTTCGAGGTGCTCGAGCAACGTGCCGCCGCTGTAGTATCCAGTCGACGAACTGGCGTGCACCACGTTGTCGCCGAGCTTGGCGCTGATCGGAATGAATTTAATGCCCTTGAAGCTGAGCTGCGCGCAGAACGCGCTGAAGTCCTTCTTAATCGCTTCGAAGGCGGCTTCCGCGTAGCCGACCAGATCCATCTTGTTGATGCAGACGGTGAGGTGCGGAATGCCGAGCAAGGATGCGATGTACGCGTGGCGGCGCGACTGCTGCAGCACGCCGAGTCGCGCGTCGATCAAGATGATGGCGACGTTGGCGGTCGACGCGCCGGTCGCCATGTTGCGCGTGTACTGCACGTGCCCCGGCGTGTCGGCGATGATGAACTTACGCTTGGCGGTCGAGAAGTAACGGTACGCGACGTCGATCGTGATGCCCTGCTCGCGCTCGGCCTTTAGACCGTCGGTGAACAGCGAAAAATCGATCTCCATCCCCGCGCGCCCCGAAGCGCGCTTCACCGCCGACAGTTGGTCCTCGTAAATCCCATGCGTGTCGTGCAGCAGCCGGCCAATCAACGTCGACTTGCCGTCATCCACCGACCCCACCGAAACGAACCTGAGCAGCTCCTTCTTCTGGTGCTGATCGAGATACCCGAGAATATCCTTACTGATTAACTCTTGTTCACTCATGACTACTGAACCCCTCGGGCGGGGCGAGATTTTTTCACAGGGAGATCGGGAGATCGGGAGATTTGGTGGGTTCGCGAAAGACGGCGCAGTCCGCCACGTATCGACAATCCATTGAAATTGACGAGCAAGCCAACGTCGAGTCCGGTGACACGCAGGTAACTCACTACCTGCGCGGCGTGTACCGGCAGGAGCGCCTCAACGGCTTTCACTTCGATCAACAGCTGCCCTTCAACGATCAGGTCGATGCGGTAGTGCTGTTCGAGGACTCGCCCCTTGTACTCGACCGGGAAAGCGCGCTGCCGCTCGAAGCTCAGGCTTCGAAGCGAGAGCTCTTGGCACAAACTCTCCTCATAGATGTTCTCGAGCATTCCAGGGCCGAGTAGCTTATGAACTTCGATACAAGCGCCAATCACTTGCTCGGAGAGCTCCGCGTGCTGCATCGACACTAGTCGGCCGTGCGGTACCTGAGTTGCGTCGAAAATCTCCGAGCGGCGTGTGAACCCAAAATTCACGCTCGCACGACTCCCGATCTCCCGATCTCCCTGTGAAAAAATCTCGGGAGACTTGCGGCTCGTGCTGGCGCTGGTGGCCGCAAGGCTCATCAGAAATAGCCTTCGCGCTTTTTGGTTTCCATCGAGCCTTCTTCGTCGAAGTCGATCAGGCGGCCTTGGCGCTCGGAGTACTTGGTGAGCAGCATCTCGCGGATGATGTCGGGCAGCGTGGTGGCGGTCGATTTGAGCGCGCCGGTCAGCGGGTAGCAGCCGAGCGTGCGGAAGCGAACCATCTCCATCCGCGGCTTTTCGCCGGGATTGAGCGGGATTCGGTCGTCGTCGACCATCAACAACGTGCCACTGCGCTCGACCACCGGCCGCTCCGCCGCGAAGTACAGTGGCACGATCTGAATCTTCTCCAAGTAGATGTAGAGCCAGATGTCGAGCTCGGTCCAGTTCGACAGCGGGAACGCACGGATCGTCTCACCCTTGGTGAGCTTCCCGTTGTACAGGTTCCACAGCTCGGGCCGCTGATTCTTCGGATCCCATTGACCGTAGCGATCACGGAACGAATAGATGCGCTCCTTGGCGCGTGACTTCTCTTCGTCGCGCCGCGCGCCCCCGAAGGCCGCATCGTAGCCGCCCGCCGCAAGCGCCTGGAGCAGCGCCTGCGTCTTCATGATCTGCGTGTATTTGTTGCTGCCGTGCTCGAACGGATTGATGTTGTCGGCGACACCTTGCTGGTTGGTGTGCACGAGCAAGTCGAGACCGTGTTCCTTGGTGAACTTGTCGCGGAACGCGATCATCTCCTTGAACTTCCACTTCGTGTCGATGTGGAGCAGCGGAAACGGCAGCTTGCCCGGGTAGAAGGCCTTGCGGGCTAGGTGCGTCATCACCGCCGAGTCTTTGCCGATCGAGTACAGCATGACCGGGTTGTCGAACTCGGACGCGACCTCGCGCAGAATATGGATGCTCTCGGCTTCGAGCTGGCGCAGGTGGCTGAGTCGGAGCTCGACGGCGTGGGCGGGCTCAGGGGTGGTAGCGGAGGGGGCGGCCTGCATAGGGGCTCGGCGGATTTAGCACCAATTCAATCGGGATTAAGGGCAATTGCCTAAGTCGCCGTAATTAATGGAGATACACTGCCAGTCAGGGCGCCAGCTTGGCGCAATTCACTGCCGGCTTTAGGCCCTCTGAGATGGTCACGAAGGCGCTGTCGCGGTCGACGAAACCGATCGCCTCGCCCTGCTGCTCGCGCGGTGCCGGCAGTGACTGAGGGGCCCGAGCCAAGGCGCTCACCACCGATTCGCCGGTCGCGCGCCGAAACAGGAACACCGAAGTGTAGGTGCGCACCAAGATCGCACTGCCGTCGCGCGAGATGTCGGCGGCCGTCGGCATCGTGCTGCCTGTCAGCGGCGGTTCTCCGAAGCGCAGCTCGCGCGCCAGCCGAAGCTGTCCTCCACCTGCTGCCAGCATGCTTGCGCTCGCGGTCAGCAGCTGGGAATGACCATCCAACTGCTTGGTGATGATGAACAAATCTCCGCTCAGCGGATCGATGAAGAAGGCTTCCACGTCGCGAGCGCCCTCCGGAAACGTGAGCACGATCGGAAAGACTTCGCGCATCGGCAGCCTCAGGTGGCGCGCCACGAGGGAGACTTCCGGCTCGGCGATGCGGTAGAGCACCGCCTTGCGCCGCGGAATACCGCGCCCGAACGATGCGAAGTTGTTGCCGGTGTCACCCAAGTAGATGAAGGAATCGCCGTTCGGGCCGGGACCAATCGCGATCTCCTCGGCGTCGACCAAGAGCGGCACGGTTTCGAGCACGAGCTCGGCAAGTACGTCGCCGTGGCGATTGATAGCGAAGAAGCGCGGCGAATCCCCCGAATCGTTGTGCACGAACAATACTTCAGCGTTGCGGTGGCTCTCGACGACGCCTGAAACTTCGTCGAGCTGTACGTCCTGGATACGTCCGATTTCCGTGGGCGTTGCCGGACACGGCGCGCGTCGTGCGGGCTCATTCGACGTCGTGAGGTTGGCGCTCGCGCTCGGTGTGGGCGTGCTGGCGCGCGGATTCGCTGGCGGTGGGGCAACGTTGGTGCAGCCGCTCGCGCTGAGGCAAGCCAATGCCAGGAGTGCGCGCATGAACTAAAACCGCGCGGCCCAACCGTCGAGCGCGGCCGCGATCGAGGCGGCCGGTACTTCGCGCGGAGTCGTGCGCCGGACGAGGGTCAGGTACTCGGGGCGTGAAACTTCGAACGCGCCGAGCGACGCCAGATGCTCGGTCACGAACTGCACGTCGAAACACTGCATGCCGGCTCGAAACAGCGTGTCGATGCAAACCGCGAGCGCCACCTTGGAGGCGTCGGTCACGACGTGAAACATGCTCTCGGCGGCGAACAACGCGCCGCGGCGCACCCCATACAAACCGCCCGCCAGCTGACCATCGTGCCAAACCTCGAAGCTGTGCGCGTGGCCGAGTTGGTGCAGCTGCGTGTACGCCAGCATCATCTCCGGTAGGATCCAGGTGCCGCCGTCGCGGTTCGAGGCGCACGCTTGAATGACATCGGCAAACGCCTGGTCGAACGTGACCGAGAAGCTGCCGTGGCGCAGCGTGCGGCGCAGGCTGCGCGACACGTGCAATGTTTCGCGATCCATCAGCGCGCGCGGATTGGGGCTCCACCACAAAGGCGGTACGCCCGCGCTGTACCAGGGGAACACCCCGGATTCGTACGCGAACAGCAGCCGCGCCGGCGATAGATCGCCGCCGACCGCCAGCAGCCCTTCGTCGTCCGAGTCATTCGGATCGGGGAACGAGAGGGGGCTGCCGGGACCTAGGAAGGTCAGGCGGCGGTTGCCACGCATCCGGCCAGGTTAGCCGATCTGGCGCGGAGCGTCTCGCGCGCCGCTCGGCACGAGCGGCGTCGTTAGCCTGCTCGAGCGACTGGACGGTTTGGGTGCGGCCCGCGCGCGCCGCCAGCTCCCAGCGTGAAGAAACTCCTAACTTCCGATAGATGGCCGCGAGCTGGTTGGCGACGGTGCGGGATGACGTGCGGCGCGCGGTGGCGATCGCAAGGTTGGTGCGGCCATCCAAGACGCCAGCGACGACTTGGCGCTCGGCGTGGGTCAAGTGCACGTCGAGGCCCGGCGTCTCGACCGGTAACACCACCCAGCACGACTCCGTGGTGCCCAGCACGCGTAAGCCTGAGTCTGCGTTGCCGAAGCGCAGGCAGGCCATCACCTTCAAGAATTCGGTTCGACCGAAGAAGCCGAGCTTGCTGATCGCCATTTGCAGCGCCTCGCTGACCGTCGAATAGGCCAGCGATTGTTCGAGCGCGACGAATTTATTGGCGACTCCGCTTTCGGCTGCCGCCAATACTGCTAGCTCGCGCCGAGTGAGCCGCGCGGCTCCGACTCCGAACCCAAGCACCGAGCCACCGGTGCCGTCGTCTTCCCTCGAGACCAGCTGCATGCGACCGGCCAGCAACGCCTCTGCGATCCCACGTGTTCCGTCCATGCCCGGCCAACAGCACGAGCCATGCCAATGATTTTTGTACGGATCTCCGTACAGTCAGCAGGCGCGGTGCTGGGTGGGCGGGAAAATCTTACCCGGGTTCAGCAGGCCCGCAGGATCGAATACGCGCTTCAAGTCTTTTTGCAGCGCGATAAGCTCCGCCGATTGCTCGAGCGGCAGGTACGGCGCCTTCAACACGCCGATGCCGTGCTCACCGCTGAGCGTGCCGCGGAGCTGGATCACGCGCTCGAAGAGCATCAGGATCGCGCGCTCGACCGCCGGCATCTCGTGGTCTTCGTTCCACAGGAAATTGCAGTGCAAGTTGCCGTCGCCGGCGTGGCCGTAGGTGAGGGTGCGGATACCGGTGCGCTCGCTGATTTCGCGCACGAAGTCGAGCAGCACGCCGATCTGCTGGCGTGGCACCACGATGTCTTCGCTGAGCTTCTTCTTCGTCAGTTTGCGCACGGCGTGGCTCATGTCACGGCGCGCGGCCCACAGCCGTTCGCGCTGGGCTTCGTCTTGGGCGACCAGCACCTCGAGTGCTTTCACGTCGTCGCAAACGCCGGAAATTCGCTCGGCTTGGCGTTCGACTGCGCCTTCATCGCCGTCGACTTCCATCAACAGCATCGCACCAGCGGCGGGGTTGATCGCGTTGCCGGCCAGCCGCATGGCTTCGAGCGTCGAAGCGTCGAGCAACTCGATACAGCGCGGTGAAATGCCCGCCGAAATGATCGCCTGAACGGCCTCACCGGCCTGATTGACGTTGCTGAACAACGTGAGCAGCGTCATCACGCAGGCAGGCTTGGGGATGAGCTGCAGCGTGGCCGGACCGAACACCGCCAGCGTGCCTTCACTCCCCACGAGCAGGCCCGTCACGTCGTAGCCGGTGACGCCTTTGATCGTGCGGCGACCGGCTTGGATGCGCTGTCCGCCGAGCAGGAAGGCTTCTACCCCGAGCACGTAGTCGCGCGTCACGCCGTATTTGAAGGCGCGCGGTCCGCCGGCGTTTTCGGCCAGGTTGCCGCCGAGCGCGCACGACTTGAGCGAGTTCGGATCCGGCGGGTAAAACCAACCTTCGGCTTCGACCGCGGCGTGAAAATCCGCCAGGACGACCCCAGGCTCGACGACCGCGATGCCTTCTTTGCGATCGATTTCGACGATCTGATTCATGCCGCTGGTCGCGAGCACGATGCCGCCGGCGATCGGCACGGCTCCGCCGGTGCGCCCCGTGCCGCCGGCGCGCGGCGTGATCGGCACCTCGGCTTCGCGCGCGACGGCCAGCGCCGCCAAGATGTCGTCGCTCGAAGTCGCCAGGACCACCGCGTCGGGCACTTCACCCTCGGCCTCGGATTCGTCGCGGACGAAGCGCTCACACGCGTCCCTTGCGGTCAAAACTTTCGACGGGCCGAGCCGCTCGTCGAGCAAGGATTTGGCCTTGTCGCGCGCGGATTGCGAGGGTCGGGGCACGTCGGGGCGGGAGAGCAGCACGGCGTTCGAAGCGTAGCCGAGACCGCGTCACCGCGCTTGACTCGTGTGCGAACCTGGGACTTTGTTTGGGGATGCTGAGCCGGCTATGGGCTTGCGCTTGGTTTCTGCTGAGCGCTGCGGTTCTCGTGCTAGGCGCCGGTTGTAAAGATCGCGACAACGCCGGGCAGGATTTGCGGCCCTTGCCGACGCCGGAGCCGCCCGCCTCGGCCGCGCCGTCGCTGCCACGCGACGACGCCGCGGCGCCAAAGAAGCGCGCGCTCGACGACGACAAGGAATCGGGCAAAGCCAAACGACCCGCGCCGGATGCGTCGGGTGCCAAAGTCGCAGGCTCGGTGCCGTCGTCAGCCCAGGCTACCGGCGAAGTTGCAACGGCTGCCGGCGCAGGCGGCTCGACCGCCGTCGCTGCTCCCTCGGCGCCGCCATTCGTGGCGCCTTCTGCAGCCTGCTTGTCACGCTGCCAAGGCGCGATGCAGGGCTGCCTCTCGGCGCCGGTCGACGGTGGAGTACCGGGCTTCAGTAACCTCGACTTGTGCAAGAAGGCGTTCGAAGCCTGCGCGTCGGCCTGCACCGCACAGTAACTGTTCGGATCCGCGGACAGTGCTGTTCGGATCTTCGGACACCGCACTGGGGCGCTCGCGGAGTAGCCTAGCGTGATGAGGATGCGCTCGTTACGACTTGCCTCGTTGGGGTTGCTCTTGCCGCGTCTGGCGTTTGCGGAACCCAGGCCGACCGACGCGCGCTCGGCTTCAGTCGCGTTGCTCGACGAAGCAAAGAGGTTGGCAGCGGCCGGCAAGACCGCAGACGCGTGCGCGAAGTACGCCGCCAGCTACAGCTTGGATGCGCAGCTCGACGCGCTTTTGCCGTTGGCCGACTGCCTCGAACAGGGCGGCAAACTTGCCAGCGCCTACGCCGCGTTTCACGACGCGGTCGAGGTCGCGCAAAGCGTCGGTGATCAGCGTTGGGCGGTCGCCGACGAGCGTAGCCGTCGGCTTCAGCCACGGCTGAGCTACATGACGATCGACGTGCCACATGAGCGGCGTCTGCCGGCGCTGAGCATCGATTGCGACGGTTTTCGGGTCGGCAGCAGTGGTTGGGGCGTACCAATTCCGGTCGACCCTGGCAGTCATGTGATTGTGGTGAATGCGTACGGCTACCGCGCCTGGCAAGCCAGCGTCGACGTTCACGCTGAAGGCGACGCGCTTTATGTCGAAGTGCCGCTGCTCGAAAAAACGCCGGACGGCGCCGCCGCAACCGCTCCTGCCACGAGCGCGCCCGCGCCCAGTGTAGCCGCCGCGCCGCCGCCCGTCGCCACGCCCGCACCCGCACCCGCGCTCGTGCCGCGTGCGGCGGCCCCCGCACCTGCGCCAGCGCGAGTCCACTCCGGGCTCAGTCGTGGCCGCGTTGCGGCGCTGGTCGCCGGCGGCGTCGGCGTGGCCAGCCTGGGCTTCGGCTTCTATTTTCTGGGCAAGACGCAGAGCACGCTGAGCGAACGCGATGGCATTTGCCCGACGAGTAAGGATTGCGCGCCGGGCACCAACGCCCACCTGGGTCAGCTCACCTTGCAGGCGCGAAACGCGCGCAGCGCCGAGATCGGGGGCTTCGCAGTCGCAGCCGCCGCGGCGGCGATCGGCGCCGGGCTGTGGCTGACATCGGGCAAGCCCAGCCACGCGGACCACGTCGCGTACATCGTGCCGCTGATCGCGCCGCGCGTGGGTGGCCTGGCGGTTGGCGGACGGCTTTAGGGCCCGCGACTGACTTAGCCATTCGCGGGCTCTTGGCGTTGCGCTTCGGCCGGCACCGCGTCGTCGGGCGCCGTGCCGACTAAAATCGGCTGAATGCCGAGGCCGCGCTCGACTAGCGCGTGACACAGGTAGATGAGCGGCGTAAGACCGAGCGCGATCAGGATTTTGAGCCCGTACGCCGTATAGATGATGTTGATGATCTGTGCGTTGGTGCGTAGCCCCGTCCACGCCACGAACGTGATCGCGATCGTATCGATCAACTGTGAGACGGCAGTCGAGCCGCTAGCGCGCAGCCACAGCAGGCGATTCGACGACAGGCGCTTAAGCGCCTGAAACACCGCAATGTCGACGAATTGGCTGATCAGAAACGCACACAACGAAGCGATGATCATCCGCAGCGAGCTGAGGAAGACGTTGTTGAACGTCTGCTCCGTCACGCCGGTCCAATCCACCGCGTGCGTGAACTCAGCGAACGGAATCGCCGCCGACAGGTAGATGATCGCGAACGACAGCACGCCCATGCCGAAGCCGACCAGCGTGATGAAGCGCGCCGCGCGTTGGCCGTAGAACTCGTTGATCACGTCGGTCAGCAGGAACGTGACCGGAAACGGCACCATGCCGACCGTGGTCGTGAACGAAAATCCGAACATCGTCCACGACACCAATTTACCGCCGATGATGTCGCCCACGATGAAGCACGTGATGAACAGCGCGGTCAGGGCCATGAACAGCTTGTGACGTTTATCGAGGAACATCGGCCGGCGCGCATCCTACACCTTTCCATGGGCCAAAATGGCTGCTATGGCTGAAGCACGTGATCGCGCTCGGCATTGACCCCGGAACTCGGCATCTTGGTTGGGGAGTCGTGTCGCGCACCGGCAATCGGCTGCTGCACATCGCCCACGGCGTGATCGAGCTCGACGGCTCCGAATCGATCGCTTCGCGGCTGGTCGAGCTGGAACGCCAGCTAACGTGCGTGATTCAAGAGCATCGCCCCACGGTCAGCTCGGTCGAAAGCTTGTTCTTCCACAAGGACGCGCAAGCTGCGGCCAAGCTCGGCCACGCGCGCGGCGTGGTGCTGCTTTGCCTGGCGCGCGCGGGCATTCCGATCGCCGAATACGCGCCGGCCAAGATCAAGCGCACGATCGCTGGCAGCGGTCAGGCCGACAAACGCCAGGTCGCGCTGATGGTGCGCGCGGCCCTCGCGCTCGATGCGTTGCCGAAGTCCGACGCCGCCGATGCGCTGGCGATCGCGATGACTCACCTGCGGCTCGGCGGCCTCTTAAACGCTCTCGAGGAGGCCGGCGGCAAGGCCAACCCCGGGGCCGCTGTCGACAGCCGGGCGCGGGTTCTGCTGGCACTGCTCAGCAAGAAACGCCCGCGGCGAGTCGTACCCCGCCGGCGTGCGTGAGCTGACACTGACAAAAATCCTACGGATATTCGAGTCTTAGCCGCGGGTCGCGGCTCGCCGCCCGCCGACTTGAAAGTCCGCTGTAGGGACGCAAAGCTTTGCCACGTTACAAGCGTAGAACAAACGACCCGGCTCTCGGGTTGTAGGAATTGTCATGAATCGTCGAACCTTCGCTTTCACTGCCCTCGGTCTCGCTCTACCGCTCGTCGCCAGCTCGTCGCAAGCCGATGAGCCGAAGAAGAGCGCACCGCCCGCCGGCAAAGCACCAGCCGCCTCGGCTCCGCCGAACGCCGCCCTGAGCGCCGACGAGATCGTCAATCGCGTGCAAGCCTTCTACGACAAGACCAGCACCTTCAAGGCCGGCTTCAAGCAGCGCTACATCGTTAAGGCGTACGACAAGACGAAGGACTCGGCAGGGTCAGTGATGTTCGAGAAGCCGGGCAAGATGAGCTGGCGCTACACCAGCAACGGCAACCGTGTCGTGTCCGATGGCACGCTGATCAAGATCTACGAAAAAGAGAACAAGCAGATGTACGAGCAGCAGCTCGCTAAGACGCAGTACCCCGCGGCGCTGTCGTTCTTGACCGGGCAGGGCAAGCTCAAACAAAACTTCAAGTTCGCGCGCCAAGACTCGAAGATGATGAAGTTCGAGAGCGGCTACGTGCTGGCCGGCGACCCGTTGCAGCCGACCGCCGCCTACGAGCGCGTATTCTTCTACGTCGACGCCCAAACCTACCAAGTGCGCCGCGTGCTGATCATCGACGCGCAGGGCAACCGCAACCGCTTCGACTTCGTTACCAGTGAAGTGAACACGAAAGCGCCGCAAGGCGAGTTCGCCTTCACTCCGCCGCCTGGCACGCAGGTCATTCGGCCGTGAAGCGCCGGTCGGCCTGATCGGGGACTGAGGATTCATCACATCTTTGGCTGCCGCGCCGCAGCCCCCCTCGCAGAAGCTACCGTGGCACAAACAGGCAGAATCACACGAGCGAGATTTTTTCACAGGAGATGTGACCAAAAAACCATCAGGGATGGTTTTTTGGTCACTCGGGAGCCGGCAAAGGCGGACGGGACCGCGCCAGCTCCCGGCGAGAGCGGCCACCTCTTCGCTCTCGGCGCTGTGCC
>JBBRMI010000178.1:0-16378 GCA_038230915.1 Polyangiales bacterium | reverse complement strand
GGCCTGCTTGTCTTGGGGACTCATGCCCCCCTACGCGCAGCCGGTGTGCCAGCGCCCCACCGATTGGCTCCGCATAACCCGGCGCTGGCGCACCGGGTGCGCGCTCTCGGCATGAGTCCCCAAGACAAGCAGGCCCGAGCCTACCGAACCTGCTGCCGTCACCGAAACCGCTGCCGACTGCGAATTTGTGCTGACCCGAAACCGCTGCCCCGACCGACCCCGATCCCGCTGCCGATCAGCCGATCCCGCTCCCCAACCCGGCCCGATCACCAATTAAGGCTGCAAGCCCCACTCGGCTAGCGGGGGCTGGGTCCACCGCCGGTTCGCGGGTAGTCGCGTAAGTGAACCACGTCACTGAGCAGGCGCCGCGTCAGCTGCGGACGCGTGTGGGTCAGATGTCACCTTATCGTCCGCCATCGCGGATATCTAAAGGGTACCTTCACAATTCGCAACGCCCAGGGGTTAGAAAGAGAAATAGCGGGCGCCCGTGTCGATTAGCTCAACGGGTCAAGCGCGAGCTCGCCAGTGCTCGGTTGGACGTTCGCCGCCGGATCCCCCAGCTGGCACCGCCCCGATGCGGGCAACCCAAGCGTGGCGGTGGATCGGAAAGGCAGATCACCTTCCGCACCGAGTAGGAGCTCCCAGATGACGTTAAGATTCCTCAGATTCGCGGCTCTAGCGCTGTCGGCCGTCGCGTGTAACGCCAGCATCACTGACGGTGAGGTCAACGGCTCAACCCCGACCTCAGGCGCGGGCGGCGTACTCACCCCGACGGGTAGTGGCTCGCCAGCTGCGGTAGCGGCCGCCGCGGCGGGTAAGCTGAATCTCAAGGGATCGCCAAGCTACTTTCGTGTGCTCCGTCTCACCAACGAGCAGTGGACCAACAGCGTCCAGACCGTGCTCGGCTTGGCATCGCCGCCGACGATGGCGGAGGCCTTCCAGAACGCGGTCTCCGGAACGACCGACTTCACAAATAACGAGCTCGTGCTGGACATCGACAGCCGCGGTTGGTCCGACTACCAGGCAGCCGCTGAAGCGCTGGCAGCACAGGTGGCTGCGAACGCAACGCTCCTGAGCAAGCTGTACTCGGGCAGCGACGGCGCAGGCTTCATCGCTGCGATGGGCCGGCGGATCTACCGTCGTCCGCTGACCACCGCTGAGACGGCGTCGTACAAAACGCTGTTCAACATGGGTCCCACCCTATCGGGCACCCTGAGCGCTTTCGCCAAGGGCGCGTCGGTAGTCTTGGAAGCGATGTTGCAGTCCCCCTACTTTCTCTATCGCACTGAGCTCGGCGCGGTCGGTGCTCCGCTCTCTGCCTACGAGATGGCCACGAAGCTGTCGCTTTGGCTGCGCAATACGTCCCCAGACGACGCCTTGCTCGACGCAGCGGGCGGCCCAGGCAAGCTCGACACGCCAGATGGTGCCGCGGCCGCGGCGCAAAAGATGTTGGACGAGCCGAGCGCTCGCGGCGTGATGCGCAGATTCCACGGCGAGTACCTCCATTTCGGCAAATTTTCGCAGCTCAGCAAGGTCGGCGTGCCGAGCTACGACCCGAACATCAATCCGGAGCTGACCGAAAGCTCCTACCTTTTCTTCGACAGAATCTTCAGCCAGGGGCTCGGTGTAAGGGACATCTTCCTCTCGACGACCGGATTCGTCGGGCCGCACATGGCGCCGCTCTACGGGACTGCAGCGCCGGCCAGCGGCTATGCGGAGCGCGACCTGGGCGCCACGCGCGGCGGCTACTTCCAGCAGCTCCCGTTCTTGGTCCTGAACGGCCACAACGACCAGCCCGACTCGATTCATCGCGGTGTCAGCATGAGTCTGGACGTGCTTTGCGCCCCGCTGGGGCCGCCCGCCCTGGTGATTCCCCCGTTACCCGATGCCCAGCCGGGCCAGACCAACCGCGTGCGTGTCGATGCTCACACCAGCGGCTGCGGGACGTCCTGTCACAACAACATGATCAATCCCTTGGGCTTCGCGTTCGAGAACTTCGACGGCATGGGTCAGTACCGCGAGACGGAGAAGAACGGTAACGACATGCTACCGATCGACAGCAGCGGTTCGTTCGATTTCGTCGACGGGACGAAGACCTACAAGAACGCCGCTGGCCTGATGCAGGTACTGGCCAGCGATCCGCAAACCCACCTTTGCTACGCGAAAAAGCTCGCCAGTTTCGGACTACAGCGCGACGTGGTGGAGGCCGACCTACCCCTGCTGGCCGAGCTGTCGCAAGTCAGCACTTCGAGTAGCGGCTCGGTGAAACGAGTGATGACCGATCTAGTCAAGCAAGACGCTTTCAGGACCCGCGCCGGAGGTGCACAGTGAATCCCAGGGCCAATGCCGTGAACCGTCGTGCGTTCAACCGAAGAGCCTTCCTCACCGGCGCTGGCAGCGTCGCGATCGGACTGCCATTCCTGGAGGGCCTGCCCAGCCGCTCGGCTTGGGCGGCAGGTAGCGCGCCCGTCTTCACGTTCTTCGTGGTCGGCCAAAACGGCGTCGTCGGTAAGAACTTCTTCCCGGGTGCTACCGGGGCGCTGACGACGGCGGGTCTCAGCGGAGCCACCGGGATGGCGACCAGCGTGCTCGCGCCGCACGCAGCCAATCTCTTGTTCCTCAAGGGCATCAACTACCCGAAGGGCGTCCAAATTTGCGGGCACGCGGAAGCCAACGTGCAAACCTTGACTGGCCTGGCACCGGGCTCGACGGGCAACACTGCTTACGCTGCAGGTCCCTCCGCAGATACGCTGATCGCAAAGGCGCTGGGCGGTGGTGATCCGTTAGCTCTGTACTCCGGCGCGAAGGGGTTCATCGCGGAACGCCTGTCGTTCAAGGCCGCGGGAGCCGGGCAGGTGCGCTCCGCCGACGTGAATCCGTACCTGCTCTACTCGAAGGTGGTCGGTCTGGCGGGCGCAGCTCCCGCGACGGCCGGTAGCACGCCGACCGTCGATCCCGTCGCGCAAGAGCTCGCGAACAGGCGCAAGAGCGTCAACGATCTCGTGCGCGGCGAGCTGACGAGCCTGAAGAACATGTCGGTCCTTAGCGCCGCCGACAAGCAGCGGCTCGACCAGCATTTCCAGGCGATCCGCGACATCGAAGTCACCATCGGCAATCTGGCGACCGGCGCCGCATGCTCCAAAGACGGGCTGCCCACGACCCAGTACGACGCTCTCAAATCGGGCTTCGCGTTCAAGGGCGCCCAGATGGAGGAGTACGTCAAATTGCACCTGCAGATTATGGCGGTGGCGTTTGGCTGCAACTATAGCCGCGTCGCGACCCTGCAGTGGGGAGATGGCACCGATGGCACGATGTACAACGTGCCGTCCAACGCCAGCCTCGGCTGGACGTTCCACCAGCTGAGCCACCGGATCAAGTCAGACTCGCAGTCCGGCAATGACCCGACCGCCGAGATGGCGCATCATGAAATCGATACGCTTCGCATGCAGTCGTTTCTGGTCGGCTTGGATGCCTTCAAGGCGCATGGCCTGCAAGACCACGCGCAAATCGTGTGGACGAACACGATCGCCGACGGCCCGTCGCACTCGACCCGCGGTGTGCCGATGATCGTCTGGGGCAGCGGCGGCGGTTACCTCAAACAGGGCACCTTCCTCGATACCGCCGGCGCCGCAAACGCCAACGTTTTGAACACGCTGATGGCGGCCGCGACGCGCGACGTGACCCCAACGGCGCCCGCGATCGGCTCCGGTTCGTACGACGCCATGAAGGCGTAGCGTCGGCTCTGCTCTAGGCGCCCTAGTATCGCTGCAGCCAACGTCGCAGTCGCGGGTTCGTGCAGGGCAATGGCTCGACCAACGCCCGCCCTGCCGTTTATGGAACCGCTTCCGCACACCGCTGCTGTAGACTTCGCCTGTGACGGCCATTTCAAAGGTTCGGATCTCCAAGCCATTTTGGTGATCACGTTTTGGTGGAGGTCGCCACTTCTCCCCTCATGCCCAGCTCCGTCTGGGCCGAGCCGTTGGAACGGCATCAAGGTCCATGAACAATTCGTACGCCGCCCTCGTAGTCTCCGCGTCGGTCCTGCTCGGCTTTGGTTGCTCCTCGAGCGGCGCCGACGCGCCGATCGGTGCAGCTGGAACGTCGCCAGGCGCGGGCGGTAGCGGCGGCACGCCTCCCGGCGGCAGCGCCAGCCTCAGCGGAGCCTTTACCGGCGGCGGGAGCGCAGGGTCGGTGACGGGGACGAGCGGGGCCTCGACGGGCGGAGTGTCGACCGGTGGGGCGGCGGGCGGTCAGGCCGGCACCAGCAGCGGAGGTGCCACCGCGGCAGGTACGGGCGGCGCCGGCGGTGCTGGCGGCAGCGCCGGTGCCGCCAACACCGCTACGCCCAAGCCGAGCGCCGGTTGCGGCAAGTCGCCGGCCGCCGACGTCGCGACCGCCGACCACATCTACCGGATCCCGAGCGCCGGCTACGACGGGAAGAAGCCGTTCCCGCTGCTGGTCGGCTTTCACGCGGCCGGTAACCCAATCGAACAGATTCAGAATCTCACGAAGGGCTCCGACTTCGACAAGAACTACGTGCGCTACTTCCCGAAGAGTGCAGGTTCTGCCTGGAACTACAGCACCGATATCGCCAAGGTCATCACGATGTACGACGACCTGATCGCGAACTACTGCGTCGATCTGAACCGGGTGTTCGCCACGGGCCATAGTTCCGGGGCGCAGCTGATCACGCAGCTAGTGACGACGAAGAACAAAACCGATGGCAAGCGCTTCGGTTTCAAAGCGGTCGCACCAGTAGCGGCTGACCCGTACGGGGCGATCGCTGGACCTTTGCCCGTCATGTACATCCAGGGCAAGAACGACATGGTGCGCATGACTGCCGGCTCGGCGACCGTCACGCTTTTCAGGACAGCAAATAGTTGCAGCGCAACGTCGAAGCCGTTCGCTAACGCCCCGATGTGCATGAGCAGCGGCACGACTGTTGCCGACGGCTGCGTCCAATACGACGGCTGCGTGGTGCCGACGATTTGGTGCTCGCACAACGACCCGTCTTACAGCAATACGAACCACGGTTGGCCATGCTTCGCGACCAAGGCAATGTACGAGTTCTTCGCGAGCCTGCCGTAGTTTGACACGATCAAGATCAGGTGATCACCCTTGGCCGAACGCGACCACTTCCTGATCATGGTGCCGTGTATTCTGGAGCTCAACTGAGCGGGCAAGGCGTGCAGCCGATTTCCTTCGAGCGCCTGTATCAGGAATGGTTCGCGGCGGTGTCACGTTGGGTACTAGCCCTCGGCACTCGCTCTTCCGACCACGAGGACCTAGTGCAAGAAGTCTTCATCGTGGCACATCGCCGTCTGAGCCAGTTCGACGGCAACAGCATCGCCGGGTGGCTTTTTCAAATCGCCCGCCGCAAAGTGCGCGATTACCGTCAGTTGTCGTGGGTAAAGTGCGTCCGGACGACGGAAACGCACGCCCTGCTCAACTACGCAGAAGAGCCCACCTCCGGACCGTTGGACCGGCTCGAAGCCAAACAGAAGTCGGAGTTGCTGAGTCGTCGTCTCGCCAAGCTGCCTTCCGCGCAGCGCTCCGTGTTCTTGCTGTTCGAGCTCGAAGGCCTGAGCGGACACGAAATCGCGCGGCAGCAGCAGGTGCCGCTGAACACGGTGTGGGTCCGGCTCTACACCGCGCGAAGAAAGATCCTGGCTCGGCCCGCGCCACCGCGCTCCAAGCGCCGGGCGACGAGGCGCCCACCCGGTGAGCTTCTCGCAACCGCTTGAAGAGCCCGCCTGCGCTGAGGCCGCGTGCAATCGGCGAGGAATGCGGCGTCGGGGACGCCGGTCTGAGTCGGATTGACGTCAGGTGACTGCGTGAAACGCAACTTGGTTCTTGCCGGCCCTTTTCGCTCGATACATCGCAGCGTCCGCCTGCGATAGGAGCTCCCCGAGCGCTTGACCATCGGTTGGGAAGATGCTGACCCCTACGCTTGCGGACAGCCGTGCCTCTGTTCCCGCGACCAGGTAAGGCTGGCTCAATAGCAGTAGCAGTCGTTGCGCGACTACCTCGATGTCATTCACGTTCTTGATCTGTTCGAGGACAATAGTGAACTCGTCCCCGCCGAGGCGCGCCGCGGTATCCACGCTGCGAAGCGCGGTCTCCATGCGTTGCGCAACCTGTTTCAGAACTTGGTCGCCGGCGGCGTGGCCTAAGATGTCGTTGACCTTCTTGAAGCCATCGAGATCGAGGAACAACAGCGCGACCGTGCCGCCGGCGCGCCGAGCCCGCGCGAGCGCCTGCCGCAAGCGGTCCTCGAACATCAACCGGTTCGGTAATCCGGTCAGGCTGTCGAAATGTGCCAGCCGAAGCGTGATCTCGTCGGCGCGGCGCCGCTCCGCCTCGCCGCGGTCCACCGCCTTTGCCGTCAACCAAGTGAGCGCCATTCCCATCGCCACAGTCGCTCCCACGAACATCGCAACGCCAAATGCTGGGCCGAAGAAGCCGGCCAGCTCCCCCTGCAAGCGCAGCCATCCGAGCACAGGCGGCACGAGAACAAGAGTCGGCAACATGCGGCGAATGACTCTCCCGCCAGCGGTACTGCTGGTGATTGCCCCGGTGAGTCCAGCCTCCGGCGTCGCCCACAGCAGTGCCGCAGCCATGAGTAGGAACAGCACCGCGGTGTGGAGCGCCATCGGGATGAAGGCCGCTACTCGCACGAGCGACGTGACGCTGTAGGCGTATCCAATCAACGCGATGAAGGCGGTGAGCACCGCACCCAAGGCCAAGAAATGCGCCCTCTTCACGTGCCCGAACAGCAAATGACCGAACGCTAATCCCAGTAGGCAAAAATTGAACGCAGTGTTGGGCGCCATTCGGTTGGGCACGCCGCCGGTGTCCAGCCGAGACGCGAAGACCAGGCGATCGACCGGCAAGTCCCAAACGCTGAGGTAGGCGCCAAGTCGGACTAGCCCGCACAACGTGACGACGGCAGTCAAAGCGAGAGGCACCCACAGCTGCGAGCCGCTAGTAGCCTTGCCCCAAATCAGCAGCGCTGCCGCCAAGACGATGAAGCAGATGGCAGTCACCGGGTTCATCGCCACCAAGCCCGGCATGACGGACTTCAAACTCTGATTGCCTGTCTCCCAGCCAAGTAAGACGCCGATGGCAACCACGATCGTCAGCGCCGACGACACCACTCCGGCCGTACGCACCCACTTCAGCAGCCGTTCGTTCGCAAAGTCGGGCAAGCGTCACAGCCTATTGCACACAGCTAGCCTTCGCCAGCGGCTAACCACGGCCCACACCGACCCCGTACCGTTCAACGAACCGACCTAAACAGCGGGCTTTCCGGCGCGCTCAGCGAGCCGGGCGCGGGCGCGTACCTCCGGAGGGGTGCCGGGAACGGCCGCTAGAGGGCCGCGCCGCTTAACAGGAACGCACTTGCGGCCGTTCTCGTTCTTTGATGGCCGCCTACCAAGTCATCTATTCCAGCGCCGCTACGCTGGCTTTTACGGAACACGATCTGTCGACGCTGCTACTACGTGCCCGCGCGAACAACGAAAGGCTCGGTGTGACGGGGCTCCTTCTGCATCACCATGGCTCGTTTCTCCAGGTCCTCGAAGGGGACCAAAACGTTCTAGACTCGCTATTTCGGACGATCTCGCTCGACAAGCGGCACAACAGAGTCGTAAGGCTGCTGGGGCGCGTTGTTGAGGAACGCCAATTTGGGGAGTGGAAGATGGGCTTCGTCGCAATGACCGTCGGCGCAAAGTCGCTACCGGGGTTCTCCGACTTTCTTCGTTCTCCGGATCGGGAAGCGGCCGCGTCCGCAGCTGAGCGCGTACTTTCGAGCTTTCGAGAGGGGCGATTTCGCGCCGCTATCGCCGGCTGATGCCGCA
Organism: Polyangiales bacterium; assembly: GCA_038230915.1. Taxonomy (GTDB): domain Bacteria; phylum Myxococcota_A; class Polyangia; order Polyangiales; family Polyangiaceae; genus PMG-095. The sequence goes on along the minus strand of JBBRMI010000178.1, from coordinate 8,519 downwards.
GAGCCCGGGCGCGTACCGCGAAGCACGCGGCGATTCGCTGAGCCGCGAAAGCAGCGCGGGCGTTTCGCCGAAGCCGACCATTTCGCCACGCCATGGGTTTTGGAGTCCTAAGGGCCCGCGGGCAGGGAGTATCATGGCGGTCCAATGCTTGGCGATCCGGCGGTGCTTGCGACGCAGCTTGCCGAGGCGAGGCGCTATCCGCAGTGAACCGCGCGCTCGAGATGGGTTCGCTCCGGTTGCCGCGAAGTGGGCATACCGCTAGCGCCCGCAGGCAAAAATACCTCGAACAACCGAAGCAAGCCGGCTGGGCAGCGATCTTCGATGCATCGGTGTACACTGCGTGGTTCTTAGCGTCCGCGCGGGTGCGGACGCAGTTGCCGGATGTGCATACTTCGCAATCCCAGGAAAGCCGCCGATGAAAAACAGAATTCGCACGCTGGTCGTGAGCTCGGCTGCAGCTTGCATCGTTCTCGAGATCGCCGTCGGATGCGCAGGAAGCAGCTTCACGGGGTCGCCCGGTAGCAGCGGAGCTTCCGGCGCCTCGACGGCGGGTGGTGGTGGTGGTGGTGCAGGTGGCAAACCAACTTCCGGAGGTACCGGTACAGCTGGATCCTCAGGAGCAACCGGCATGGGCGGCGCTGCTGGCGCAGGAACGGCCGGCGTGGGTGGAAGTAGCGCAGCGGGGACGGGCGGCAGCGGTCGCGCTGGTGCGGGCGGCGCTGGTGAGGGTGGCTCCGGCGGCGCGAAAGGTTGCACTCCTGCGTGCGGACCGGCGCGGCTGTGCTGTGCGGGTCAATGCGTCAACGCGCTCAATGATCCCCACAATTGCGGCGACTGCGGCACGACTTGCGATAGTTCAACGTATTGCGGCTCAGGCAAGTGCATCAAGCCGCCGTGCGAGGCGACAACATGCACCGCCAAGACCTGTTGCGGCGCGGAGTGTTGCTCGACCGGTATGCTTTGTTGCGATGCCGCGGGCCCGCTGGACAACGGTCCGCACTGCACGCCGCCAAGCGCCACCGGCACCTGTCCGATGGGCTGCGCGCCGGCCTGCGTCTGTGCGTCGCCCGACACGCCGATCGCAACCCCACGAGGCGAGATCGCCATCGCGATGCTGCGCGTCGGCGATCTCGTGTACAGCGTCGATGACGGTGCGGTGAAGGCGGTGCCTCTGGTCCGCGTCAATCACACCGAAGTGAGCCACCACCACGTGATTCGCGTCGTGCTCGGGACCGGAGCAACGCTGGAGATCAGCGCTGGTCACCCCACGGCCGATGGTCGAAACTTCGCTGACTTGCGCGCCGGAACGACACTCGAGGGCGTTCCAGTAGTCGCCGTGGACCGCGTCCCCTACGCGTTTTCGGCTACGTACGACATTCTCCCGGAGTCGAGCACCGGCACCTACTTCGCGGGCGGCGCCTTGATCGGCAGCACGCTGAACGGCGCCGCCAGTGCGGCTCCCGGTACGTGCGTCGGCGCACTCTGATCGAAGATCCCAGCTTGGAACGAAGGGCCGTTTGAGGGCGACGCACCGCCACCGCTTGAAGAGCGGTGTAGGTCGGAGTATTGCTCCTGATTCGGTTTTTGGTTACGCGGCCCCTGAGCCCGCGCGGAGCAATTGGTGAGCGAAGAGGCGTCCCCGACGGTCACGAGCGAAGTAGGCTTGCGCGAGTGGATCCAGTCACTCAATGAGCCAGTGCTGCGGTCGCTGACCGCTCACGCTCCGGATGCCATATTCGTTCTCGACCTCGAGGAGCGCATTCAGTTCATCAACTGGACAGCGGGCGGCTTGACGGTGGACCAGGTGATGGGAACGCAAGCCTACGGCTATGTTCCCGCCGAACAGCGCCCTGCCATGCGCGAGTGCTTCGAGTCGGTGCGCCGAACGCGCAAGCCTGGCTCGTATCAAAACGTTTACACGAACCCGGCCGACGGCTCGGTGAGCTTTTGGGAGTCTCGGGTCGCGCCGATTTTGCAGCAGGGCGAGGTGATCGGCTTGGTAGTCATCTCCAGCGACATCACGGAACGCCGTGCAGCCGCGGCTCAGCGCGAGCTGTTGTTCGCGTTGTCGCTCGATTTGCTGGGCATCGCCACCTTCGACGGCTACTTCACGCGCATCAACCCGGCGTTCTGCAAACCTTGCAATACTCGAGCGAGGAGATACTCAGCACGCCGTACATCCAGTTCGTTCATCCCGACGACGTGCCGAAGACGGCGGCCGCAGCGCGAGCCCTCAGCGAGGGCCGCGACGTGGTCGATTTCGAAAATCGCTACCGCCGCAAGGATGGTCGATTTCGAACCTTGTCTTGGCGTGTGACCGCCGATCCGGTCGCGAAGATGCTCTTTGCCGTCGCGCGAGACGTCACCGAACAGCGTGCGCTCGAGCTCCAGCTGCGGCAATCCCAAAAAATGGACGCCGTGGGCCAGCTCGCAGGCGGCTTGGCCCACGATTTCAACAACTTATTGCTGGCGATCATGGTCAACACCGAGATCGCCCAGCAGCGCTGCGGCGCGGAGCACGAGCTTGCCGGCCATCTGTCGGACATCGCACGCGCCTCGCAGCGCGCTTCGGATCTGGTCAAACAGCTACTGGCGTTCGCGCGGCGCCGGCCGAGCCAGATGGCGCCGCTCGATTTGAACAAGGCGCTCGCAAGCCTGTCGATGATGGTGCGGCGCCTGATGCCGGAGAACGTCGAGATCAACCTGGCCACCGCATCGACACCCGCGATCGTCGATGCTGATCCGGCGCAGCTCGAGCAAGTGCTGCTCAACCTGTGTCTTAACGCGCGCGACGCCATGCCGGACGGTGGCAAGCTCAGCATCGAGACCGAAACCGTACACATCGACGGACACCAGCCCGAGCTAGGGCTAGCCACGGGGCGCTACGCCGTCATCAGTGTCACCGACACCGGTACCGGTATTGCGCTCGACGTGCGCGATCGGATCTTCGAGCCTTTTTTCACGACCAAGGCGCCCGGCAAGGGTACTGGCCTGGGCTTGGCAACCGCCTACGCCATCATCAAACAGCATAGCGGCGTGCTCGGCGTGGAAAGTGAGCCCGGCAAAGGCTCGAAGTTCAGGGCCTACTTGCCATTGTCCAGCTCCGCGGCCAGCTCTCCTGCGACCGGCGAGCTTGAAAATGCGCCTAGTCTACGGCTTGCTGCCGGGAAAGGCACGATTCTGGTCGCTGAAGACGAGGACCTCGTGCGCAGCGCCGTGACCAGCATCCTGCGGCGGGCCGGCTATGTCGTGCTCGCTGCGCGCGACGGCGTCGAGGCGCTCGAGCTGCTGGAGTCAGGCTGCGGGGCACAGCTCGTGCTCCTCGACATAGTGATGCCCAGACTGGGCGGCCCAGAAACCCTCGTGCACATTCGCAGGCGCTGGCCAAAGCTCAAAGTGATCCTAAGCAGCGGCTATGGCGACGCAGCGAACGCGCTGGCGATGGGTGCCGCGCTGCTCGACAAGCCCTACCGCGCGGAAGAGCTGCTGCGCCGGGTGGAGGAAGAGCTCGGTCCGGAAGCGGGCCGCGACTAGAAGTCACGGTCTCGCCGGTCGCGCCCCGAGCGGCCAAACGAGCGACCGCTCAGTACGCCGCGGCTTTGCCGCCGTCGCGTTTCACGTCGGCGACGGCGGTCAATTTCTTGGTTTTTGGATCGAGCTCGATGCAGTTGGCGTCGCCGATATGGTCCCGGGTTTTGAGCTTGTGACCTAGGCCTTCGAGGGCGGCGGCGGTTGCCGGGGGGAGGTCGGCTTCGTGAAGGATTTGGTCGGGTAGCCACTGGTGGTGGATACGCACGGCCCCGACCGCCTGCTCCAGGCTGCGGCCGTGGTCGATCAGCTGCATGAGGATCTGCGCGACGGTGGTGATGATGGTGGGGCCGCCGGGCGAGCCCACCACCGCCCGCAGCTCGCCGTCTTTCACCACGATGGTGGGAGACATGCTGCTCAGCATGCGTTTGCCGGGAGCGATGGCGTTTTGAGGACCTTGAACCAAGCCGAACATGTTCGCGGCGCCGACCTGCGCCGTAAAATCGTCCATCTCGTTGTTGAGGATCACCCCGGTGCCAGGGATTTGTACGCCGGCGCCGAACTCTCCGTTGAGCGTGAAGGTGTTGGCGACCGCGAGGTGGTTCTTGTCGACGATGGAGAAATGCGTGGTGTGAGGCTTTTCTAGGAGCGGGAGGCCGGCGCCGACTTGGCTCGACGGTGTCGCGTGCTTGGGATCGATGTCCGCCATGCGCTTGGCGACGTAGGTCGTGTCGAGCAAGCGCGCGAGCGGGATCTTCACGAAGGCCGGGTCACCGATCAGCGCGTTGCGGTCGGCGAAGCAGCGACGCAAGGCTTCGACGTAGAGGTGGATGCGTTCCACCGAGTCCCAGTCGAGCGTCTCGAGCTTGAGTGTGTCGGCGGCTGCGAGCACTTGCCGGAGCGTGATGCCCCCCGCCGACGGTGGCGGCATCGAGATAATTTCGCTGCCGTGATAGCTGAAGCGGATCGGCTCGCGCTCGACCACGCTGTAGGCGGCAAGGTCGCGCGCCATCCAAATTCCACCCATGTCGCGCACGCCCTTCGCCATACGCTCGGCCAGCGCGCCCTCGTAGAAAGCGCTCGCCCCTTGATCGGCGATCACTTGCAGGGTTACGGCGAGCTCCGGCTGGCGCCACCTGTCGCCCGTGACGTAAGCCGTGCCGTCGGGCTTTTGGAAGGCATGCAGCGTGGCCTCGACGGCAGCACGCAAGGCTTTGCGGCTCGGGTCGAGCTCAGTAAGGTATTTTTGGATGCGCGCGCAGCCTCGGGCCAGGTCGTCGGCGTGAAAGCTGTCGAGCTGAAAGCCGTCCCGCGCGAGCGCAATCGCGGGCGCAACCAGCTCGGCCCAGGGCAGGCTGCCGAACTTCTTGTGCGCAAACGCGAGGCCGCGAACGACTCCGGGAATGCCGGCGGCTAGCGGCCCGGTGCGACTCTCGGTCGTGACCTTGCCCTGTTTGTCGACATACATATTGGCCCGCGCCTTGCCGGGCGCGACCTCGCGGTAATCGACGGTCGTTGCCAGGCCGTTCGGCAGCCGAACCACCATGAAGCCGCCACCGCCGATGTTACCGGCGGTAGGGTGCGTGACGCCGAGCGCAAAGGCCACGGCGATCGCGGCATCGACTCCGTTGCCGCCGCGCTCGAGCATCTTCACGCCGATGTCGCTCGCGTTAGCTTCAGCGCTGGCGACGGCGCCCTGCGTGCCCATGGCCACACCGTTCGGGTCGGGCGAAGTGCTTTCAATAGCTACGGCGCTCGGTACCGCGCTCGGCGAGCTAGTTGCGTTGTTCGAGGCGGACGGGGCGGCACCGGACGGGGCTGCGGCGCGAGCGGCGAGCCCTGTGGCGGGATGAGCCGCGGGCACCTCGCAGCTGAAGAGGAGCAGGGCAACGCCAAGCGTCAGGTTTCGGAGGCAGCTCATGGCGGCCCAGACTAGGCCGAAGCGGGGCATCTTGTATCAGTGCTCGCTCGCGGCCAGCACGCGCAGCACGTTCTCGCCGAGAACCTTGCGCACGTCGTTCGCGCTGAAGCCGCGCCGCAGCAGCTCTTCGGTGACGAACGGCAGCTTCGAAACATCGTCTAGACCGGCCGGAGCGACCGTGATGCCGTCGTAGTCGCTGCCGAGACAAACATGATCGATGCCGGCCACCTGCGCCACGTGCTCGATGTGGTCGATGACGAGCGACGCCGGGACGCGCGGCAAGCTCGCGGCGAGCCCCCCGAATAGCTTCCACATCTCGGCCTGGGCCGCCTTGGGATCGGAGCCGGCTTTGGCCAAGACGGCTTTGAATTCGGGCGCCGCACGTCGTTTGAGCTCGTCTTCGGCTTTGGCCCACGAAGCGTCGAGAAATTGCGGACCGAAGTTGACGCACACCGCGCCGCCGTTGTCGCGCACCGCGCGCAACATGTCGTCGGTCATGTTACGCGGATGATCCGAAAGCGCCCGCGCCGAGGAATGCGAGGCCAGCACCGGCCGCTTCGAGACGCGAACCGCGTCGAAGAAGGTCGCGTCGGAGACGTGCGAGATGTCGACCAGCATGCCTAGATCGTTCATCTTGAGGACGACCTCTTTGCCAAACGGTGTGAGGCCCTGCGTCTTGCCGTCGTCGCCCGAGCTACCGCCGAGGCGGTTCGAGTTCGACCATGTGAGCGTCATGTAGCGGGCGCCGCGGGCGTAAAACTGCTCGAGCCGCTTCAAAAGCTCTGCGTCGGCGGCGTCACCGAGCGCGTGGCCGCCCTCGACGCCGATCAGGAACGCCGTCTTACCCGCCGCCGCGGCGTCGCGCACGTCCTTGGAGTTTCGCGCAAGCACTGTCGAACCCGCATTGGCGGCAACCAGCTTGTCGATGGCGTCGAACTGGGCGAGCGCCTGCTGATAGGCTCGCTCCTTCGGGTAGAGCTGCGGCACGACGAACACCGACAAGAACTCGGCGTCCAGGCCGCCCTCGCGCATGCGCGGCAGGTCGGTCTGACCATCGGGTAAGCGCCGCGCTAAGTCGGCGTCTTGCACCATCAGGCGCTGGGTCACGTCGTTGTGGGTGTCAATCACGATCGCCGCGCGGTGTAGGGCCAAGGCGGCGTCTTTCGAGGGCGGCCCGGCGGTGGCGGACGCGTTCGCTGCCGTCGCGCTCGGCGCGGGGGCCTGCGCTGCGGGTGCCCGCGCCGGATCCGCTTGGGGTGCCCGGGCGCAAGCGACGAGCGAGAGCCAGACGACGAGGCTAATGATGACGCGCGGTCGGGACATGTTCTAAAAGCCTTAGTCGAGATGACGACGCACGCCGAGCCTCTCGTACAGACGCCGGTCTTGGCGGCGAAAATCCCCGGCTCTCGCTTGGTCGCGCTCGATTGGATGCGCGGCATCGTGATGCTGCTGATGGCGGTCGACCATTCCTCGGGTGAATTCAACGCCGGGCGACTCGTGACCGACAGCACGTTCGTCTACAAGGCCGGCACATTCCTGCCGCCGGCCCAGTTTCTCACGCGTTGGATCACTCACGTTTGCGCGCCGACGTTCGTGTTCCTGGCCGGCGTGTCGCTGGCGTTCAGCCTCGCCCGGCGCCTCGAGCGGGGCGAGCGTCCTCTGTCGATCGATCGCTATTTACTCGTGCGAGGGCTGCTGATCGTGGCCGCTGAAGTGGTGCCCTCGTATTTTTGGATGCCGAAAGGGCACTACCTGTTCCAGGTTCTCTACGCGATCGGCACGGCCTACCTGTTGATGATCCCATTGCGACGGCTGCCGGTCCCGCTGGCGGTCGGACTGGGCGTGTTCGTGCTGCTCGCCGCGGAGGCGGTGATCGGGGTCGCTGGCTGGGGTCCGGCCGACAAAACTCCCTGGCTCGCGACGCTGCTCTTGAGCGGTGGTCCGCGCGGATGGCTCTTCGTCGCTTACCCGACCTTGCCGTGGCTCGCGATCATGTTGCTCGGTTGGGGTTTCGGCCACGCGCTCCGGCGGCGGCCGAGCGACGAGCAGCTGCGTCCCCGCGAGCTGCTCCTGGCTGGTGTCGCGTCACTTGCTCTGTTCTGCGCGGTTCGCGCCAAAAATGCCTACGGCAACTTGGGACTTTTGCGCGGCGACGGCTCGCTCGTTCAATGGCTTCACGTCAGCAAATACCCGCCGAGCGTGAGCTACGTGGCGCTCGAGCTCGGCCTCATGCTGCTCGTGCTCGCCGCCCTAGCGCAAAGGGCACGGGCCGAACGGCCCTTGCCGTCGAGCCGCAACGGCCCGCTCGTCGTGTTCGGGCAGACGCCCATGTTCTTCTACCTGCTCCATATCCCGCTCTTGGCCGTTGCGGCCCACGCCTTGGGTGTCGAGCACGCTCTCGGTCTCGGGGCGGCGTACGGATTTGCCGCGCTCGCGGCCCTTTTGCTCTTTCCCGCGTGCACCTGGTACCGGCGCTACCGAACGGCGCATCCGACCTCGTTTACCCGTTACCTCTGAGGCTAGCGCGCGGACGGTGTGAAGAACGCTGCCCGCGCGCTCTTCGAGAACGAAAAAACGAGATCCTGCCGAAGCAAAATCCCGTTTCGAGCCGTGTACTGGCGCGGGGGCGATCTCAGCCAATTCGGGATGCAGGTTTTGACCGATCAGGGCAACGGCCCTTGCGCGATGAAGGGGGCTGATAGCGACACCAACCCAATAATATACACTGGCGCTACATCGCTTGTGATCGAAGGCGAGGGCGAGCCAGTCCTGATCCGTTGTCGGGGCCCTGCGCGAGGGCGGCCCCAGGAAGGGGCCCGGCAGCGGGATCGGGATCGGTCTCGGCAGGGGCTTCGGGCAAGCCAGAGGCGGGTCCGGGCTCGCGCAGGGCCTTTCTCGGACTCGACGCGGAGCCGGGTATTTCGGTATCGGTTGCGGGCTTCGGCCCTGGGTTTCGGTCGTCTCCTTAGGAGACAGGACTTGGTGGCCGCGAAAGCTCGGTGGTGGTGGTCGTGATGAGCGCGAACAAGCAGTCGCTCATCAACGTCTTGCACGGCGTGGCGCGGCGCTC
>JBBRMI010000177.1:0-16454 GCA_038230915.1 Polyangiales bacterium | reverse complement strand
GCTTCTACGCGCTCGCGCTCTTGGCAACCTACGCCGGCCCGCCCGGCAGCGACATTACGGCGCCACCGCTAGCGAGCGGTATCCCTGCGCCACCGAGCGGCCCCACGCTCCCTACGTTCGAGTGACGGCTCGAGATTTTTTCACAGGGAGATCGGGAGATCGGGAGCGAGAATTTTGGGGTTCGGGGCGGACGATGTCGAACGGATCCGGCGCAGTCGCCGTGCGGCCACGTGCGGCCCAAATAACAAAACCTCCTGATCTCCCGATCTCCCTGTGAAAAAATCTGGGAGACGCGCGGAGGCGTTAGGCGGTTTTGATACTGTCGAGTAGTTTGTAGAAGTCGGGCTTGGCTTGCTTGATGGTCTTGCTCGGGCCCGTCATCTTGAAGAAGTACGCGCCGGAGGGCGACTCGACGATGCCGCCGACCAGGCCGTAGTTGTCCTTCGGCTTGCCGCCGCCCATGCCGCCCGAGAACGTGCCCTTTTCGAGCTCGACGGTGTGCTGGCGGAGGCCGTTGGCTTCGCGATCCGCGCGCTTCACGTCGCTCGGTTTCACTTCGCCAAACTGCTTCACCCAGCGGTCCACGTTGGCGTCGATGCTGCCGCCTTGCCCGGGACCAAAGTAGAAGACCGTGAGCTCGCCGTCGTCGCTATCGCCGGCTGCATGCGGCACGACGAAGCTGGCTTTGCGCATCGGGTTCGACGGCGGCACGCGCTTGAACGCAGGTGGATCGACCCAGGTGATGTGCAGTGGTTCTTCTTGCGCAGAGCCGGCCAGAGCGGGCGGCGGAACGACCGGCGCCATGGGCGCCTGTGCGGACAGAAACGGTGATGGCGGCTGCGCGACCGCCGTCGGTTCCGGGGCTTTCTTCTCGCACGCAATGCATGGCGCGAGCAGCAGCAGGGCGAAGAGCCAGCGAGAGCGAGAGCCAGAGCCAGGATGGAGGCGAGATTCGTATCGCGAGAATGCTGCCATGAGCTTCACAAGGGGTTTCTAGCATGCCTGCGGCGAGCATGATAGGAGCGGCAAGGATGCCTCAAGCGGCTGCCACGTACCTTGATTGGGCCGCCTTCGCAGTCGCCGTGCTGGCGCTGATGACCGTCGACTCGTTGGTCTTCGGCCGCACTCCGCACATGTCGTTTCGCGTCGCTGTGCTGCGCAGCCTGATGTGCGTGACAGTGGGGATCGGCTTCGCTGGTTTCGTTTATGCACGGATGGGCAGCAATGCCTCGCTGCAATACCTGACTGCCTACGTCGTCGAAGAGTCGCTATCGGTCGACAACCTGTTCGTGTTCCTGGTGCTCTTCAACTACTTCGGTCTGACCGAGAGTAGGCAACAGCGCGTGCTGTTCTGGGGCATCGCGGGCGCGGTGGTGATGCGCGGCGTGTTTATCGGCGCTGGCGCTGCGCTGCTGCACCGCTTTCATTGGATGATGTACGTGTTCGGTGCGTTCCTGCTCTACACCGGGGGCAAGCTGCTGTTCAAAGACGAACAGGAGAACAGACCCGAAGACAACCCGGCGCTCAAGCTGGCGCGGAAATACATTCGTACGACCACCGAGTACCATGCTGATCACTTTTGGGTGATTCAAGAAGGTAAACGCTTCGCGACGCCGCTGTTTCTGGTGCTGATCGTGATCGAGCTGACCGACGTGATCTTCGCGGTCGACTCGGTGCCCGCGGTGCTGGCCATCTCGCGCGATACGTACGTGGTGTATGCCTCGAACATCATGGCGATCCTCGGCCTGCGCGCGCTGTACTTCGTGCTCGCTGGCATGATGGGTCGCTTTCACTACTTGGGCAGGGGTTTGGCGCTGATCTTGCTGTTCATCGGCGCCAAGATGGTGACCGCCAAGTTCTTCCATCTGCCGACTTGGGCATCCTTGGGCGTCATCATTGGCGTCTTGTCCGGCTCGGTCGGATTGTCGCTGCTTCGTCCGCAGCCCGCCGCCGGGCCACCGGACGCCACCTAGTCGTCGTCATGAATCTGAGCCTTAGCCACACGATGCAACCGCCCGCCCGCCAAGCCTGGTTTGGGGCGAGGCTTTCGCGAGGACCAAGTGCTTGGCTAGCCATGCACCTCCCACGGAGCGTACGTCGGTACGTGACCAGCGGACCGAAGCCAAAACGAGGTAAGAAGCGAGACTCGGTGAGCGTGTTGGCAGTCGAGATGTGGTGAAAGCCCAGGTCATGAATCCTCTCCACGAACGCCGCAGCGGCATCCTGCTCCACCCCACCTCGCTGCCTGGTCCGCACGGCCACGGTGATCTCGGGCCCGAAGCGCACGAGTTTCTACGCTTCCTGGCGCGCTCTGGTCAGAGCTTGTGGCAGATGCTGCCGGTCGTGCCGCCAGGTGGTGGGGATTCGCCGTACGACAGCCCGTCGTCCTTTGCCGGCAGCCCGGAGCTGGTCAGCTTGCGTTACTTGGTCGAGGACGGGTTGCTCGATGAAGGGCAGTTGGCGGCGCCCGCGCGTCTCCGCGATTGCAAGCGCGCACGCTACGGCGCGGCCAAGCGTTTCCGCGCGCGGCGGCTGCGCCAAGCCTTCCAGCGCTTTCAAACCGGCGTCGGGCGCCATGGGCTGGAAGAACTGCGCGAGCGCGAGGGCTTTTGGCTGGCGGATTACGCGCTGTTCGCAGCGCTGAAGACGGTTCAGCACGGTAAGCCTTGGTTCCACTGGCCGGCCGAGCTGCGGCGCCGCGAGCCGCCCGCGCTCGAGGCAGCGCGCGAGCAGCTGGCCGAGGAAATCGCCTACCACGAGTTCGTGCAGCTGTTGTTCGATAGGCAGTGGCAACGCTTGCGCGGCCACGCGCGCCACTTGGGCGTGCTCTTGCTCGGCGACACTCCGATGTTCGTAGCGCACGACGGCGCCGACGTGTGGCAGCACCAGAACTTGTTCTTGCTCGACGAGCTGGGCGAGCGCCGCGGCGTCGCCGGCGTGCCACCCGACTACTTCAGCGCCGACGGCCAGCGCTGGGGCAATCCACTGTACGACTGGGCTCGCCTGCGCGAGACCGGCTACAGCTGGTGGATCGAGCGACTGCGTAGCAACCTGCGCCGCTTCGACGCGATCCGGCTCGATCACTTCATCGGCTTTCATCGCTATTGGGAGATCCCAACACGCTCGCCCAGCGCTCGCGAAGGGCGTTTCGTCGAAGCGCCCGGCCACGACTTTTTCCGCCACGCCCGCGAGGCGCTCGGTGACCTGCCGTTCATCGCTGAAGATCTAGGCATCGTGACCCCGGAGGTCGAAAAGCTGCGCGACGCGTTCGAGCTGCCGGGCATGCGCGTGTTGGCGTTTGCGTTCGCCGACGGCGCGCAGGCGTACCTGCCGCATCGCTTCCACGAGCGGTGCGTCGTCTACACCGGTACCCACGACAACGACACGATGGTCGGTTTTCTGGACGCAGCCGAGCGGACGGACACCCAGCACGAGCGGGAGCAGCTCACGCGTCAACGTGAGCGCGCCCTGACTTATTCGGGCAGCGATGGGCGCGAGCCCCATTGGGACCTGATGCGCTGCGCGCTGGCTTCGGTGGCAAATACTGCTATTTTTCCGATCCAAGACGTGCTCGGGCTCGGCACCGAAGCCCGCATGAACATTCCCGGCACGCCCAACGGAAACTGGGGCTATCGGCTCGACGCCGAGCTGCTCTCTTCCAAGCTAGCGGCTAAGCTCGCTAGGCTTACCGAAACGTATGAGCGGCTTCCTTCCAGTCTCCGTCGCGATCCGTGAACGCCTGCGGCGTGCGCGCGTCGTTGCGCTGCTGCTGGGGCTGAGCCACGCGGGCAGCGCGCTCGGGCAAGTACCAGTGTTGGTGCCAACCGAAGCGCCGCCTGACAACGCTGACGATCGCCCGCCGGAGCCCGCCGCTCCCCCGCCAGCCGGGGTCGAGCCGGCGCCCGCCCCGCCGTCGCCGCCGGTCGTCGCCGCGCCGCCGGTCGTCGCGGCGCCGTCGGTCGCCGCGGCGCCCGACGACGTGCACCCGAGTGGCGACAGCGCATCGGCCAGTAGCGGCACTCACGGCGTGCCGGTGCGCTACACGCTGGAGGCGATTCAGGTGCGCGGCAACACGCGCACCCAGCGCCGCGTCGTGCTGCGCTACGTGCCGTTCAAGCCCGGCAACGTCTTCGACGTCGATGATCGCGAGGTCGAGTTGTCGCGTTACCGCTTGCTCGGTACCGGATTTTTTCGTGACGTGCAGTATTCGCTGAAGAAAGGCTCGGCGCGCGGCCTCGTCGTGCTGGTCATCGACGTGGTCGAGCGCAACACAATCGTCATCAACGACGTTTCGATGGGCCTGGCTGCTGACGACGGCCGCAACGGGCGCGTGCGGCGGCTGAGCGGCTACGCCGGCCTCGACGTCGCCGAGACCAACTTGGCCGGCACCGGCATCACCCTTGGAGGTGCAATGGCGTTCGCGTCCAACCAACTGGCGCTGCGCACACGCTTCTTGGATCCGGCGTTTCTGGGCAGCAATTGGATGGTCGGTGGCTCGCTATTATACAACAACGCCCAAGATTTTCTCGGCACCTCGCACGTGCAATGGGTCAATCCGAACGAGCGCACGAACTACGATTCGGCGGTCGTCCACTACACACGCTTTGGGGGCTCACTCGGCGTCGGCCGTGATCTCTCGGTCAGCACGCAAGTGTGGCTGCACTACCGGCTCGAGTCGCTCAACGCCAGCTACCCCTACGCCGCCTCACAAGTGCGCGGTTTTGCCACCGAGCCGATCGACTTCGACATCATTCGCGGTCGCAGCGTGCTGTCGACGTTGCGCGGAACCTTGCAGGTCGACACCCGCGACCATCCGTTCTTGCCGACGCGCGGCTCGTTCTCGACGATCACGGCCGAGGTTGGCCTGTTGCCGGCTGGGCGCGACTACGATTATGCGCGCATCGACGTTCAGACGTCGCGCTGGTTCAGGCTGCCGTGGCGTGATCACGTTCTCCGGCTGTCGGCGTTCGGCGGGGCGATCTCGGGCAACGCGCCGTTCTTCGAGCAGTACTACGTCGGAGATTTTACCGATTTTCTGCCCGACCGCGTGCTCGGCGTCACGTTCGATCACCGTTACCCCAAGAATTTCCTGGGCACCGAGATCGTGGAGGTGCGCTACGGCAAGTATGCGTTCGACGCCAACGCCGAGTACCGGATTCCGCTTTACCGCGGTCATCACACCGTCTTCGGTATCGATTTCTTCGGTAGCGGCGGCGTGTACAGCGTAGCCAGTGACCGAGACTTTACCCATCCGCCGCGGGCGTACTCGGGCTTCTCGCGTTTTCCGTTGGATTTGACGTTCAATTTGGGCTTCCGCATGGACACGAGCGCGGGCGGCTTCGTGTTCACCTTCTCGAACGTGCTCGGCTTCCTGCCCGTGCGCGGCCAGGGACCAGCGGGCAATGAATAGGTCCGCTCAGCATTGGCCATTTCGCCTGCGGTGGGCGGTTGCGCTTTGGGCGTTCGCGCTGCTGGCGCTGCCGGCAGTCGCGCGTGGCCAGGCGCGCTCGATACAGACGCGCGACGCGCTGTTCGAGTGGGATGCCGAGGCGAAGCTGCTGTACTTGACGATCGGTTTTCGTGACGTGATCGATCCCGAGCTGCAGGCCAAACTGTCGCGTGGCCTGCCGACGACGATCGTGTTTACAGCGGCGGTCTACCGCAGCGGCGGTAGCACCGTGCAGCCGCTTTCGACCACCGCCCAGACTTGCCGCGTGACGTGGCACGTTTGGGAAGAAGCCTACCGAGTGGAGATCACGCGGCCGGGCAGCAGCCAGGTGCGCTGGACTACGACGGTCGAAGGCGTGCTCCGCCGCTGCGCCGAGGTACGCCGGCTGCTCGCCGGCACTGCCCAACAAATACCCACAAATACTCCGCTATTTTGCTCGGCCAAGGTGCAAGTCAACCCGCTGTCGCCCGAGTTGCTGCAAAAGCTCAAGCTGTGGGTGCTGCGACCGAGCGGCACCGGAACTGCGGGGCCGAGCGACGCCTTGTTCAGCACTTTCACCGGTTTGTTTCTGCAACGTGTAGGCGACGCCGAGCGCGAGCTGAAATTCAACTCCCGACCGCTCCTGCCAACTGTGGTACGGCCCTCCACGGAGCAGAAGTGACTTCGCACGGCTACCCGCTCAACCTGCTGCTCGACGACCGCCAGTGCGTAGTCGTCGGTGGTGGCTCGGAGGCGGCGCTGCGCGCAGGCAACCTGCTTGAGGCCGGCGCGCGTGTACTGGTCGTCGGCGAAGACTCGACCCCGGGTCTCGATTTGCTGGCTTCGCCCAGGTTGCGCGTGGAGCGGCGGCCCTTCGAAGACGCCGATCTCGACGACGCTTGGCTGGTCGTCCAAGCCACGCTCGACCCCGAGCTGGCGCGCCGGGTCGGCCGCTTGTGCCAAGAGCGGCGGGTCTTTTTTTGCGCGGTAGATCAGCCAGAAAATAGCACCTACGCGCATCTGGCGCTGGTCCGCGCAGGCTCGCTCACGATCGCGATCGGCACCGAGGGGCGGGCGCCGGCGCTCGGTCGGCGCTTACGCGAAGAGCTGGCGCGCGTGTTGGGCGAAGCGCGCGCCGCCGAGGAGGTGGAACGGCTCGCGACGCTGCGCACCTCCACGCCGAGCGCCGACCGCAAGGCGGCGCTCGGCCGCGCCGTCGCCGACGTGCACTTCACCGGCGCGCTGCGTTTCCGCAAAGATTGACGCCCCAGAGCGAGCGAACAGGAAGGCGGGAAGGCGGGGAGGGCGAGCAGGAAGCGCATTTCTTGTTTGGAAGACCAAACAAGAAATCGATGGCTCCGGCGGCCTCGCGATTGAGGCCTGTTCGTTTGCTGTTGCATCGACCTCACCTGCACCACCCACCAAAAAATCTCGTCCTTCACCTCCTCGGCTCCCCGGCTCCCTGTTTGCTCGATCCGTTTGCGTTAGAGTGGGACGAGGCGTGCTTGCATGGTGACGCGCAAGAGCGCGACGGCTTTGCGGTCGCCGTAGAAGCTGAACGGGATGCGTCGCACCGTGCCGGCGATCGTCACGACGAGCTCGCCATTGGCGTTGCCGGCACCAGCACCGCGTGTTAGCTCAACTACGTATTCGCCGGGGGCGGCGCCGCGCAGGGCAAGCCCTTCGCGCGAGGTGCTGGTGGTGTCGCGCGCGCTGATCACCGAGCGCGTGCCGGCGCCGAGCCACGAGACGCGGTGGCCGTCGGTGTCGAGCAATGAAAGATCAAGATCGGGGCCGCCGCTGAAGCTGGCTTCGAGCCGCAAATCGCCGCTCAAAAGCTGGTCGTCCGTCGCGGACTGGGTCAGGCGTTGCTCGATGTTGGCACGATCACTGGCGTTGGCCGCCGCCAGCAGTGCTTCGGCGACCTCGGGCATTCCGGTCGAGCGGGCGCAGCGCACGGCCTCGGTGACTAGCGCCAAGTCTTGGCTTTTGCCTTCGGCGATCGCGATGCTGTGGCGGCAGGCCAAGTCGAGGTGCCCTGCCCAGCGCTCGAGCCGCGCTAGCCGCTTGTGCGACGCGGTATCGCCGGGCCGCACGTCGAGCACCGAGCCGAGCATGCGGATCGCGGCGTCGCGATGGCCGCGGCGCGCCTCGACGTCGGCTAGCGCCGTGATCGCTTCGGGGTCGAGCGGCTCTTTTTCGAGCCAGCGCTCGGCCAGGCGCGACGCCTCGCCCAGATCGCCCGCGGCGCTGCTGAGCGCGAAGGCTTTCTTCAGCGTTTGCCGGCGCGAGTCGTCGCGCGATAGCTCACGTTCGGCGTCGGTCAGCGCGCTGCCGCTGGCGGCTTGGGGCACGAAGCGATCGGTGAAGATTTCGCCTTTGCGCTCCCAGATGCGGCGCATCGGGATCATCGTGCGCGGCCGTTGGATCGGGGCCCGGATCGGGTTGGGTTGCAGGACCAAGCCGTCGTCGATCTCGATCATGGGCTTCTTGTTGGGAGCGGCGCGCTCCTGCTCCTGCTTGGGCTCGGCCGCGACGCTCGCCGCCGGCGGCGGGGCAAAAGCCGGCCTGCACGGGGGGGGACCGTGGTCGCGATCGAGGCTGGGCCCAGCCGGGGCGGACGGCCCGTCGAAGGCATCCGCCGGCGCACCGAGGCCTGACAGGCCGCCGCCGCGTCCGCTGGGGCTGGCGGCCTTGGGGGCTGCCGCGGGTGCACCGGGCGTCGCCAAGTCGCCGCGGTCGGCCTTGTCGGCCATCGCCAGCGGCGCTTCTTCCTTGGCTTTGGCTTTGGTTTCTTCGTCCGAGAGCGCCAGCTCGCCACTGGTGGACGAACCTTCGGCTTCGAGATCGGCGGTGTACTCGGGAGTTTTGCGCGCGTTGTCGAGGCCGAAGGCTTTGTACATGGCTTCGCTTTCGAGCACGAGCAGTGACGTGTAGCGGCTGGCCACACTGTGCTGGGTCGAGAGCGCGACCGCCTCGCGCTTGGCGCTGTCGCTGCCGTCGCGCTCCAAGTCCGCGATGCGCGCCGATGCAAACAGCCGCGGCACGAACGCATTGCCGCTCGAGTCGCTGGCCGAGAGGTGCAGCGGGTAACGTTGCTCGAAGGGATGACCGTTGACGGTGCCGCGCAGTACGGCGTCGCCTTCGAGCTGCATGTTGTTGAGTCTGCCGGTGACTACAAGCTCGCTGCCGGCCACGACAGGATCGAGCCGCGCCGGCGCAACCTGCGAGATGCCGTCGGGTAGCTCGAGCCGAACGTCGCTCAGGGTGGCGCCATAAAGCGCGGAAAGTGCCGACATAGCGGCGTCGGCCAGCGGCTGGCCGGGCACGTAGGGCAGGGCGCTGCCAGCGCCGCCGCGCGCCAGGGCGAACAACGAATCGGCGTCGGACTCGGGTCCGATGCCCAGGCTGGTGACGCGACCACCGGCTGGCAAGGCGGCGTGGACGGCGCGTTCGATCGTGGCGGGCCGCGTTGGGCCGGCCGTGGCGGTGCCGTCGCCGATGTAGATCACGTTCGGTACTCGACGCGTGTCGCCCAGCGCCGCGAAGCCGCGCCCGACTGCGAACGTGATGTCGGAAGCGCCCTCCGGCGTTTCGTGCTCGAGGAAGCGCCGCACCTCGAGCGCGGTCTGGGCACCGGGGGCGCGCAGGTCGCCGGGCATCTCGCGGCAGGTGTTGTCGCAGGCCAGCACGGTCACGCGATCGGTCGGTTCTAGCTCGCGCGCTAGGCGCGTGGCGAGCGAGGTCGCGCGGCGGTAGTTTTCGCCGAACACGGACCGGCTGGCGTCCACCACCAGCGCGACGGCGCGGCCCGGCCCGTGCGTGAGCCCTTTCGGCAGCTGCGGCCGCAGCGCTAGCGCAACGTACGGCGCGCCGGCGTCGCCGCTAGCTCCGGCGTTGCGGTACGCCCAAGCCGAAACCTCCGACGCGCGGTCCGCGAGCGCGTAGTCGACGCCAAAATCGCCGTTCGGAACGAAGGCTTTGGCGTCGAAACGCAGGTGCTCGCTGCCGTCGTCCTTGTCCTTCGCCACGTCCCAACCCGGCGTGCGCACCCGAAACGCTGGGTCGTTGCCGCGCACCTGCACGTCGATCGAAAAATCGAGCGGCGTGCTGTTACCGCTGGGGTCGAACCCGAGCGGATAGCTGTAGTGCCGCACTGACGCCGACTGCTTGACGAGCTGCGAATACGCGAGGACGACGCGGCGCGACCCGCGACGTGGAATGGGGTAGATCCGCAGTTCGAAGCGACCGCCGCGCTGCCACTCGAGCAACGCCGGATCACGCCACGGTCCCGGCACCCAGACGATCTCGTCTTTGATTTCCTGGCGCAGCTGGGGCGCCGCGTTCACGATCGCCCCGCGCCAAATCGCCGCGGCGCGTTCGCGATCCACGAACGCGCCTTCCTCGAGCTTGCCGTCTACCTCCAGCGCCAGCCGTTCGATCTTGGCGTCGGGCGGAAGCGGGAAGCGGAAGATGCCCTCCAGCACGTCGTCGGTTTGGTTGGTGAAGACCTCTTCGACCTCGGTGCGCGCGACGCTGCCGGCGATCTTCACGCGGACGGCATGCGATTCGAGCCGAACGGCCGCGGAACGTTCGGTTTTTTCGCCGGGTTTTTGGGCTTTTAGCTCGCCCAGCGCGCGCGGCCGTGCCTCCGGCTCCGTCTCTGGCTCGGCCAGCACGGCTTCGCTCCAACCGAGAGCTTCACCGAGACCGGCGGCGGCCGCGCTCGTGACCGGAGGCGAACCCGGATAGACGCGGCCTTCTTCGCCGGCCAACACGACGGCGTCGTGGCCGCGGCCGTCGGACAGCCGCACCTCGCCGCGCGCGACGTGTACACTCGTCGATTCGTCGTCGTTGCGCAGTGAGAACTTGGTGCCGAGGACGTCGAGGTGTCCGCCTTTGAACTCGAAGCGGGCGCCCCAATTCTCGTGGTGCTCGACATCAGCGACGACACCGCCGCGCGTCAGCTCACCGCCACGACCGCGCGTGGAGAGCCGCAGCACGGTTTCCCGATCGAGCGAGAGCGTGCTGCCATCGGTGAACGCCAGCTCGGCCAGCGTGCTGCGATCGGTTCGCAGCTGCGAGCCGGCCGGTACCTCATCGCCTTCGCGCGCGTCGTGGCAGGCGCTGCCGGTCGGGGCACAGATTTCGAGCTTGCCGTCGCGGGTCACCAATTTCCCGACCTTGCCGCGCCAGGGCGGCCCTGAAAGTTCGGGATCATCGGCGCTGGTGCCGGATTCTTTGGCGCGACCGACGAGGATGGCAGCAGCTGCTGCTGCGGCGAGGACTGGGATTGCCCAGCGCTTGGCGAGGGAGTTGGCAGTTCGCAGTTTGGAGTTGGCAGTTAAGCTAGCCGCTAGCGGCACCGGCGCGGGAGCTGCGGCCTTGGCTTCGGCGGGGGCCGGAGCGGGCACGGGCACGGGCAAGGGCACGGGCACGGGCGTGACGGCGTCGTCGCGCGCTTGGAGGCGTTGGGCGAAGCCTTCGGGTACCTCGAAGTCGCTGCCGGCTTCGGTCATCAGTAGCTCGGCGCGCTCGGCGTCGTGACGGGCGTCCCGGCAGGCGTCGCAGTCGGCGACGTGCTCCAGCACCTCTACCGCAGCGCTGCCGTCCAGCACGCCGGCCATCTCTTCCGCGACCCGTTCACAGCTAACGCTGCTTGTATTCTCGTTCATGACTTGTCCTCACCAAGCAGGCTGCGCAGCCGTGCCAGCCCACGCGAAACGCGCTTGCGCGCGGCCGCTTCGTCGATCCCACACGCTTCCCCGACCTCGCGAAAGCTCAGCTCGGCCGTAAAGCGCAAGACCAACGCTTCGCGCTCCGTCGGTCGAATCTCGCCCAGCAGCTGCCGCGCGCGCCGTGCCATGCTGAGCCGTTCAGGGCTGGGTGCGGCCTCGGCGGCGGTTAGGTTCTGCTTGAGCTCACGCTCGCGACCGCGGGCTTCGAACCGTCGCGCGCAGCGCCGCCGCGCCACGCTCAAGAGCCACGCCCGCAGCGAGCCGTCACCACGAAAGCTCTCGAGCCCGTCGAGCGCCGCGACCAGCGTCTCTTGCAGCGCATCCTCGGCTTCGGTCTGCGAGCCGAGCAGCGCCATGCACGTGCGTCCAATCGCCCGCGCGTGCCCTTCGATCAGCAGGGTGGCGGCGCCCTCGCGATGCTTGCTCGCCAACGCTTCCCTGATCGATTCGTCCAGGTCGGGACGCCGGGGCGTCGGTTGGCTGGGGCTGGGACTCTCAAGGCTCGCGTCCACGCGGCTCTCCTCATCGCTCATGTGCGCGGCTCCCTGGTTTTCGTGACCGGAAATGTTCATCGCAAGATGCCTGCCGTGTCGATAACGCAATGGGGGGCCTCGCCCTTGCACTCGGCACGTCTGGCTAGCTTCAGGACGCCCGAGCCCTCGTTCCGGTCTGCCTGGCTCTCGAAATCGTGTCCGGTGACGCAAAAACACGATGCAGTCCAAGCGGTTAGGCGCGTTCGCCCACGACCGGCCCTGTCGTCCTACGCTCGGGGGGTGC
Organism: Polyangiales bacterium; assembly: GCA_038230915.1. Taxonomy (GTDB): domain Bacteria; phylum Myxococcota_A; class Polyangia; order Polyangiales; family Polyangiaceae; genus PMG-095. The sequence goes on along the minus strand of JBBRMI010000177.1, from coordinate 4,511 downwards.
CCGAGCTTCCCGACGTCCAAGTCTACGTGGAGCGGCTGTCCGCCCACCTTGTCGGACAGCGCGTCACCGGGCTGCGACTGCCAAAACCATTCTTGGTGCGCACGTTCGACCCGCCGCTGACCGACGTCATCGGCCAGCGCGTCGAGGGATTTTCGCGCATCGGCAAGCGCATCGTGTTCGCGCTCGAGGACGACTTGTTCTTGGTCCTGCACTTGATGATCGCCGGGCGGCTTCACTTGGGCGAGCCGGGCAAGAAGCTGCCCGGGCGCATCGGCTTGCTCGGCATCGACTTCGAGCGCAACAGCCTCGTACTGACCGAAGCCGGTACCAAGCGCCGCGCTAGCCTGCACCTGGTCAGAGGCCAGAAGTCGTTGCTGGCGTTCGTGCGCGGCGGCGTCGAGCCGTTCGAGGTCGACCAGCAAGTCTTCGGTGCCGCGCTGCGCCGCGAGAATCGCACCATCAAACGCGCGCTGTGTGATCCGACGATCGTGAGCGGAGTCGGCAACGCCTACTCGGACGAAATCCTGCATCGCGCCCGGCTCTCGCCGATGCAGCGCACCGGCAACTTGAGCGACGCGCAGCTCGCTAGTGTGTTTAGTGCCACGCGCCAGGTGCTGCAAGAATGGCTCACTCGGCTGCGCAAGGAGGCCGGCGATGGCTTCCCGGAGAAGGTCACGGCCTTTCGCCCGGAGATGGCCGTGCACGGCAAATTCAAAGCGCCGTGCCCGGTCTGCGGCACCGCCGTGCAGCGCATCGTTTACGCCAACAACGAGTGCAACTACTGCCCACGCTGCCAGACCGAAGGCAGGCTATTGGCCGATCGCGCGCTGTCGCGCCTGCTCACCAAAGACTTTCCCCGCACAATCGAGGACCTCGAGGAGCTTGCTGCCGCCCGCGCACGGGACGTATAACCAGAGTGCGTCGCAAGGAATACCCATGGCTTTTCGCAGCATCCTGGTCCCCGTCGACTACTCCGAACCCTCGCAGCGGGCGTTGGAGCTAGCGCTCTCGCTCGACGCCGACGCCGAAGTGACGGTCGTTCATGCTTGGGATCGGCCATCGTACGTAGGCGATCACGTCGTGTCGCATCCCGACGGCTCGCGCCGCTCTCTGTCCGAGTTGATCCGAGAAAACGCCGAGCGCGACATGACTGATTTTCTGGCGCGCGTGAGCAACCCCACCGGAAAGGCGTTCAAGCACCGGCTGATCACCGGCGAGCCTGTGACGTCGATCATCGAGGAAGCGAGCCAGTCGGGCTACGACGTGCTCGTGGTCGGCACGCACGGCCGCACCGGCATGACCAAGCTGCTACTCGGCAGCGTGACCGAAAAACTGATTCGGCTCTCGCCAATCCCAATCCTCACCGTCCCGCCACCACGCTGACCGCGGGACGAGACAACAGGAAGGCGGGAAGGCGGGAAGATTTTTAGGGTGGTCTTACGGATAGCGCGTCGCAACCGGTAGCGCTGCGGCCACGACCCGCCTGCTCGAACAGTAAATCCCTTCCCGGCTTCCCGCCTTCCTGTTGTTTCGCTGCTCGTGCTCGTGCTCGCTGCTCGCTGCTCGTGCTCAGAAGCCGGGGTTGCGGATTGGCGAGACGAACGGGCCTTTGCGCGGCGTACCGGTTTGTGCTGGCCTGCCAGTCGGGGAGCGCTTGCCGCCCGCGGGACGCGTCGCCGCGGCGCTGGAGCTCGGCGCAGGCGCTTCCTCGGTTGGCAGATCCGTCGGGGTCAAGCTCGGCGCCGTCGGGGTGGTTGGCGGTGTTTCGACGCTGGACGGCGTGGGTGTCGGTTGTGGCAGGGGCGTGACCCCTGCGGCCGCACGCTGGCTTTCGTCGTGCCCGAACGCAAAGCCCAGACCGGCGCCGACCAGCAAGATCACGCCGAACGCCACGAACAGCAGGTTGCGCCGCCGCAGCCCCTCGACGCGCGCGAACGATGGCGGCGGCTCGGTCGACGAAGCCCCAGGCAGGGAACGCCCATCGGTGCTTGGCGTCATTTCTGGGCCGATGCCTTCGAGCACTGTCGCGGCTTCGTCGGTCGCGGCTTCGGGCAGCTGCATCTGCGGCGCCGAACGTGACGTCTCGCGCCGATCGGCTTGCTCGAGCGCTTGCTTGATCGCTTGCTTTTGGCGTTCCAGGCGATCGGGCAGCAGGCGGCGGATGAACTCGGACACCTCTTCGTCGGTGCTCTCGCGCATCGCGCTAGGCAGTGCACGCGTCAGGCCGAGCAACATGTCGTTGGCGGACGGGTAGCGCTTAGCCGAGTCCTTGGCGAGCGCCTGCATGACGCACGCTTCGAGCCCTGCCGGGTAGCCGGGCACCAACACCGACGGCAAGATCGCCGGCTCGTCCGAGCTGATGCGCGCGATGGTTTGCGCCTGATCGTCGCCGCGGAAAGGATGCTTCCCGGTCGTCATCATGTAGAGCAAAATGCCCATCGCGAAGACGTCGGTGCGCCGATCGATCTTTTCGCCGCGCAGCTGCTCTGGCGACATGTAAGCGATCTTGCCCTTGAGCTGACCGGCTTCGGTCTGAGTGTCGAGGCGCGCGGTGGCCTTGGCGACGCCGAAGTCCACGACCTTCACCACGCCGTCGTAAGTGACGAGCACGTTTTGCGGTGAGACGTCGCGGTGGACCAGGCCGACAAGAACGCCGTCCGGCTCGCGCAATTCGTGAGCGGCGTGCAGGCCACGACATGTCTGAGTGGCAATGTGCACTGCGATTGGAAGCGGGATCCCGCCGCGCGTGGCGGCGTACTTCATGATGATGCTGAGCGCCTCGCCGCTCACCCATTCCATCACCAGGTAAAGGATCCGGTCCTGCTCGCCGAGATCCATGATCTCGATCACGTGCGGATGGCGCACCTGCGAGGCCAGGCTGGCCTCGTCGAGGAACATGCGCTCGAAGCTCGGGTCGTCGACCAGGCCCGGCAGCATCGTCTTGATCGCGACTAGCTTCTGGAAACCGCGCGTGCCCCTGAGGCGCGCAGCCCACACGCTCGCCATGCCGCCCCGTGCCACAGGCATCAAGAGCTCGTAGCGGCCGAGCACCTGCCCGGGCGAGACGTCATCCAACATGATAGGACTGCCCCGAAGCCTATCACCGGCATGGGGCTTGCGAGCGAGAGGCATCGGCGCGGAGTGCCCGGCCTCTGGCCCGAACATGAATTCAGGCCTCTGTAACACACCTACATTGGAGTCAATGTGTGGTGGCCGACGGACCGGCGTGCAGCTCCACGCGCCCTTCGACTCCGGCGCGCAAGGCAAGGACCTCGCCCGGGGCGGCGCCGGAAGCCAAGGCCGGCGAGTGCGTCGTCACGATCCATTGCACCGAGGGCAAGGCAGCGCGCAGCGTTGCCGGAAGCTTGATAGCCACGCTGGCGTCCTGATGCAGGTCGACCTCGTCGACCAACACGACGCCCTCGGCGGTGCGTGGGTCGCGGTCCGGGTAGGCGGCCCACAGCGTTCGCACCGTCAACGCCCCGAACGCCACGAGGTGGCGCGCGCGGGTGGGCAGCGCGTCGAACGGCACCCGCGCACCGGCGGCGGCGCGGAACATCGGCTCCCAGCTGACGGCGTCGAGCCCGAGGTATCCAAACCCTGTCAAGCTCACCAGACGATCGACGACGTTGAGCATCGCTGGTCCCAGCGTGTCGAGCCGCACGTCGCCTTCGAAGGGCCGGCGTGCGGCGAGCGCGCTGCCGATTTCTGCGTACGCGAGCGCTTGCTTGGTTTCACGCGAGAGATCGGAGCGCGTGGCGTCGTCGAGGCCGGCGGGCTGCTTCACGTCGTAGCGCGCCACGCCGCGGCTAGGCGATGAGATGGCGATCGGTTGGCGCGAAAACCAGCGTGTGGATGAGATCGACAAGAACGCGAAGCCGCCTTCGCTGGCGACGCGGTCGAACAGCGCCTGTTCGCGACGCCGGGTCAGCTCTTGGTCTTCGGGGCCGGCGAGCTTCACGTTGGGGCTCGCGATGCGCAGTGCGTGCGGGCGCTCGGGATCGTCCTGCCCGAGCAGCCAATCGGCGGTGGCCCAGGCCGCGGCGCTGCCGTCGGCGGGCTTTGGCTGATCGGGTCGCGGTTGTTGCGCCGTGGCGTGGCCCGGCCGCGAGCTGCCGAGCGCCGCGAGCAAGCTGGTCTTGCCCACGCCGCCGCCGCCGTGAATCACGTTCATGCGTCGCGGTTGCTCCTGCTCGTCCGTGAACGAGAGCTCAAGATGTTCGAACGGGCCCACGCCGTGCAGCTCCGCGCGCAGCAGGTACATGTCCCACGCTAGTCTATCGCGTTCTGTCGCGAGGGGTCAGGGGTCAGGGGTTAGTTACTGCGTGTCCCTAAATTGCTGATCCCCGTGAACGTGAACGTGCCCGTGCCCGTCTGTCGATCCCGCACAAGTTCTGCAGTGAAATCGATCGGTTAGCGGGACCGGGTCGCATCGGCGTGAGCGGCGGCGGCCCGCGTCCCTCTTGCAGAAAGCTGTAGGGTTTGATCTACCCCTGGTGATGAAGCTGCCG
>JBBRMI010000176.1:0-16494 GCA_038230915.1 Polyangiales bacterium | reverse complement strand
GAGCCGGAGAACTCAGGCATCGTCCTCCTGAACGCGCGCCTCGAACAGCCGGTCGAATTGGCGCGGTTCGCTGCTCTCGACCTCGCGAAGAGCCCGATCCAGTCCAGCATCGAGTTCGTGAGCGAGCGGGTCGTGCTGTTCAAGACCCAGACTGCTCAGGGAGCCCAGCACGACAATCAGCTGTTTTCTCTCGATTTGGAGACAGGTAAGCCCACGCTGTTGGCGACGGCTGCACGGGATGCCAGCGGGCTCGGCTTCGGCATCGCGTTTGGCGGCTTGAGCTGCAGGGCGGGCTGCGGCGATCCGTGTTTTGTCGCAGATCTCTCGCGCGGCCAGCTGCTGCGCTTCCGAGTCCACGGTAACGAGCTGATGCCCGACGCCGATGTAGAGATCGACGGCGCTGGCTTGCCGCCGACCAGCGTGAGGCCGTTTTGGTGACGACGGCCCTTAGACGGAGCGCAGCCGGATCCGAAATACCGCGCCGCGCTCGCTCGGGCCTAGGCTCAAAGTGCCGCCCATGCGCGACACCGCGTGCCGCACCAACACCAGGCCGAGGCCGGTGCCGCGCTCGCCTTTGGTCGTGAAGAACGGCTCGAAGATCCGCTGGCGGAGCGCCGCCGGCACGCCGGGACCGTTGTCGCGCACCGAGATACGTGCCTCACCCGAGGCCGCATAGACGCGCACTAGCACGTGGCGCTTCTCTTGGCCCTGCGTGGCGTCGAGCGCGTTCTGCACCAGGTTTGCCACCACTTGCTCGAGCAACGCGACGTTGCCCCAGCCGCGGATCGCCTGTTCACCGGCGATTTCGATGCGTGTGTCGTGCGGCCTGACCGATGCCACGGCTCGTTCGGCCACGCTCCACATCGGGACCTTTTCTAGCACCGGCGGAGCGCCCTTGACGAGCGATGACACCGCCGTCATGACGTACTGAATGCGGCGCAGCGCGATCACCGTATCGTCGACGGTAGCTCGGCGATCTTCCTCGCTCAGTGGTATCAGCGCGCCTTCGCGCAGGCACTCCACGTTGGCGAGCGCGGCCGCCAGCGGATTTCTGATCTCATGGCCAATCGTGGCCAGCACGCTCTCGATCAGCGGCGGCGGTACGCTCGGGCGTTCGCTGTCGAAGACGTCGCGCGAGCGCGTCACGAGCTCTTGCTGAGTCCGGAGGCGTTGCAGGCACGCCGTCACGTCAGCGGGCGACAGCGGTCGCTGCAAGGTGAGCTGCGCGCCGGCCGCCAGGGCTTCGCTCTCCGAGGCGCCGCGAGCGATCGTCACGATCGCTTGCAGGGTCATGCCGTGGGCGTTGATCCGGCGCAGAAAGTCGAGCGCGCCCGGTACGCTATCGTCTAAAATCGCCAGTCGCGGCACGTAGCCGCTGGCTTCGGCCGTTGCGGCATTGCTGATCGGCGCGACCGTGAATCCGTCGTCTTGGATGGCTCGAATCAGCGGCGCAACGTCCGCTCCGGGCCCGAGCAGCAGCAGCACGGACGAGTCGGACAGCTGGAAAACACCGCTATCCACCTCGTCACTGGGAAAATCGTGAGGATGGAGGGAGGCCGGTCGGAACGGCTTCGGCGTGCTGTTGGGGGTGGTCTCCATCAATGCTGCGACGGCAGTTTCAGGTACGGCCGGCGTCAACCTGTGATTTAGGGCCCGCCGCGCTTCACCCCCAAGGCTTGCGGACCGGGGCAAAAAAGCCGGTTCTTCTGCCGTCTCATTTTGAGCCGCAGGGTCTTGCCGAGGTCCCGGGTGGATGAGGTAAATGCGGGGTCCCGATGATCGACGAGAACGCGTTCGGCCTGTTGGTCTCTTACTTCAGCATCGAAGACGATGAGTACACGGGCGATCGTGACCAATTCATCGACCGCTACGCGACGTTCGCGGCACTGATTCGCGATCGCCTGACCGAGAAACCGCCCGGTACATCGGCGCGAGCGATCGACCTCGGTTACGCGTTCTACGTCGAGCTGCCGGATGGCGAGCAGCAAGCGGACCTGATCGGCTGGCTGCGCGAAATGCGCGCGACGCTGGCCGAGCACGACTACACCACGGCCGGCATGCTCACGCACGGCAGCTGCTGGGTGGACGAGCAGGATCCGCGACCGGACATCGTCGATTGCGGCACCGTGAAGCTGTTTCGCGCGTCCCTCCCGAGCGAACCACTGCGCCGTTCGCTGCTGGCCGAGGCTGCCACGCACGGCGACGAGGAAACCGGCGCGGAAGGTTGGGGCCCGGGCCTGTACCTCGACTTGGAGGCGGTCGAGGCGCTAGGCAGGAAGCCCAAGAATGCCCCGACGATTCTGCGCAGTGGCGGAGCGGAGTTCTTTCGCGCCGGCTCCTGAACTATAGGCGAACCGTGACGAGCTCGCTTCGGATCGGTGTTTTGGCGTCCCACGAAGGCACGACGCTGCAGGCGATTTTGGACGCATGTGCGGCGCAAGCCATCGCGGCGCGCGTGGTGACCGTGATCAGCAACAACGGCGGTTCGGGGGCCCTGCGCAGAGCGCGTGAGGCCGGGGCAGAAGCCGTGCACTTGTCGGGCAAGACGCACCCGGAGCCGGCCGCGCTCGACGCCGCGATCATCCAAGCTTTGACCGCGACTGCAGTCGACGTGGTGATGCTGGCCGGCTACATGAAAAAGCTCGGACCGGCGCTGCTCGAACGCTACCGCGGCCGTATCCTCAACACCCACCCGGCGCTGTTGCCCAAGTTCGGCGGTCACGGCATGTACGGCATGCACGTGCACGAAGCGGTGCTGCGCGCCGGTGATACCGAATCTGGGCCCAGCGTGCACCTGGTCGACGCCGAATACGATACCGGGCGCGTGCTGGCACAAGCGCAGGTGCCGGTCGAAGCCGGCGACACCCCCGCGACCCTCGCCGCGCGTGTGCAAGAACGTGAACGGCGCCTGGTAGTCGCAGTGCTGGGGCAAATTGCCAACGGCGAGTTTTTGCTCGATGGGCTTGCGTTGCGGCGCCAGCCGCACGACTGACACCATGTCCGACCAGCACGCGATCGGCTTCTGGCGCGGGTTCGTGGCGCCGTTCGCTGCCGCGCGGCAGCTGCTCGGGATGCCGAGGGCGTGGCCGTTCGCGCTCGTGCCGGCGGCCGTGTTCGTGCTGCTCGAAGTGGCGTTCGTGGCTGCATCGTGGCGCTTCCTGAAGCCGTGGGTGAACGGTGAGCTGGCGGGCGGTGGGGCGTTGCAGCACGTCGGTGCGACGGCGTTGTCTTGGGTTTCGGTGGTGTTGGCCGCGGCGCTCGGCTGGCTGATGTCAGCGTTTCTGGCACCGACGTTCAGCGCCCCGGCGCTCGAGCGAATCATCGGCATTGCCGAGGCGGACTTGCAGGCTCCGGCGCGCGCGCCGCTCGGCTTCCTCGCCGAATTTTGGTGCGGGGCGCGCTCATTGCTGCTGAGCCTTGCCGTCACGCTGCCGGTCGTTATCGCGCTGACCTTGCTCGAGATCGTGGCGCCGCCGACCGTCGTGGTCGCCACCCCGTTGAAGCTGCTGGTCGGCGCGCTCGGTGTGGCCTGGGGGCTGTTCGATTACCCGCTCACGTTGCGCGGCATTGGCGCACGCCAGCGTTTGCGGTTCATGCGGCGGCACTTCGCGGTCGTGCTCGGCTTCGGCGCGGCGTTCTCGCTGGTGTTTTGGCTGCCGTGCCTGGGTATCGTGATGCTGCCGGTCGGGGTGGTGGCGGCGACGCGCCTGTATTGGGAAATCCAGCGGGTCGCGCCGCGTCAGATCGGCTAGAAAGCACGGATTCAACTCCGAGAGCTGATCGAGCTACAGCGCCGTTGTCACGGAAAGAACCGCCTCGCCGCGAGTGTCGGTGACGGCTTTCTGTACCTGCACAATCCCTTCTTTCGCCGCATTCGCGACGCCGCGATCGCCGCTGGCTTTCGCTTCACGCTCGCGGACGTGGGGGCGTACGACGGCTTTCCGCTGATCCACCTGGACACGATCTTGAGCCAGCAGCAGCTGCCGTATCGGCCCAGCTTCAGCGCGCTTCAGCACCTCGAACAGCGGCGTCCCGGCTTTTTCACGTTGGCCGATTTGCAGAAGAATCGACCGGCTCCGAATTACTTGCTCCACGAATCGGCGCACGCGGTGGCGTTTCGGGCTTTGTTCGGTCGCCCACCTGATGTGGGCGCGGCGTTTTCGCAGCCGAGCGCATTGGTCAAGCTGATGCTGGGTGAATCGTTCGCGATGACTGCCGAGTACTTCGCGGCGTGTGCCGTGCGCGGGCGGCCGCACGCCTGGTTCTTCTCGATCAGCTCGTACCGGCACCGCACGCAGAAGAAGAAAGCCGTCGGGCAGCTGCTCGAGCGCCACGGCTTCGACTTCGTCGGTCGCGCGGTGTTGCTGGCTTTTCTCTACAACAACTTCCTCGTTGACAGGCTCGATCGGAAAAAGCTAGCGGCGTTAGCGGACACCGCCGATCCGCGCATCGCCCGGAGTTTGACGCCGACCGCGCTCGCCCAGCTCGGTTCGACCCTGAACGGCCTGATGGTGATGAGTCCGGAGTTCAGATACGACACTTCGCGGCTGTTTCTGACCATGTTCGGTCGCTCCCGGAACATCCGTCGCGAGCTTTCGGCGGACCCGCTCGCGCTAATCGCCAACGATTCGGCGGCGCAGGCGGCGGTGTCCCGGGTCGTGACGGTCTTGGGCGGTAGAGACCTGTAATCCACCGCGTCGGCCAGGGTCTTCAATCGTCATGACCGAAACCGAAACCACGCACGACGGCGTCTGTAGCGCGTTCTTGCGCGAGGCCGACGGCGCCGTGGTCACGCGGATTTGAGGCGCGCGAAGACGTCGCACATCACCCGCTCGCTGTACGGATCCGCATCGAACTGTCCCGGCGCCCAGCCCAGCAGAAATCGATAGAAATCGACCCAGGCCAACGGAAACAGCGCGCGCCATTCGTGCTCCAGCTCCTTCACATCGACGGCGCTGCCGTTCGCCCGCAGCGCACTGCCAAGCTCGCGAAAGTAGTCGTCGAGATACGCTGGTACCAGCGCCTCGCACTCGCGCGCCGAGAGGCAGCTGCTCAGGAAATAGGCGACGTCTTTCACGCCCACGCCGCCGCCCACGTACTGAAAGTCGACCAGCGCCACTTCACCCCCGCCCGCCGCGAAGCAGACGTTTTCGAGCTTCGCGTCACCGTGCACCAGCGTCTTGAAACGCGCGCCGTTCAGCGCCGCGTCGATTTTCGGCGCTGCTTGGCGGAGCGCCTCGTGCTTCATCGCGGCGAGCTCGTCCGGTCTGGTCGCGAGCTGCCAATACGTGCCGACCTTCCACAATCGGTCAGGCGAGGTGCCCAAAAACCGCGCGTGAAATGCCGCCAGCCAGCGCAACGTTCCCGCGATTTCCGGCGGATCGGCGTGCGCGCTGCGCTCGTTGAAGCCGTTCGCGTCGAGATCCTCGAGCACGAACAACCAGCCGCCGTTCTCGCTGAGCAGCTGGATCGGTTGGGGCACGCGACAGCTCGGTCGCGCGCTGCAACGCGCCGCGTAGCGCCGGTAGAACGCCTGCTCCACTTCGTACGAGCGCAGCTTGCGCCGATGGGAACGACTCGCTTCGCCGGCCGGCGGCTGGACGTGCTTGACGACGACGCGCGTCACCGCGCCATCGTGCGTGAGCTCCGCGCGCCACAGCGCGCCGTAGCCGCCCCACAACGACTGCAGGCGCGCGCCGAGCGTCACCGCTTCGGCGCCGGTCGCGCGCTTGAGCCACGCAGCGAGCCGCGAGGCCTGCGATGCCGGCGATGCCGGCGATGCCGGCGAAGAAGTCGGGGATTGGCGAGCGATGCCGACCCGTACCATGCTTGCGCGTCGCGCCGGAATCCCGCACGATGCGTAAGGTTTTGCCGTGAGCCAAGCACAGGTCATCGTCATCGGAGCGGGGCTTTCGGGCCTGGCTGTGGCGGCGCGGTTGGTTAACGCCGGGTCTGACGTGCTGGTGCTCGAAGCGTCGTCGCGCGCCGGGGGTCAGCTCGAGACGTTTCGCGAAAGCGGGCTGGTCGTCGAGCTGGGCGCGGAAGGCTTCGTGGCGCGCAGTCGCGCGGTTCCGGAGTTGTGCGCGCTGGTCGGCATCGCCGACTCGCTCGTCGATCAGCTGACGACCGACACGTATTCGGTCGAAGGCGGTGCGCTGGTTTTGCTGCCGCCGGGTGAGGCCGCACGGCGCCTGGGCTTTCAGGTGCCGGCTGAAGAGCTCGGGCGCGGCATCCGCTCGCTGGCGCTCGGCATGGGCCAGCTCAGCGATGCGCTGTTGGCGCACATTGGTGCGGGGCGCGTGCGGCTCGGCACTGCAGCGCGCGCGATTCATCGAGCCGACGACGGTCTGCGCGTCGAGCTAGCTGGTGGCGGCAGTGAAGCCGCGCCGGCGGTCGTGCTGGCCGCACCGGCGCGGCTGACGGCCGCGCTGCTGGCGCCGCTCGGTTTGGCTGAAAGCGCGCCGCTCGCGGCCGCACCGTTGATGTCGAACGTCAGCGTCAACCTGCTTTACCGGCGCGCTCAGTTTCAAACCTATCCAACCGGCAGTGGGCTGATCTTTCCGGACAGCTTTGCCAACGTAGGTTTACGCGCGCTCAGCCTCGTGGACCACAAGTTCGCGGGGCGCGTGGCGGCGCCGGCCGAGCAAGCGCTCTTGCGAGTATTTTTCCGCCCGGTCGGCGATACGCTGAGCGCTTGGACTGACGCGCGGTTTGCGGCGGAGGCAGGCAGCGCGATCGCCCAGGTCTTGGGCGTAGCGGGCGAGCCGCGGCGCACGTGGGTCTCGCGCTGGGCGGATGCCTTGCCGGTCTTCACGCCGGCCCACAAAGCCCAGGCGGCGGCGCTCGACCGAGCGCTGCAGCCGCTCGGCATTCACGTCACCGGCTCGGCCTTTCACGGGGCCGGTATCGACGCCGCCGTGGCTTCGTCCGAAATTGTCGCGGCGCGTCTAGCCGGCTGACGCGCTTCGGCTCGACAGCGCGCGGCGCTCGGGCCAGCATGCGCCCGATGCATCCTGGTTTCAGCTGGTCCGAAGCGCGCGAGCCGCACGCCGAACGGCGCCGGAACATGCTGCAGCGCTACCCGCAGATCAAGCGGCTGTACGGGCCGTGTTGGCGCACCAAATACGTGTGCACGGCGCTGGTCCTGGCCCAGCTCGGGCTGGCATTTTCGCTGCGCCAGGCGCCCTGGTGGTTGATCGTGGTCGTGGCTTACGCGGTGGGCGGGGTTATCAACCAAGCGCTGCTGTTGGCGATCCACGAGCTGAGCCACAACTTGGCGTTCAAGAAGCCGTGGCACAACCGCGCTTTCGGCATGTTCGTGAACTTGCCAGTCGGCGTCCCGCTCGCGGAAACGTTTCGCTACTATCACCTTTTGCATCACACCCATCAGGGTGACGAACGGCTAGATACTGATCTGCCGACCGAGCTCGAGGGGCGAATGCTGCGCCACACCTTGACCAAGCTGGTGTGGCTGTCTGGACAAGGTTTGGCGTATGCGCTGCGGCCGCTATTCGTGCATCCCAAAAAGCCGACCGCGGCCGAAGCCCTGAACCTGCTGTTGCAGCTGGCTTTCAACGTCGTGATTTTTTACGTTTGGGGTGGCAAGGCGCTGGCTTACCTGCCGATAAGCTCGCTGATCGTGATGGGTTTGCATCCGATCGCAGGCCATTACATCTCCGAGCATTACGTGTTCCGCGACGGGCAGGAGACGTATTCTTATTACGGACCGCTCAACGCGTTGGCGTTCAACGTCGGTTACCACAACGAGCACCACGATTTTCCGTACATTCCCGGTTCGCGTTTGGCAGAGTTGCGGGCGACGGCGCCTGAATTCTACGACGCCTTGCATGCGCACACGTCGTGGACGACCACACTTTGGCGCTTCGTGACCGAGCCGCAGCTCGGAGGCTACAGCCGCATCAAGCGGCGTCGCGGTACGGCTGCTGCTAGCGAAGATTAGCGCGACGCGAGCGACGTACGCGGTGGAGTCCGAAGCCGCCGATCAGGGCGCCCGCTAAGCAGCAGCGCCCGCTAGGCAGCAGCGGCCCCTAGTGTTGGGTCAAACTGAGCACGTTTCCGTCGGGGTCCTTGAGCCAAGCGACACGCGCTCCCGACGGCGAATTCCAGATCCCGCGTTCGTCCTGGTCGAGGCCGGGGAAGCGCTCGAAGCGCGCACCTTTGGCGTGCAACTCGGTCACCGTGGCGGCGATGTCTCGAACGCTCCAGCCGAGCGCGGTGCAGGGCAGGGGCTGGTGCTGTTCGAGCTTCTGAATCCGCAGCGTCACCGCGCCTGATTGGAATACCAACGCGAACGGATCGTCGGAGACGAAGCGTAGCCCCAGGACGTCACGGTAGAAAACCAACGCATCCGACGCACGCTCCGTCGCCACGAACGCCATCAATTCTTGATCACTCAACATGGGTGCACCTCGATTCGGCACAGGTTACACGACGGGTGGGAATCCGATGGACGCCAATCTCGGCCCCGACACCTGCAAGCTGTACAGCGGCGGCACCCGCCCGATCGCGTACTGCGCAGTCGGCGGCGGTCACGGCGGCCCACTCAACACGATCGCGGACGCCGCCTGGGCCTTCTGGAACGCGCCGTAGTCCGCGCGGGGGCTGCCAATACGCAGCCCCAATCGCAGAAACTTCCGTAGCCGAGCCAGGCCAAGCCGGACGACGGTGAACCCACGGGCTGACGCGAACCGTTTACTTCCTGCGCTTGAACGCAAGCTCGTGCCGGTAGACGTAGGTCGGACGGCGTTGTCCGGCGCTCCACGGCAACTCCGGGCCCGCAATGTCGGAGCTGTAGTCGTAGAGCGCCAACCGCTCCGGATCTTCGGTGTCGAGCCGCGACGCGAAGCAGGTATCGCCGCGTGACGGCAGATCGAGCACGAAGCCCAGGCGATCCTCGGCTTTGATCCAGTTCCAGAGCGTACAACGTTTGGCGGTCGTGATGTAGGCGAGCTCGTTCTTGACGATACCGACCGGGCCGCGGTCGCTCGAAACGTCGTAGCGACCGTCGCCGCTCAGGTTGCGCCGGCCGACGACGTAAATCTCACCGTCGTGTTCGAACACCAGTGGCGAGTCGTACTTGCGATGGTCGGTCTTGCACACCCAGCCGCCGAGCGTCGCGCCCGAGGCATGGCACAACTTGGAGCCCGAGCCGTCGGCATCACCGGCCTCGTTGCGAACGACGCCAAACAGTTGGCCTGAGCGATCGACGGCAAAGTCGGTCTCGCTACCGCCGCCGCGCAGCACCACCGCCCCGTGGTCGGAGTACGGCCGCCAGCGTCTACCATCCGGCGAGCGCCACAGCTCGACGGTCATCGGCTCGCCGTTGAAGGAGTACAAGTTCTCGCCGCCGCGGTAGAGCACCATCAATGCTTCGCCTGCGTATTGCTTGAGGCGCCAAGCGATCGCTCCGCGAGGTCCGGTGGCTTCGAGCGCGCTCCAGTTGCCGTCCGCGGTCCGCTCGCTGACCGAGACGCCCTGCGGCTGGAAGTCGAACGGGTTCGCACCGAGCCTGGACACGTACAAAAGCAGGCGATCGCCCAGCGAAAGCAGCCGCGGCTCGCGCAAATCGCGCTGCATGCGGAAGCTCGCCTCGAAGCGCCAGGCCAGCTCGTCCTCGCTGCTAGCTACGTTGATGACGGTGTCGGTGCCAGCAAAATGGCTCGGGGCGGAGCGCCAGGCCAGGTAGACGCGGCCGTGGTGGCGAACGACGTCGAGGTTGTTGTTCGCCGTCTGCACTTCGAAGCGCGCATCGAGTCCGGTGCTGGGAACGATGCGACGCGTGCTGACGACCGACACCTCGTGCGCGCCCAGCTCGACCCGCGGCGGCGGTGGTGACTGGTGCTCGGCGGCCCAGGCCTCGATATTCACGCGACCGAAGTACTCGGCGACCAGCCCCTTCCAAGCGCCGGTCACGCCCATACCCAGCAGCGCGACGCCGAGCGCCAGTTTTCGAAGCATCCGGCTATCGTGCGTTGGCGGACACGCGACTGCTACCTGTTTGGCACGTCCGCATGCGCGATGTCACATAGGACCCTGAGGCCGCTGCGCGGAGGCACAGGTCTGCGCGTCCGACACTGAACCGACGCGCACTCGCATCCATGAAGTGTCGGCGTTGCAATCAATTCGTAAACTCGAGGGCGTATCAAAGAGAGCGGATGAAGGCCGCCGGAAAGCTCAGGCTTTTTTTCATCTGTGGGTCGATCAACCAAACCACGCAGATGCATCAAATCGCGGACCGCTTGCCGGACTGCGAGAGCTGGTTCACTCCGTACTACGGCGACGCTTACCTGACGCGCCTGCGTGAGCTTGGCCTCGTCGAGCGGACGATCGCCGGGCGTCGCTTGCGCCAGCGCTGCCTCGACTACCTGGCGGAGCAAGGTCTGGCGATCGATTTGGATGGGCACCGCGGCGGTTACGACCTGGTCGTGACCTGTTCGGACGTGGTGGTCCCCAAGAACGTGCGCGGCATGCCGATGCTGGTCGTGCAAGAAGGCATCCTCGATCCTGACAACTATTTGTGGCCCCTGGTGCGGCGCTTCCCGGGGTACTTGCCGCGCTGGCTGGCAGGCACGGCGGCCACCGGCCTCAGCGGGCAGTACGAGCGCTTTTGCGTCGCGAGCGAAGGCTACCGCGAGCACTTCGTGGCCAACGGCGCGCCGGAGGATCGCGTGGTCGTCACGGGCATGCCGAACTTCGACAACTGTGCCCGTTTTCGCGACAACGATTTTCCGCTGCGCGGCTACGCGCTGGCATGTACTTCCGACGCCCGAGAGACGTTCAAGCTCGATGATCGTCGCGGCTTCATCCGCCACGCGCTGCAGCTGGCGCAGGGGCGTGAGCTGATTTTCAAGTTGCACCCGAACGAGCACGTCGCGCGCGCAACGGGGGAGATCATGGCTTGGGCGCCTGGCTCACGCATCTTCAGTACCGGCCCGACCGAGGCGATGATCGCCAATTGCGAGTTGCTGATCACGCAGTTTTCGTCGGTCGTTTTCGTCGGCCTTGCGCTGGGCAAGCAGGTGCACTCGTTTCATTCGCTCGAGCTGCTCAAGCGACTGATGCCGGTGCAAAACGGCTGCGCCGCTGCGCTGATCGCGCGCGAGTGCCGGCAACTACTCGAGGTTGGAGCTGCACGCCGCGAACACCGCCCGCAGCGCGTCGCCTGACGATTGACAGAAGGGCGTGCTAGGCTCCGCGGCGTATTCCTCGCATGTCGCGGAGTAGAAAATGAAGATTGGTGGGTACTTCTGGTTGGTCACGAGTGGGTTGCTGTTGTTTGCGAACTGTTCGACACAATCCGAGCTGAATGACGGAAGTGCCGCCGCTGGCGAGGCGGGCGCCGGCGATCAAGCGGGAGGAGCGGGTACGAACAGTGCGGGCGGCACGTCATCGGGCAGCGTGGGCGCGCCAATGGCTGGCGTTGCCGGCTCCGGCTTGGGCGGCGCCGCGAACGGTGGAGGTGGGGCTGCTGGTGGAAGTGGCGGCAGCGTTGATCACGACGGCGGTGCTGGTGGCGCAGGCGATCTCGGGTCGGTTGTCCTTTCCGTCCTCGAGTACCAAGACTCCTTCGACAGCGTGGGGGCTTGGGTATTGATGGCGAATCCTGACACCGACACCGCGACAGCCCAGATCGCGCAAGGCAAGCTCGAGCTCAACACCGAGCAGGGCTACCATTGCCCGAAAGCGTCGGCGACGCGGGCGCTGCCGCAGTTGACCGATATGCCCGCTGGTACAACGACGATCTGGAAGTTCGAGCTCGTCGACATCTTTGGCGCCGCCGCCGGCAGTGCTCCACTCATCTTGAGCCGACCGCCGCGCCGAGTGACCGTCGATCTGATGACGATCGGCGATGCGTCGAGCGGGGAGCTCGTCGTGACCAGCGCCCCGGCCGGCGTTACCGTAACGTACGACGGTGTCACGCCGGAGTACCTCGACGTCTCGTTCAAAGATGACTACCAGGGCCCGGCGAGCATCGCGGTGACCGCGGAAGCTTGTGGCGCCGATGCGTTTGCGGGGGCCACCGTCGGCGTGTCGAGCCTCCAAATTATCTCGGTACCGTAGCCGTGCTCTACTTCGCCTGGTCGGCGTGGTTTTTCTACTTCCTGTTTCGAATGCTGCGCAACCTTCCCGAGCGGCTGCCCGCCAGCTCCACCTTGCAAGCAACGAAAGCCGTGGTCTACTGAAGCTTGCATGTCCCGCGACGCTACGTTTCGAGTTCAGCGGCTCAACCCCGGCGATATCGCGCTCACGCATGCGATGCTGACGCTGTTTGGGGAAGCCTTCGAGGAGCCGGATACCTACGGCAAGAAACGCCCAAGCGCCGCCTACCTCGACAAGCTGCTGACTGGCGAGACCTTCATCGCGCTCGTCGCGGTGAACGGTGACGAGGTCGTCGGCGCTCTCGCTGCGTACGAGCTACGAAAGTTCGAACAAGAGCGCAGCGAAATCTACATCTACGATCTCGCCGTCTCCGCCGCCCACCGCCGCATCGGCGTCGCCACCGCGCTGATCGAAGAGCTTCGCGTCGTCGCCAAAGATCGCGGCGCCTACGTCGTGTACGTCCAGGCAGACTTGGTCGACGCCCCCGCCATCGCCCTCTACACCAAGCTCGGCACCCGCGAAGACGTCCTCCACTTCGACATCTCCGTCGGCGACTAAAGAGCTGGACCGACTCGGCTAGTTGCCGCGGACTTCTCGAGATTGACGCAGTAGTTGGCAGAAATGTCGGCCATGACCGCGTCGAAGTACGGAGCCTCCGGTTGAGTCTTGCGATGGCCGCGCGCTCGCTTACTGTAGCGGTCGCATGACCTATCGTTTGACCGGCAACTGGATGATCGTGGTGTCTTTGGCGAGCGCATTCGTGGTGCCGAGCGCCTGCGCAGGCGACCCACCCAAGCGGAGCGTCCACGCCGACGGCGAGGGCGGTGAAGGTGGTGGCGGCCCCGGCGTTGGTGAGGGCGGAAGCAGTAAGCCGGCGAGCAACGGCGGGGAGCCGAGCAGCATGGCCGGAATGCCGGGCGTGGTCGGTGAGGCCGGCCAGGCTGGCGTGATCAACGCATCGACCGCTGGCGCCGGTGGCGCGCCCGCCGACACGCAACCCGAGCAAGGCGGCATGCCGGCAGTCGCGGGTGTTGCCAACGAGCCCAGCGCGGGCGCGCCGGGAGTACTGCCCCAATGCCAGGGCAATCTCGTGTTTCCGGATTCTTATGTCGACCAACTCGTGCACAACGCTGTCGACACCGGTGGACCCATTACCTCGGCCGACGTAGCCAATCTGACCGAGATTTCGATTCCGTTCAGCGACGCTGACGTCAACCTCACCGGGCTCGAGTGCCTCTCCGCGCTCACGACGATCGATCTCGACCGTGGCGGCCAGACTGGTTTGGAGGTGTTGGCCAACCTACCCAACCTGCGCACCGTCACCTTCAGCGATCCGTACGGCGTCGATCTGGCCGCGCTCGCCGCGGCGACGCAAATCACGTCGTTGGACTTGCACGGGCTCGCCGAAGGGGATTTCAGCCAGCTTGCCAACCTCACCAACCTGGAAGAGCTGAACCTCTCTGGTGTCGGTCCGTTTGGCCAAGTGCCGGTCGATATCACGCCGGTGGGCGCGCTCACCAAGCTGAAATCCCTCGATCTCAGCTACGTCGTCATCGCCGATGGCGCGCCGCTAGCCTCGCTGACCGGGCTCGAGAGTCTGTCGCTGACCGGCGCGACGATTGCCAGCATCACGCCCATCTTCGGGCTGACCAATCTGCGCTGGCTCAGCCTGGCGAGCACCAAAATCACGACGATTCCCAACCTGACGGCGTTCACCAAGCTGACGACCTTGGACATCTCCTACAACACGTTCACCGACTTCACGCCGCTCGCCTCCCACACCATTTTGACCGACCTCAGCGTCAGGGGGACGACGCTCCCGAACCTCATGTCGATCGCGCCGCTCACCGCGCTGGTCACGCTCGACGTCGCCCACAACGCCCTCACCGACGTCACGACGCTGGGCGCGCTGCCGGCGATCGTCACGCTCGATCTCTCGTTCAACAATGCCGTCACTTCCGTGCACCCGCTCGTCATCAGCACCTACATCAACTCTGGCGACACCGTCGACGTCACCGGCGTCGGCGACTGTGGCACCGGCTTTACGACGGATTTTCAAGCCATCAAAGCCAAGAACGTCAGCCTCGTAAACGCCTGCGGCATCTGACCGGTATGATGAAGTTCTTCAACGGCTTTGCCGTCGAAGTAGGCCTGGTCGAGCTCGGCCGTCCAAACACTTAGGGCGGTGAGAAGCGGGCAAGCAGCCCGCCTCTGGATCTGGGCGACGACTAAGACCTTTGCGACTCACCAAACCGGGACGTGCTAGCTTTTTCAGCGTGTTGTTAAGGAAAATGGCAGTTTGGAGCCGGATTTCTGGAGGGGCCTTGGGGCTGCTCGTGCTTGCCGGCTGGTGCCGCCCCGCAGCCGCTTGCGGAGCGTGCGAATGCGAGACCGAGCCGCACGCCATCCTCAACTTGATTCGGGACTTGCCTCTGAATCTCGAAATTCCGTTGCTGGCCGTGGGCAACGGCAAGGCGCCGCCGCGGCTCGAAAAGGTTTCGGACGGCACCGGAGTAGCGGCTACCGTGACGCGCGTAGAGGGTGGCGGGCCGTATTGGCGGCTAAAAGTGGCTCGCGATCTGGAGCCGAACACCGAGTACCGCATCGTGGGCGATGTCGCGGGTGGCCAGTTCACGACCGGCGCCGCCCGCGATGAGGTGGCGCCGACCCTGGGCGGCATCGCGACCATGCCGGGCGGCAATGGCGGGCTGTGTAGTTCGTCAGTGGGTGCGCTGCTCACGCTCAGCGACGCCGACGACGGCGCCAGCTTCAACGTCTGGGTCGAGCTCGAGATCGACGTGGCAAGCACTGCCCACGTGCGCTACCTCGACTACCAGTTCGGCAGCATTCCGCTTGGTCATTCGGCGATGGGCTGCTTTGGCGGGAGCGAGCTGCCCGAGCTCACGTCGGGCAGCGGTTACCCGATGCGGGCGCGTCTGCACGACGCCGCCGGTAACGTAGGCGAGTGGCAAAACACGATCCTCACCGTGCAGGCGGAGGAGCCGGGCGGTTGCGGGATGCCGACGCCGAGCGCCGGAGCGAGCGGCAGCCCGGGGTCCGCCAATCCTGGCGGCGGCGCGAACGGCGACCCACAAGACGCGGACGGCGACGATCCAGCCCGAACCTCGAAGGGTTGCGGCTGCTCCCTCAGCCAGCGCGAGCCGGACATGTGGTCGGGGGCCGCGCTGTTCGGCCTGGCCCTGGGGCTCGGTGCGCGCCGTCGCTGCTCCCGCTAGGTCGGCGGTCTCAGAAATTCGGGTTGCGGCTTTCGACAGGAATTACGAAGGCGATGTCGATGACGGCGTCGCGTTGGCTACGCCGCTATCGGCGAGAGCGACGATCCCTCCTTGTCCAACGCAATGCCTCGAACTCAGAAATAATCAGAGTCGAGTGATGTTCTTTTGCGCGTCGTCCGCGCCATACCGGTGCTGGACTTCGAGCTCTGACGGCGCCTGGGCCACAGGGCGTATGCGAGAGCCGGCGCGAACAGCAGCAGCTCGACGAGCGCAACCTTGAGACCTCGACTGGAAAAGAAAGCGGCGCCGATCGGTGCGACTGGAATCGGCCGAAGCGGCGCAAAATAGCGCGTGAGATCGAACGGCCAAAACAGTGCGCAGCCGAGCCCACCCGTAGTCATAGCGTCGAGCACCGGGTGACTGACCAAGACCAGGGTCGCATAGCCGAAGGTGCGCCAGCGGTCCGCGCGGAACAGCGGCGCCACCGCGCCTAGCGCCAGCGCGACTGCGATCGCAAAGCACAGCGAGTGGGTCGCTCCTCGATGCCCCCAGGGGTCGGCGTAGCGCACCCCCAAACCAAACCCAATCACGTCGGCATCCGGCGCAAGCGACAACGCGGCCCAAAACAACATCGAGCCGAGCATCGAGACGTGCGTGACCTGGCCCCGGCGATAGCGCCGGGCCGCTGCCATCCCTGCCACGACATGACCGATACTTGCCAAATCGTCGGGACTGTATCGTGGGACGTGATTCTTGCCATGGTCCCGGCAAAGGAGAGAGTGGATTGCGGCTGCCGGACACGACCACGCGATCGTGGAGCGTCATATCTTGCGAACGTCGTACACCCGCCCCTAGGTGGCGTGCCCGGCAGGACTCGAACCTGCGACCGGTGGGTTAGAAACCCACTGCTCTATCCAACTGAGCTACGAGCACGTGTGGGGTTACGTAGCTGAAGATAGGCCGAAATCCGATCGAATTTCGCACGTCGCGAGCGCGAGCAGTCCTGATCCGTTGTCGGGGCCCTGCGCGAGGGCGGCCCCAGGAAGGGGTCCGGCAGCGGGATCGGGATCGGTCTCGGCAGGGGCTTCGGGCAAGCCAGAGGCGGGGCCGGGCTCGGGCAGGGCCTTTCTCGGACTCG
>JBBRMI010000175.1:0-16511 GCA_038230915.1 Polyangiales bacterium | reverse complement strand
TCCGGTGCTCACGTACCAACG
Source organism: Polyangiales bacterium (assembly GCA_038230915.1). Classification (GTDB taxonomy): domain Bacteria; phylum Myxococcota_A; class Polyangia; order Polyangiales; family Polyangiaceae; genus PMG-095. The sequence goes on along the minus strand of JBBRMI010000175.1, from coordinate 16,490 downwards.
TACGCTCCGCTCCGGTCCTCGCGAAAGCCTCGCCAGAAGCCAGGCTTGGCGGGCGGGCAGTTGAAAGATCAGACCAATGGTCAGAGGAAGGCGGGAAGGCGGGAAGGTTTTGTTTGTTCGAGCTGCGCGATGAAGCCTCGACGCGAATCTGAGAAAGTTGAGGCCCCGGGCTCGCCAACCCCAAAATTCTTGGGTTCGCTCGTTCCCCTCTTCCCGTCTTCCTGTTGATTCCTCTGCTCGCTCCGGTCAGCGTTTCCGGCGCAGGACGGTGATGAAAAATCCGTCGGTCGAATGCAAGTGTGGCAGCAGACGCACGCGGTGTGGCGCGCTGCGCGGGAAGCGCTCGATGTACGCGCGGTCGAAGATCTCGGCCAGGTTCACTGGCTCGAGCTGGGGGTACGCGGCTTCGACCTCGTTCATCAAATCTTCGCCTTCGGCGCGCAACAGCGAGCAGGTCGCAAACACCAGCCGACCGCCGGGCGCCAGCAACGGCAACACACGCTCGACGATCGCGCGCTGCGTGGCCGCAAGGCGCGCCACAGCTTCCGGCGTCAAGCGGCTGCGCGCTTCCGGATTGCGCCGCAGCACGCCCGTGCCACTGCACGGCGCGTCGACCAAGATGCGATCGACCTTGCCCACCAGCGCCGTCACCGACTCCGGCAGCTCGCCGGCTTCTTCGATCGCGAGCGCTTGCACGTTGGCCGCGCCTGCGCGCTTCGCACGGCGCCGTAGTTCGCCCAGTTTCTGCTCGTCAATGTCCAGCGAAACGACCTTGCCCCGCCCTTCCAACGCCGCCGCTACTGCCAACGATTTTCCGCCGGCGCCCGCGCACGCGTCGACGACCAGCCCGCGTGGCGGAGGCGCCAGCAGCTCGCAGGCGATCTGGCTGCCTTCGTCTTGCAGCTCGAACAGGCCCTCGTGAAACGCGCGCGTGAGGAACGGATTGAAAGCACCTTCGAGCAGAAGTGTGCGGCGGCCGAACCGCCCCGGCTCGAGGTGCGCGCCTTCCTTCTCCAAACGCTCGCGCGCGTCGGTGACGTCCGCCTTGAGCGAGTTGACGCGCAGCGCGCGGGGCGCGGGCTCGGAAAGACTTGCTGCCAATGCCTCGGCTTGGTCGCCGTACTCGCTGATCAGCAGCTCCGCCAGGAACGCCGGCAAGGAGCCCAAAAGCGCGACCTTCACGGCGCCGCTAGCCCGCTCGAGCACCGCGCGATCGGCTTGCAAAAACCGCTGCCAAGAAACCTCGCTCCACACGCCGCGCGCTCCCTCCAAATCGACGACACCCGAGCCATCGAGCAGAGCCGCGCCCACCACCGCCAGACGCGATTGGTTGGGCCCCGCGATGTCGGCGCCCACTTCGCGAAGCGCTTCGCGAACGCGCCGCTCACGGCGCAGCGCTCCGTACACCAAAGCCGAAAGCTGCTCGGACTCGGCGGGACTGAGTCGCCGTTCCGAGATGGCGCCGGCCAGTGCGACGCTCGCCCGGCCCCCCTTCCATGCCTGAGAGAGGACGACGATGGCGAGCTCGAGCAGTGACGGAGAGGCGGGCGACATGGACAAGGTGTGGATTAGGCTGGGGATGAGTTCTTGGGAACGTTGGTATTGATTCTGGGTATCCACAGGAGAAGCTGTTCAGGGCATCTTTTGTTCACCACCGGTCGGACACCTGGGCGACACCGAAGCCACAATGAAGCCGCCGAGTTGGGCTTTACTCCTCATTGACCTCCGAAGCTAAGGCCCCCTGTTGATGGGCCCAATGCACAACTTGTCGTGGTTTTTTGTTTGGCCACCCCCAAGCCCTTGGGGTACAAGAGTGACGGTCCCGGGGCGCACAACCGCCGTATTCGTCGCCCGCCGCGAAGAGCGACAGAGGCAGCGGCGGGGTCGCTTCGGGCGTGGTGACTGAACGCATCATCACGTGACATATTTGCAGCACTGACGGAACGGCCGCTGGCCGGCACCGGTCCCCAATGAGGAGAACGCGAACCATGGCGCCGTCGACGATTGTGGGTCAGGAAAATGATCGGGTGAAAACCACGGGTTCTACCGAGCGTCCCACGTCGAAACGCGGCCAGGGCCACGCCAGCCAAGGGAAGAAGAGCAGCCAACGCCCGAGCAAGGCAGGCGCCACCTTCAAGCCTCGGTACACCGAGCCGGGCGCCGACGCGCTCAAGAACGTCGTCTGGGAGCGCCGTCAGAGCCTCATCACCAATCCCGACGGCTCGGTCGTCTTCAAGATGGAAGGCGCGGAGATCCCGGCACCCTGGTCGCAGCTCGCGACCGACATCGTCATCTCCAAGTACTTCCGCAAAGCCGGCATCAACGGAGACAAAGACGTTGGCGAGACCAGCGTGCGCCAAGTCGTGTACCGCATCGCGCACACGATCCGCGCCGCGGGCGAGAAGCTAGGCGGCTACTTCGCGACCAAGCAAGACGCTGACGTGTTCGAGGCCGAACTGACGTGGATGATGACCAACCAGTACGGCGCGTTCAACTCGCCGGTCTGGTTCAACTGCGGCTTGTTCCACGAGTACGGCATCACCGGCTCTGGCGGCAATTGGGCTTGGGGCGAAGCCGAGGCCACCGTGAGCGAGACGGCCAACGCTTACGAGCGCCCGCAGTGCTCGGCCTGCTTCATCCAAGCCGTGCCCGATGACTTGATGGGCATCTACGAATTGGTGAAGTCGGAAGCGCGCCTCTTCAAGTACGGCTCCGGCACGGGCTCGAACTTCAGCGCGATCCGCGGCCGCCAAGAGAAGCTGTCGGGCGGCGGCACTTCCAGCGGCTTGATGAGTTTCCTCGAGGTGCTCGATCGCGCGGCGGGCGCCACCAAGAGCGGCGGCACCACGCGCCGCGCCGCCAAGATGGTCTGCCTCGACATGGATCATCCGGAAATCGAGGACTTCATCCAGTGGAAAACGCGTGAAGAGCGCAAAGCCAAGGCGCTGATCGCCGCCGGCTACGAGAGCGATTTCAACGGCGAGGCGTACCACACCGTCAGCGGCCAGAACTCGAACAACTCGGTGCGCGTCACCGACGAGTTCATGCGCGCGGCCGCGTCGGGCGGCAAATGGCAGACAATCGCGCGGACGACCGGCAAGGTCGTCGACACGCTGAACGCCGCCGAGCTCTGGGACAAGGTCGCCGAGTCCGCCTGGGCATGCGCCGATCCTGGCGTGCAATACGACAGCACGATTAACCACTGGCACACCTGCCCGAACAGCGGAAAAATCAACGCCAGCAATCCGTGCGTTACCGGGGACACCTTGGTGTCGACTGCGGACGGCTGGGTCCGCATCGACGCGCTCCTCGAGCGCCCGACGCAGGTGGTCGGCGCCGATGGTGAGCTCCACTCGATCGCCGCTGCCTTTCAAACCGGTGTCAAGCCCGTGTATCGCCTGACGACGAAGAGTGGGCTCGAGTTAAAGCTCACCGGCGATCATCGCGTCTTCACGCTCAACCGCGGTGACGTGCCGGCGTGCGAGCTGTCGCGCGACGACGTGCTGCCGCTCGGTCGACCAACGTTTGGCCACGCCTCGCTCGACGCTCGTTTGGCGGAGTTTTTGGGGTTGGCGGTCGGCGATGGTTGCCTGATGGGCGAACAGCAAACGGCGATGGTGACGCTGGCGCCGGAAGAAGCGGAGCTTGCGCGCTACGTGCACGAGCGTCTGAGCAGCTTCAAGAGCGAGCACGCGGCAGACAGCCGCGCTGCACGCGACACGGAAGTCACGAATCCGCAAGGAACACTCAGGTTCGGAACCAGCGCGCGCTGCGTGGTCGACGAGCTGATTCGCTTGGCGGTCCTGGACGCCGGCAGCGAGCACAAGGCGTTCAAAGCTCCGACGTTCGGACTCGACCGGGCCTCGACGTCGGCAATCCTGCGCGGATTGTTCACGGCCGACGGCACGGTGGCGCACTACGGCGACAAATCGCAGTACGTGTCGCTCGACAGCACGTCGCTCCAGCTGCTGCAGCAGACGCAGCTGCTATTGCTCGGCTTCGGCATCAAGTCGAAGTTGTATCGCAATCGCAGGCCTGCCGGGCAAACGATGGCCCTGCTTCCAGACGGCAAAGGCGGCCGGAAAGAATACCCCGTCCAACAGCTCCACAGTCTGCGCATCAGCAAAGCCTCTCGCGTCGTGTTCGAGAAGGAGATTGGATTTCTACACGGCAGCCCCAAGGCCGCGGCCCTCGCCCAGCTCAATGCCGAGGTGGCAACGTATGCCGATCCATTCACGGATCGCGTCGAGAGCCTCGCGTTCCTGGGCGAAGAGGCGGTTTACGACCTAACCGAGCCCGAGACACATCACTTCGTTGCGGGCGGGCTCGTCGTGCACAACTGCAGCGAGTACATGTTCCTCGACGACACGGCTTGCAATCTGTCGTCGCTCAACCTGACCAAGTTCCTGAACGACCAAGGCAAGTTCGACGTCGACGGTTACCGGCACGCGGTCGACATCTTCTTCACCGCGCAAGAAATCTTGGTTGATCTGTCGAGCTACCCGACCAAGGGCATCGCGCAGAACTCGCACGACTACCGCCCGCTCGGGCTTGGCTACGCGAACCTCGGCACGCTGTTGATGCTGCAAGGCATCCCGTACGACTCGGACAAGGGCCGGGCGATCGCCGGCGCTTTGACCGCTATTCTGTGCGGTCGCGGCTTCGCGGTCAGCGCAGAGATCGCCGCCAGCAAGGGCGCGTTCGCCGGCTTCGCCAAGAACCGCGAGCCGATGCTGCGTGTGATGCGCCAGCACCAAGAAGCCGCCTACGCCATCGATCGCGACCTATGCCCGGACTACCTGTGGAAAGCCGCGGCCGAAGACTGGGACAGCGCCGTCAAGCTCGGTGACCGCCACGGCTACCGCAACGCGCAAGCCACCGTGCTCGCGCCGACCGGGACGATTGGTCTGTTGATGGACTGCGACACGACCGGCATCGAGCCCGATTTCGCGCTGGTGAAGTTCAAGAAGCTGGCCGGCGGCGGCTACTTCAAGATCGTCAACCAATCGGTGCCCGAAGCGCTCAAGCGCCTGCGCTACTCGGAAGCGCAGATCAGCGAAATCGTCGCGTTCGTCTCCGGGACCAATACGCTGCTCGGTGCGCCGCACGTCAACCGCGCCGCGCTGAAGCAGAAGGGCCTGAACGACGAAGACCTGAGCAAGATCGAGAGCGCGCTGCCCGGCGTGTTCGATCTGGGTCTGGCGTTCGCGCCGTGGGTGCTCGGCCGCGATACCTACGAGCGGCTCGGCGTCTCTTCCGACAAGCTGGCGCAGCACGGTTTCAGTTTGCTCCGCCACCTGGGTTTCAACGCCCCGCAGGTCGAGGAAGCCAACGACGTGATCATCGGTCGCATGACGATCGAGGGCGCGCCACACCTGCGCGACGAGCACTACGCGGTGTTCGACTGCGCCAACCGCTGCGGTCGCACCGGACTGCGGTTCCTGGCACCGATGTCGCACGTGAAGATGATGGCCGCCGCGCAGCCGTTCCTGTCCGGCGCGATCAGCAAGACCGTCAACCTGCCGAACGACGCGACCGTCGACGACGTGCGGGCGATCTACGAAGAAGGCTGGAAGCTCGGCCTAAAAGCCGTCGCGCTCTACCGCGATGGCTGCAAAGCGTCGCAACCACTGTCGACCAGCAGCAACGAGAAGACCGAGAGCAAAGAGCAAGCGGCGGAAGCCGCAGCGGCCGCTTCGGCATTGCTTGCCACTCCGGCCATTCAGGCGGCCCTGGCACAGGCGGGCCGCCCCGAAGGACACCGCACCCGGCTGCCGCAAAAGCGCCACGGCTTCACGCAAGAGGCACACGTAGGTGGGCACAAGGTCTTCCTGCGCACCGGCGAGTACGAAGACGGCACGCTCGGGGAGATCTTCATCGACATGCACAAGGAGGGCGCCGCCTTCCGCTCGCTGATGAACTGCTTTGCGATGGCCGTTTCCGTAGGACTGCAGTACGGCGTACCGCTGTCCACGTTCGTGGAGCAGTTCACGTTCACGCGCTTCGAGCCGCACGGCGTTGTCTCCGGTCACCCGAACATCAAGTTCTCGACGTCGATCGTCGACTACTTGTTCCGCGTGCTCGGCGTCGAATACCTGCGCCGCTACGACTTTGCGCAGGTGAAGCCGTCCGAAGACTCAGGCAGCATCGAAGATCCGACACAGCCGAAGTTGGTCGCCCATGACGCTGGCTCGTCGACGTCGATCGCACCGCCCAGCCCCTCCTCGATTCCGCCCGAGACGCTCGCCACCGCCAAGAAGGCCGACCCCGCACCGTACGCGGCCGAGTCGCACGGCGCGCTCGACGCTCAGCTCGAAGAAATGATGGGTGACGCGCCCGTCTGCGACGGCTGCGGCCACATCACCGTCAGAAACGGTGCCTGCTACAAATGCCTCAACTGCGGCAACTCGATGGGCTGCTCCTGAGGGGCTAGGAGTGAGGGGCTAGGGAGTAGGGATTGATGCGGACTGGCGTCCGCTCGGTGCACCACAGCGCCTGAGGCTCCGATGCCTACGGCGCCTGAACCCTCCGCCGACTAACCCCTAACCCCTCAATCCTCACCCCCGCAGCCTCCAAACGGCTCGCGTGGCGAGGTTGAGGGGCAAAACGTCGCGGGTTAGGGCTATTTCGCTTTCGGCACGTCTAAGCTAGAAACATGAGCATGAAGGCGCTTCGTTCGGTTGTTGCGTTGATCGCGTGTGGGTTCTTGGTTCCGGCGCTGGTGTCGTCCGCCGGCTGCAAGAAGGACGAGCCCCCGCCGCCGCTGCCCTCGGCCGCGCCGACCGCATCGACGGCTGCGGCGGCTCCGCAAACGCTGGAACTTGCCCCCGAACCGGTGCCGTCCGACTCGGCCGAGGTCAAGAAGCCGACGGGCACCGGCGTCGCCGGCCCCAGCCTGAAGCGTTGCTGCGACGCGCTGGCGCAAAACTCGAAGAGCGCGCCGCCGCCGAACAACACGCTCATGCTGCAGGCCTCGCAGGCTTGTAACGTCGCGGTCGCCGCCGGCGCCGCTTCGCCGGCCGTGATGGCAGCCGTGCGCGCCGCGATGGGTGGCGCAGCGCTTCCGCCAGGCTGTAAGTGATCAGAAGCGCCGCGCTGGGCGCGGCGTTCGTGACGGCGGCGCTGGTTTTGGTTACTGGCGCCAGCGCCGCGCAGACGAAGACATCCTCGGGCGCGCCCGTAGCCGACAGCGAAGCCGTTTCGCTGCTCTACGAAGACAGCCCGCCCGCGGATTGTCCAACCGAAGCCGAGTTCGAGGCAGAGGTCATCAAGCTGACCAGCAAGGCGCATTTCACCAAGCTGCGCCGCGCGCGACGCGTGCGCATCGAGCTTTCGAGCAGTGGTCACGACGTGGTCGGTCGCCTGATCAGCGGCGACGGCAAGAACCAATCGTCGCGCGAGGTGCGCGGCAAAGACTGCCGCGAAGTAAGCCTTGCGCTCGCGATCGCGGTCGCGCTTACGATCGATCCGGAGGCGCTCGGCCTCGGCGATGCCGAGCCCACACCGCCGGCGGAGCCCGCTCGGGCATCGAAGTCGCCGGCGAAACCGGCGGCCACTCTTAAGCCAGTCGTCACGCCGCCGCCGACACCAACCAAGCTGCTGTGGGGCGCTGGGCTCGGCGTCACGCTCGAAAGCGCGTTTGCGCCGCAGATGCGCCCAGGCGTGCACGGGTTCGGCACGTTCGGCGCAGGCGAGCGATTTCGCGCCGCGCTCGGCCTCACGCGTTTCATCACCCGTGAGATTGACGACATCAGCTTCGGCGCCTGGCTCGCCGAAGGCTCGATCTCGTTCAACATCGCGCTGCTCGGTGTGCTGCGCCCGTTCATCGGCGTTGGCTACGAGATTGGTGCTGTCGACGCAGCCGGCACGAGCTTGCCGACCAAAGTTCAGGCCCAGCGCCGTTGGCAAGCGACGAGCGTCGGGCTCGGACTGCGCGTCGAGACCAATACTTTCTTCGTGCAGCTAGGTGGCAGCTTGCTGGTTCCGCTTTCCCGACAGCGGTACCTGATCTCCGACCCAAACGGTAATGTCAGCACTCTGTACGAAGTACCGAGTCTTGGGTTGAAGCAGGAAAGCAGTCTGGGCGTGTTTTTGTGATCAGCCGGGCAGGCGCTGGAAACCCTTAAATGAATGACCTGGGCTTCCGCCTCCTCAGCCCGCGCGCTCGAGCAAGAGTCGGCGCCGCTGTGGGGGATTCAGCGTAAAGTCGCTGGTTCCCGAGACGGACTTGCCGTCGTCAGCGGTGGGCGTGCAGGCTTGGCAGACCAGAAAATGTCGATCGATTCGGCGCGCCTCACGCGCGTCGCCCAAGAGCACTTAGATTTCGTTTGGCGCTGCCTCCGGCGTTTCGGCGTTCCTGCAGCCGACGCGGACGACGCTGCACAACAGGTTTTTCTGGTGGCAGCGGACAAGCTCTCCGACGTTCCCGTCGAACGAGAGCGCGCGTTCCTGTTCGCCACCGCAGCGCGCATCGCCGCCAACGCGCGACGCTCGATTCGTCGCCGCCAAAGCGCGTACGACAGCCTCTCGCAAGCTCCCGAGGAGCCGACCGCCTCGCAAGATGAGCTGAGTGATCAGCTCCGTGCGCGCGCACTATTGGACCAAGTCATGTCCGACATGCCGGAAGATCTTCGGGAGGTGTTCGTGTTGTTCGAAATCGAGGAGATCTCGATTCAAGACATCGCAACGACCCTGGATATCCCAATCGGCACGGTCGGGTCGCGGTTACGTCGTGCCCGGCAAGCTTTTCAGCAAGCCGTGACGCGGCACCGCGCACGAATAGGGTTCAAACAAGGAGCGGTAGGATGATCGACCCTACGCGATTGATAGAAGAAACAGGGGGCGACGAGCTCGAAAGCTCGTTATTGCAGCTGGCACGTCACGAAGGCCCTTCAGCCGACGGGCGTCGCAAGATCCTCGCGGCGATCGCCGCAGCCAGCGCCACGTCACTGACGACTCAGCAAGCTGCGGCCAGCACCGGCAAAGGCATGACCGCCGCCAAGTGGGGCGTGCTCGCCGTCGCCGTCGTTGTCATTCCCGCTGCAATCCTGCTGCGCAACGCCGACGAGCCGACGACGCTCAAAGCAGTACCGAGCGCCCTCAAAACGCCCGCCGCCGCGGAGAAGGCCCCGGCGGCTACCGAGGCCGCACCGAAAGACGCCGAAGGCCCTGCGCCGATGGCACTCGAAGACTTGCCTACCCTGCCCTCCCAGGTGCCGGCTAGCAGCGGCACGCCGGCAGGTAAGCCGCAAGCGAGCCTGGCTGATGAGGTCGCTCAGCTCCAAAAAGCCAAGCTGGCGCTGAAAGGTGGCAGCCCGGCGCGGGCCTTGACCGAGCTCGGCACCTACGCTCAACGTTTCCCGCGTCCGATGCTGGGCGCGGAAGCCACCGTGCTGCGAATTGAAGCGCTCAGCCAAAGCGGCGACAAGCCGCACGCCAAAACGCTAGCCGAAGGCTTTCTGGCGAAGAACCCGAACAGCCCCTACGCAGCTCGCCTGCGCAGCTTGACCGGCGCCCGCTGACGGCCGGCGCCAAAAGCGCGCTGGCTACTTCACGGTGACGACGCACACGTCCTTCACGCATTTCTGCCCGAAATCACAGCCCGAACCGCCAATATCGGTTCGGCACTTCACGTCGCGCGTCCAAAGCCCGAGGTGGCTGGGTTGGGTGGCGTCTTGAAACGGTAGCCACACCGGTGCGGTCGACGGATCTTCGGGCAGCTTGCTGGTGTCGATGGCGCTCATCCAAAGCTGGGCGATCCGCCGGGTGTCGTCCGTCTGCGAGTCGTTGTCGACGATCAGGCCGTAGTTGATCTTGCTGTTGAAGGTCAGAAAGCTCATCGAGCCGACTTGAAATGGCGCGAACTTCGGGTAGGTCGACCATTTGCCGACCGTATGCGTGGCGTTCGTCAGCTCGAAGACTTGCTTGTCTTCCAACCGGACGAGCCGCAGGCGCGCCAGCTTTTGGTCGTAGCTCTTGCGGGGCCGGCCGTCCTCGCCCGTCTCGCGCGGCGCGCTGGCGAAAGCGATGAACTTACCGTCGGGCGACCAGGTCGGGTAGAAATGGAAAGTCGTGTCGCTGCCTGGCACGACGATCTTCGGCTTGCCGAACATGCCGGTCGCGAGATTGATGTCCAAGACCGCGATGTCACCGGCTTGGACGGCGATCGCCGAGTCGGGCGTGTCGGACAAGGTCAACGCCACGGCGGCGTCGGTCGGCGAAAATTCTGGGAAATAGCCGGATTTGCCGCCCAAATCGGCCTTCGAAAGCGCGGCGATAACGTCGCCCGGATTGTATTTGGATACGCCAGCCGCTTCCGAGCTGCGAAGCTCGAGGCGCTCGTCGAACGCGACCAACACGCGCTTGCCGTTGCTCGACAGCGCCATCATCGAGCTGTCGTAAGTGCCCGGCACGGTCGCGTCGATCAGATGGTTTTTCGGCTGCGCCGTAGACGTGGTGACCAGGCTGCCAGAACGCTGGTCTGCCGGACCGCCGTCGTAGTTGCGCGCCGTGAACGCGATCGTGCTGCCGTCCTGGCTCACGCTGTGACAAGCGCCACACTGGCGCGTGTTCGTGCGCGTGTTGGACATGATGAACGGCTCAGCTTGATCGGCGCCGAACGGCAAGCGAAAGATGCCCGTGTCCGACATCGGATCACTCCCCGAATAAGTCGGCACGGTGGTCCAATAGTAGAACCCCTTGTTCTCGAGGTTGCTCTCGACGATCGTGAGCGCAGTCGGCAGCGAGGATTTGATCACCCCGTGCAGCGCCGTGGAGCCGGTAACCGTCAGCACCGCGGCCTTGCCGAGCAGCTCGGTGCGGGCGTTCTCCCAGACCCCGCCGCGCAGCTGGTAGCGGCAGCCGTCTTCGTGAACCGACAGGCAGCGCGTGAAAAAGTCGTAGCTGAGCCCTGAATCCGGCACGCTGATCCGGATGCGAAATACCTGAAAATCGCCGCGCCCGTGTCGAAACTGCACGGTCAGCTGGTGCAGATCGAACGGATGCGCGGCGCCGTTGAGCGGGTAGATGATCTCGGGCGGATCGCCGACCTCCGCTTCGGGATTGAAGAACCAGTCGCCGGACTCGGCGGGCGCGCCCTGCTCGACCGAGCAGCGTGTGCTGCAGCGATACGCTTCGTGCCCGCCACCGAGGTAGGCGTCCTCGTTACGACAAGCCCCGCACACCAGCGGCAGCCACAACCCGACAGCAGCGAACCAGCGCTTCATTCCCACCTGACATCGGCGATGTACAGCTCGATCGGCGGGGTGCGACCAATCGCCGTAATCGCCCAGCCAAACGGCGAGACGACCTCGCTGTACGTCACGCCCGACAGCTCGATGGTGAACTTCTGAAATTCCTTGTGCAGCGTGACGTCTTTTGGCACGCCAAAGCTGTCTCGGTAAGGCAGCGAAGCGTCGGATCGACCCTCCCAATTGTTGGCGCCGCCAGCCCGAAACGCGACGTCGACGTCGCCTGACGTCGCGCCCACCCAAGCCCAAAACACCACTCGCTTGGCGCCGGGTTGAACCGCGAGCCCCGGCACGTGTCCGATGTCCACCTCGCCCGTCGGCCCCACGCCTTGAAACAGAACCCCCAGAAAACCCTGGTAACCCGGCGAGCCCTCGGCCAGCGGCGTGTACGTGTAAAGGCGGCACACACCCTGGGCCGTCGCCGGGCGATCGAGGCACGCGCGGCTGTTGATGCTGAGCACACCGCCGCCGCAATTGCCGTCGCCAAAGCAGCCGTTCGGCACGAAGTAGTCATCGACCAGGAACGGCAGGTGCACGACGTTCGGGTCAACGCTGGGATCGGTAGCCGGCGGTGGCCCGCTGTCGGGCACTTGCTGAGGTAGCTCGCCACCAGACGAGCAGCCGCCGAGCGACAACGCCGCGACGCTAGCGGCGCAAATGGTCGAAACCCGGACCCAGCGCGAAACGCTGTCCGTTCTCGAGCTCCAGCTCTGACCCGCGGCCACGTTCTATTCTACCTACGACTTTCGTCCCCGCAGGGCGACGGGCCCGGGGACCGGCACACAGCAAAGCGTAGTCCTCCCCCCCGGTCAGCGCCAAGGCAACGCCGGGTTCCCCGAGCAGATCAGCCAGGTCGCACAGCTCCGGCGAGACCAACCGAGCGAGCAGCGAAGCCTCGAGCACGGCTTTGACGCGACTTTCGTCAGCCAAGTGCTGCAGATCGCCGGCCAGGCCATCGGAGACGTCGATCATGGCATGCGCGCGCCCCGCCAGTTTTCGCCCGGCCGAAATCCGCGCTTCAGGCCGCGCCCAAGCTGCGCGCGCACGAGCCGCAACACGACGCAAGCGCGCCGGCACTTTCAACCGCTGCTGGTGAAGGAGCAAGCCGGCCCGCGCCAGCCCCAGCTCACCGTCGACCCACAGCTGATCGCCGACACGCGCCCCAGAGCGCAAGAGCGGCGTGGTCACGCGGCCCAGCACGGTCGTGGTGACGGAGAGCACTGCACCACGGGCGACATTACCGCCCACTACCGGGCAGGCCAGCCGGCGTGCGGCTTCTGCCTGACCGCGCGCCAACTGGCGCAACGCGGCTGCCGGAAAGGCGCGCGGCACGTGCAGGCTCGCGACGGCTGCGATCGGCGTCGCGCCCATCGCGGCCAGATCGCTGGCGGCGGCTTGCAGTGAGCGGTAGCCGACATCCGCCGCGCGCAGCCAATCGAGGTCGAAATGCACGCCTTCGACCTGATCATCGACGCTGACCACGATGCGCTCTTTGCCGACGCGCAGCACCGCCGCATCGTCACCGATGCCGAGCTCGACCGCATTGCTGCGCGACCCCGAAAGCTCGCGCGCCAGCTGTGCGATCAACGAAAATTCACCGCTGGCAGGGCGGCGCCGTGAAGCCTTGGCCATGTCAGCCGATGGTGGCGCGTTTCACCGGAATCGTCACCACGAACACGCTGCCACGCGGCTGATTGGCCTCGATGCGCACGCTGCCGTCGTGACCGTCGACCAACCGTTTCACGATCGACAGACCGAGGCCGGTCCCACCGGCTTCACGGGTGCTGCTCGAATCGACTTGGTAGAACGCATCGAAAACGCGCGAGCGCTCGGATTCGGGGATGCCGATGCCGCTGTCGATCACGCGCATCTCCACTCCGGTGCGACGCGCGCCCAACAGCACCATGCCGCCGCTGTCACCACCGGACGTGGCGTCCATGCCCGCGATTTTGGCGCTCAGCCGCACCGAGCCAGAGACGGGCGTGAACTTGATCGCGTTCTCGGTCAGATTGAGTAGCACTTGGCGCAGCCGCTCCGCGTCGGCCCAGATCAGCGGCAGGCCATTCTCGACTTCGAACGCCAGCTCGACTTCTTTCTTGCGCGCGGTCGGCGCCAGGGTCGAGACGACGTCCTTGACCAGCGCCGCCACGTCGACGTGGTTCTTGCGCAGACTCATCGTGCCGCTCTCGAGCTTGGACAAGTCGAGCAAGCCCTTGATCAGCGCCAACAGCTGGTCGCCCTTGTCGCGAATCGTCTGCACGAACTCGCGTTGTTCCTTGGTTAGCTCCCCGGCCAAGCCCTCGACCAGCATTTCGCTGTAACCGATGATCGAGGTAAGCGGCGTCCTGAGCTCGTGCGAAACCGTGGCCAAGAAATTGCTCTTGAGCCGATCCAGCTCTTTCAGGCGGTCGTAAGCGACCTGCAGCTTCTGGTTCTTGTCTTCCAGCTCGCGAAAGCTCTCGCGCACGCTGGCCAAATGCATGTTGCTGGTGAGCAGCGCGCGGTGGCCACTGAACAGCAGCAGATCGAGCACGCGGGCTAGATGCCGCGCCAAGTTGCTGACCGTCTGCTCGTCACCGCGCGGCAGCTTGCGATACAGCGCGCGCAGGTTCTCAGCGTCGAGCTGAGCGTCGAGTGCGATCAGCGACGCCGGCGGCTCGGCGTTCGGATCCGGCGCGAATGGCCCGAGGATCATCCGGCCGATTTGGCGCGAGTCGTAGACGATCGCGGCCACGCGATACAGCGCGCCGGTCACGCACGTGTAGTCCGCTTCACCGTCTGGGCCTGGCGCGAGCGCTTTGACGGCCGCCACGACCTCAGACAGCGCGGCGCGGCCCGCGCGCGAGGTGTTGAGGTAAGCGTACAACTCAATCGAGTCGGCCGCGTCGGCCAGCAGCTTGCCGTCCTCAGAGAAAACGCGAATTGGCACGCCGAACAGCTCGTTCGCACTCTTGATGACCTCGGCCAAGCCGTCGCGCGAGACCAGGTCCTCCAGTCTCATGTCGCCGCCGAGCGTGAGCTCGTCGAGGCTCTTGGGGGGCGCCGCCGAGAGCGTCATCAGCCGGCCTCCGGCTTGAGCACATCGAGCGCCCCGCCGACACATGCCCCCAGAACTTCCGAAAGCGGCCGCGCGTCGCCGAGCTTTTTGGCGACCGTCGCCAAGAACGCCTGCGAATCGAAGCCGAATTTTTTATTCAAGTCGTGCTCCGCGTCGAGCGCGCTCCACGTCAGATGCAGCAAACCAACGAAGCTCTCGACCACGCCTTGCCCGCGCATCGCCACCGCCAGGTAGACCGGCTCACGACCTTGCGACGCCAGCTCGGCGATCTCGGCGTCGCTTCGCACTTCGGGCAGGTCGCGCTTGTTGAACTGAATCACGACCGGCATCTGCTTCAGCGTGAGGCCGTGCTGCTTCAAATTCTCCTTCAGGTCGATGAACGATTCGGCGTTGTGCTGCGTCTCTGCGTTGCGTGAGTCGGCAATGAACGCGATGCCGTCGGCGCCTTGCACGACCAAGCGCCGCGTCGAGGCGTGGATCACCTGGCCCGGAACGGTGAACACCTTCAGCCGCACCGCCAAGCTGCCCTGGTTGCGAAACGTGAGCGGCAAGAGGTCGAAGAACAGCGTGCGGTCGTCACGCGTCTCGAGCGTCATCAACCGACCGCTCGCGCCCGGCTCGGCTGCTTTGTGAAGCGCCTGCAGGTTGGTGGTTTTCCCGCTGAGCGCAGGCCCGTAGTAGACGAGCTTGACAGTCAGCTCGCGATTTACGAAATCAAGCTGCACGAGCACCTCGAGGCAACCTCTCCAAGAGGCTGCAAAAGGACAAGGTTTTCATACTAACATGGGCCTTCGTGCCCAATACGGTCGTTTTCCTTTGGATTTCAGCCGCGGTCCTTTCGTCTCGTGTCGCGGGGCATTCGCCCCGCTCCGTGCAGGTTGAGGGAGTCGGGCCTACTCCGAGGGCGATGGCGGCTCTGAATGAGTTTGGGGCGGCGCGCGGGCTCAGCTTCGAGGCGCTCGAAGCCGCCCGGCCCTCGGGCTTGGCCGCGAATGATGCTGCGTTGGTCGACGCACTCGAGGGCGAGCTAGAGCAGGCGCGCACCGCGCTCGCGGCGCTCGAAGAGGCCAGCGCCGGGACACGGCTGAGCAAAGTCGAGAGCGTGCTCTTAGCGCACCCACACTTACCTCAAGCAGCGTTTTTGATGGGCGAGTGCTTGGCACTCGAGGCCCAAGCGGCGCGGGCGGTCGACCCGGGTCACGCCGCCTTGCTCGACGCACGGCGTATCGCCCTGGAAGGACCACGCGCGCTGGCTTTCGGTGAAGCCGCCAGCCCAGGCCACACGCCATCGAGCGTCGCGCTCGACGTGCAAGGACTCGCTGCAACGGACTCGCTAGAGCTGGACGGCGTGACGCTCGTCGACGCCACGCGCGTGACCGTCACACCAGGCTTGCATCACGCGCGCGTATGGCGCGGCGGGCGACCGATTTTCGCGGTGTTCTCCGAGGTCACGGCTGAGCAGTCGACGCTTTCACTCGACGTGCCGGCGCGCATGCCATGCAGCGCTGAAGACCTCGAATTCGTGCCGCGCTACGCGAGCGCGGGGCGCGCGGAGTTGCCTCCCGGCATCGCCTGCGCGCGTTGGGCACAGGCCCGCGACGACCACGGCGGCGTCGCGGTTGCGCTGTGCGAGCACAGTCATTGCGGTGCGTTCGTGCATTGGCAACGGCGAGACCCGACGCCATTTCTGCCGATCAGCGCGGAGCGAGCGCACTTCCCAAGCTGGGCCGGCTTCGCGATAGCTGGCGCGACGGCAGTCGTGGCGTCGGGGATCCTGATCTGGCAATCGGGAGCGTTCGAGCGCGGTCACGCCAACGCCGCGACGTTCGAATACGCCGGTTTGAATCCGCAGGGTCTGCGGTTTTAGCGTGTAAGGAGGGCTAGGGTCTGTCGCTGAATGCTGCGCTCTCGGCGTAAACGTGCCCGTGCCCCTACGGGCACGGGCACGTTTACGGCACGCGCGAGCGAGCCCCATTTAGGGACAGGCCTTAGTTAGCTGCCCCATTTGGCGATGTACTTGTCGTACATCGCAAACCACGCTGGCGTCGCGAACTTGCCCTTGCCCTGATGCGTCAGGCAAATCGGCCACGTGCCGAGCTTCAGCCCGCTCTTCCGCGCCGTGCGGCAAAAGTCCATGTCGTAGAGGTGAAAGTCGAACTGCGGGTCGAACTGCACGTTGTTGT
>JBBRMI010000174.1:0-16835 GCA_038230915.1 Polyangiales bacterium | reverse complement strand
GCTGCCGAAGAAGATGGCGCTCGAGCTGTTCAAGCCGTTCATCTACAACAAGCTCGAAGAGCGCGGCTACGTCAACACCATCAAATCTGCGAAGAAGATGGTGGAAAAGGAGCGTCCCGAGGTTTGGGACATCCTCGACGAAGTCATCAGCGAGCACCCGGTGATGCTGAACCGCGCACCGACCCTCCACCGCTTGGGCATCCAGGCGTTCGAGCCGGTGCTGATCGAAGGCAAGGCCATCCAGCTTCACCCGCTGGTGTGCGCGGCCTTCAATGCGGACTTCGACGGTGATCAGATGGCGGTGCACGTACCGCTGTCGATCGAGGCGCAGATGGAAGCGCGCGTGCTCATGATGAGCACGAACAACATCCTCTCGCCGGCGAGCGGTCGACCGATCATCAACCCGACGCAGGACATCGTGCTCGGCCTCTACTACGCGACGCGCATGCGGCGCTTCGTCGAGGGCAGCTACCGTGAGAACACGCTCACGTACAACGAGAAGTCGGGCTCGCTCGACGGCTACCTGCGCGGCGTCTTCTCGTCTCCGGACGAAGTCCGGATGGCGTACGACAACGGCACCGTGCACCTGCACGCGGCGATCAAGGTCCGGATCGAGGACCAAGACGAAGAGGGCATCAACCGCACGCGCGTCGTTGCCACCACCGTCGGTCGCGTCCTGATCAGCGACGTCCTGCCTGACGGCATCCCGTTCGATTACGCGAACAAGGTGCTGAACAAGAAGGCACTCTCGAACCTGATCGACATTTGCTACCGCACGCACCGCAACAAAGAGACCGTGCTGCTCGCAGACCGTCTGCGTTCGCTCGGCTTCCACTTTGGCACTCTGGCTGGCGCGTCCGTCTGCATGGACGACATGACCATCCCGGCGAAGAAGAAGGAGCTGGTCGAGGAAGCTCAGGCCGAGCTCGAGAAGGTCGTCGATCAGTACCAAGAGGGGCTAATCACCGACGGCGAGCGCTACAACAAGGTCGTCGACATCTGGGCTGGCGTGGCTGACCGCGTCGCCGAAGAGATGATGGCCGGCATCGGCAAAGAAGTGATGAAGGATCCGGAGACGGGCGAGACCTCGGAAGAGTCGAGCTTCAATCCGATCTACATCATGGCTGACTCGGGTGCTCGAGGCTCCCCAGCTCAGATGCGCCAGCTGGCCGCCATGCGCGGTCTGATGGCCAAGCCGAGCGGCGAGATCATCGAAACGCCGATCACCGCGAACTTCCGCGAGGGTCTGTCGGTCCTGCAGTACTTCATCTCGACCCACGGCGCGCGTAAGGGTCTCGCCGACACCGCACTCAAGACGGCAAACTCCGGTTACCTCACGCGTCGTCTCGTCGACGTCGCGCAGGACGCCGTCGTTGCCGAGTTCGATTGCGGCACGCTCGACGGTATCCGTGTCACCAAGCTGGAAGAGGCTGGCGAAGTCATTCAACCGCTCGGCGACCGCATCCTGGGTCGCGTGGTGTTGGAAGACGTCGTCGACCCGCTTAACGGCGAAGTCATCGTGCAGAGCAGCACCGAGCTCGAGGAAGAGCACGTCGTCTCGATCGAGGAGGCGGGTATCGAGGAGATCGTCATCCGCTCGGTGCTCACTTGCCAGACCCGCCGCGGTGTTTGCGCGCTGTGCTACGGCCGTGACTTGGCGCGCGGCTCGCGCGTCAACATGGGCGAAGCCATCGGCATCATCGCAGCTCAGTCGATTGGTGAGCCGGGCACGCAGCTCACGATGCGTACCTTCCACATCGGTGGTGCGGCGGCGCGCGGCAAGATCGAGCAAAGCTCGCTCGAGACGCGCACCGAAGGCATCGTCAGCTTGCGCAACGCCTCACTGGTGAAGCGCAAGGACAACACGATCGTCGTCATGAACCGTCATGGCGAGTTGGTCGTGATGGACGACACCGGTCGCGAGCGCGAACACCATCGCTTGGTGTACGGCGCGGTGATGAAGGTCGTCGACGGCCAGCGTGTCACCTCGGGTCAAGTCGTGGCTGAATGGGATCCCTTCGCGGCTCCGATTCTCACCGAGGTCGGCGGCATCGTGCAGTACGGCGATCTCGTCGAAGGCGTCACGGTCATGGAAAAGGTGGATGAGGTCACTGGCCTCAGCCGCAAGATCGTGATCGAGTCGCGCGCCGCGGATCTCCGCCCACGCATCAGCATCATCGATCCGGAGACGGGCGAAGCCGTGAAGCTGCCCAACACCGAGCTCGACGCGCGCTACCTCTTGCCGGTGGGCGCCAACATCGTGGCCCTCGAAGGCGAGCAGATCAGCCCCGGCGAGGCGATCTCCAAGATGCCCCGCGACACCACCAAGGTGCAGGACATCACCGGTGGTCTACCCCGCGTCGCCGAGCTGTTCGAAGCCCGAAAGCCGAAGGATCACGCAATCATCAGCGAGATCGACGGCGTGGTTTCGTTTGGCAAGGATACGAAGGGCAAGCGCAAGGTGCTCATCACTCCGTTCTCGACCGAGGGCGGCTTGTTGACGGACCAGGCGCGCGAGTACCTGATCCCGAAGGGCAAGCACATCCAGGTGCAGCCGGGCGATCACGTGCGCGCCGGCGACCCGCTGCAGGACGGCCCCGCCAACCCGCACGACATCCTTCGCGTCAAAGGCGAAAAGGAGCTGGCGGCTTGGTTGGTCAACGAAATCCAGCAGGTTTACCGCCTGCAGGGCGTGACGATCAACGACAAGCACATCGAGTGCATCGTGCGGCAAATGCTGCGCCGCGTGCGCATCAAGGAGGTGGGTGACACCAACTTCCTTGTCGATGAGCAGGTCGAGAAGTACGTGTTCGAGCGTGAAAACGCCCGGATCATGGAACGCGGTGGTCAACCGTCGATCGCCGAGCCGATGCTGCTCGGTATCACCAAGGCCTCGCTCTCGACCGAGTCGTTCATCTCGGCGTCGTCCTTCCAGGAAACCACGAAGGTCCTCACCGAGGCCGCAATCTGCGGCAAGACGGATGATCTCCGCGGCATCAAGGAGAACGTCATCATGGGTCGACTGATTCCGGCAGGAACCGGGCTCCCGGCGTACAAGAAGCTGCAGGTCGTCATCGACGAGAAGTCGCCGACCTACGCGCCCCCGACGTTCACGCGAGTTCAGCCGGCTGATCTCGTTGCTGTCGGCGACGAGTAACCAAGCCCAACGGCGGCGTATTGAAGCCCCGAGACCGCAAGGTCGAGGGGCTTCGACGCGTCTTGGTCTTGGGGCTGCCGCGCCGCAGCCCAACTCGCAGAAGCTGCTGTAGCGGCAATCGGTCCTGGTGGTCGTGATCGTGATCGTGATCGTGATCGTGATCGCCGGCTTCGCCGAGCGATTTCGTGAAGGGTGATCCGGCTGCGCCGGATTTCGTGAGCGTGAAGGGTGACCCGGCTTTGCCGGATTTCGTGAAGGGTTGATCGTGATCCGCCTTCGGCGGTGATCGCGATCGAGAGAGGACGGAGCCTTACGGACTTCCTCTTTCGGCCTGGCCTGATGGTGCCAGCGTGCTCGCCGCTGTCCAGGCCAAGCCGCCTTCGGCGGTGCTCGCTGCGCTCGCAGCCTGGACAGCGGCTGCGCGCGCTGCCGTTGGCGCTGGTTACGCCCGCAATGGCGCGGGCTCGAAGAGGAGCAAAGCGCATGGCACTGCAAGTCGCGGAATTGAGTCTCGAGTTGATTGAAGCGCTTCGGCGGCTCGTGCCGCGAATCAAAGCGAAAGACAAATCACTCGCGGATCAAATCATGCGGTCCGCGAGCTCGATCGCTTTGAACGTTGGGGAAGCGGAGCTGAGCGATCCTGGCAATCGAAGAGCGCGGTTCTTCACGGCGGCGGGAAGCGCGGGCGAGACGTACAGCGCCGTGCGCGTCGCGATTGCTTGGCGGTACTTTCCGGCAAGGGAGGGGGAGGCGGCGCTCGCGCTGTTGAAGCGCATCATCGCGATTCTGTGGAAGCTCACGCGCGGTTAGGGCGACGCACCAACCACACCGCTAGGAGCGCGCGCTGCGATGCGGTGCGGCCGATTCGGCGGCCGCTGCCCGCTAGCAAAGGCCGCTTTTTCCGCCTGGCACGCTAGTCGCTAGCAGCCGGGCGTGGGGACAGCGGCTTGGACCATCGCGCTGCAGTACGAGCAGCGAGGTGTCAGAAATTCCGTGTAACGGGCGGTTGGGGTCTCACGCCGGCAGTCTTCCCTCAGAGTAAATTACGAGTTGGTTGAGTGCACTGTTCCAGAATCGGGGTGCCATGCGCCTTGGCTCATGCGCGTCCTTCTTCGAGCGCCGTACCACGACATGCCTCCTTACAAGGCGATCCGACTCACGGCGCTGGATGCTCTCGAGCTTTCCGACACGGGGTACGGATTCACCATTGAGCTTCTGATCCGCGCGCACGCGCGAGGCCTCAAGATCGTTGAGGTTGATGTCTCGTGCCTGCGTCGCACCGAAGGTCGGTCGAAGGTCTCGGGAACCGTCGGAGGCAGCATCAAGGCTGCCTCGAAGAGCGTCTACACAATTGGCCGACACGCTCTGATTTCGAAGCGGCAGTCGCTCCGGTGACCCTAGCACGGTCGTCCTCTTCGAAACGATCCTGAGCAGCGCCGCCCCCTGCTACACGGTGGTTCGCTTTCTGGCGGCGCGGGCGTTCACCCCCGACGAGCTCCCGGAGCTTCGCCTGCCGTCATCTGGGGCAGGATTTATTGACGCCGGCCAGCAAGGAGGGCCCCTGAATCAGTTGGCTCACGTTGCCGTTCGCGTCCACGGCCTGCCCGTGAATCCAGGAGCTGGTAATGCTGAGGTTGACGTTGGCGAAGGTGATTGCACCACTACAGCGCGAACGCCTCTCGTCACACGCGGAGGCCACGTCGAACGAAGTCACGACGTTTCGATAGTCGTACGTGCCCAGCCATCTGCCCTGCGAATCGACAACCGGCACGGCCTCGCGCACCGTGATCAATAACGTCGTCACGTCGGGCGCCAGAAAGGTGTTTCGGCTCCACAAATAGTCGAAGTCCTTGGCGATCGAGAAATGAATGCCGCTGGACGAATACCCGCAGAGGTCGGGCCAGCCCATGCGCGCGGGGGCGGCTGGTCCGGGCGTGGCCGCCGCTTCGACGCTGCGCGGCCCGAAGTTGCCGGGTGCGCCCTCGGACTGGAGCTGAACGACGTAGGGCACGGCGCTCAGGCCGGTGATCCAGGTCTCGCAATGCAGCGGCGAGTAGCTCTCGCAGAAGGTGGCGGTCGCCGCATCGTAGTAGGAGGTCGGGAAGCCAGCGTCTGCTTCGGAGCCGCCGGCCGCTGGCCGGTAGTACACGTGAAAGCGGGCCGCGCCTTCCTGGCTCGGCGCTGTGAACCTGACGTGCAACATGCCGTCGTCACCCGACAGCTCGACGATGGTCGGCGCCGAGAGCGCGCCGCTCGTGCCAGGCGTGCCATTGGTCATGACAGGCGAGCTTTCGTTGCCGGCTGCGTCGACCGTCCTGACCTGCAAGGTGTACTCCACGCCCCAGTACAGATCGCCCACGACCTGCTTGCAGATCGTGGCGTCACAGGTGGTCGGAGCCGAGGTGTCGGCAAACGCTGGCGCGGTGCCGCGCAGGGCCGTGACATGGTAGCTGGCTGCATCGGGCGAGCTGCTTTTTTCCCACGCTAGCGTGATCGCTCGCTGCTCCACGTGATCGATCCGCAAGCTCGTGGGCGGCAACGGCGGCGTCGAGTCAGGTACCGGAATCTCGACGTAGAAGGGCAAGCTTCGCGCGCCTGCCTGGCCGTACGGGCTAAGCTGATAGACGTGGGCACCCGGTGTCAACGACCCTGACACTTCCCAAGAGCAGAACGATCCGAAGCACCGGACGTCGCTGCCGCCGCAACCGCCGAAGGGGTCCGTACAGGAGCTACCAAACTTGGCGACGTGGTCGGCGCCGGTGGCGGGATCGATCTCGATCAGCGTGATGTCCCCAAACCAGGCATCCGACATTTCGAAGGCGAGCGAAAGCCGCAGCGTACCTTGGAACTGGCCGGGCCGGGCGGAGACGCTCGAGATAAGCGGTGCCGAAGTAGTCGAAGATGTGACCGTGGTCGTGGTGTCGTCGGAGAGCCCAACGTCGTTCAGCGCGACGACGCTGATGCTGCTCTCGCCCTCCGCGACCTGGAGCTGCGCGCCGCAGACACCCCCCGCGCACGCCGACGCGGTCTCCTCCGAAGCCGGGTTGTCCCCGTCGACGACGTAGCTTCCAGCGTGCGGCGCTGTCGCCCACACGGCCGTCGCCACGCCATTTCCAGCCGAAAGCCGGAGCCATGCCGGGGCCGGGGCCGGGCACACGTAACCGGGGCCACTGGAGCAAACGCCACTGCCGCAACTGTCCTCGGTCGTACAGGCGTCGCCGTCTTCGCAAGCGACGCCTTCGGGTGCGTTGGGCGCATCGACGCAAACGCCGGTCTGCGCGGCGCAAACCCCCGCCAGATGACAGGCGTCCGGAGCATCGCAAACCACGATCGCACCGGCACAGACGCCCGCGCTGCATGCATCTGGCCGAGTGCATGGGATGCCATCATTGCAAGCCGTGCCGTCCGCGGCGGCGGGCTCGTCGCAGCTGCCGGTGCTCGGATTGCACGTACCCGCAACATGGCATTGGTCCGAAGCTCCACAAACCACCGCGTCCGTGCCGACGCAGGCGCCTGCCGAGCAGGCGTCGACATGGGTGCAGGCGTTGGCATCGTCGCACGCGAGGCCGTCCGTCACCGCGAGGTGCTGGCAGCCCCGTCCGCGCACGCACGCATCATCGGTGCACACGTTGCCGTCGTCGCAGTCGATCTTCTTGCTGCAACCCTTTTCACCGGGTTGTGCAGGCTTCACCGCCGCGCTGACGCTACCGAACTCAGTGGGTGATTCGTCTCGCGCCCCGCTGCTGCAAGCCGGCGCTACCATCGCTAAGACACAACCGAAACGAGTCAACCTGAACTTTGCCATGCGCTCCTGCTTTCACGAGCCGCTGCTCGCGGCCGGCAACGCTGCTTCCCGTAGGACGTAAAGGCTATGGTCAATTGTTCCCAGGTTCCACAACGGCAAAAAACAGCCCCGACCGGCATCCAGCGGCTCTTTCCAGGACCCGCCTCCGGCCGAAAATCACGCATATGTGGCCATGCCGTCAACTCCGGCGACCGGGCTAGGCGCCGCGTTGGCGTTTGGATGACCTATCCGCGGCGCACCAGTGACGTTCTTCGTCGACGACATTCAATTCATCAAGTGAACGCCGCTTCAGGCGGTCAGACCGTCGAGCGGTGACGACGTACCAGCGAAGTCGGTGACCGGGACGCCGCCGAGCTGCAACATCGCCAGCATCAGCCGCGACAATAGCGTGCCGCTCGGATACTTCAGGTGACGACCCGTGCGAACCTGCCCACCCGCCTTACCGGCGAGCACGATCGGTAGGTTGTCGTTGGAGTGCCCCCAGCCTTCGCTGAGCTCCGAGCTCAGATAAAGCAGCGAGTTGTCGAGCACGGTGCCGCTACCTTCGCGCGCGGTTTCATCGCTCAAGCGCCCGAGCAGGTGGGCGAAAAAGCCGAGCTGAAGCTGGGTGATCGGCACGGTTTTCTCGCGGTCGCGGGCGTGGGTGAGCGCGTGTTGGTTGGGCGCGGGGCCGTCCGATGCGCCGCCGAACGACAGCATGAAGCTGGCGTAGCGCGTCAGATCGCATTTCAGCGCGAGCGCGGTCAGGTCGAGCAGCAACAGCTCGCCGGCCTCGCTGTACTTCGAGCCGTCAATGTCGGGCGCGCTCGGAACCGTGCAGGCCGGACCCATCGACGACGACAAGTCGAGCTGCCGTTCGAGCTCGCGCACACCGGTCAAGTGCGCGTTCAGCCGCTGCCGATCACTGCTACCAAGCAGGCGATTGAGCCGCGTGAGATCACTCTTCACGAAGTCCAACACGCTGCGCCTCCGCGCCACGAGATCCGATGGCCCCGAACCGGCAGCAGGGGCCTGAACGCCTTGGAACAGCTTATCGAAGAGCTGGCGCGGATCGCGGATCGGCGGCACCGGGCTACTCGCGCCAGCGTACGAAATGTACGAAAGGTTAATGTCGTAGTTCGGCGGCACGGTGTTGTCCGACACCACCAGCGAACGCAGCCGCGTCGCGGCGCCCTGCTGCTGCGCCGCGACCTGATCCATCGACGGACCACCAGCGCCGCTCGGCGAGTTGTTGACGCACGTGGCGAAGCCCGACGTGCCCCATTCGTGGCCGCCGCCCGCGCCGTGAACGCCCAGATCGATCCCGGACAGCACGTTGATCGAGCTTTGAAATGGCGCCAGTGGCTGCATCGCCGGCTGCATCGCGTAGCCCTCGCCAGTCGCCGTCGGCACCCAATCGTCCATCGACGACAGGCCATTCGGAAAGAAGAAGATGACGAGCCGCTGCGGCGCGCTCTGGGCCTCAGCGTGCGCGACGCCGTGCAAAATCCCATTGTCGGTCAGCATCGCGTCGAGCGTCGGCAGCGCGACTGTGAGCCCGGCTCCGCGCAGCAAGGTTCGACGATTCAGGCGGATCGGTTTCATGGCTTGGCTCCTGACGCGAGGTCGGCGGGTAGGCGGTAACGAAAGGCGTCGGATTGGACCAGCGCTGACACCAGCGCACGGAAGTCGCCGCCGGCTTGCAGCACCGCGCCGAGCCGCTCGACGCTGCAACTGTCGCTCGGCATCTCTTTGCGGCCGAGCGCGAAGCGCAACAGGTGCGTCGACAAGCAACGCCCCACCTTCGGCTCGCGCTTCAGGCGCGCTGCGAGCTCGGCCGAGCCGTCGAACGTCGCGTCGTCGAGGCCGGCGATTTCGCCGTGGCCGTCGATCGGCCGACCCTGGAGGTCCGTCACGCGGTAGGCGCCGACGGCATCGAAATGCGACAAGCCGAAGCCGAGCGGCTCGAGTAACGAGTGACAAGCCGAACAAGCCGGATCGGTGCGGTGAGCTGCCAATCGCTCGCGTTCGCTGAGGCCAGCCTGGGCGTCGGGCAGAGCGGGCACGCCGGGCGGTGGCGGCGGTAGCTCGTCACACAGCAAGACTTGGCGGATGTATTTGCCGCGCAAAATCGGCGTCGTCGCTCGATTGTTCGAAGTCAGCGTGAGGATGCCGGCTTGGCCGAGGATGCCGCGGCGTCCTTGCTCGGGCGGCAACGTCGTCTTGACCCAATCACTGCCGGCAGGCGCAGCGACGCCGTATAGCGGCGCCAGCGTGGCGTCGACGAACGTGCTGTCGGTGTCGAGTAAATCGAGCAGCGGCTTGCCGGCGCGCGTGTGCTCTTCGACCACGCGCCGCGTCTCCTCGGTCATCGCAGCACGCAGCGCGTCGCTCCACAGCGGGAAATCGCCCGTCGTGCGCATCGCAGACGCCAGGTTGCCGACGCGCAGCCACTGCCCGGCGAACGACCAAGCGTTGGGCAACGCCTTGGCTTCGTCGTCCAGCATCGCAAGCGCTTGGTTTTTCACACCTTCAGCGCTGGCGAGTGCGCCACTCTCGGCGCTGCGAAACAGCGCTTGGTCGGGCATCGTGCCCCACAGCAGATAGGCAAGGCGCGTCGCGATCTCGTAACCCGTCAGTGATACCAATCCAGGACGGTCCGGCGCCGGCGTGCCCTGCTCGACGCGCCAGAGAAAGCTTGGTGCTTGCAGCAGACCCTCGATCGCCAGACTGATGCCCCCCCACGGCCCGCCGGCTGCTGGCGCCGATTCAGCCAGAGCGACGAGAGCCGTGACCTCTTCGTCGAGCAGCGCGCGCCGAAAAGCCCGCAACCCCAAGCGGCGAACGAACGCCGTCAAGCAGGCGCGTGCGTCGACGCCACCAGGATCACAACCGACCAGCGCCGTGCGCTTTGCTTCGGACGCGATCAGCTCGGCCGCCGCGCTCTCGGCCAGTGTTCGATACGCCTCGAGGTGCGCGGTCGAGAGCGAGATCGATTCGGCGTTGTTGTCGAAGCCGTAGAGCGTGATATCGGTCGGCAGCGACGTGACGGCTGGCTCGGTGCCGAGCAGCTCGCGCAGCGTGCTGGCGTATTCACGATTGGTGAGCCGCCGCAGGTACATCGGCGCAACGACGCCGGGCGCCTCCGCGCAGCTCGCGGTGCGTTGAGCACCCGTGCCGGCTCCGCCACCGTTCGCCGGCAGCATGCTGGGCGCTGATCCCGGACCGCCTGGGCCGCCGAGGTTACCCTCACAGGCACTCAAGCTCAGCGCCATCACGACCGCCGCACCCGTCGCTCTCCACTGCAGAGCGACGCGTTCAAACGTTCTCGTCATCTCAACCTCTGAGATCGTGAGTGCGAACGCTGACCTAAACCGTGCCGATGATTTCGCCCATTTCAGCGTAAATTCAGGCACTTGATCGACCCGCGCGCGAATTTTTCGGTGCCGATCAGCTACTTTCACGACGCGTACGTTTCTCGTGTCGCCAATGCCACCCTGGCCCGTCTTCCAGGTGGCGAGCTGTACACGCGGGGAAGATACCCGTTGCGCGTCGCCTCGCGCAGCGGCACGGAAGCGTGGCCGGTCGGAGTCGCACTTCAGCCCGCCAGCTCCAGGCGTACGGCGCGTTCGCTCCGCAGCCGCTGGCGATCTCGGCGGACGGTTTGACGTTGTTTTAGGGTGTCACCGGCGATCTGGCGACCTTTCTGGATCGCGATGGCAAGGGGTACCTGGCGTGCGAGAACGGCCGCAATATCCGCGTCGCGCGGCTGACCGACGACTTTCTCAGCCTGTCCGGCGACTCGACGCTGGCCCTCACGCAGGCCGGCGGCTCCGGCGGCGCGGCGCCGCTTGGCGGCGCGGCGACTTCGGGCGCAGGCGCGCTCGCACCCGGCGGCGCGATGGCAGGGACGGTGCCGGGCGCGAGCGGAGCCGTCGCAGCCGAAACCGCGACCGCTTCTTCGGACGCCTCATGCAGCGCAGCGCCACGCTCGCACAACGAGCCCTGGCTCGCCTTCTATAGTTCACTCGCCGCAGTTGCGTGGCACCGACGACGCCGTCAAGCGAGCGCAGCGAGCTGAGAGCAGCCCGACCAACCCGTTATCCCACGGGCCCCCGCAGGGGCCCGGCGGAGGAGGAGGGATTCGAACCCACGGTACCCTTGCGAGTACGCCGGTTTTCAAAACCGGTGCCTTCAACCGCTCGGCCACTCCTCCGTGGAGTGGGCGGTACGTAGCACGATTTTCGTTGCTGGCGGGGGGCGCCCGACGACGAAATTGTGCGAATGCGGCGTTTTTTGGCCGGTTCGGGCGCCCGTTTCACGCGGCTCGCTCGACGGCTGCGCCGGTTCAGGGCTGCGGCAGCGAGACGGCCTCAAGCGTTTTCTTCATCACGGCGAGGGCTTGCTCTTGGAGAGCCTGGATGCGGTCGGCGAGCGCGTGCGGCAATAGATCCGTCGTCCACGTCACGCGCGTCCCGCTGCCTTCGGCGAACATTTGCAGGACCGCGTTGTAGTGCGTCGCGCCGCTACCCTCGCTGCACCAAGCCAAGCGGCGGCGCGTGGAGTCGACCGAGATGATCGGCTCGCGCACGACCATACCGTTGCCGAAGGTGACGACACGCACCTCGCCTTCGAGTCGCGTATCGACGACGAAGCCGGGCACTAACCGCGTGTGGAGCGTGCCGACGTCCTCGGCGGCGGCCCAAGCTTCACCAGGCGCTACGTGGATGAAAACTTCGTTATGAAGAGTCGCCATCGCCGAAGTCTACTTCACGAAGCGCAGCTCATCGATCCAAAGGTCGAAGTCTTTGTCGCCTTCGAGCGCGCCGAAGGTGACGTGCGTGACGTCTTCGAAGGTCGCCGGCACCTTCTTCGCCCAGTCGGGCTGTATGAACTGTGACAAAGGCAGCTTGAGCTTCGTCCCACCGCTCGCTGCGGTGATGGTGGCATTGAAGTGCCCCCAATCAGTGACAGTCGACTTCGACAAATTGCATTCGATACTGGTGACCGTCGCCTTTGATCCAAACCTCCCGCGCGCTGAAGCCGCGCAAATCGGTCGGCTTGGCGGGCGGCGTGAGATCCACCGACAAGACCGCGTACGGCGACCCGCCGTTTGGCGCAGAGCTACTTTGTCGTGCGATCCGCGTGCGGCGGCGATAGGTTGAGTCTCGATGCGGACCCGGTGGTGGTGTCTCCCCGCTTTCATTCTTGCTGCTTGTGGACCTCGAGCCACTGGCACGTCCGCGGCGTCGCGGGACGCTTCTGAGGCGCGTGCACCCGCTGCGCCTGCCAGGCAGGTTAGGCCTGTTGGGCCTCCGTCGAGTTCCGCCGCAGAATCCCGCGACGTAGGCAATACGACGGCAGCCTCTGCGCAGGCGATTCACTACGAGGTCGCGGAGTCTACCGATGACGATCCGGATGGTAAGCACCTCGGCGTTTTCGCCAGGCGCGGCGATTCGACCTTTGCCATGCAGGAACCCTGGCCCGATGTCCGTTGCCTTTCCGTGTTCCTCGAAAACGATCTCGATGGCGATGGCCTAACTGATGCTCTGATCGAGAGCGGGGGGTGCAGCAGCTATGTGCAGCCGACGTACTTCTTCGTCGCCGGAACGATGGGTGCCCGCTTCGCAGCGCAAAAGGTCGAGACTGGTTTAGGCTTCACCGTCGAAACTTGGCGCGGGCGTCAGACGGCGGTGCTCGAGTCGAACAACGAGGGTGTTAACCAAGACCGCCCGGAGAGCGTTACTCGGCGGTTCGTCTTCGAACGTGGCCGCGCGGTCATGGTGGACGAGCAACGTGCTGTCGAGGTGGTGGCCCTAGCGAATCTGCGCTCCGAGGAATTCGACTATTCGAAGCCGGACCAGGAAAAGGTCCTTCGGTTCGACTTGGATGGCGACGGGAAGAAAGACGTGCTCGCGGGCACGCTGTGGTCGCGTTGGGGCAGGATCTTCTGGCACGTGCGCTTCGCGGACGGACGTGTCTCCGGCGGAGGTACCAGCGGGTGCAAACGCCTTGGCGTGCTCGCCGAGAAAACCATGGGCTACCGGGATCTCGTCTGCGACTTCGACATTCGCATCCAGTGGGATGGTCGGCGCTACGCACCTCGTGTCCAAAAGTAGGTCGCTGCTCGAGCGGGCAGAGTTCGCGCTGGTTCGGGATTGACGGTCGCGGAACCGGTCGCCGCGCGGCGCGGGTAACAGTACTGTTGATTCTGCTGCGATATTACCAGCACAGGGAACAACCTTCCCAGACCCGGCCAGGGTGCCTGCTTCGCTGGAAGGGCGGAGGGCCGCGAATCCTGTGCGTGGAGGGCGCTTGTCGCCGACCAGCGCCGACGCTTTGTCTGATTGCGGATGTCGCGGTATGCTTCCACTGATGCAGGCTTTCTAGCTCCCTCCTGTTCCGCTGCGCGAAGACGATCACGGCGTCGTTCGTGTCGTGGGTTCGCGCGTGACGCTGGATTCGATCGTGGCGGTGTTCGATCGTGGCGCGACGCCTGAGGAGATCGTCCAGAGTTTTCCGTCGTTGGCGCTCGGGGACGTTTACGCTGTGTTGGCTTGGGTGGTGTCTCGCCGTTCGGAAGTAGATGCCTATCTGGCTCGCCGTGGCGTCGAAGAAGCGAGTGTTCGGGCGGAAGTCGAATTGCGTTTTCCGAGCGCCGGGCTATGCGAGCGGTTGCTCGCGCGCCGCGCAAGCGGTCTGGCGTGATCGCGCTCGCGATCGACGAGAATTTCGATCATTGACGGCGTCGGACAACCGTCGCGAATCTTAGCGAATGGTGATACCGTCAGCCGGCGGAGGAGTTCACGATTGGCAATACGGCGGACGAGTGGGAGCGACCTGGAGGGCGATCGGCGTGGCCACGCAGTCACTCTGGGTTCGAGCGCCTCGCTGGCCAAGCGAGTTGCCGACAAGGTTTTCTGGGGCTACGTCGGCATAGCGATTCCGGCCCTTCTGCTCCAGGGGGCGCAAGATTATCGCTTTGGTCACTCCGTGGCCCGGATGAGGCTGTGCATCGCCGAGCTGGACAGCACTTGCGTGAGTCGGGAGCTCGAGGCTGAACGCTCGATGCGCAAGGCTGATCCGCGTGTCGAGCTCGCGACGGCGTCGCTCAGCCTGTTGCTACATCGACCGATCGAGCTGGCTGAGGCCACTGCCGATCGCTTCGAAGCCGCGCAGTCCGCCGACACCGCGGCGACACCCGCGGAGCTGCGAGCTGATCTGTTGCTCTTGCGGAGTGATATTGCGATCGCGCATGCAGACTTCTCGCTCGCTCGGGACAGCATTCAGGCGGCTCAAGCCTTGCTTGGTCAGAGCGAGCTCACGACGCTCCGTGTACGACACATCGACACTGTGGCGAGCGATCTCGCCGCGCGCAACGCGACCGAACTGGAATCGCTGCGGCAGTCGTTCGAAAGGTTGTTCGAAGCCACGGCCGCGGGAAACCGCGCGCTTATCGACGTGCGCCAAGCGGCTTGCCAGGCCTGGATTGGTCGGGTCGTCGACGTGGGCGCGCGTCGGCACCTGGGTCTGGCTTTGCAGGTCGGGGGGCACAGCAACGCTTGGCGCTACACCGAGCCTAACCCGAGCGTTTTTCGCGTTTCAGCGAGTGAGCCCCCTCGTCCACCGAGCCAGACTTCCGGCTACGACGCCGTGTACGGCTCTGGCGCCTTTGAAGAGCGCATGCAGCACTATCGTGAGCGTTTGGCGCGATACGAGAAAGAACAGGAAGCGATTCGGGAGCGCGAGAGCATCCGCGCGTCGGAGGCTTCCGCAACGAAGCAGGCGGCGCTCGATCAGGCGAAGGAGGAGCTGGCGACGAGCATCGCGGCGTTGTCTGCCTCGCCTGCGCCGTTCGACGATTCTCGGAGTGCCGGTAAATGACGTGCTCGAGTTGCGGCGCAGCGCGGCCCGGCGGCGACTTCGCTTGCCTCGCTTGTAGCGTCCCCGCCGAGCCCCTATTGCGCTCGCGAGTCCACGTCGAGCTGGTACTGGCAGAGAGCGACGACATCGTGCTGACGACGAGCGTGCTCGAGCGTCTCGTCGGTGGTGACAGCTTCCTGGTGCGTAAGATCTGCGAGCAAGCGCAGGTCGACCTCGTCGCCGAGCCCGAGCGGGAGCGAATGTTTTCGTTGTTGGCCAACATCGGGGTACGCTTCCGAGAGAGCAAAACGTTCGTCAACCCCGAGACGTCGTCGTCGCGACTTGTCCTAGATCGCCAGCTAGTCGTGCGCAGCCTGGTCCTAATGGGTGTCGCATTGACGATGTCGGGCTTCGGCTTGAGTCTGATTGCGTACCTCGCGGTGCCAGTCGCCGCCGTCCTGATCTGGGGCCACGTCGAGCACATCCCGCACGCGCTCGAGGTCCCTGCGCGTGTGGTGGATGACCAACTCGGGGCCGCCGCTCGCGGTCCATGGCGTGAGGCTTCGATCTTGCGCGACTCGATTCGCAACGAACGTACGGTTCGTGAGCTCGCAGGCCTGGCAACGGCGCTGTACGGCGTGATCGAGCAGATTCGAAGCGGTGGCTCCCACCTGATCCGTGCTGATTTCAGGAGCTTGGATCACGATGCGCATACGCTGCTCCGCCGCGCGCTTCGCCTGGCGATCGCTGCCGAGCGACTCGATCTCGCTAGTAGGCAGGTCGTTCTGCCCGAGCGCGAAGCGCGCTTGGCGACGGCCTCTAGTGAAGTCCATGCGACTTTAGCAGAGCTCGAACGCAAGCTCGTGACGCTACACGCTTCGCTCGTGCAGTTACGCGGAATCGACGCGGGCCGCGAGCAGCTCGCAGCCGTGACGTCGCGCGTCGCAGAGCTGCAGGTAACCGCCGAGACCGCACTCGAGCTCGGCGAGCTTGCCGTGGCGAGGTAGGTGTCTCGAAGGAAGGCCGTGCTGGTCGCCTACTGCCTCACTCTGAGCTCGTCGATCAGGACGAGGCGTCTCCACGTTGTCGCGCACCACCGCGTAGAGCGGCTGTCTTGGCGGTGGTGAGGTTTCGAACCACCCCTTGGCGATGCGGCGAGCTTTGGTGTAGCTTGTGGGGCATGGAGCGTTGGGTGTTGGGCGTGGTCGCGGCGGCATTGATGACGTTGCAGGCCCAGAGCGCGCAGGCGCGGCCACGTCACCAGGGATTTACCGGCGATCTGGGCATCGGGCTCGCCGTGACCATGCGGCCCGTCTTTTCCGAAAGCTGCAGCAGCGTCACCGGGTGCACGTCGTCGACGAGGCACGAGGGGGAATGGGGGTTCGCGCCGCTGTCGCTCAGCTTGGGCGGCTGGGTGAGTCCGAAGGTCGCGCTGATTGCGCGTTTTGCGGGCACCTCGTATTTCAAAAGCGGCAACCAGATCGGCCACAACTTTTACGGTGCCGGTGTCGAAGTGTGGCCCGTGGACGCGCTGTATCTGAGCGGTGGAATCGGCTTTGCGCTGTACGGCCCGAACCCGCTCTTTTCGCAGAGCAGCGTGTCGCTCAAGAGCGGCTGGGCGCTCGACTTTCGCGTTGGCGCGGCGCTGGCGCAGGGCACGAACCATGACTTCACGTTGTCGTTAGAAGCCATTCCGGGCTTCTACGAACGCGATACCGTCACGGGCCTTGCGCTGGTCGGCGCTTGGAAGTGGTATTGAGGCGATCGGCGGTGTCGGGTGCCAGCAAGGGTTGCTTGCCCTGGCCTCGCGACGCCCAGGGTATTCAGCCCTACCCGCCATTGGCCGACTACCCCTCCCTGCTGCGCGCAGCCGCAGGCGAGCACAGCTTTGGGAGTGCGCCTGGCAGGCGCAACAGAAAGGAAGGAGAAGACCGACCCGGGGCCCGAATGCAGGGAACCCGACACCGAAGAGACAAGAGCTTTGACCTGGAGCACCAGGCCCTTGGATGTGGAGAAGGCACAAGGCCGAGC
>JBBRMI010000173.1:0-16974 GCA_038230915.1 Polyangiales bacterium | reverse complement strand
TGCGCGAGCTCGGCTTGACCCGTCTGGTCGACCAACGCGACCTGGCCGCTTCGCTCACGCCACGATCTGAGTTTGCATCTACATCGAACGACGAAATGCCGTAAATTCAGCAGTTTCGTGTGAGGCGTGGTCAAAATGGGGTGAATAAGCAAACCAAACGCCAGCGGGTGCACCAGAACGCCCGCCGGCTGGCTCGACCAGGCCGCCGCCCGGTGGGACGCTCGACTAGCGAGGCCCGGCAAACGGCCGAGCACGCGGCCGCCCTGCACTTTACCGCCGAGCACGAGCATGACGTTGCCGTGGCCATGATCGGTACCGCCGGTGCCGTTCTCGCGCGCGGTGCGACCAAACTCACTCATGACCAACACGACCACGCGCTCGAAGGCGGGCTCCAGATCGGCGCGGAACGCCGCAAAAGTGCGCGCCAAACGATCGAGCTGACGCGGCAGGTCGCCGTTTTCAGAGCTGCCCTCCGCGCGGTGCGTATCCCAGCCGCCCAGATCGAGCCACGCCCACGCCGACTCGCCGACTCATGCCCACCTAAGCCCTCGACATCGAAGTCCGGCTCAACTCGACGTCGCTTTTTTGCGCGGGGGCTCTGGAACGCCGGGTTGGCCGGCTTCAGGTACCTGATTGCGCCGGGAAACGGGAACACGCGGCTGGTCCAACCCGATGTGCGTGCTCGGCGCGGCGCGCGCCGGAAAGCCATCGGGCTGCTCAACTTTGTGCCTTTGGGCAGCCGGTGTGGAGTGCCGGCGGGACAAAAAAGCTGGGAGCTTCTTACGCTCCCAGCTTTTTTCACCGCGGAGCGCCGCGTGCATGAGCTGGCCCAGCTCGTCTTGGCATTGCGCGGTCGCGTCGAGTGCTCTAGTGCGGAGCTTTGGCGGTTCTGGCCGGCGGGTCCTGTTTGCCGAGGTCGACGCCGAACGCGCTGGCAGCCGCCGCGAGGGCTGCGTTGACGCTGGCCATATCGGCTTTGAGCGTCTTGTCGTCGGGCGATGGCTTGATGTTGCCGCTGCTCGTCGCTTACCGATTACGTCGTCGCATAGGCGGCGAGGTGCTCGATTTGTTTCAGCAGCGGCCTGAGTGGATTGGCGTCCGGGACTTGTTTCACCATGTCATCGAGCTGGTGTTGGCGTGGACGCCCTCGGAGTCAGAACGGCCCTGATGGTTTTCTCCGCGGCCTGCTCGCAGTGATAGACGGCATACCGATTCTTTCCTGCGTGTAGCAGCTCGGCGGCGCAGATCGGCCTGTGCGAGTCGAAGGGGGTTGGCGATGACCCGCTCAGCGCTCATACAGCGCGACCCCGGCGGAGGCCGCCTCGTACGCTAGGGTGTTGGGTTTGGGGAGCCTCGAGCGCCTTCTCGGCCAGACCGACCGAGCACAGCAGGGCATGTCGGGTCAGGTTGCCAACACGGCGACTATTGATAAGTCGCGGGATCCTGAAGCAGGCGCCAAAGCTCGTCGCGCGCGCGGTCGCTCTGACTCGAGCCGACGTGCCAGATTTCACCTGACGGGTCGGGTTGCAAGGTCGGGATGTCGCCACCCGGCTGGGCGCGCATGCGCGTCACGTCACCTGCAAACCAGGGCAGTGCGGCGGCCAGCAGGCTCACTTGATCGCAGGCAGTGACTTGGTCCAGAATTTCGTGGCGTTTCTCGCGAATCCAAGTGCCAAACGGGTTCGGTGGTAGCTCCGCGACACGTGTTTCGGGTACGTCGAGCAGCTGATCGTAGTAGCCGTTGACCTGCACGACGCGCATTCGATTCACCACGATGGTGGTGGCCCAAGGGTCGACGTCGCCGTTGGGGCCACCCGAGTTCACGACACCGTCGATGACGTTGCCCATCGACGCCACCACCACGGCGCGTTCTCGCAGGGAGGGGGCCATCAGGTAAGCGTCGGCCGCATCCGTGAGAGAACCACCCACGGCGATGACCAGTGGATGTACGGCGCTACCCAGGCGATTGGCGGCGTCCAGGATCAACCGTGCCCCCTCGGAACGGTTCGGCACCGTGTCCTCGATGACGCCGCTGGTGGGTTTCATCAGCGCCGGGGCGACGCTGGCGGTGGCGTCGGGTAGGTAGCGCATGCCACTGTCACGGGCAGCCTGAATCATCCTCCGAAAGTTGGACGTGTTG
Organism: Polyangiales bacterium; assembly: GCA_038230915.1. Classification (GTDB taxonomy): domain Bacteria; phylum Myxococcota_A; class Polyangia; order Polyangiales; family Polyangiaceae; genus PMG-095. The sequence continues at coordinate 14,834 of JBBRMI010000173.1, read as the reverse complement.
AGCTCGAGGTCGGGGTAGTAGATAACGCTGTTGACGGCGATGCCCGCCAGTGTTGCGCGCCGGCTGGCGGCCAGGAGCAGCGCGTACTCCCCGTGCCAGTTGTCGCGCGAGCCGTCGTTCGACAGGACGATCGCGCTGCGCTCGTCCACCGGTAGGGGGCCGTGCGGCAAATCCGAGCCCGCGTCGAGGGTACCGCCACAGCCGAGTGCGGCCAGGGCGAGGCACGTCAAGGACGCGAGGCGGCTCGTCACGGCTCTTACTTGACAGGTTCTTTCATCCAGCTCAAGAGCACACTGCGCGGGTGACGCTTGCAGAAGCTTTCAGCTGCCACGGCCTTCAACGCCTTGATAGAGCGGCGCGTCAGTGCTCCCGCGTGTCTGGTCCGTTAGCGGGGCGATTTTCAGTTGCTCCTGAGGGCAATTCAGCTCGAAGGCAGCGCGAGATTGAAGGGCCGCCTAGGCATCACTCAATACTTCTCGACCGGCTCTTCGACGGGTTTCTCGCGTCGGTAGCCCGGTGTTTTGCCGGTCGCGATGGTGTCGGCGATCAGCTCGGCGACCGAGGTGACCGCGCTGTCACCGTCTCCGCCAAAGGGGCCGCCGCCGATCCAGCCGCGCGCCGTGCCGTCGATGCCGAGCGAATTCACTTGCACGACGATCTCGCCTTTGCCCGCGCCGAAGCTGACCACGTAGCGCAGCCCTCGGGAGCCGGGATCCCACTTCACGATCTCGATGTCGACGTCCGGGTTGCCGGTGGAGTCGGCGACCACGACGGCACGAATGCCCTCCGATTCGAGCTCGTCGAGCAGCTCAGCCTGAAGAACCTTGGCCGCTTCCGGCCACCTGCGCGCACCGATGATCGCCACCTTGACGACCTTCGGCGGCTGATAGCCCGACTCGACCTCCACATCCACCCAATTGGCGCCTGAGCAGCCGATCGTGGCCCCAGCCAACATCGACCCCACGAGTCCACGGCCCAGCCACCTATCCATGCTCGTTCCTTTTCGATTCCCGAGACACCAACACATTATCAGACCGCACCGCCATGCGAAGGCCCTAAATCGGCGGTTGCGGCGTCTGCGGCGATTCGGCAGCGCCGCAGCTTGGCAGCGCAAGAAGCCCGCCGAGCTCGAGCCGTTTGGGACGACCAACGGCGCGATCAGAACGATTTGAGCCACGCCGAGCAATCGCAGGCCGGGCAGCGCCACTCTTTCATGTAGGCGTGTCTTCGCCCGATGAAGCCGGCGCTTTGCGTTGTCCGGTCTCGCGCCACGTCTTCCTGCAGCTGGGACAACGCGTCTTGAACCAGTGCTCCACCAAGAGCGCACCCACGACGAAGGCCATGAGACCCAGCAGAAACAGTAGTTCCATGTCGTCCTCCCGATCCGCCTTGCCGCGCTAGATTACCCAGTCACCAGGTTCGAGCGAGCTTCGGGCATTGCATGTTCGGAGACTGAAGGGTCCGCGCAGTCCCTAGAAAACGACCGGCTCGAGCCCACCAAGTCGTGGCTGCGCTTGGGACCAGTTGTAGCCTTACTGGCAGCCGATTTGGGCGTCGTCGAGGGCCAGGTCGTCGAACCAGATGACGAAGGGAGTGGGCGGCATTTGGTAGAGCTCGGCGCCGACGATGATGGCTTGGTAGCTCGACATTTGCGCGTCGCCTTTCGCTCTGCGAAGCCATCGACCTGCTCAACTTTGGGCAGCCGGTGGGCAGTGCCGAAGCGGCCGTTGTTTGAAGTAGCGAGAACGTCCACGAAACAGTTGCGGAGAGGGCGGGATTCGAACCCGGCGTTTCACGTTCCGCAGCGCACCGCGTGTGTCGCCCCGCTCACCCTCCCCAATACCGCGAATGCCCATCACACGGCAGCGCAGCGACCTGGCGCGGCTCCAAAATGAACGCGTGCATCCCGTTGTTGCCGAACTGATCTGTGACGGTCCCCACGCCCGCGATCTGCCCGCGGTCATTGATCGAGTACGCCCTTTGTAGTTGCCACGTCGTGGGGTTGGCGAGCTTCTTGTTGAGGTCGAACATCTGGGTGCCGTCGTAGATAAAGGCGCTGGGGGTGAGGGAGCCGACACCGGGGATGATTTGGCTGTCGCCGACGATCCAGTCGTAGTTGTTGATGGCGTAAGCGGTGACGGGGTCGCCGCCGAGGGAGCCGATGATGGTGGGGTGCTGGGCGCGATCGACGGACAGGAGGGCGTGGCCGCCGCCGTAGCCGACGACGTGGGCGGCGTCGTTGAGGGCGGTTGGCTGGAGGGCGATCCAGCCGGGGAGGCCGGTGATCGGAGTCCAGGGGTTGTTGAAGTCCGGCCAGAAGACGGCGTTGGGCTCGGAGACGTTGTTCAGGGAACCGATGACGGACTGGTTGTTGTTGACCGCGAACGCGGTCGGATGAGGGCGCGGGGGGATGCTGTTGAAGTCGGGCAGGCGAAGCGCGGTGCCGCCGGCGTAGCGGACGCCGAATGGGGCGTGCAGCGGGTCGTTGGTCGGGTTTGGCGGGGTCTGGATCCCGACGATGGCGCCCGAGTCGTTGATGCCGGTTGCCTCCTGGTCGTCGTCACCGCCGAGATCCGTCATCGGGCCGCCGGACCATCTGAAGGCGCGCCATTTGCCACTGCTGAACGACCTGCCGACGATGACGTTGCTCGAGTTGATCGCGTTGGCGATGGTTCGGTGGGCACCGAGATCGCCGATATCGACGGAAGCGCTGCCCCGGTAGAGGAAGACCCGCCCGCCCGAGCTCCAGGCGACGGCGCCTAGCGAGTTCAGGTGAACGGGGCGAAAGGCGCCCTCGGATACGTCGAGACCGCCGACGTCGTAGACGCAATACTGCGCGTTAGCAGGCGGAATCGGTAAGGGGCCGCACGCGAGGAGGCCGAGAGCGAGGACGGCACACGCCAGGAGCGTTGTTCGGTGCGCTAGCGGCTTCATTCCGCCGGTATATCAAGGGCGGGGGCGGCGGGGTATGCGCAAAAGTTTGGTCGGGGGCGGTGGACGCGCTCACATCGCGGTACGCGAGATCGTCAGACCGTCAAATGGAGATCCCCGGAAATGAGTACCGACGAGGCCGCTTTTTTCGTTTCTGGGCCACTCTTGGGCCACGCAGCCTTCGACCGTCGCGTCCTGTACTCCTGCAGCGATCCGCGCCGGCACTGCAGGAGACCGCGTTGCCCACTGGGGCCCAAAGTTGAGAAGGCCGATGGCCCCTGTGTTCGCCGAAACCTTTGCGCGGCCGCGGCGTAGAGACGTTGAGACCATCAGTGATGAAGCACGCAGGTGGTGTGTCGATTGCCCTAGCGATCACTGTCCTTCTAGCGGCGCGACACGGAGCGGCTTGCGGAGTGTCAGCGGCGGGGGTTGCGTCTTGTAGTCTCGCGGAGCACGAGGAAGCCGAGCGGCCGCGCTGGGCCATTGGTGTGGGCGGAGTTTATACCTCCACGGCGCTGCGATTCACCGGTGCGGTTCGCGCCGATCAGGTTCGGTATGGGACGTTAGCGTCACTGGCATACATGCCCGTGCCGCGCTGGGTGCTGCAACTGGGCGTGGGGTCGACCTTTGGCGGCTCGCTTGCGCTACCTGACGGCAAGTATCGATTTTCTCCGGGACCGCTGATAGCCGTAGGCGCGGCGTGGCGTGCTGTCCGGGACGAGCGCTATTTCTTGCTCATCACTTCCCAGCTGTCTTTCTCATCGGCCCGTACATGGCTCGAGACTCAAGCGTCAGTCGGCTACGAAGCCGTCGATCTGCGATTGGGGGCGGAGGCGGGCGTAGAGATCGCAAAGGTCCTGCGTCCCTACGCCGCGGCGCGTGTTTTCGGCGGTCCGGTCTTTTGGCGTTATCGAGATCGAAGCGTGACCGGCACCGACACGCATCACTACCAGCTCGGCGCGGGCGTCGGCGTGCAGCTCTCGAAGCGGCTGGGTTTGCAGGCGGAAGGCGTTCCGCTCGGCGAACGCGCGGTATCCTTGAGCGCTAGCGCCACCTTCTGATTGCAATGCGCGCTAGCTATCTGGGGTCCCGTACTGGGCCTGACGTGCGATCTCCTGATGAGTGCCGCGTGGGCGATCAACGTCGGAGTGGCCGAGTGGATCATCTGGCGCCGGCTCCACCCGCGGAACCAAGGGCTGGCGGTGCCGGGCCTCAAGCTCCATGAAGGGCGCTATGACTACCCGTCATCGCCTACAACGCACTCAGCTCGTCGCGGCGCCCCGTGAGCGAGTCTTCGAGTTCTTTTCCGCCGCTGAGAACTTGGAGCGCCTTACACCAGCGTTCCTGCGCTTCAGCATCGTAACGCCCATGCCCGTCGCGATGCGGCAGGGCACGCGCATCGAGTACCGCATCGCGCTCGGCGGGTTTCCTCTGCGTTGGCTGACCGAGATCATCGAGTGGCAGCCCAACGAGCGTTTCGTCGACCTCCAGCTACGCGGCCCCTACCGCTATTGGCATCACCTTCACGAGTTCCGTGAGGTCGCGGGCGGCACGCAAATGAACGACACCGTCGACTACGAGCTGCCGCTCGGCCCGTTAGGGTCGGTGGCGCACGCCCTGGTCGTCAAGCGCACCCTCGGTCGCATCTTCGACTACCGTCTGCAGGCTGTCGCCGGCGCATTCCCGAACGCAACTGCTGGGATTGATTGAAGTTCGGTTCCGGCGGCCGAAAATGCTCGGTCCCCTCAGGTTCTTGCCTGCTCGCAGCTAGCCAATTCGACCTGATCCGCCAGGGTCCGCGCTCGAGGCCCTGGCCCACCATGAGATCGAGGACTGACGAATGCGGTATCGAACCGGAATTGCGTTAACAATTGCCCTGTGTCTGGCGCGCCCGGCCTCGGCCGCGACGACCAACGTCACCAGCGCCGCCGAGCTGCGCACCGCCATCGGTGCCGCGCAACCAGGAACAACCATCCATCTGGCCCCCGGCGCCTACGCGCTTGACGCCGCGCTGGCCACCAACGCGGCGGGAACGGCCGCCCAGCCCATCACGCTGACCTCGGACAAGGCCAGCGGCGTGCGGCTGGACTTCAGCTCCACGGATGGCCTGGTGGTCGCGCACGCCTACTGGGTGGTCGACGGGGTCTGGTTCAACGGCACCTGTTCGGCCTGCGCTGCAACCGGCCTTCGCGTGCGGCCTGGCGGCGATCACCTGGTCGTGCATTCGTCGCGGTTCACGAACTTTGCCACCGCCGTCAAGGGTGAGCGGGCGGGGGACGCGGAGCCGGCAGACGCCACTCTCGACACCAATGAGTTCTTCAATGCCGCGCAGCTACCGGGTGGCGGAACGCCTGTCGATATCGTCGGAGGTCAGCGCTGGCATCTCATCGGCAACTACATCCACGACTACACCGGCAGCGGCAAGCACCCGGCGATTGCGCTCAGCGGTGGCGCGACGGACGCCCTGATCGAGCGCAACCTGGTGGTAGGTTCCAAGGATAGCCCCCCCGGCGGAACCTCGCTGGCCTTCTCGCTGGGTGGCATCACGCCGTCCGCCATGTGCGCGACAGCCAACCGCGGTGCCGCCTCGTGCACCTGTGAGGTGCTGATGGGCAAGGTGCACAACAACATCGTGGTTCGCACCACCGGTCACGGGCTGCTGCTCAGCCGCGCCTGTGGCACCGCGATCCTTCTCAATACGGTGTACGCCACCGTTCCGGGTCTGGAGATCGCCGCACCTGGTCCCACGGGCACGCTGGATGTGCGGTTCAACGTCATGAGCGGCTCCATGGGTGGCATCATGGCCGCGCTGAACAAGGACAACGTCTCGGCGGCGATGTTCAAGAGCTGTTACAAGGATCCCGACAACTTCGATTTCACGCGCGGCCCCGATGACAAGCTGATCAACGATCTGCAGCCCGCGATCTCGGAGGTCGTGGTTGACTACCTGGGCGATCCGCGAAATGCCACGCTTGACTGGGGCGCAGTGGAGCTCAAGGCGGGCGCGCGCCCGACCTGGCCCTGGGCCGGCACCGCGCTCATCGGCGCCGGAATGGGCCCGCCCGGTGGCGGTGTCGTCGCCACCCCGGACGGTGGAGCGGGGGGGATGCCGGCAGGTGGAGCGGGCGTGGGGGGAGCGGGGGTAGCTGGCGCAGTTGGCGGCAGCTCCTTGGGACAGGGAGGATCGGGTGGCGGCGGCGGATCGCCTGATAGCGTGGGCGCAGGCGGCACTCCGGGTGGTGGTACGACCGGCACAGGCGGCCACAGCCCCACGGATACTGCAACGGGCGCCGGCGCGACTGCGCCATCCAGCAGCGGCGGGTGCGCCTACCGGGTTGCGGCGCCTTCCTCGCCTGCGCACCGTGGCGCAGCTCTGCTGCTGCTCGCCATCGTTGTTGCGAGCGGGACCCGCCGGCGGCGCCCTGACAGAAAAATGTTCCTGTCCCCTCCGCGGTAGGAAAACAAAACGAAGCGTTGTGACAGGACACGCAATGGCTCGGCTAGGGCGTGTCGCTGAATTCTCGGCCGTAAACGTGAACGTGCCCGTAACGTGCCCGTGCCCGAAAATGCTCGCGGTTTCGCCAAGGTTCTCCTGGATAGGCCGAGGTTCCTGGCGCGGGCCTGGCCCGCGCGCGCCGCGCGCAGCTGCGCGCGCAGGCAAGGCCTACCCAGCATAAGGCGCCCTAAGGACATCGGGCACGGGGCCCAGCCATTTAGGGACGCGGCCTACCACCACCGGAGTCGGCTAGTTTGCGGGCGGCGCTGATTGCTGACGCAGCTGGGCCTTGACTCCTTCGGGCATCTTCCAGGAATATTTGTTCACGATCTCGCGCGTAGCTGCTTGCTTTGTGGCGGCGTCGCCCGCGCCGGCCCTGTGAAGAACACCGGAAATCTCGCTTACGTCGTGATAATCGGGCGCCAGCTTCTTAGCGCGATCGAACGCCATGGTTGCCTGGTTCAGATCACCCTGCGTGAGAGCCTGGAAGCCCTCCGCCTCGGCAACCGAAGCCGACTGGTAGCTCTTGCCCTTTTCCAGCTCTTGGGGGTGGGCCAGCTCGGCGGCTTTCACGATCGCCTTGGCGGTGGGGCTATCGATTTGCCGGGCGTTGTCGACGATGGCGTAGGCAGCCTGCAGGTTGCCCGCGCCAATCTCCCGGGCCACTTTCCCTTCGTAGTACTGTTGGACCAAGTCGTGGATCACAGTGACTAGCGCCGGGTCGTCGAGCACCCGAGTGAGAATTTGTTCGGTGGCGAGCGAGCGACCGTGATTGTCGCTGAAGAGATCCGCGACCATCTGCTGGGCCACTTTCATGCGCTCTATCTGTTTGGTGGTTTCGTCCAGCCGCGCCTGTGTGGCGGTTTGTATTCGTGTGACGTAGAGCCCGCCGAACCCGGCAACCATTGCTACCAACACGGGCCCCAGCAGGCTGCCCACGAGCAGTTCGCGAAAGCTCTTCTTCTCTTCCAGCTTCTTGATGCGTGCGTCTAGTTGTTCTTCGGTAGTCAACGTCGCCTCCTACCGCCAAGACTCGCGCACTCGCGTGGCCCTGGAGTTAGGCATTTGTTCGCTGGCAGGTCGCCTACCTGCTAGACTCGCTCGACGTGCTCCCAGCAACCGTGTGGCTGAACGACGTAGGTCGCCGCGGCTCGCGTCCGATGAGCGCCGTCACCACCCGGTTGGGCCGCATCATCTTCGTGCCGTTGCTTGCGTGGCTCGGCGGCTGTCGATTCGGCTACGAGACACTCTCCGCCCAAGACACGGGCGGTGTTGACGGTAGGGGAGGCAACGGCAACGCTGCGTCGAGCGGCAGCGGAGGGAGAGGAACCGCAGCGGGCACCGCTGGCTCGAGCAATGCCGGCGGCTCGAGCAATGCCGGCGGATCGAGCAGCGCCGGCGGATCGAGCAGCGCCGGCGGATCGAGCAGCGCCGGCGGCTCGGTGAATCAGGGTGGAGCCGGGGGCACCAACGCTGCGAGCGCTGGCGCTGCAGGCTCGAGCGGCGGCAGTCCGGCCGCCGGCGGCCAGCCGAGCATCACCACCGAATACGTCGGCCAATGGACTGGCCGACCGAAGTCGCAGGGCTTCCAATACGATCTTGAGCTCGCGATCGCCGATGCCGCCGTTGGAGAAAGGGTTTCACTTTTCTACCTTCCGGGGACACCGAGCGCGACCTGTGGAGGCTTCGGCCGTCTCGTGTCGTCCGGCGCCACTTTGGTCTACGACGAGACCCTGCTTTTTGGACCGATAGCGTACTGCATCGGCCCCAGCCGAACGACGCTCACGCCGGTAACGGCTAACTCGTTGAGCTACGATTGGTTGGACCCCGGTACCAAGCGGCACCATCTCGGCACACTCGCGCGCCGAACCCGCACCGGCGCCGCGATTGGCGCTGGTTTTAAAGGCATCTGGACTGGCACGCTCGCGCAAAGCAAACCCTCCGCGACACGCGAGGTGTTCATGGTCGTTGATCAAGCGGCTGTCGCCGATTCAGCTGCGCATGTGCTCTACGTGAGTCCCGGGAATGGCTGCGGGGGCTCAGCCACTTTGGTTTCTGCTCAGAAAAGCTCGCTTGTCCTCACGGAGCTGCTGTCTTCAGTAGGTGAGGGCTGCCCGACGAACGGGACCATCACGCTCACGACGTCGGGCGCCGATCTGCGGTTCGACTGGAAGAGCGGCAGCGCCGCGACCACCGCCACCGGTACGCTCAAGAACGCACGTTGAACGAAGCCATTCACTGGCGTCGGTGGTCTGGACCGACCCGTTGCACACTACGACGTCGTGTTCTGTCCTTGAGGCTTCGTCCGGCCACGCCACTTCTTGAGCGCCGTGGAGATGGCCGGAGTCAGCCCCAAGGTCCCGGCGATGCGCAGCGGCTGCGTCAGCTTGGTCGCCAGCCACGCACCACCCAGCACGCCCATGCCGCTGGCCGACACGCTCTTCACGTTGAAGCCGACCGAGAGTGCGATGGTGAAGCCAGCCAGTACGACGAGCCAGAGTACCAAGTAGACCCAGATCGCCATGCGACCGTACTCTTGGAGCAGCAGTTTGAGCTTGTCGCGTGTCACGACCGGGGCCTTAGCACGGCAACGCGCTCGGGGCCGAGTCAGCGCGGAGCGACGGGAACGACTACGCGCGACCGCCGGCGGAAGTGAGAGCCATTTGCGGGTGGCGAGCGCCGAGCGCCTGCGGAGCGAGCTCGTCCAGCCGTCTTAGCGCGGCTGGCGGCAGGGTCACGCCAAGGGCTTCGACGTTTTGTTCGAGGTAGTCGAGGCGTTTGGTGCCCGGGATGGGCACGACGCCGATGTCCCAGACTGCGGCGCGCGTGTGTACCCAAGCGAGGGCCACCTGTGCCGCCGTCACGCCGATTGACGTCGCGACTGCGGCGACTTCGGCCAAAAGCTTGCGGTTGTGCTCGATTACGTCGGGCTGCAGGCGCGGCTGAGCTCGGCGAATATCCGCAGCTTCGAGTGCATCCGGCGCCGGCAATTGCCCGGTGAGAAAGCCGCGCCCAAGTGGTGCGTAGGGCACAAAGCCCACTTGCAACTCGCGGCAGGCTGGCACCACGCTTTCTTCGACGTCGCGGCTCCAAAGCGACCATTCGGACTGTACGGCTGCAATCGGATGGGTGGCGTGAGCGCGCCGCAGCTCGCTAGCGGTCACCTCCGAGAGCCCCAGGTACCGCACCTTGCCTGCCTTCACCAACAGGCTCATCGCGCCGACGGTTTCTTCAATCGGCACGGTGAGGTCGACGCGATGCATGTAGTAAAGGTCGATGGTTTCGACGCCCAGGCGGTCGAGACTGGCGTCGCAGGCACTCGCTACGTACGCGGCGTCGCCCCGCACCGCGAAGGTGTTCGTCTTCGCATCTCCCGGCAAGAGGCCAAACTTACTGGCAAGCGTGATCTCGCTTCGCCGCTCGGCTAGCACGCGCGACAATAGCCGCTCATTGCTGCCGCGCCCGTAGATGTCTGCGGTGTCCCAGAAGGTGACGCCCAGCTCGAGAGCGCGCAGCAGCACGCGCACCGACTCGGCGTCGTCCGGGGCGCCATAGCCATGGCTCATCCCCATGCAACCCAGTCCCTGCGCCGATGCGCGCAGGCCGCCCGCGCCGAGCAGGACGTGATTCATTGGCTTCATGCGGCGCGAGACTACCAGGTAGTGTGGCCGTCGGCACGCGCCACTTCCGGCGCTGATGGCAACCGCTACGGCAGCCCCGGTACATTCATGGCGACGCTGCGCACGTTGGTTCCTCCGCCGACGATCAGCAACGTCTTGCCGTCGAGTCCGCCGAAGGCGAGGTTCGTTCCCGCTGGGTAAGGACCCAGCGACGCGCCGTCACCCCGAAAGCGCACGGTGCAAGGCGCGCGAAAGCGCGGCGTAGCCGACGGGCTTGGTCAGCACTTCGCGCACGCCCAGCTGACGCATCTCGTCGCTCGTGAGGTGCGAACCCGAACCCGAAGCGAGGATCACTCGCAAATCTGGCCGGATCGCCCGCACCGCGCGGATCAAGTCCGCGCCAGTCAGCTCCGGCATGGTGAAGTCGGTGATCATCACGGCGTAAGTACTGGGAGCGCGGCGCAGCGCTGCCAGCGCCTCCACCGAGCTTTTGAACACCGTCGGCGCGTAGCCCAGGCGCGTCAGCATCTTCTGCGCTGCATCCCCCAACATCGCCTCATCGTCGACGAACAGCACACGCTGCCCGTTGCCGCGCGGAGCTTCCGTGCTCTCAGGCGAAGCCGACGCTTCGGCGACGGAGCTGACCGGCAGGTAGATGGCGAACGTCGTCCCGCGCCCGATCTCGCTGTCGATCGTGACCACGCCCCCGTATTCTTTGACGATACCGTGCACCACCGACAACCCGAGCCCGGTGCCTTCACCTGCCTTTTTTGTCGTGAAAAACGGCTCAAAAATCCGCTTCACGGTCGCCGCATCCATGCCGTGGCCCGTATCGCCGATCGTCAGCCGCACATACTCGCCCGGGCGTAGCTCCACGTGCGGCTTGCTCGGCCCATCGCTCACCGTTACTTGAGCAAGCTCCACGCTGAGCTTGCCTTGGCCCTTGATCGCGTGAGCCGCGTTCGTACAAAGGTTCATCACGATCTGGTGAACCTGCGTCGCGTTTGCGAGCACGTCCGCCGTCGGGCCGTCGAGCCTTTGCTCGATCGCGATCGTGGTCGGCAAGGTCGCGCGCAGCAAGGAAAGCGCCTCTTTCACGATCGGCGCGAGCTGCAGCCGGCGTCGCTCCTCCTTCTGGTGCCGACTGAACGAGAGGATTTGCCGAACCAACGCGGCGGCTCGCTGACTCGCGTGCAGCACCTCGTCCAGGTTCTGGTTCAACGGCAGGTTATCCGGGTAATCCAACTTCGAAATCTCGGTGTACGAGATGATCGCGCCAAGAATGTTGTTGAAGTCGTGAGCGATGCCGCCGGCCAAAGTCCCGAGGGCGTCGAGCTTCTGTGCCTGCCGCAGCTGCTCTTCGAGCTCGCGCTGTTGCCGAGTTGCCTCGTGCTGCTCGGTCAGGTCGAGCGACATCCCGAGGATGACGCTCTCCGCGCCGAGCGTCATCAGCTCTAACCACAGGAGGTTGGTGCGGCTTTCTCCCGACTTGGTTCGAAACGGGATCTCGATGCCAGGGACCCGACCGTGCGCTCGCAACTCGCTGCGCATCCGCTCGCGCAGGCTGGGATCCGCGTGGAGCCCAAGCTCGGCTGAGTTCCGCCCGATCACCTCCTCCAGCGAATACCCGCTGAATCTCAAGAAGCTCTCGTTGGCGGCGATGAATTTACCGTCGGCGAAGGTGTTGAGGGTGATCGGGATCGGGCTGTGATCGAAGATGTGTGAGAAGCGCTGCTGCGACTGCCGCGTGGCGGCCTCCGCCTGCTGGCGTTCGGTCACGTCCATCTGGATGCCGTCCCAAACCACTCGACCGTCCGACAAGAGCCGCGGGGCGGAGACAAATTCGAGCCAACGGATCGCGTCATCGCCGCGCCGCCGAGAGCGCGCCAAGGCTCTGAACGGCGTCATATTCGCCAGAGACTCACGCTCAGCCGCGAACAGCGCTGGCCGGTCCTCCTCGACCAACAAGTCGTAAAGCTGCGTTGCGTCTGCCAGTACCTCGTCACCGGAAACCCCGTGCAAATGCTCGACGCCCGCGCTGACGTACAAAAAGCGCATCGTTCCATCCAGCTCGCGCACGACCTGGTAGGTCATCCCCCCTGGCAGGTTGTCGCCCAAAGCGCTCAGCTGGGCCTGCTTAGCGCGCAAATCGTCCTGCACCGCCAGCATCTCGGCGTAGCGCGCAGTGAGCAGTCCCCGAATCAGAAATCCCATCACCACCGCCGCTCCGAGCAGCGTCGCCACGATCACCGAATAGGCGCTGGCCCGCTTGGAACGGATCGCGCTCAATCGCGTCGCCAACAGCTGCTCGAGCTCGGCCGCGCTGGTCCGAAATAGGTCGTAGCTCGCCGCCTGCCCGCCGGTGCTGGCCGCATCGAAATCCGTACTGGATACGCTGCGCCCAGCGCTCAGGTCGTCCAATAGCCCGAGCAGGCGCAGGATCGCTGCCGAATAGTCCGCGATCGCCGTCGGCAAGCTGACCTGCATCGAGGGACTGACGCCGTGGAAGCTTGCGTCCTCGCGCAGCGCGCTCCGAGCGTCGTGCTCGAGCCGCGCCAAATCGGCTTCTCGCACCAGCGCCGCCATCACCGCGAGTTCTTTCTCGTCACGCACGGGCGGCTGGCTGCGCAGCCCCGCACTGACGACCGCCGTAAGCTCCAGCAGCCGCTGTTGTGCTTGAGGAAGAGTCAGGGTCATGTCGGCGAGGTAGTAGCTGTCCAAATCGTGATCCAAGATCAGATTCGAGCGGTCGCCGACGTGCGCGCTCATCGCACGCAGGCAAGCCACCACGCCGCGAATTCCCTGCGGCTCGGCCGCGACTGCCAATGGTGCCTGCGTCAGTTCGCGCCAGCGACTTTGTAGGACTCCTAGCTGCGCCTCAGCGCGCCCCTTCGTGCGCAGCGCTTCGGCCGTGAAATCCAACTGGCGTCCCAGCTCACCCTGGTAGCTCTCGCTCAGCCTCCGAATCGCCTCGTCGACCGCATGCCGCGCCTCCGTCATCTCGTTCGTCGGCCCGGCAGCCTTCGCCGCGCGCCGCGCTGCCACCGCATACCGCGGCAGCGCCTCCAGCACGCCTTCGATCAGCTTCTGAAAAGCAATCCCGCGCTGCTCCTGAACCCCGAACTCAATCGTCGTGCTGTACGCGACGTTGATCAGCAGCAAGGCCACGACAAAAAGCGGCAAGGCTCCGGTCAACGCGATCAGCACGACGCGCTGTCGCAGCTTCGCGTCGCCCACTGATTCTGGCCGAGGCTTCATCGTCACCGCTCTACCGACCACCATACATCCCACACCGGTCGTGGAATAGTGGGCCGGTCAGCAATTCGGCGGGAAACGACGAGATGACTTCGACCTCGGCAACCAGCGCGGTCTGGCAACATCACGTCACCGCGCCCGAGACACCCCAGGGCTTCACCGTGCGCACGAGCATCCCGGGCAACCCCAACGGCGTCGAAGTCATGCTCGAGCGCTGGGAAGCCGGTAGCGCAGAGCCCCTGATCGCCGACGGCGAGCCTCGGCAGCATCCTGCGAGCCCGCGGTATCGACACGCTCGTATTCGCCGGCGTCACTGCCGACGTCTGCGTGCACACCACCCTGTGCGAGGCCTACGATCGCGGGTTTTCGTGCCATTACGTCAAGGACGCCATCTCTTGCTTCGATCCGGAGATCAGACGCGCCTGCGAAAAAATGATCGAAGAAGAGGGCGGCATTTGGGGCGCCCTCACCAAGCGTCGACGGCATCGTCGAGCAGTGGCAGAGCTCGGGCGAGCTTTCCCTCAGCGCCGTGCCGGCAGAGCGCTCCTTCACTTTTTCTTCGCGCCGCCGCTGCCGCCGCGCTTCGTGTCGAACTCCATCACGCAGCTATTGTTCGACTCGTTCGACTCATCCACCGTATTCGTCTTGTCGATTTGAGCGGTGACTTTGTAGTGGTCACCTCGAGCGCCAAACGGAAATTGCATCGCCACAACGTCCACCGACTCGCCAGGCGGAACCTGCGAATCCGTCTTGGTAAACGCCCCAGCCAGGTCATTCGTGCCATTCCAAAGCGCGCCCTGCACGACGATATCGACCGCGTTACCCTTACCTTGATTCGTCACCGCCACATGCACCGAAAACTTCGCCTTCGGATCCGAATAGCTCAAAGTTCCGCCCCCAGTGATCGCATCCGAACCGTCCGCATTCTTCGAAACGCTAATGCTGCACACCAGATCGGGCTTGGGTTTACCCGCACCAGGCTTCGCGCCGTCTAGCCCGAAAGACGGCAGCGCAACGCCCAACAGCGTCAACGCCAATCCCGAGCTGAGCGCCACGTAAATCTGCTTCATTGCGACCTCGTCGACCCACTACGGTAACCCGCCAGCCCTACGGCGTGCCATCTCCTTCGACATGGCCACGCGGGCGCCTCCCTCGGCTAAAAAACCGGCGAAAAAGTGATCAACGATAGAATCACCTGAGACTATCCGCGATCACATCCGCGACCGCTTTTTCCCGACTCAGAGGCGCATCCCTCAAAGCGGGCGCCCGCCGAGTGCCTCGAACGGTCCGACGATGAATTCGAGCAAGCCGTGCTCCTCGGTGATTCGGTCTCGCTGGCTTGCGAGCCATAACCAGGCCACCAGCAGCGCGCGGAGACGCGGTCGGGGCTGCGGGATTCGTCAAGGCAGTTGTCGCATTTCTGTTAGGCGGCGTTGGTCGCCGGGACGATTGCGATGAGACGCTCTGGGTTGAGGGTGACGGCGGCAGGGCGGTGCCAGGCGCGCGGGGCGCCCGTCCAGCGTCTTGGGTTT
>JBBRMI010000172.1:0-17064 GCA_038230915.1 Polyangiales bacterium | reverse complement strand
CAATCGCCGGTCCTCGAGCTGCGCAAGGAGCTCGGTATCGAGTCGATGCTGGCCGCGGAGACACCGGCGTCGGTATTCGCGGCGCTGCCGGTCGCGCTGGCTCGCGGGTACCACGGGCTCGTTCTGGCGCACGAAGCCAGCGCGAATACCGGCAACCTCATGTGGGCCGGCGAGGAGGTCAATCATCAATGGGGCAAGGGCTGGGAGGCCGAGGTGCTGCTCGACGAGTACGTCAGAACCGAACTCCTAGCCGATGTCCGCTACTTCAGCGTTCTGCAGCCCATTCATGACGAGGTCATCTTCGAGCTGCTCGGGCGCGACGCCGAGCTTGCGCCACTAACTCACTCGTGCAACGTGCAGAAGCCTTGGTGCGGTGCTTGCGCGAAGTGCGCCTACGTGTGGCTGCAAATGGCCGCTCATCTACCCGCAGCGGTGGTCGACGCTACGTTCGGAGCAGACCTGGGTGAGCGCGCGGAGAATGAGCCATGGTTTCGCGAGCTGTTCGGGCTCACGGAGCACACGCCCTTCGAATGCGTCGGTAGCGCTCCGGAGGCGCGGCTGGCGCTGGCTCTTCTTCCGCGTCCACTCGGACCACGGCTGGCGCGCTTTTCCGCCGAAGTTGGCGCGATAGACATCCGCTCTCTGGCGGAGCCGTTGCTTCGTGTCGGCGATCGCCACGGCATGCCAGCCCACGTTGCGCGCGCAGTAGTGCCGCAACTGTTGGATGCGGCTAGAGCCGCGCGCCATCGGCTTGGCCTCTAGCTTGGCTTACCGCGGCTTGCGCTTCGGGCCAGGCGGATCCCCGACATTTGCCAACGCGCGTCCGGGTAGAAGAAATTGCGATAGCTGCAGCGTAGGTGGCCTTCGGCGGTGAAGCAGGAGCCGCCGCGCAGCACCATTTGGTTGCACATGAACTTGCCGTTGTACTCGCCGAGTGCGCCTGGCACGGTTTGAAACCCGGGGTAGGGGGCGTAGGCGCTCGAGGTCCAGACCCAAACGCTGCCCAAGAGCGAAGCGCGTGCCACGGGCAGAAGTTGCGCAGCCTCGAAAAACTGGGCCGCCCATCCGCTGGCCTGCGCCGCGTGCTCCCACTCCGCCTCGGTCGGGAGGCGCGCCGCGGCCCAGCGAGCGAAAGCGTCGGCCTCGTAATAGCTGACGTGACGAACCGGAGCCTCGGCATCGAGGCCTAGCTCGCCATGCAGCGAGAACTGCAGCGGCTCAGCCGTCGTCCCCCGAAAATAAGCAGGTGCTTGCCACTCTGCGCGTTGGCAGGCCGCCCACCCGTCCGAAAGCCACAGCTCCGGCCGACGATAGCCGCCGTCGTCGATGAACTCGCGGTATTCGGCGTTGTTCACCAGCCTTGCCGCGAGCTCGAACGGGTCGAGGTAGACGCGATGTCGCGGCCCTTCGTTGTCGAAGGCAAAGGTCGACCCGTCGTGCCCGATCTCCACCAAGCCGCCATCGTACTGCACGTAGCGCTGCTCGAGGCTGGCCGAGGCGGAGGGGGTGGCCTCCGAGTAACGCGGCGATAACGGGCTCTGGCCGAACAGGTGCAACACGTCCGTCAGCAATAACTCTTGATGCTGCTGTTCGTGGTGCAAGCCCAGCTCGATCACCTCAAGCTGCTCGGGCGACGGGTCGCGCGACAGCACTTCTAGCATGCGCAGGTCGACCTCATCTCGGTACTCGAAGACTTCCTGCAGGCTCGGCCTGGTCAAAAGGCCGCGCGCTTGGCGCGGTTGCCGAGCACCCTCTGCTTCGTAGTAGGAGTTGAACAGGTATCCATAGCGGGTCCGCTGGGCGTCGCCGGCACGCATCGAGACCTTTCGAGCTGGCACGAAGGTGTCGAAGAACCAGGTTGTGTGCGCCAGATGCCATTTGGCAGGGCTCGCGTCGGGCATGGACTGGGCGACGCAGTCTTCTGCGCTCAACGTCGCTACGAGCGCGCGCGTCCTTTGGCGAACCTGCTCGTAGCGAACGGAGAGTGGCGCGGCCGCTCGGCGCTCGGTCATCCCACGTTTACCTGCTCCGCGCGCCACAGCGCGTCGAGAAAGTAACGGTTTTCATCGTAGTAGCAGCGCAGGCTCGAGAAACCGCTGGCCCGCGCGAACGCGAGCGCGTCGCTCTCGCGATACTTGCACGAAATCTCGGTATGGATCGGCTCCCACGCCGCAAAACCGATGCATTCACCGGCGACTCTGACGAGCTGATCGCGGGTGCTGAGCAGGTAGCTTTCCATCGCACAGCGCTGGGCGTCGAAGCGCGCGAAGTGGCGAAAGGCGCCGAGATCGAAGTCTGCGCCCAGCTCGCGGTTCATCCGCGCCAAAAGGTTCAGGTTGAAGGCCGCCGTAACGCCCTGAGGATCTGCGTAAGCCCGCTGCAGGACCTCAGGATCCTTCACGAGATCGAAGCCGAGCAACATCAGATCGCCAACCCGAAGCGAGGCCCTCCAGGTTCTGAGCAGTGCGATAGCCCGAGCGTGGGTAAGGTTACCGATGTTAGAGCCGAGGAACAGAGCGAGCCGGCGGTGATTGGGGTAGCGCTTGCCCACGAGCTCGATGCCCGTCGCGTAGTCACCGACTACCGGATGGAACGGCAGCGCCGAATAGCGAGCCCGGTGCCCGCTTCCCAGAGTTTCGAGGGCGTCCGCGGAGATGTCGACGGGAGCGTACACCACCTCGGCGCATGTCTTTGAAAGAGCGTCGAGTAGCAGCCGCGTCTTCGAGCCGTCCCCGGCACCCAGGTCTACCACGACCAGTTGCTCGGCCCCGCACTGGTCGGCGATGCTCGTCGCGTGTCGGCTAAGTACTTCTGCTTCACAACGAGACAGGTAGTAGCTCGGTAGCTCCATAATGCCACGGAACAGCTCACTACCTCGCTGATCGTAAAAGTAGGACGACGGCAAGGTCTTTGGCCGCCCGCGCAGGCCAGCCAAGATAGGCTGTGCTCCTTGCGGCCGTTGCGGCATGGGCGCTTCGCGAGAGCTGACCCAAGTCATTCTGGGCATTGGAAGTGCTGCGCGAACTGCATGGTGCCTCCGCGACGCTAGAGCGCCGGGTTCCTGCAACGAGGGAAACTGAGGCTTAGAGCAGGCCCCAATGAACTACAAGGCCTGCGACCGAAGCTGGCTCAATATTTCCAACGAGCTTGCCCCTACTTCAAGGCGCCAATTTGGCCCACGAGCCAAGCCGCCGCCTGCTCGGGCGTCTGCCGATCGGTGCTGCCGTCCACGCGCAGGTTGCTCAGCCTCATCAGCTCGATATCAATGGCTCCCACGAGGGGTGACAAAGCTCGTGCGACCCGCTCATCGTCCGCCGCACGAGCCGACAGCAATAGAAGCGCGTCGTACGGCGGCAGAGCGTGCCGCGGGTCGTCGAGGGTAACGAGCTGGTAAGCGGCGATCCTGGCGTCGCTGCTGAAAGCGATGATCACGTCCACGTCCCGTCGCTGTGCTGCCTCGTAGACGAAGGTGGGATCGAATGTGACCTGCTCACGGAAACGAAGGTCGTAATTTTCCCTGACGTGCTTCCACTCCGGTCGCTGCAAAAATTCCAGGTCGCTGCCGAAACGCAGCTGTTCGGCGACCCGAGACAGGTCCAAAAGAGAGCTGACACCCAGTTCCTTTGCACGATCGCCACGCATGGCGAAAGCGTAACTGTTCTCGAAACCAAGCGCTCCCAAGCAGCGAATCTGGAAACGATCGGCCAACGCGCCGCACACGCTCGCCCGGACCAACCACGCCGTTTCGGTTTCCTGATGACCCAGCACGTTCGACCAGAGCGTGCCGCTATAGTCGACGTAAGCGTCCAACTGCCCATTTCGCAGCGCATCGAACGCGATTGTCGAGCCCAAGCTTTCGCGACGATCGACAGCAAAGCCCTGACGCTCGAGCAGCTTGGCCATGGCAGCCGCCAAAATGTACTGCTCGGTGAAGGCTTTTGAGCCCACGCGCAGGCTGCCGGAGAACGAGCGTCCCGGTGCCCTGGCCGAGGCGATCCCCGCGCCCGCTCGGACGGGCGAAGGCGCGCTCTGCGCTGCAGAGCCAGGCGCCAGCAACGCGAGCAGTAGCCCGGCGGCTAAGCCGCAGGCAACGTAGAGAGCACGGCGCGGGTTTCGCTGCCGAAGCGCGCGTTCGGCTGTTGCGAGGAGCATGTCGAGCGCTAGCGCCAGGCAAGCGGCCGCCACGCAGCCGACCAGCACTGCTTGGAAGTTGCGCGTCTGAAGGCCCGCAAAGATGAAGTTGCCCAGGCTCCTCTGCCCCACAGGCGTCGCCAGCGTCGCGGTGCCAACGACGAGCACTGCGGCCGTGCGCACCCCGGCCACGATCACGGGGGCGGCGAGCGGCACTTCGACGCTGAGCAGGCGCTGCCAATCGCTCATTCCCAACGAGGTAGCGGCCGCGACGATGTCGTCGTTCACGCTCTGCACGCCCGTGATCGTGTTGCGGAGCACGGGCAGCGCGCTGTACAAGAACAGCGCCAGCAAGGCCGGCCAGAAGCCAAAGCTTGCGAGCAGCGCCACCATTAACGCAAGCAACGCCAAGCTGGGGATCGTCTGGAGCACGCTCGCTACGCCGAGAACGGTTCGGCACAGGATCGGACGCCGCGCGGCGAATAGCCCCAGGGGGATGCTTACAACAACTCCAAGTAGCAGCGCGAGCAAGCTCAAGGTGACGTGAGCGGCGAGCAGCCCAGGCAACTGTGCCAGTTGTTCGCGTAGCCCGGCGCTCACTCGCGCTCCTCGAGCAAGCTCTCGAGCTTTCGGATCTCGTTTTTGGGCGAAGCGATCAGACTCGCCACGAATTCGCTTTGGGGCCGTTGCATCAGCTCGCTGGGGGTTCCGCGCTGCGCAATTCTGCCGGCGTCGAGCACGACGATTTCGTCGGCCATTAACAGTGCCTCCACCACGTCGTGCGTCACCATCACGGTCGTTAACTTCAGTCGACGGTGCAGGGCGACGACTTCGGCGCGAAGCTCCACCCGCGTTAACGGGTCGAGGGCTCCGAACGGCTCGTCCATCAGCAAGACCGAAGGTTCGGCGGCGAGCGCACGAGCCACGCCCACGCGCTGCTGTTGTCCGCCCGACAGGGCCTGTGGCAAACGCGACCCGAAGTCGTCCGCTGGCAAGCCGACCAGAGCTAGCAGCTCTTCGGTGCGTGCTCGAATCCGCGATTCGGGCCAACCCAGAAGTTGCGGCACTATCCCGACGTTCCGAGCCACCGTGAAATGCGGCATCAAGCCGATGCCTTGCATGACGTAACCGGTTCGGCGGCGCAGGGCGATTGGGTCCTGTCCCATCACGTCGGCGCCCGCGACGCGAATGCATCCCGAGGTTGGCTCGACCATGCGGTTGACGAGTCGCAGCGCCGTCGTCTTGCCCGAGCCCGAGCGCCCAAGCAAAACGCACAGAGTGCCCGCCTCGATACTAAGACTGAAGTCGAGCAGCACTGGCGCGGCCCGGCCTGGGTACATCTTGCTGACGCCGACGTACTCGATCATCTCGCTCCGAAGCGCGCAGGGGACAACACGCGCCACGCTTACCACTTGCGCCGCGACAGCGTGGGCCAAACGGCGATCCGCGAGCGCGCTTAGCCTCCGCGAAAAAAAGAAGGAAAACGGGGAGTTGGCTGAACGCCCGTAGACGACGTAACGCGCGTCTAACACCGATCTAGTGCTCACAGTACCGCTTCATCCCCTAGTCGTACTAGCTTCCCGGGCTCATCCTCGAGACGGGGACGTAAAGGAGTTGCGGTTATGAAGGTGCGGGATTGGTTGGTGTGCTCGGGGCTTGGGTTGGGGCTGCTCGCGGGTTGCTCGGGAGCCGACGCGGGATCGTCGAACGAAGAATCGGGGTCCGTGTCGCAGCAGCTCACTCAGGCTTGTCAGCTCGATTCGGAGTGTCGCCCCGCGCAGACCGGGCAGATCTGCGCGCCAAGCAACGTGTGCGTGAGCCCAGCGGCCTGCTACACCGCAACCGGCCCGGGTGTCGTCACGGGCGACGTGCTGATCGACGACGTCGACACCTACGCGGACCTGGCCAAGCTCCAGGGCGCGTGGTGCGTGACCGGCAACATCACGGTCAAAAATGCACCGATCTTCGATCTCAGCGGCTTCGAAGGCTTAGTCGCGGTCGGCAATACGCTGACGATTCAGGATAGCCCGCTCTTCTCTCTGAACGGTTTGCAGAACCTGCGGCGGCTGTTGAAGATCTCGCTGTTCCGCAATCCGTACCTGGCTTCTCTCAACGGCATGCCGCGACTCAATACGCTGTCGTCTCTCCAAGTTTATCAGAACCCCGGTCTTTCGGACTTGAGCGGCTTGTACGGCGTAACGGCAATCTCGTGGGCGGAGGTGGTCGCAAACCGGGGCCTGACCTCGCTCTCGGGTCTCGACGCCCTCACGAGCGTCTACGGCTACCTCGATATCCGGCAAAATCCGAAGCTCGAGACGCTCAAGGGACTGAGGAGCGTCAAGTCCGTCGGCAACCTACTCCAAGTCATGGACAACCCGGGGCTGCTCGATCTGGGCGGAATGGACGCGCTCAAGACGGTGGGTACACTGCGCGTGCAGCGCAACGCCGCCCTCGAAACGGTGACGGACATGCCTCTGCTCGGCAGCAGCCGCACGTTCCAAGTCTCGGACAACCCAAACCTCGACAGTTGCGAGCTCAGCGAGGTTGCAGCGCGCGCGAACGCAGACTGTAGCGGCTGCGTGCGCAACGGCGCGTGCGGCCCGCGACTCTCGCTTCGCGTCGTCGAAACGGGCGACTACGCCATCGTCGACAGCTGTTCCCTCGGCAACGGCACGATCGAGGCCGGCGATATCGTGAGCGTGTACGCGTCCGTCAAGAACCGCTCGACGAATAGCGTGACACTCTCTCCTGCTCGTCTCGCGTCGAGCGATCCGTTCGTGATTCGAACTGCTGCTCAGCCGTTTCCTGAGAGCGCGCTGCTCGCGGGCTCGAGCCTGATAGCCTCACCCACCGCGCAGCTCGGCAACGACGCGTCAGCGGGCGCGGTTATTCAGGACCGGGTCGACGTGGACTGGAGCGTGAACGGACAGTCCGGAACGTTGAGCCGCAACAGTCAAATCAGCGTAGCGTACCCGGGCAGCTCCAACTACCACGTCCTCGACATGCGCTGCGGCATGGGCGACCGCTTGCCGATCAATGGCACTGGCGCGCTCGACGGACGCTTTGTCCCGGGCGAAACCCTCGATCAAGTCTTTGCGATCCGAAATCGGGAAAGCTTGCCGCTGACCGTGACCGGCCTGCGCGTGGTCTCCAATCAGGCGGAATTCCAAGACCTGACTTGGGGAGTCGAGCCGGGGACGATCATCGCGCCAGAAGACTCGTTGTTGATCGACCCCACGCTCAAGATCGCCGCGGATGCTTTGCCGCAATACGTCCCGTATCAATTCGAGCTGACCTACGAAGTCGGAGGCGTATCTCGCACCGATCTCTCGGTCTACACGGGGATTCAAATCTCGGCCCCCTGAGCGGCACGTTTCGTCAAACCGCCTCGCACTTTGTGCCTAGCTGGTTCCGATGCGGAGCTGCACGCGGCGCGGTTCGACGCCGCTGAGAAGCGCGGGGCGCGCTCGCGTCGGGCGTCAACGCGCGACGCGACGGTTCGGACGGACCGCTACACGCGCAGAGGCGATCTCGGGCGTGGCCTTCACTTGGACCTTCGCGGCTCGCGCGTGCTTCGCGTTGGGATGGCGCAGCCCCCACTTGTGCATCGCCATGTAGACGCTCTTCAGATCGCGGCCGGGCTCGGTCAAGCTGTACTCGACGCGAGGCGGCACCTCCGCGAACACGTGGCGCGTGACGAGCCCGTCCGCCTCCATTTCCCGCAGCTGCAGCGTGAGCATCCGCTGGGTAACTTGAGGCAGCTTCCTCCGGAGCTCGCCGAAGCGGCAGACCCTCTGCGCGGTCAAGTGCATGACGATCAGGACCTTCCACTTGCCGTCGACCATGTCGAGCACCCGCTCGATGATGGCAGCGGGTCCCGCGACGTCGTCCGGCTCGCAATCGGCTTGCGGCTCTGGGACGTGCAGCCTTCGCCTATTGGTTCCCTTGTTGATACTAGGTACTGAATTTGTGCGTACTTGCGGCATGAAGTGGTGAGAGGCAGGCTCGCACGTACCGCTGGTCAGAGCCAGTGGCTCACGAGGCCGCCCATGACCACCGCTCTTCCCGCCAGTAAGACCGACAAGCGCATGCAGATTCTCGCCTACGTGCTCGGACTTGCCCACGTAGTTTTCGGCGCCACGAAACTCGCCGCTGTGCCTGCCCTGGTCGAGCAGTTTCGTGGATGGGAGCTGCCGCCGTGGATGATGTACTTCGTCGGCGTTGCCCAGCTCCTCGGCGGCATCGGGTTCTTCATCCGAAACATTCGGCTGCCGTCGTCCTTCGCGATGGGGCTCGTGATGATCGGGGCCACCGTGACGGTTCTCGCGAGCGGGAACGAGCGCGCCGTCGCGCCGCTTACCATTCTCCTGGCGGTGCTGTGCTTCGTCGTCGCCGGACACCGCTTGGTCCAATTCGCACGAGAGTTTGTTGCAGACGAGAACGCGAAGGCTCCTCGTCCCGTCATGCAGGCCCAATAAGTCTAGTTGCCCAACCCTATGTCGCAACCTCGGAGGTATCCCATGGCCGTCATTCAACTTGTCCGTTTTCGTCTCGCAGCAGGCGTTGGTGAAGATCAGTTCCGCGCCCTGAACGAACGCTTCCAGCGCGAGGTTGTCCCGAAGTTGCCGGGGCTCAAGCGTCGGGAGGCGACGCGCGCCGCCGATGGCGAGTGGGTGCTCGTCCTCCGCTACGCGGACCTCGAGAGCGCGCAGAAGGCTGGCAAGTCTGACACGAGCGACATCTCGCAGAGCTTCATGAAGATGATCGACATGAAGACGATGTCCGCCAGCTTCTCCGAGATCGTCAGCGAGTGACGGGGCTCGAGGGAAAGTAGAGACCTATGGATCTCCTACTGATCGGCGGTAGCGGTCGGCTCGGATCGAGGATCCTGCGCGAGGCGATTTCGCGCTCCCACGTTGTCGTGGCCGCGGTGCGGAAGGCGGAGTCCGTCCAGACTTCGCAGCTCGTTTCGGCGGTGGTCGCGGACGCGAGCGACGCGGATGCCATCGCGACAATTGCAAAGGGCAAACACGCGGTCGTCAGCGCCATCAGCCCGTGGTCTGCGGGCGGAGCGGAGAAATACCTCGCGGCGGTCCGCGGACTGATCGAGGGGACGAGGCGGGCGGAAGGCCCACGTCTTTTCGTCAGCGGCGGTGCCTCCAGCCTCTTCGTCGGCCCGGGGAGGCGGCTGCTCGACGAGCAACTGGCGCGTGGGACCGACCATCAGCAGGAGCTGCTCTCGGTCGCTGGCGCGGTCTATCAGGCGTACGAGCTCCTGCAGGCCTCGAACGTCGCGTGGACGTTCGTAAGCCCGGCCGGCAACCTCGAGCCGGGCGCTCGTACGGGTGCTTACCGCATCGGAGGCGACGGATTCCCACCAGGGACCGGCATGGATCACACCGTCAGCATGGAGGACTTTGCCGCCGCCATGATCGACGAGGTGGAGCAAGGCGCGCACGTGCGACAGCAGATCAGCGTGGCCTGAAGCTCAAACCGTCGAGATCGCGACCGAGGATCCTGTGTTCATGACGACGAGCAAGAATCGGCTGGAAGCCTTCTCCGACGGGATGTTCAGCATCATCCTGACGATTCTCGTTCTCGAGCTTCACGCCCCCGAGATCCACGGGCACGACTGGGGCTCGTTCGCCAGGGGCGTGGCACCGATGGTCCCCAAGTTTTTGGCGTTCGTGTTCAGCTTCTTCCTGCTGGCGACCTTCTGGGTCAACCACCACCATATCGTCCACGCGATCCAGAGGGTGGACGCCAAACTGCTGTGGCTAAACGTCGCCTTCCTCTTCTTCGCCTGCCTCTTTCCTTTCTTGACGGCTTTCATCGGAGACAACCCGACCAACCCCTGGGTCGTGGCCCTCTTCCCGCTCAACATGGCGTGCGACGCTCTCGTTCTCGGGGCCCTGTGGAAGTACGCCTTCGTCGACACCGACCTGGCCCCGAACACCCTGACCCCCGCCCAGAAGAAACGCCGCATGCGAACGGACAACGCGGCCGCGCTGATCAACCTCGTCAACGCCGGTCTGGCTTTCGTCTGGGTTCCGATCACCTTAGCCGTTCTGGTGATCATGCCCCTCTTCTTCGTGGTTCCGCAGATGGTCAGCAGGGCTGGTCAACTCGAGGAATAGTGCTGTGCGGCGGGAGGAGAGGAGACGAGAAGGCTGTTGCTCGACGCGGATACGACGCGGCTTGACGGCGCCAGACATCGGTCGGACGCTGCGTCGATGCGCGTTTTGTTCTCGTCCACGCGAGGTGCAGGTCACTTGCAGCCGTTGTTACCTTACGCGCGGGCGCTGGTTGCGCGTGGCCACGAGGTCGCGGTTGCGGCACCCGAAGAAGTGAGCGCGGCCGTGCGCGACGCAGGTTTTGCGCACTTCGCCTTCGATCGTCCTGCTGACGTTGTGGTCGAGCCCATCTGGGCGCGTCTGAACGCTGTGCTGGACGACGAAGCCAAGGCGACGGCCATCGCGGCGGGGGAGGTCTTTGCCGGCGTGAACGCGACGACCGCGCTGCCGAAGTTAGAGCTTGCGATCGATGCCTTTCGGCCCGACCTCATTGTTCGCGACTCTGTCGAGTATGCATCCCTCGTAGCGGCGGCGGTCGCCGGTGTGCCGCACGCGCGCGTTGCCGTGCACTCCGTATCCTTCGAAGAAGTGCTGCCGCTGTCCGTCAACGCGCCTCTCGATGCGCTTCGCGAGCGCGCGGGCTTGCCCGCCGACGACGGCGCATCACTGCGCAACGAGCCCGTTTTCTCGTCCTTCCCCGCTTCGCTCGACCGCGTGCTCCCGAGCTCGCGCATGCGGCCGCCCTTTCGCGCGCGGGTCGTCGAGGAGGCGCCGAACGCCGTAGCCGCCGCTTGGGCTGCCGCCGATGATCCGCGCCCCCTGGTTTACATCACCTTCGGCTCCCTCATCGGCGGCATCGTGCACCTCTGCTCCATCTACCGCACGTCGCTCGACGCAGTTGCAGATCTGCCGGTGCGCGTCCTGCTGACGACCGGCCGCGGCGTCGAGCCTGGCGCGCTCGGCGCCATTCCTGCGAACGTTCACGTCGAGCCGTGGGTCCCGCAACGCGACGTGCTGCCCCGCGCGGCCGTGCTCGTCTGTCACGGCGGCTCTGGAACCGTGCTCGGCGGTCTCGCCGCAGGCTTGCCGATGGTCATCATGGGCATTGGCGCTGATCAGCCGCACAACGGCCGCCTGATCGCTGCAGCGGGCGCCGGCATCGCGCTGACGAAGCCGGACGCGAGCGCCCTCCGCGCCGCAATTCAGACGGTGCTCGGCGACGCGGGGCTGCGCACGCAAGCCGTAAAACTCGCCAACGAGATTGCAGCAATGCCGACGATCGACAGCGCCGTCGACGTGCTGCTCGGGATTGCTTCGGCACCTTGACGATGCCTGTTAGTACTTGCCCGTGCGCTCCCAACCCCTGATCCTCAGAAGCGCACGCCGACGCGGACGCCCTCGAAGGGCGGATACCGCCAACAAATGCCATCGGCCCAGCGCCGCGCGGCGCGCCTACCGCTACTGCAGCAGACTGCCCGGTGGTAAAATCGACTGACCGCAAATCACTCGGTGAATTGACTATTTCGCCGTGTGACTGCCCTCGCCTAGCATCCGCTTCATTGTGTGGAGGTGAAGTCATGCGCAAACGAATTTCGCGGCAGGGAGTCACGGTCAACGCGATTGCGGGCACCCACGTGGTGTTTTTCGGATTCGATTTAGCCACTGCCAAACGCAAAGGTTGCCTCGGTTTCTCGATCCATCGCACGGACAATACCGAGAACGAGGCGTATTTCCTGGAAGGCATGAAGACGTTCGAGGAGACGGATCCGGGGCTCGCTCCGGGCGGCAAAGTCTCAAGCGCGAAGCACCCGTTTCAGAGCTTTCAATGGGCCGATTTCACCGCCAAGCCAGCTCATGACTACGTCTACCGGGTGGTGCCGTTGTACGGGGTCCCGACAGCGCTCAAGCAGGGCACAGCGATCGAGATCGAGATCGCCACCGAACCCGAGATCAGCGGCACGCATTCGGTGTTCTTCAACCGCGGTGCGATCTCTTCCCAGGCGTACGCGATTCGTTTCGGCGCGGACCGTAGCCCGAGCGACGTCGGACCACCGGCTTACGAATGGCTGTCGCGCGGGCTACTCGAGGCATTCAAGGGCTTTTTGGCTCGCGCCGAGGATTCGTCGTTCGAGCTGTTTGGCGCGATCTACGAGTTCCAGTGGCCCGGCTTTGGCGTCATTTAAAACGGCGCACGAAGCGGGCGCAGGCGTGCACGTGATCTTCGACGGCATCTCGTCCGGCACGGGCCCCAAAAAGGCGAACGAGGCGGCGATCGAAGTCGCCAAGATCAAAGCGCTTTGCGCGCCGCGCACCGCGGGCAAGCTGATGCACAACAAGTTCGTGGTGCTAACCAAACGCAAGAAGCCGATCGCGGTTTGGACCGGCTCCACCAACCTGACTGAAAATGGCCTGTTCGGGCATCTGAACGTGGGGCACCTCGTCGAGGACGCCGCCATCGCCGCCGAGTACCTGACCTATTGGCAAGAGCTCAAGAAAGATCCGGCGACGTCCGAGATTCGCGACTTCGACGAACAGAGCGACCCGAAGCAGGAAGCCGGCTCTGACCGCCAGGTGATCTTCTCGCCGCGCAAGCCCGAGCCAAAATCCCAACTGGGCCCGAAGGGTGAAGGGCACACCGTGCTCGACTGGTACGCGGAGATCGCGGCGGGCGCCGAACGTGGGCTGTTCATGACCTTCGCGTTCGGCATGGCTCAACAGTTCAAAGACTTGTACGAGCAAGACGACGGCATTTTTCGCTGCGCTCTGATGGAGAAGGAAGGCAACGGCAGCGGCCTCGCCCAAGGAAAAATCGACATCCGTCGCATTCGTAAGCTCCCCAACGTGGTGATCGCCGTCGCCAACAACCTCAAACTAAACGAACTCGACCGCTGGGTTGCCGAACGCCCCAGCCTGAGCGCTAAAGACCATATTCACTGGATCCACACCAAATTCATGTTGGTCGATCCGCTCGGCAAAGCGCCCACCGTAGTCACCGGCTCCGCCAACTTCAGCAAAGCCAGCACCGACACCAACGAAGAGAACATGCTGATCATCCGCCGCGACAAACGCGTCGCTGATATCTACTTCACCGAATACATGCGCCTATTCGCCACCTACGCCTTCCGCGAAGCCGTAGCGATCGCGCACGAGAACGGCGAAGAATTCGTGACCAAGTTCCTCGATCGCACGCCAGGTTGGCAAAAGCGCTACTTCGAGAAAGGGCAGGACTCGTTGCGTCGGCTTTATTACTCGGGGTCTTGAGGGGGCGTGGCTGATTGCGGTGGCGTCGGGTGTCGATGCGATGACGCTCGTCAGCGGTAGGTGAAACAATTGGGCGCGGTCTCCAAGTTGGTTTCTAGCAAATTTCCGGGTTTCTCCCGCGTCTATTGGCTGCATGAGTCAGGGGGGCGAGTGGTGGACGTTCTTCGCCGCGCTTCTGCAGCAGCTGGCGCGCGATCATGATTTGCGAGACGCACACCAGAGGTACGTAGATCGTAAGCACGTACCAGCTGAGTCCGAGTGGCTGCCGGTACACCTGGTTTCCGAGCCCCAAGGCGAGCGCCGTGGCGATGTCGAGCAGGCTCACTATCGAGAAGAACCAAACCGACGCAAGGGTAGCTTTCGCGCGGAGCTGCAACATCAGCAGCGCCACCAGCGCCAAGAGGGCACTCGCCAGATCGCCGAGCGCGATGGTGCTCGAGACTGCGAGCGGGATCTCCCGGGCAGTTTGCCCTGGCGCCAAAAGGCCCAGCGCAATGAAGCGAAATGCGTGGACCCACAGCAGCAGCTCCAAAGCGCGAGCTTGCCCCAGCGCCGCGAGCCACGGCGCGACGCGCCTGGCCGCGAGCCCGAACGTCAGAAAGCTAATGGCAATTTGCGCCAACAGCAGCAAAAGCGGATCGCTAAGGTTCACGCCGATACCTCCAGCTGCGCCGACGCGGCCCGGGTTAGGGCGAGCAGCTCGTCGACCGACCACTGGTCGTCGGCGTGCACGCCATACTTCGACGCGACCAGCCGCCCGTCGCTCGCGATCAGAAAGTCCGCGGGCAGCCCAAACGTACCGCTTGCCATGCCTGCTTTAGGATTGGCGGACGCGCCGAGCGCGACGGCGCGCACGGCGGTCGGCCACACCCGCGGATCGAGCACCGCGGCTGGCGACGTGCCGACCCCGAATTGCGCGTAAAGTTCCTTCTCTGGATCCGCGATAATGGCGAACGGTAGTTGATGTACCTGCCGCAGCTCTGCTTCCGAGCTGTGGAACACCGCTACTTCGCGGCACCCGGCGCGCAGCAGCTCTTGGTGCCGCTGCGCGAACTCGCGCAGGTGCAGGCTGCAGATGGGGCAGCCCGCGAAGCGACGAAACTGCAGGTGAACCCAGGCGCCGCTCGGGTCTGGGATGACGACCGACGTTCCGTCAATACTGTGGAGCAAGCGTGGTGCGAGCGCGGCGCCCGGTTCGAGACGGGCCTGCGTTCGCAGAGAGGCTTTCATACCCGAGAGTCTTGGGAGCGCGGGCGCTGCCCACCATACCCGCCCAGGGAAAGGCGCTAAGAAAGCGACAGGGCGTGGAAGAAGGCGCGCGCTTCAGCGTCCCTTGGGTAAAGTAGATCGACGCTCAGCTCATCGAGCGTCACGTCGCGGCTCGGGCCGAAGCGCATCGTCATTCCGACCGTGCGAATCAGTCGGTCTTCGATGCGAAAGGTCGGGCAGGTTACTGGATCGCCCGTGCCCTCGAACGGCGGTCGAGGTACGTCCTGCAAGTAGCCTTCGACCCGTTCGCCGAGCTCGCGCCAGGCTCGTGACTGCGGTGTACGCCCGGCCATTGCGCAGACGAGCCGCGCGTGCCAGGACCACGCGACTTCGGGAAAGTTTGCGATGCGCGCCCGTCCGGGTCCGGGTGCGAGAAAAGCGTCCATCAGGTTGAGCCGAGCACCCGCGCCGCTCAGGTCCGCCGCCCCGCCCAGCAGCAAGCGCGCCGACCGATTCGCCTCGACCAAGTTGAAAACCACATCGACCGCGAACGCCGGAAACGGATCCATCGCCTGCATCACGCCCATCGCTGCTGCCCGGTATGGCTCGAGCGCCGGGCTGCCGATCTCGCGTTCCAAAAACTCGGCGGCGAACCCCGCCGCCAGCAGCAGTTCATTGCGAGCGCGCAGCGGCAGGTCGAGCGCCTCGGCCGTCCTGAGCAGCCAGTCGCGCCCCGGCCGAGACCGCCCGTTCTCGATGTACGACAGGTGCCGAGTCGTCGTCCCGACTTCTTGTGCGAGCGCCAACTGACTCAAGCCACGCAAGCTCCGCCACTGCCGGAGCAAGCGTCCGAACGGCGAGCCCCTGACGGTCGAAGCATCCACGCCCAAGAGCGTGCTCCTCCCGCGCGGCAGCCTGCAATGCCTTTTTAGGGTATGGCGTGGCCCGTAAGAGCGAAACCGATCTGAGTCGCTATGACCGAGCCCGCGGCACGCCTGGCCAGTACCTCGAGAAGGCTCGACGTTCATTCGAGACCATGATCGTCGACAAAGGTTGCCGCTGGACCCTTAGCCGCCAGTGGTAGGCTTTCACGGATGGGCGCCGCATGAGCAAGAATCCGATCGTTCAGGGTGGCGTCTTGGCCATCGCGGCAGCGGTGTTGTTTGGCGTCACGACTCCGCTCGTCAGGCATTTCGGAGAGGGCGTGGGCGCGTTTGCCACCGCCACATTGCTCTACGCGGGCGCTGCGTTGGGTGCGGGTGTTCTACGTCGCCGTACCGACGAGCCGGCGATCGGACGGGCACAAGTGCCTCGAATCGCGCTCGTAGCGCTGTTTGGGGCTGCTCTTGCCCCCGCAGCTTTGGCTTGGGGGCTCCAACACGCTGGTGCGCTTTCGGCTTCGTTGCTTCTGAATCTCGAGGCGGTCTTCACGGTCTTGCTGGCTCGCGCGTTCTATCGGGAACCGATCGGCCGGCGCGTCGCGCTGGCAGCGTCGCTGATGGTTGTCGGCGGCGGGATTCTCGCGCTGCGTGGTGGGGGTAGCGGCGCATCGAGTGGGCTCGGACTCTTGGCGATGGCGGGTGCAACGCTCGGCTGGGCGTTCGACAACACCTTGACGCGCCCGCTCGCTGACTTCGATCCGCGCGCCGTAGTTTTCTGGAAGGCGCTACTCGGGTCCGTGCTCTCCGTCGTCGTAGCCCTGGCGTGGCACGACGCCTGGCCGCGCGCCGCTGCCGCCGTGGCGCTGCTCGTTTGCGGCGCCACCGGCTACGGCCTGAGCTTGCGGTTCTATCTCGGCGCTCAGCGCTTGCTTGGTGCCGCGCGCACTGGCTCGTTGTTTGCTTTTGCGCCGTTCGTTGGCGCGGCGCTGGCATTCGCGCTGGGAGACCGGGCTGGTGCTGGCTTGACGGCAACCGCCGCAGCGCTGTTTGTTGCGGCGGTGTATCTGCACCTGACCGAGGGGCACCATCACCGGCACCGGCACGCGGCCCTTCAGCACGAGCACGCGCACCGGCACGATGATGGGCATCACACGCATGTTCACGAGCCCGCCGTCACAGGAGCTCACAGCCACTCACACCGACACGAGCCGAGCGAGCACGAGCATGCCCACGGCTCCGACTTGCACCATCGCCACAGCCACGATTAAACGCCCGCTCCTGCTAGTGAGCCTCAAGCTCGATCGCGCGCAGGAAGGTCTGCTGTAGCACAGCGTCTTTACCTTAAACGCGGAATGGCTTGCTTCACTCCAGCCTTGATTGGTGATCGGGCCGGGTTGGGGAGCGGGATCGGCTGATCGGCAGCGGGATCGGGGTCGGTCGGGGCAGCGGTTTCGGGTCAGCACAAATTCGCAGTCGGCAGCGGTTTCGGTGACGGCAGCAGGTTCGGT
>JBBRMI010000171.1:0-17257 GCA_038230915.1 Polyangiales bacterium | reverse complement strand
GATTCAACAACAAAGCCCGCGTCACGACCAAGTTGGCCTACGGATTCAGAAGCTACGACCACGCAGAGATCGCCTTGTTCCATCGCCTCGGCGCGCTACCCGAGCCGCACTGGCACGCCCACAGATTCGCGTAAGGAGGCGATTTTTTCACAGGGAGATCGGGAGATCGGGAGTTTTATTGGTTCGCCGCGCCTTCGGCGCGCAGAGCGACACGGACAGACACGCGGGCGGCAGCGCGAATCCCAAGGCTCTCGCTCGCTCCCGATCTTCCTGTGAAAAAATCCCGAGCCGTTACGCGGCGGCGGCGATGACCGTGGCTTTTGCGGCGCGACGGTAGGCGCCGGGGGCGGAGCCGACGGCGCGTTTGAAGGCTTTGGAGAAGGCGGCTTCGGAGTCGTAGCCGACCCGCTCGGCGATGTCGGCCAAGGTGGAGCTGCTTTGGCGCAAGAGGCCAGCGGCCTTTTGCATGCGCCAGCGCGTGACGTAGGCCAGCGGCGGTTCGCCCACCAATCGCGCAAAGCGGGAGGCGAACGCCGACCGGGACATCGCTACCTTGGCGGCCAGCGACTGCACGGTCCAATCCAGCTCCGGGCTCTGGTGAATCAACCCGAGCGCCGAGCCAATCTGCGCGTCGCCCAGCGCCCCCAGCCAGCCGCTAGCCCCGGGCGGCAGCGTCGCCAGGTACCCGCGCACGATTTGAATGAACAACACGTCAGCCAAGCGGCTCACCACCGTTTGCGCGCCGGGTCGCCCCGACGCCGCTTCGCAGGCGATGAACTTCAGCGTGGGCTCGAGCCAGTGCACGTTGCGGCTCATCTCACCGGGCAGCACGATCACCGGCGGCAAGACCGACAACAACGGGTTGTTACGACGGTCTTCGAAATGAAAAGACCCGGTGACGAGCGTCGCCGACACACCGTCACCGCCAGTGCTGATCGATGCCTGGCACTTGCCGCTGGGCGCGGTGATGAGCTCACTGAGCGGACGGATCGGCGAGCCCGGGACGTCGCGCAGCGAGTGCGCATGCCCGTGCGGGATCGCCACCAAGTCGCCGCCTTGCAGGTGCACCGGGTCGTGCCCCTCGACGTCGAGCCAGCAGTCGCCCGATAGAACGACGTGGAATTTCGCGTCCTCTTCGTCGGCTTCCATGCCGATACCCCACGGGGCGGCCGCCTCGACGCGCCCGTAACAAGCCGCGCCCACGCGAACCGTCTCCAACACGTCTGTCAGCACGTCAGTCGTCGGCATTGTACGCCCAAACAGAAAAACGGGGATAATTGCCGCTGACCGTCCAGTCAGCGTTCCGAAGAAGTAGCAGCTCGGATTCTGACCGTCCAGTCAGAAAACCCTACCCGCGAGACCCAGCGGCTTTTCTGCGGGTCACAACCGAAACCAACCCAGCCGGCATCCTAGGGCCGAACGAGCTGAACCGTCAGGGGGGGTGCCGGACGAAATCCGAAATCACGCTCCAACGCTGCGTGGTCCACCAAGTTCGTGATCTGCTCGACCGGGCGCCGCCGTGGCGTGCTCGGAAAGAACTCGGCGAGCGTGCTCTGGGTGGTGTAGCCGACGAGCGTGACGGCCTGCGCCGGGAAGTACTGGTGGTAGCCGGGCTGCTGGCGTTCGAGCACCAATCCGACGAGCGTGGCCGCGTCAGCGAGCTCCAGGTACGCCAGCCCTTCACAAAAATTGAGGGCACTCGGCGGTAACGGTTGCTCCAGGCGCTTGCGAAACCACTCCCCGGCCAGCATCGGAAAGCGCAGCGAGGTGCAAACCAGCGCGGGCTCTCGCTCGCTCAAGATGCGCAGCATGCGCTCGCCGAACTCTTTGCTGAGGCCGTAGAAATTGTGGCCGGGGTTGGCGGGTGCGTCACCGTCAAGTGGGAAGTAGGGCACCGTGAGCGGCGCGTCGGGCGCACGACCTTCGTCGAGGCGGATCATCGCCTGAAGCGAGCTGGCAAAGACGATCCGGCGCACCCCCAGATCGAGAGCCGCGCGAAACACGTTGGCGTTCATGCTGACGTTGTCGCCGAGCACGACTTGCGGTGAGGGTCCGAGGCTGAGGTTGGGAATGTTGCCGAGGTGCACGACGGCATCGCATCCCTCGAGCAGCGGGTAAACGGCGAGTGCATCGCGCAAATCTGCCAGTTTGAGCGGTACGCCGAGTTGAGCCGCGAAACGCTGATCGGTCCCGAGCACGTCGTGGCCGCGTTGTAAAAGCTCTTTGCACACCACCGAGCCGAGTCGGCCGGTCGCGCCGGTAACCAGAACCTTCATGTCAGCGCGACCGCTTCTAGCACACGCCTATGCAAGGACCGTAGGCGAACACATTCGAGCAACGAGCGAACAGGAAGGCGGGAAGGCGGGAAGAATTCCAGGTGTTCGAGCAGGCAAACTGAGGCCCAATTGCTATCCCTAGCGTCAAGCTTACCCGTACCACCCACCCCCAATCTGCGGGTTCTCGTCCTTCCCGGCTTCCCGCCTTCCTGTTGTTCCCTGCTCGCTCGGGCAAGATGCGATTCCCCAGCTAGGTGCCTCGAGCGACACGAGCCAGGTAGCTGAGGCCCGAGGCGATCGGTTGACGGTACTGGTAGTAAACCTCGAGCTGCTCGAGCTCGCGCCGGAGCTCGCTCGCGACCTCCCCTTGCAAGCTAAGCTTCTGCAGACTATCGAGCAAATTCCAGCGCAGCAACCAGTCGTGCTCGAAGTGGCGGCACAGCTCGCGATGCACGCGCTCGAAGACCGGTACGACGTCAGACCCGAGCGACGAACGCAGCGCGCCGAGCGCGGTTTCGTACAGCCCCAACAGCTCGCGGTCGCGCGGCGGCACGGTCTGAGATTTCGGAACGAGCGCGTCGGGCAGCTCGGTTTCGGGGAAAAAATCGGACGGCGCCCCAGCGTGCGCTCCGAGCGCAGCCTCGGCCAAGGCGACGACGTGGCCGGGCAGCAGCTGCTCGTCTAGCACGGACGCGGCGTACAGCTCGCCCGAGCTCATCACCAGCAGCGCCGTAGCGCGACCTTCGGCGAGGTCGATGCGCGAAAGCTCGCCGCGCAGTCGGATGCCGTGGGCGAGCGTGACGTCGATGCGTCCCGGTCGCAGCTGCTGAAGCGCGGCGCGCGAATCGCCAAGCACGACGTGCACGACGTCCGCCTGCGCGCGGGCTGCGCCGAGCTCCGCGCGGGCGCCACCGGAAACCGTCAGCAGCGTGCTCTGACCAGCGCTGGTCAACCGCCGCGAGACCACGCCGATCAGCCGTAGCGAGCCGGCGAGCGTGAGCGTCGCGACTTCTCGCGCGGCCAATGCCTCCTGGAGCGCCACTTCTCCGCCTTGCACCGACGGCAGCTCGCGCACGACGGCATCGAGCACGTCATGCAGCTTTTCGAAGCTGGGCGTGACGAACAGCTGAGGCTGCGGCCGCGTGACGTCGTAGTCGACCTCGCCGGCTGCGGCGGTCAACGGCGGTTTTCTGACTTTGGGATCGTGACACGCGAAGCTCTCCCACAGCGAGGAGAGCAGACCGGCACCGTAGAGCTTGTAGTCGGTGGGCGTGCCGACCAAGCCGTATTCGGCCGTCCACCAATACAGCCGTGACAAGCGCGCGGCTTCGCTGACCCGGCGCACACCGGCGCGCGCGGTGGAAAGCGCGAGCTCTACGCAGGCGACTTGTTCGGGGGTCGCCGACGGCTGCTCTTTGATCTCGGATAATGCATAAATCGCGCGATCGACTGCCGTGTCTTCCGGCAGTGTGAACGCGCGCGCGCCAGCGGCGCCGATGCGTCGCAGGTACGCGGCGTAGGTGGGATCCGGCAAGATCGGCGCGTGGCCGGCGGCTTCGTGGATGATATCGGGCGCCGGTGTGTAGACCAAATGCTCAGCCGTACGCATGTCGGCGGCGATCGGCAAGAGCGACAGCGATTGCAGCTCTTGGAACGCGCGCGGCGGGATGAAGCCGTCGACGCACACCGCGCCCCAGCCGAACGGCGCCAAATGTTCGTCCATCGCGTCGATGCGCGGAATGCGCTGGGCCGAGATGCCCGTCTGCCCCAGTCCTTCGGCATAAGCCGCGTGCGCCGTCGCCTTCAGCCGCGCATGCGTCTGCAGCAGGACGAAGCGCCACACCGCCTGATCGATCGCCGTGTACCGCGCATAATCCTGCCGCACAATCAGATGCCGAAGATGCGGCGGCACACGCGCGAGCGTGGAGTTACTGTCAGCCAATGGCTAAGTGTGCCCTGGGTTTCGTCGCTTCGCTACCGTGAGAGTTAGGAGCTAGGGGTTCGCAGTTCGCAGTTGGAATAGAGAGGTCGCGCAGTGGGGCGTTGCTGCCAACTCCTATTGCACCAGCTCCAGAAGGCTTGTGTCAGCACCGAGAATCGCCGGCAATTTGATGCTCGGAAAATCAAAGGCTTGGCCGAACGTGAAGTAGATGCCGCCCGGCAAAGGGCGATCGGGGATGCGGGCGCGACTGGCGGTTAATGGCGCGGCCCAGTCGAGCCGGAAGCACTGGCGATTCACCTGTGGAAACAAGATCCGAACGCCCGCCCCCACCGATTGGTGGAGCGCGATGTCCTTCACCTGGTCGCCCGTGCCGCCCAGGTCGTAGAAGGCCACGCCACCCACGCGCGCCGACAGAATATTGACCGCAAACGTGCGCAGCTCGAGCGACGCCGCAAAGCCGCTCGCGCCGCGGAAAATCGCGCTCACGTAGCCGCGCGGCCGGGTATCCCCGCCCAGCACCAACTTGCGGTTCAAGTAGTTGTGGTAAGTCGAGACCAGCGCCGAATCAGCTACCACGCGCGCAAAGCCGAGCCGCGGCGAGACGAATCGCATCGCCGCCTGCGCCGACGCCTGATGCCGTGCGTGATCCGCCTGTTCGATACTCGAGTTACCCACGACGCGGACGAGCCCGTTGCCGACCGGCCAAGTGTAGCCGAGCCAGGCCACGCTGCCGAGCAAGTCGCGTGACGAGCCTGCCCCCTGCAGCGCCGGGTAGACGCGCAGCGCCGCGACTTGGCCAAGCAAGAACGACTCCTGCAACGACAGCGTCTCGACGTCGCGCGTCGCGAGGTACCGAGACGTCTGGTGCTCGAGCAGGAAAAACGGGTTGACCCGCGAGTCACTGACCGGCAGCTCTTCGCGCGAGAAATTCGCGAATTTTGTCGATGACACGCCGGGCGCGCGCGTAGCGTCGTACTCGCGCCGAACTAGCTCGAAGCCCCAGGTCAGGTTGAACTTCTGGTGCTCGCCGTACGAGCGCGTCACTTCGGCGCCGCCGCGCACGATATCGGTGTGGTACGCCAACGGAATCCCGTCGACCGAGCGGAGTAGCCGCCCATCCGAGTAGAAGCGCGTCTGCTCGATGTCCCAGCCCGCGCCAGCCAGAAACGCCCATTTGTCCGCGAGCGCGATCAGATCGCGGTGGACGCTGAGCGTCCCCGCCGAACCTTCGGTCTTGCCCGAGTCCAGGTTGACGAACACCCGACCCAGCGCGAGCACGTCGACCTTGGAGCCAACGACGCGCGGATGGACCGCCAATGCGCCCAGCGAATAGCGGTCCGGCTGCAGGGTGAAGATCCCGCCGAGCCGCGTGCGCGTGCCGGCCAGGTTGTCTTCGCTCAGATTGAGGAGTAAATAGTTGACGCTCTTGGCCGTGCCCTGGAACTGGTAGTTGAGGCGAAGGCTCCAGACGTCGCGCACGATCACGACGACCCGCACGTGGCCCGGCTCGGCGCTCTTCAGCGTGACAGCCACCACCACGCCAAACTGCGGCAAGACCTGCAGATTGCGAATCGTCTCCTGCACCAGCTCGGCGTCGTAGACGTCACCCGGCTTGAACAACAGCTCACGACGGATGATCGGCTCACGCGTCTGCGCGTGAAAAATATTCACGAAGTCCGGGACCGGGTCGTCGTCGTCGAATACCGGCAGGCGGACGATCTGCACGCTTTCGATGCGCTTGCCGTTTGGCGCGTCGTCGCGATCCGGATCGGGGCCGCATACCCGTACGACGCAGCGTTCCTCCAGCTCCGAATTCTCGACGGCGAGCGCCGGCGCCGCTACCAGGCTCGCGGCAAAGGCCCACGCTGCTACCAACGCCAACAGGAGTCGCATGCCGCGCAAGCGCTGCAGCCTAGCCTCCCCGGGCAGCTCGAGGCGTGACTTTCCGGTTCTGCCTTTCCGAGGGCGGCTCACTCGGATTATCGTCGGGCGGTGCAGATCCACCCCACGCGGGAGAGTTCCGACCTGGCCCTGTCCGGGATGGCGGTCGTGCTCGGCGGGCTGCTTTTGCAGTCGGGGCCGGTCGTGGCGTGGGGCGGGGCGGTGGTGCTGGGGCTTGCCGTTGCGCGCGCGCTGACACGCCTCGGGGTGAGTCGGGTGCGGGCGGCCGGACTAGAGATGTTATGGCGCGGCGACGTGCGCAAGCTCTCGGTCGCGCGCGGCACGGAGCTGGTACTGCAAGCCGAGTTGCGCAATCGTCACAGCGCAGCGGTGCGTTTTCGCGGGCTACGCGCGGTCGCGGCGCCGGAGCTGACGGTGCAGGTGAACCCGGAGAGCGACGAAGTGCCGGCCAACACGCGCTTGAGCGTGACGTTGATCGTGCGTGGCCTGCGCGTTGGGCGTCACGGCATCCATGGTTTGTCGCTCGAGGTCGAGTCGGGACCAAGCCTGTTCGAAGTGCCGCTGACCTTCGCCAACCCGTTCGGCATCGAGGTGTTGCCGACGCCGTATTCGGTGCTGGTGCGCTCCGCGCGCGGCGGTCGCAGCCGGCAGCAAGCCAATGAGGGCCGGCCTGGCCGTATGCGCGGCGAAGGCGGGGAGTTGCGCGAGCTGCGCGAGCACCAAAGCGGCGACCCGTTTCGGCGCATCGCCTGGAAAGCGTCGGCGCGGCGGGGTGTGCTTTTGGTCCGCGAATACGAGAAAGACGAGCGCGACGTGGTCTGGCTGGTGCTCGACGCAGCGGTCGATCACTGGGCGGGGCCACCGGGCGAGTCGGCGCTCGACCGAGCGATCGACGAGGTCGCGTCGGTGGCGTTGCGGCATGGGCGCGCAGGTGACCGCGTCGGACTCGCGATTGTCGGGACGCGCACGCTCTGCTTCGAAAAACCGGAACGCGGCATCGCGCACGCCACGCGGCTGGTCGAAAAATTGGTCGAGGTCACAAGCTGCATGGACGCGGACCGCAGCGGGCTCGACGAGACCGAGCTGTCGTTGCGCGTGATCGAGCACATGCGCCCGCTCGATCCAGCGCTTTCGGCGCACGTGCACGCGACCGAGATCGATCGCATCGCGCGCCGTGCCGAAAAACTGCGGCAGCGGGCGCCGTTTCACGATGTCATCACGCAAGCACCGACGCCGCGCGAACGCTCGCTGCGGCGCTATTTGGCGGCGTTCGGCGTGAGCTCGCCGGCGCGCGTCGACCCGGAGCGGCTGCGCGTCGACGTCGAGATTATCCGCTTGATGGAGCGCCTCCGTCACGAGCGCGTCCGTCCAACGTTGATCTACATGTGGTCGGACGCACCAGACGAAACCGCGCGACCGGCGCTCTCGCGCTCGCTAGCCGAGCGCAAGCGTCGCGGCTTGACCTGGAAATGGGTGCTGCTGCGGCCCTCGCTCGGCAATCTGACCGATGAGTCGCCCAAGGCGCTGGCGGTGCGCGATGCATTCGCGATCCGTCAAAAGCTGGCGCTCGAGCGCGGCGAGCGCTCGCTCCAGCGCTTGGGCATTCGGCTCGAACGGCTAACGCCCGGGCTCAGGGGTTAGCGCTAGCAGGCCCGCGCGGCACGAGCGGTTTCGGCCCCGACTTCGGCGGCGGCGGCGGCGCGACGACCGAGAAATCGCGGTCGATGCTCACCTGACCATCCGCGGTCAGCTTCGCGTGCCACGAACCGAGCGGATCGGTGGGCCGAAATGCGATCGGCACCTCGAGCAGACTCTGACCGGCTTTGGCCGTTGCTTGCCCGACGATCGCCGCGCGCGGGCCGCCTTTGTCGGTGGCGGGCAACGACAGCTCCCACGACACCGCGACGTCGCGCGCGAGCGGCGCCTTGAACGTCAGCCGGAAGCCGTGCTGCTGTCGCCCGGGATCGAGTTCCTTGGCGATCTCCCTCAGCTCTTGGACCTGGCCGCCGAAGAAGACCCCGAACTCGGCTTCCCTCACCACGCTGGGCGGCGTGCGATCGCAGGCCAGCGCGCAAAGCAGCACCGCAAACGCGCGCCGCTTCATCGACCGAGCTCCTCGGCCATGCGCTGGAAGTCCGCCACGGCGAGCGTCTCGCCGCGCGCCGACAGATCGATGCCGGCGCGCTCGGCCGCTGCGCTCAGGTCGAGGCCGCGCTCTCCGAACAGCCCTGCCCACACGTTTTTGAGCTTTTTCCGGCGCTGCCCGAAGGCGTGCTTCACGACCGCGCGAAACTCGTCGCTCTCTGGACCCGCGCCGAGCGGCTCAAGCTTGACGACCGCTGAGTCGACGTTCGGCTGCGGATAAAATGCACCACGCTTCACCACGAACGCGCGAGTCACCTTGAACGCCCGCTGCGCAAACACGCTAAGCGCGCCGTAGTCATCGCTGTTGGGTGGCGCGATCAACCGCTCGGCGACCTCGAGCTGCACCATGAACACCGCGCGGTCGATGCTCGGCGCGCTGTGCACGGCCTTCTGCAGGAGCGGACCGGTGATCTGGTAGGGTAGATTGCCGGCGACCACGTGCGGCTTCGATCTCCCAGCGAACGCGGCCGCGAAGTCGACGCTCTTGGCGTCTTCCTCCAAGATCTGCAGCCGGCCCGCCTCGACCTCATCGGCCAGCTCTTGCCCGAGCGCCGGCACCAAGTCGCGGTCGCGCTCGACCGCTAGCAACCAGGTAACGCCGCTCGCCAACAGCGGGCGCGTCAGCGCCCCGAGGCCTGCACCGAGCTCGACCACGCTGCCGCCGGACGCCGCGCACGTCTCGGCGATGCGCGCGGTCAGTCGCTCATCGGCCAGGAAATTCTGCCCGAAGCTGTATTTCGGCTTCAAACCGTAGCGTTCGAGCAGAGCCTTCGGGCTGTTAGCGCTTGGCATCTAGTGCGAGAGAATTGAACAGGAAGGCGGGAAGGCGGGAAGGCTTTTTGGGTGGGCGCACCGATAGGCTCGACACATTGGCCCCGGAACGAACAAGCGACTGGCCCGCTCGACCAATAAATCTCTCGCGGCCGGGCCTTCCCGCCCCCCGCCTTCCTCTGATGATTCATCGCATCTTGCCCGAGCGAGCGGGACAACGGGAAGGCGGGAAGACGGGAAGGCCGAGATTTAGGGTGGGTGGTACTGGCAACTCGACGCCTGGGATCGCGATTGGGCCTCAGGCGCCGGTTCGAACAACAGAAATCTTCCCGCCTTCCCGCCTTCCTGTCCTCTCGTGCTCGAGGCGCGAGATGTGATGAATGGTGAGCCGCCTTCCTGTTGTCTCGCTCTCGGTCAGTGCTGGGCAGCGTCGTCGACGGCTTCGGTTTCGGCTTCGCCCTCGGCGGGCTTCGAGTAGTCCTCGTGAGCACCGAGCGAGCTGACGTTGCGGATGCGCGGCGGCGGCGGGTCGCCATGAAGCTCGAGTTGCGCGGCAGCCCACAGCTCGCGTTCGACCAGCGCCGCGTACTCGGCGCTTTCGGGGTCGCCTTTGAAATGGTCGAGCGCTTCGTCCACTTCCTTGAGCTCGAGCCGCGTGCGCACCACGTCGATGTCGTCCTTCTTGATGAAGCGATCAGTGAGCAGCAGCGCCTTGTCGGCCGCCACCTCGACGAAGCCAGGGCCAACGGCCACCGACTCGCTCTTGCCATCTCGAATGAAGGTGACGATGCCGGTGGCGAGCGCCGCCAGCATCGGCCGGTGCATCGGCAAGACGCCGAACTCTCCTTGGACGCTGGGCGCCGTCAGCTCGTTCACGGCCTCTTTGAGCTTCAGCCCATCCGGCGTGACGATTTCGAGCGCGATGGTGTCCGCCATCTCACGCCGCTTCCGACTTCAGCTTGGCCGCCGCTTGCTTGGCTTCCTC
The DNA here is from genome assembly GCA_038230915.1 of Polyangiales bacterium. GTDB lineage: Bacteria > Myxococcota_A > Polyangia > Polyangiales > Polyangiaceae > PMG-095. The sequence goes on along the minus strand of JBBRMI010000171.1, from coordinate 7,236 downwards.
GATGTTGCCGACCATGTAGAAGGCCTGCTCCGGCAGATCGTCGAGCGCGCCCGACAAGATCTCCTTGAAACCCGCGACGGTCTCTTTGAGCGGCACGTATTTGCCAGAGCGACCGGTGAACTGCTGCGCCACGAAGAACGGCTGCGACAGAAAACGCTCGATTTTTCGGGCGCGCGCCACGGTCGCGCGGTCGTCTTCGCTGAGCTCGTCCATGCCCAAGATGGCGATGATGTCCTGCAAGTCCTTGTACTTCTGCAGCGTCTGCTGAACCTGACGAGCGACCGCGTAGTGCTCCTCACCGACGACGTCCGGCGACAGCATGGTGCTGGTGGAGTCGAGTGGATCGACCGCCGGGTAGATGCCCTTCTCGGAGATCGAGCGCGAGAGCACCGTGGTGGCGTCCAAGTGCGCAAACGTGGTGGCCGGCGCAGGATCGGTCAAATCGTCGGCCGGGACGTAAATCGCCTGCACGCTGGTGATCGAGCCCTTGTTGGTCGAGGTGATGCGCTCTTGCAGGTTGCCCATCTCGGTCGCGAGCGTCGGCTGGTAACCGACGGCGCTCGGAATACGACCGAGCAGGGCGGACACTTCCGAACCGGCCTGCGTGAAGCGGAAGATGTTGTCGACGAACAACAGCACGTCCTGGCCTTCTTCGTCGCGGAAGTATTCGGCACAGGTCAAGGCCGACAGCGCGACGCGGGCACGCGCACCAGGCGGCTCGTTCATCTGGCCGAAGATCAGCGCGGTCTTGCTCAGTACCGGCTCGCCAGTCTCTAGCTTCGACTCCTTCATTTCGAGGAACAGATCGTTACCTTCGCGGGTGCGCTCACCGACGCCGGCGAAGCAGCTCACGCCGCCGTGCGCCTTGGCGACGTTGTTGATCAGCTCCTGAATGAACACGGTCTTGCCAACCCCGGCGCCGCCGAACAGGCCAATTTTCCCGCCCTTGCGGTACGGGGCGAGTAAATCGATGACCTTGATGCCGGTCTCGAACACTTCGACGGTCGTGTTCTGATCGACGAACAGTGGAGCTGCGCGGTGGATCGGCAACTTCTTCTTGGCGTTAACGGGGCCGGCTTCGTCAACCGGCTTACCAATGACGTTAAGGATGCGGCCGAGCACTTCGGGCCCGACCGGCATCATGATCGGCGAGCCGGTGTCGGTGACCTCGACGCCGCGCACCAGGCCTTCGGTCGCGTCCATGGCGATCGTGCGCACGACCGACTCGCCCAAGTGCTGCGAAACCTCGAGCACCAGGTTTTCTTTCTCGCTCGAGATGCTGGCGTTCGAGAGGGTCAGCGCGTTCAAGATCTTGGGCAGCTTGCCCGGCGGGAACTCGACGTCCACCACCGGTCCAATCACCTGCAGGACCTTGCCTTTGCCGCTCGCCGTGCTGCTCATGGTCGTCATATCGCGTGTGATTCCTTGAAGCTCTGCGGCGGGCCTGACCCGCCATCACGAGAATGGCGCCCTGAACGGACGCGCGCGGCCGCGTCTACCATGCAGACAAAAGCCGGGCCAGCGATTCGTGCGCGGTTTGGCACAACTCAACGTCCAACCTCCCTGGAAGCACCGCAGGCCGGACAAAAGGCTCACGGCCAGTCGGCCTGATGCGAACCCATCAGGCCGCGCGCAGCGAGCTGGCAAAAGCACGGCGGCGCCCTAGCCGAAACTATCTCGCTGCTCGACCCGTAGTCCCGCTTGCCTCCGACACTGGTTCGAGGCACCCGAAGCCGCAAACCATGAAAGCGCCATCGTTGCTGGGCCTAGCGTTGTTCGTCGTGGCCGGAGGTGGCGTTTCGGCCTGCGGTGATGCGGCGGGCCAGGCGACGGGCAGCACGTGCCCGAGCGACTCCGCCCTCACCTACGACAACTTCGGACAAGACTTCTTCAAAACCAATTGCTTGGCTTGCCACGGCTCCAACGGCCCGCAGTCGCCCAAATACGACACCGTCGCGCAGATCCGCGCCAACGGTAGCGGCATCGACAAAGCAGCCGCCGCTGGCCCGGACGCAGTGAATACGGTCATGCCCAACACTGGCTCGGTCGCTGAAGCGGAGCGCCGCAAGCTCGGCGAGTGGTTGGCCTGCGGCGCTCCGTAACGCTCGGGGCGTTCGCCCTGGTGTCGCGGCTGCACGTGGTTCGAGCTGCGGTTGCCGACCGGTTTACACCCCAAATTCCAGTTCGAACCGAGAGGTAGGACATCCTCCGACTCGTCACCGAGCTTGCACGACCAGCCTCAAGGGCCGCGCCTCTTCGGATCATAAAAAAGCGCGAGCAGCCCCACGGAGTCGATTACGCTCAGGGTTGGGCGCGCGGAGCTGACGATGTCCGGAGATGCAGCAAGGAGCTTGGGAGCGGGCGCGCCGGCCGTCGGCGAGGTCATCGCCAACAAGTACCGCGTCGAGAGCTTGGTTGGCCGCGGCGGGATGGGCGTCGTGGTGTCCGCGCGTCACGTGCAGCTCGGGCAAGCCGTAGCGATCAAACTGCTGACGCTGCCGCCGGACGAAGAGCGACGCGACGAAGCGATTGGCCGTTTCCTCCACGAGGCCCAGGCCGCCGCCCGCCTGCAGAGCGACCACGTGGTGCGGATTCACGACGTCGGCCAACTCGACAATGGTTTGCCGTTCATGGTCATGGAGCTGCTCAGTGGCTCGGACCTGGGCAGCCTGCTCGACGAACGTGGTGCACTGCCCGAAGCCGAGGCCGTCGACTACGTGTTGCAAGCCTGCGCCGGCGTCGCCGAAGCCCACCAAATGGGTATCGTGCACCGCGATCTCAAGCCTTCGAACCTGTTCGTCACGCGACGCAGCGACGGCCTACCTTTGCTCAAGGTGCTCGATTTCGGCATCTCGAAGCAGCTGACTGATCCCAGCTCCGGCGAGGCCGTGCCGACGTTCACCAACACGCGCACCCTGATGGGTTCGCCCCACTACATGTCGCCGGAGCAGGTCCGCGACGCCCGCCGCGTCGACGCGCGCGCCGATATCTGGGCGCTCGGCATCATCTTGCAGGAGCTCATCACCGACGCGCCGGTGTTCCACGGCGAGTCATTCCCCGGCGTGTGCGCGGCAATCGTCGCCGATCTGCCGATGCCGGTGCGCACGATGCGCCCCGACGTCAGCCCGAGCCTAGAAGCAATCATCAACCGCTGCCTGGAAAAGGACGTGCGGCTCCGCTACCAATCGATCGCCGAGCTGGCCGCTGATTTGTCGCCGCTCGGCTCGCGTGCGACGGCGTCGGGCAGCGGTCCGCAGGCGCTGCTCTATAGCTCGCATCCGCGCATCCGCGCCGGCGCCGTCGTGACGGCGCCTACTGCCTCGAAATCGGGGGCGGCATCGACCGACGCCCCAACCGTCGCCGTGCCGCTCGGCCCGACCACCGGCCGTAGTGGCGCCGACGGCACATTGGAGTCGGCGCGGCTCAACAAACCGGGCAGCAGCACGCACGCCGCCGTGTCTTCGCCGGATTCACGGATCGAGATCATCCACACGCCGCGTGCGCGCGCGCAACCGAGCCGTTCGCTCACCCGTTGGCTCGTGCCTGTTACGCTGATTGTGCTGCTGGTGGGCGGCGCGGCGTGGGTGCAAACCCGCTCTAACGTGGCTAATCCTGCGGCCAGCGGAGACGCGCCAGCGCCGAGCGCGGCGCCCGCGACAGCGGCAGCGCCGTTCACGCTCAGCATCGACTCGGAGCCACGTGGCGCGACCGTCAGCGAAGGCAGCGTGCGGCTCGGCGTCACGCCGTTCACCTTGTCGCTGGCGCTGGCCGAAGGGTCGAGCCCGCGCGTCTTCGTCGTCGAGAAGGACGGCTACCAGCCGTACGTGGTACGTCAGGGTGCGGCGCGCGGTGAGGTCCGGGTCGCGGCCGCGCTCTCGTCGCTGCAAGCCAAAGCCGCAGCGACTACCAGTAGCATAGCGCCTCCCCCTCCGCCGAAAGCAGCAGCCAGGCCAGTGCATCGCGCTCCCGTTTCTTCAAGGCCCGCAGCTTCCACGCCGAAGCCGCCCAGCGACATCCGTCTCGAGCGCTGACCGATGCGTGGCAAGGTTTCGAGTCTGCTCGCGCTGAGCTTTGTGCTGGGGCTTGCCACGCCCGCGCACGCCGATGATCTTGCCGACGAAGCCGATTTGAAGTTTCGCTTGGGTGCCGAAGCGTATCAGCGCGGCGACTACAAAGGCGCGCTCGAAGAATTTTTGACGTCGAACCGGCTCGTGCCCAATCGCAACGTGACGTACAACATCGCGCGCTGCTACGACGAGCTGAAGCAGTTTCCGGAAGCGTACCGCTACTTCACGCTCGTGCTGCGCGACGAAACGGACGCCGACACGCGCGCGCGCATCGAGCACGCGCTCGGCAGCATTCGCCAAAACGTCGCCGTGCTGGAGATCACCAGCGAGCCGCCCGGCGCCACGGTGTTTCTCGAGCGGCGTGACCTTGGGCCACGCGGCAACACGCCAACCGCGCTCGGCGTGAAGCCCGGGGCTTACGTCGTATTGGCCGAGCTGCCCGGTTACTACCCGGCGCGCGTCGAGGTGCCGGCGATCGCCGCCGGGCAAATCCGGCACCTCACGCTCAAACTCGAAGCCATCTTGGGCCGCGTGGTGCTCGGTGACGCCAGCCGCGGCGCCGCCGTGCGCGTCGATGACCCAAAGCAAGCGCCGGCCTGTACCGCGCCCTGCGAGCTGCAGTTGTCCGAGGGGCGTCACCATTTGTATTTGGATCGCCCGGGTTATCACGCGGCCGAGCTAGACGTCGACGTGCAGGCCCAGCAGGAGAGCCGCGTGCGGCTCGAGCTAATGCCGCTCACCGGTTCGCTGGTCGTCAGCAGCGATGAGCCAGGCGCGTTGGTCGAGGTCGACGGACGACCGCGCGGGTTCACGCCGATGGTCTTCAGCGCGCCGGTCGGCCAGCACGCCGTGCGGCTGTCGCTCGCCGGCTTCAAGCCGGTCAAGCATGAAGTCAACGTCAGCGACGGCCGCGAGCAGCGAGTCGAAGTCACGCTGACTCAAGCCGAGGAAGTGACCGCCGCGTCGCGCTCAACTGAAGGCGTCGAGGACGCGCCCAGCTCCGTCAGCATCATTCCGCAGCGCGAGCTGCAAGCCCTCAAGTACCCGACGATCGTCGAGGCGCTGCGCGGCCTGCCCGGCGTGTACGCTTGGAACGATCGCTCGTACCAGGCGATCGGCTTTCGAGGCTTGGGGCGGCTCGGCAGTTACGGCAACCGTGTCTTGGTGTTGGTCGACGGCCATCCGATGAACGACGACTGGCTGGGCTCTTCGTACGTCGGCTACGATGCGCGCGTCGGTTTGGACGACGTGGAGCGGATCGAGGTCGTGCGCGGTCCGGGCTCGGTGCTGTACGGCACCAACGCATTCTCGGGCGTCGTCAACGTGGTGACGCGCAGGCCGACGCGCAAAGGCGGCGAAGCCGGGCTCTCGACGGCGGAGAGCGGCGTGGCGCGCGGCCGCGTTCGCGCCAACGTGCCGCTCGGCCCTGACGCCGGGCTTTGGACGAGCGCCGCCGTAGCGCACGGCGCCGGGCGCAATTTCCTTTTCCCAGAGCTCGGCGAGACCGCGCGCGGCGCCGACGGCTTCGACGCCGGCACGCTCGAAGGTCGCTACTACAAGAAGTCGTTCAGCGCGGCTTGGTACCTGCAGTCGCACCACAAGCGACTGCCGACTGGCGAATACGCCACGCTGCTCGGTGATCCGCGCACCGAACAGACCGATTCGCGCGCCTCGCTCGAGCTGAAGGCCGAACCGAGGTGGAGCGACGTCCTCAAAACGATGACGCGCGTGCACGCCAACCACTACCGCTTCGACGGTGGTTACGCGCGGCTGCCCGCCGACGGCGGCCTCGAGCGCGACACGTTCCGCGGCAGCTGGATCGGCGCCGAGCAGCGCGTGGAGCTGCAGCCCTCGCCTGCCTTCAAGCTCACGGTCGGCGGCGAAGGCCAGTTGCACCTGCAGGTCCGTGAGCGCGCGCGCGACGAGAGCGGCAGTTTCCTCGACGATAAACGGCCGTATCAAGTCGGCGCTGCCTACGCGCTCGCCGACTTGAAGCCGAACGAGCGGCTGCGCATCTCGGTCGGCGCACGTGTCGATGCCTATTCGACCTTCGGTCGCTCGCTCAACCCGCGCGTAGCCGTCGTCGCCAAGCCTTACGCGGGTGGCAACACCAAGCTGATGCTGGGCAAGGCGTTTCGCGCGCCGAGCGTCTACGAGCTTTACTACAACGACGGCGGCTTCACGCAGGTGCCGAGCCCTTACATCGGGCCCGAGAGCATCTACTCGATCGAGCTGGAGCACGCGCATCGCTTCTCGCCGACGGTCGCCGGCACCGCCGCCGCGTTCTGCAACTACACTCGCGATTTGGTTTCCACCGCCGGCCAAGGCGACGAGACCGACCCGCTGCACTATGTCAATGCGCGCGCCCCGATCGCGACGCTCGGCGCCGAGCTCGGGCTGCGCCGCGACTGGCGACAGGGCTACATGCTGGCGGTGAGCTACAGCTTTCAGCGCTCGCGCTTCTTGAACGGCACCTCGATGTCGTCATTGCTAGCCTTCAACCAAAGCCCCGATTTTCGCCGCGTCGCAAATTCGCCCGAGCATTTGGCGTCCGTCAAGGCGGCGTTGCCGATCTTGGGCCGCGCCGTCACGCTCGCCTCCCGGCTCAGCGTCGAGAGCGGCCGCTACGATCGCAACGAGCGAACGAACGACGACCCACAAGGCAAGACCGAAGCATTCGCGATCTGGGACATCGTGCTGACCGGTCGCGAAGCGCGCCATGGTTTCTCGTGGGCGGCCGGCGTCTACAACGCCTTCGATTGGCGCTACTCGCTGCCCGTCAGCGTCGAGTTTCCGCAACGCACCATCACCCAAGACGGCCGCACGTTCCTGTTCAGCGCCGACGTCGCCTTCTGAGCTCGAGCAGCGCGCGGGAATCAACAGGAAGGCGGGAAGGCGGGAAGGATTTTCTGGTGGGCGGGGCTGGCTAAGCCCGACGCAACCAGCTAGGTCTGCGCCCCAATCGCCCCCCGGCGAAATCGATTTTTTGTTCGGTCTCCCCGAACAAAAAATGCGCCTTTTTCTCGCACTTCCCGCCTTCCCGCCTTCCTCTGAGCATTGGTTCCATCTCAGGATTGCCCGGGAATTTCTGCTGGTGGCACGCGTTGACCGCGGATGGACAGTACGCATGACTGGGCTTTGGAGGAATTTGGACGCGTTGAGCTAGGTG
>JBBRMI010000170.1:0-17426 GCA_038230915.1 Polyangiales bacterium | reverse complement strand
GGCGTGTTTAACAGCTGAGATGTGATGAAAGCTCAGGCGCAGGCAAGGCCTACCCTACACAAGACGTCCTAAGGACCGTCGGGCACGGGCACGGGCACGGGCACGGGCACGCGAGAGCAAAGCGAATTCAGGGACAGACCCTAGTTCACGCGGGCCTCATTCTTCATCGTGCTCAATCTCGCCGAGGGCGCCGGCAAGCACGGAAGGCTCGACAAGCGACGCTACGACCTGACAGCCAGGGGCTCGGCGACGGAGTCGGCGGCGCTCTTGGATGTATGCCTGCGGCTCAGGCTGCTCGATGATGCAGGCCACAACACGGTCTTCTGCTACTGCCGCTGATCCAGCTGTAGACGAACCTGGAGCACGCCGACGGCCCCCATGGAAAGCCTGAACTGCGCGGGCAGCTGCCCGCGGCGCGCGCGGGCCTAGGCCCGCGCCAGGAACCCGGGCCTACCAAACAAAATCGCCGACGTCCCTTTACGGACCGTCGGGCACGGGCACGGGCACGTTCACGTTCACGGGGATCAGCGATTAAGGGACACGCTCTAACTAATTACTGTCCTGAGCGGCTTTGCGCAGCAGCCGCCCCCCGGGCGTTTCCGCGCGGCTACCTGCCTGATTTCCGCCCGCGCGGCCCGCGCCCGCGAGCGCGCTGCCCGAAGGCCGTATCGCGTGGATTTGATTCGCAAATTCTGCGCCAAATGGCCGAGGGCGCACGGCAAGATCGCGACCCCGGCGAGAAAAGCTTGAGCCGAAAGCCCAGCGCGCTCGACACTGCTCGGTGATGGTCGGTGAGTCTGCCCTAAAGCGACCCGCACTCGTTCCGGAGGGAGACGAGGCCTTGGTGGCGCGCTTCGTATCTGGGGACCAACGAGCGTTTACGGTGCTTTTCAAGCGGCACGCGCGCTACGTGGCGAGCGTCGCCTTTCGCCTGCTGGGCGATTCGAGCGAGCTCGACGACGTCGTCCAGGAAACGTTCGCGATCTGCCTGCAAAACCTGCGCTCGTTGGAGCAAGCCAGCCGAGTGCGACCGTGGCTCGTCACCATCGCGGTGCGTCGAGCCCAGAGGCGCTTGCAAGCCCGGCGCAGGCGACGCTGGCTGGGCGCGGAGATCGCCCTGGTTTCAGCCCAGGTCTCGGATCCGCTCGTGTCGCACGAGGTGCGGGAGTTGTACCGGGTGCTGGATGGCCTTTCTCCCAAGTTGCGCGTGCCTTGGACGCTCTCGCGCATCGAGGGCGGTACCCTGGACGAAGTCGCCGAGTGGTGCGAGCTGTCCTTGGCAACGCTAAAACGGCGCCTCGTGAGGGCGGACGAGCATATCGAGAGGAGAATGAAGGGTGGCTGACGTAGCAATGCGTGCTCGCGACGAGCTCGAGCCTCCGTGGGACGACGTGCGAGAAGCACGCGTGCTGTCGCGGGTGCTCGAAGGCGCGAGCCTGCCCGACCATCGGACGCCCGCACACCGAGCCAAGCTCATCGCAGGTGCGGTCGCGGTGGCTGCGGCCGCCGCAGTGGTCGGCGTCTGGCTGCGCCCGCCGCCCCGAGGGATTTCGCGGCCGGAAAGCTCGCTGCCAAGCGCGGCTGCACCTTCCAGCACGCACGCGGAAGCGGGCTCGGTGTTGGCCTTGGCTGATGGCTCGAAGGCCTACCTGAAGCCTGGCGCCGAGCTGGAAACGCTGACGCAGAGCGTGGCGCTCGTGCGACTCGTCCAGACGCGGGGCGAAGTTCGCTACGAAGTGAAGCCCGATTCGGCGCGTCCGTTCACGATCCAGATTCGTGACGTCGAGGTGCGCGTGATTGGCACGCTGTTCACGGTGACCGCGGAGCCGGGCAGCGTGCGCGTCGCCGTCGAGCGCGGCCGCGTGTCCGTGAAAAGCGGCGCGCGCCAAGTCGAGCTCGCCCCCGGCGAGAGCGTTCGGCTCGGCTCCGCCGACGTAGCAAAGGACGCGCTGCCGGCGCCGCACCCCCAGCCCGCGCCCGAAAGCGCCACGGCCGCGCCCGCGCCAACCGCCGCAGCGGACTCGCCAGCGCAGCTGGTAGAAGCCGCGGACGCCGCGCGAGCTCGCGGAGACTTGCCCGCCGCCGAACACGCGCTCCGTCAAGTGTTGGCGCTCCATCCGAGCAGCCCGCAGGCCACGAGCGCGGCGTTCACTCTTGGACGCATCCAGCGCGCCCGAGGTGAGTTTGCAGCTGCAGCTCGGACGTTTGAATCACTCAGGCAGCACGCGCCCGCTGGGCCGCTCGCCGAAGATGCGTTGGCCGAGGCTGCCAACGCCTGGGCACTCGCCGGGCAGTCGGGCGACGCGCGAAGCCTGGCGGATCAGTACCTGGCTCGCTATCCTCGTGGCCCCCACGCAGAGCGAATGCGTCGCCTCAGCCAGCCGTGAGAGCCGCCCTACTCGCTGTGTGCTTAGCGCTCGTCGGCAGCGTGTCGGACGCGCGCGCGAGCCGTAGGCTCCTGGCGCAACTGGAAGGCTGCTCCAACTGGTCGGTCGGCGAGCTCGAAAGGCTCGCGCAGCTGGAGCTGCAAACCGTCGGCGGGGGTGAGTCGGACGTAGGCAGCGCCGACGTCGCCATCGAATGCGTCGGCGCGAATGTCACGATCACGGCTCGCGAGTCGTTCGGCCGGCAAAAACTGACGCGCCAGGTCGAGCTTGAGCCCGACGCTGAGGACGGCCAGCGCCTGCTCGCGATCTCGGTCGCACAGCTGGTGCGAGCCCTCGATTGGCTGCCTCAGGAACAACCACCGCCCGCGCCCCGACCTCGCCCGGCAAACGACCGGCAGCCGGCCCTGCTCGCGCGCCCGGAGTTTCGCAGGCTGGAGCTAAACCTAGGTGCCGGTCCGCGTGCCCGACAGCTCATGCCGGCACTCACCACGCTTCGCGCCGAGCTCGCCGGTAACTATCGGTTCGCGCGCCGGCTCAGCTTGGGCGCGGGATTGAGCTATGAACGCGGGAACACGTCGCGCCGCCAAGGGCAGGTCAGCGCCAAGCTCGCGGGGATGAATCTGCAAGCTGGCTTTGATCCCTGGCACGGCCAGCGCTGGTCTTGCCTGCTGCGGCTCGAGCTCGCCGTGCAGCACCTCACCCTCGAGGGACTGGGGCCTTCCATCGGCGTGCGGGCGGGCCGTGTGCGGGGCTTCGGCGGCGAGATCGAGGTCGATGCGGGCCCGGTGCTCCGTTGGGACGGCGTCGGCATCGCACTGTTGGCCCAGGGCGGCGCAGCGCGATTCGGCGGCTACGGCCTGGTGAGCGACGACGACCCGGTAAGCTTGAACGGCGCGTGGGCTGGCGCCGCGCTGGCCTTGCTCTGGGCGCCGTAGCGGCCTTCAAGGCACCGGAAAGGTGACGAAATACCCGTCGTCTTTGCCGAGCGCGGAAGTCGACCCCGGTGGCACGGTGATGAGCGCGGCCACACCGCTCGTCGTGGAAACCGCCGCGCCGAAGCCCGCGTTCACGGCGATGCCCTCGACGTTGGCAAGCCCCGCCCCCGACGAGCTGGTGAAGGTGGTCCACGCAAGCCGTTCCCGCAGATCGGCCGAGAGCACCAAGAGCGAGGCTTCATCGCCGGCATAGGGCCCGAGCAGCTCGCCTGACACGCGGCGCTGGTCACGCCCTTCGATACAGCAGGTGACGTGTCCGCCCAAAAAGATGCGCCCCGCCTGATCCACCGCCAGTGCTGACGTGAATAACGTGCCGCCCACACGATTGCTGCGCGGCACGATCACCTGGCCGGTTTCGAACGCGCCGCTGGCCAGATCGAAGCGCGCGACGAACGAATACTCGCGCGTTGCCTTGCCGGTACCGCTCGAAAAATCATCGTACGAAATCAAGCTCGCGGGCACGGAAAGATCGTTCGGATCCCGGAGGTGTACGCTGTTGCCGCCCTGCTGCTCGCCGGCGTAGAACAGCTTGCCGCGGGAGATTACCAGCCGCCGCCCGGTCGAAGACGCGCACCAGCCCGGCGCGTCGTCGAAGCCGTAGGCCGTCCAAACCCGCGCACCAGTTTGGTCGTACGCGTGCACGAAGGGCATCTTCCCAAGACACTCGGCCGTGCTCACCGGGTCGCGTGAGCCGGTGACGACGACCAGACCCGTCGCCGCGTCGATGGCCACGTCTTCGACCAAATCGCCAGCCAGGTCGAGCTCGCCCCGTGGTGAGCCGCCGCCGTCGAGGAGCAGGAGCCGCCGATCGGTCGTCAGTGCCGCCAGGCTACTGGCTGACGCGGCGAGGCGGGCGATCCCACCGACCTGGCTCTGCCCCAGAACGCGCGCGAGATCGCTGCTCAGCACCGCTACGCCGACGTCGGAGCCGACGACGAGATTTTCGCCGACTAGGGCGAGCGCCGACACGCTCGCACCGACACGTGCCACCGCCACGATCGCACCGTCGGCGGCCGAGACGCGCGCGACGACTCCGGTGGTCGAGCCGTCGAGCCCGAGAGTGGGCACACCGAAGTCAGCTGCCTCCGATTGTCCGGCGACGAAAGTGTCACCCAGCGGGCTTACCACCACCGCGTGCAGCGCATCGACGCCGCTCGACGCCCAGTAGGCCGCCGCGCACGCCGCGAAATCGCTACCCGCCCGGAACAGCCCTTCACACGCAGTGGCGCCGGCCGCCGGCGGCGACTCACCGCCGCTCCCCACGCCACCGACTGGCCCACTCGGGGCGCCACCCTGCGCAGCCCCCGCCGCATCCGCGCGCAGCACGTAGCTACTCTGTAGGCAAGCGTTGCAGAGGTTCAAGCCCAGCAGAAGATTCGTAAGTAAGACAGCGCGAGCCAGCAGACGCCTGGGAAACACGCGACTCACGCGCCGAGAATAAGCCCAATGCGGAGGCTTCTGGAAAGTTAGTTGAGCTGATCGCGAAGGCCGTCGGGCTCTACCGGAGCATGAACGCCAAACGCTGGACCGCGTGCTGTGGCCTATTGGCCGTGCTCGGCTGCCAGGCTTCACCAGGTCCGGACGCGCGCGGCATGAGCGCCGACGCACCCCAGCCTGGCGGCGCCGGTAGCGCCGGGGTCGGCGGTACCTCAACCAGCCCGCCCGCGTTCGAGCCGCTCGGTGGACCGGCTCCGATCGCTTGCGATCCGGCGACCAAGAGCTTGGCCGGTCGCCGCATCTGGCGTTTGACGCGTGCACAGTACGAGCGGAGCGTGAGCGTGCTGCTGGGCGACGCTTCACACCCAGCCGCCGGTTTCAATCCAGAGCCAGGCAGCGCGCAAGGTTTCCAGAACGACGCCTTCGGTTTGCGAGTCCGCGCCGCCGAGGCCGCTCAGTTCCAATCCGCGGCGCGCAAGTTGGCGCAGCAGGCGGCGACCGGCGACCTGACGCGGTTCAGCCCCTGTGCGACTAGCTCCTTGAGCGACGCGGCATGCGCCGCGACCGTCGTCAAAACGCTCGGGCGACGCGCGTTTCGACGCCCGCTGACCGACACCGAGCAGGCACGCTACCTTGAGTTGTTTCAGCTGGGCCGCACCAAGCGCGACGCCGCATTGGGCCTCGAGGTCCTGGTCGAGGCCATGCTGCAGTCGCCGCACTTCCTCTACCGCGCCGAGCTCGGGGCGACGCCGACCGGCGACAAAGTGTCGCTCACCGATTACGAGCTGGCCGCGCTGCTCTCCTACACGTTCGTGTCGGGGCCGCCGGACGCGGAGCTCGCGGCAGCGGCCGACGCTGGGACGCTGGCTAGCGCCGGTAACCTCGAGCGACAAGCCCGCCGGCTGCTAGCCACGCCTGAGGCACGACCCGCGTTGTGGGAGCTTTACCGCCAGCTTTTCGAGCTGACATCGCTGCCGGATGCGCCCAAAGACGTCAGTGTGTTCAACACCTTCGACGCTGCGCGCTCCGATCTCGAAGCGTCCGCTCAAGCGTTCGTGGAGCACACTTTATTCGAGGGCGACGCGCGCCTGGGCTCACTCTTGACGGGTACGCAGGCGTTCGTGAATCAGACGCTCGCGCCTTTTTTCGGCGTGACCAGCACCAGTAGCGCGCTGACGCTCGTCACGCAGCCGGGTGGAGAGCATCCCGGGATACTGGCGCATCCCGCGGTCATGTCGGTGCTGGCCGCGCGCACGCGCACCTCGCCCGTGAATCGTGGCCGCTTCGTGCGCCAACGGCTGCTCTGCCAACAAATCCCCGATCCGCCTGCCAACGTCGACACGCAACTGCCAGCGCTCGCCCCGGGACTGACCGCGCGTCAGCAGCTCGACGCCAAAACTAGCGGTGCAGCTTGCGTCGGCTGTCACGGGCAGATGAATCCGATCGGGTTTGGTTTCGAGAGCCTCGACGGCATCGGTCGGTATCGCACCGAAGAAAACGGCCAAGCCATCGACGACAGCGGCGCGCTCAGCGGTACGCGTGACATCGACGGACCCTTTCGTGGCGTCTCGGCGCTTGCAGCTAAGCTGGCGAGCAGCACTCAGGTGCAGGAGTGCTTCGCGTTGCAGGGTTTCCGCTACGTCATGGGTCGTCCGGAAAGCGGGGCCGACGCCTGCTTCGTGGCCTCGATTCGCGACAGCTTCGTGACTAGCGGATTGGATTTGAAGGAGCTGTACGTGAGCATTGCATTGTCCGAGTCGTTCAATGCACGGAAGGCGGACTGAGAATGAGCCTATTTTCGCATAACCTGCTCAGCCGACGGAACGCGCTGCGCGCGGCCGGCGCGACCGCCGCGCTCGCGGCGTTTGCTCGACAATTCCGCAACGCGGCGGCGATGCCGGGCGTGAGCCCCAAGCGCCTGATCATCTTCTGGACGCCTAACGGCGTGGTTCAGCCGCGCTTTTGGCCAAGCGGAGCCGGAGCGAATTTCGCGCTCAGCGATACGCTCGCAGCGCTGGCGCCACATCGCGACGCGTTGACCTTCGTCAAGAACGTGACCTATTCCGGCACGGGTGACCACAAGACCGGTCAGCCCTTTTCGACCTCTGGGTTCACGACCGACAACGCGGGCGTCTCCATCGATCAGGAGATCGCGCAAGCGACGTCACAGCAGAGCTTGGTGCTGTGCGGTCAATCCAAGAACGAAAACCGGCGTGGCTTCATCAGCTTCGACAAGACCGGCGCGTGGGTGACGCCGATTCGTTCACCGAAGTCGGCGTATGAATCGGTGTTCGGCGCGATCGGCAGCCCCGCCGGCACCCCGGCCGCGCCTGGTCGCGACGCGGAGCTAGAAGGCAAGATCCTGGATACGGCGATCGCCGACATCGAAGATCTCAAGCAGCGGCTGCCGCAGCGCGAACTGGTCAAGATGGACGACCACCTTTCGGCCATCCTGGAGCTCAAGAAGCAAGTCGGCGGCACCGGCGCCACCACGCCCGTGAAATGCGAGAGCGTCGACGGCAGCGCTTTCGCGGGAGCTCCCGATTTCGAAGCAGGCGTGAAGCTTCACCTGGATCTGATAGCCGCCTGCATCGCCTGCGATGCGCGGCGTATCTTCAGCTTGATGGTGGCTCCGGCTGGTGGCGATGCCACGAATTTCGGCTTCTTGGGCGTGTCCGGCGGCGACTTTCACAACGACATCGCTCACGGCTCCCCCGGCGATCCGGCCAAGGAGGAGATGATGCACAAAGTGGACTTGTGGCACGTCGGGCGTCTCGCCTACTTGATCGAACGCCTGAAGAGCATCCCCGAAGGTGGCGGCACCGCCTTCGACAACACGGTGATCCTTTGGACGACCGAGTGTACGCAGGGCAACCATGGGCATCAAAACATCCCGGTCGTCTTGGCAGGCAACGCTGGCGGCGCGCTCAAATCGGGCCAGGTCCTTAGCGCTGACTTGAAGTATGAAGACTTGCTGATAACGCTGGCCCACGCGCTCGGACATCCGCTTCAAAGTTTCGGGCTAGCGGGTAGCAAACCGCTAACAGAGGTCTTGGCATAGCCTCGTCGGCGACCCTCCCGACTACGACTCTTGGCGCCAACGCCAAGCTGGCCGAAGCACGTTTTCTGGTTCGGCGTTGCCGCCTGCACGAAGCCGCGCGAGCGTTCGCGTTGGCGCTCCGAACCAAACCCCACGACGCCGAGGCTTGGCTCGAGTACGGCACCACGCTGGCCGCCCTCGAGGACTACGCCGGGGCGACCGCCGCGTTCGATGCGGCGATCGCGGATCGGCCCGGCTTCGTCGCCGCTTGGAACGACCGCGGCGTAGCGCTGCGTGCGCTCGGCCGCGCGGAGGAAGCACGGGAAAATTTCGAGCGCGCCGCGGCGCTTCAGCCAAACTTCGCGGCTGCCACGACCAATCTCGCAAATCTGGAGTTGGCGTCGAGTCGCTTCGAGCGCGCCGAGGCCCTGTACCGCCGCGCCTTGCGCGACGACGCCACGAGCATCAATGCCAGGACCGGGCTCGGTCGGGCGCTGGGTAAACTAGGAAGAAAGCTCGAGGCCCTGCGCGAGCTTGCGCGCGCAGTCGAGCTCGCGCCCAGCTCCTTCGACGCGCTGCTGGCGCTGATCACGTTTCAGCTCGGCACGCGGCGGCTCGCCGAAGCGCTCGGCGCCTGCGATCGCTTCCTCCGGCTCGCGCCCGGACATAGTGGCGGCCTCGGGCTCCGCGCGGCAATCGGGCGGGAATGCCGCGACGAGCGCTACAGCCATCTGCTCGACGTCGAGCGCTGGCTCAGCGTGCGCGATCTGCCCGACGACGCCGAGTTTCATGCCGAGCTCACCGTGTGCTTGACCAGTCGGCTGCCGCTGAACACCGCACCGCCCCAGCATGCGACGCAACAAGGCTTGCACAGCGGACCGCTTTGGAGCCATGACCAGCCGGCCTTAGCGCGGCTCGAAGCGATGATCGAGAACGAGCTTTCGGCGTACGTTGACGTGCATGGATCCGCGGACGCAGCGGTGCGCAGCCGCCCACGCGCCGTAGCCCTACACACCTGGGGCGTCGTGCTCGGAGCCGATGGCTTTCAGCTGCCTCACCTGCATCCGGATGCTTGGCTCAGCGGGGTTTACTATGTCGCCGTACCAAGTACTGGCCCAGCCCAGGCCGACGCGCGGGCAGGCTGCTTGGAGCTCGGCCCGCCGGATCGAGAGCTTCTGCTCAACCGAGAGAGCGCCCGCAAGCTGATTCGGCCCAAGCCTGGTCGGCTGGTGATCTTCCCGTCGTGGCTTTATCACGGCACCGTACCGCACGGCGCTCCCGGGCTCCGCATCAGCATCGCCTTCGACTGTGTACGCGCGATTGCCTAACTTTTACAAGCCCTCGAGGATCAGCGCCGCGAGTTGTGCGCGCACGCGGCGTACGTCAGCTTCACGGTTTCGGTAGTCGACGCGGTCGCCGACGTCGTCGTAGAGGGAGCCATACGGCGCCAGCAGTGTCGCCAGCTTGGCCTGGAGTGCCGGGTTGGTCGATGCCACACGGCGGGCGGTCAAGGCGTACCGAAAGTCGTCGATGCCGGCGCGGAACGCTTCCCAGGTGAGGCTCGGCAACATCACGCGGCGTGGTGGGAGCCCAGCGCCCGCGCTCAGCATCGCGGGAAACGCGACCCCGTTGTAGCTGGGCGTCTGGAAGGGATTTTGACCGTCGACCATGGCGTAGCCGTAGGCCATGCCGAAATCGAGATTCGATTGCGCCAGCCACAAGCCGTAGAGCAGGCGCGCCTGGTGCGGGACGTGACCGTTGAACACCTCAGCGTAGTGCCCCGAAAACGCTACTTCTTTGCGCTCCGGCGCGGCGCGAACGGTGTCGAGCAGCGCCAAGAACTGGTCGAATTCGCCAGCATGGAGATCGCTGAGCTCATAGGTCGTGAGAGCGTAGGTCCAAGCATCGAACGGCAATTGTTCGCCGGCACGGCGAGCGACGTCCAGCGTCATCTCGGACTCCAGCTCCGCACCAGCCGCGCGCAGCGCGAGCGCGCCCTGCAGCGTTGTGTTCAACTCGTCCGCTGTAGGTTCGAACAAGCCGACGTTGAACAGCGGGCGCATCCCCAGCCCGACGATGGCCGGTATCTCCGTCAGCGAAAAATCCGGACTTGTGTTGACCAGCACGCCGAAGCCCGCGGCTTGGAGCTCCGCGTAGTCCGTCAGCGAAGCGAAATTGTCGCGGAGTAGGTTGACGCCATGCTCGCGGAGATCTCGGACGATAGCCTCGCGGAACTCAGGCGGGTTGTGCGACAAGGCGTCCGTTACGCCCGCGAAGCGACCATGCTCTTCTAGCGTATCCAGCTGGAAGCCCAACACCTTGAGCGTGATCGCCACGTCGACGGCGCCGGTCGGTGTGCTGAGCTGGAGCGCGCCCGTGAACGTCGTGACTGGCTCCGCGCCGGCGAAGTCTTGCGGCACGTTGGCAGTGACCCAAAACTCTACGCCTTTACCGGCAGCGCCCCAAGCCCGAGCGAAGTCAACGTCGGTCAGCGAAACGAAGCCGTCCGCCGTGCTCATTCGCTCGCCGAGCTCGAGCGCATCCGGCGTGATCACCAGCGGCACCGATGGCAGATGCTCGCGCGCGTCTTGGTGAAAACCCCGAAAATCAGCCCCCACGCCGCCTCGACGCGCACCGGAAGCAAAGGCCATCGTCAAGCGATCGGCGCTGTCGCGGCCTCCCCGAGCACGCGTGCGATCGGCGAATGTCACCACCGCTAACTTCAGCTGCGCCGCCGGAAAAATGCGTCCATCTGGGCTCGTCAGATCAGCCGCGGACAACCGTAGCTCGCCGCTGACGGCCGGAACGTACACGAAGGCGCTCGCGTCAGTTTGTCCGTGAGCCGCAGACAGCTCGAGCGCGTTCGCGATCGAATCGAAGAATGGCTCGTCGGGGTAGTGGTAGTCGAAGGGTTCGACGAAATGCAGGCCACGCGGCGCAGCGCGCACCACACTGGTATTAGGTATCGCCTCGAGCGGGTCGAGCGTTCCGTCGCACGCCGAGAGCAGCAGCACGCCAAGTACCGCCAGCTGCGGTTTTTTGCCGGAACCGATCACGGCTCCCACTCCGTCACGATCCCGACGCCAGCGCTGGCCAACCACGGCCCAGCCACCGCGACCTCGGTCGACGCCTGTCGCAGCGACAGACGCGGGAGCACGACGCCGAACCCGAGCGCGCCTACAAAACTCATGTGTTCGAAGATTCGAAGCCCGAGCTCACCCTGCCCGATGACCAACGCGGACAGGGAGCGCGCGTCACGCTCCCGGAACCCGACCGCGGGCTCGGCAGACGCCCACGCTCCCAACCAACCCAGAGCTAGGTTGCAGCCGAGATCCAAGTTGCGCCAGAGCGGAGCCTCGAAACCAGCGCGTAGGGTCGCCTCAAAAATCCTGATGTCCGCGGAGCCTGCCCTACCCGTCAGCGTGGCTTTCGACGCCGACGCGAAACCGGCCACTCCCAAGAACAGCCCCGAAGGCAGCACCAGTCGCGCCGAAAGCGCTGGGCCGAAGAACGGCGGCAAGCCACCGAGCAACCAGGTGGCCTGAGCTTGCGCCGACACTCCCAAGCGTATCGCGCGGTCGGCTCTACGCGTCGGCGGGGGTAGCCGCGCGTCCGGTAGGACGGCTGCGGTCGAACCGCGCGGCACCGTGGACTTGCGCTCGAGCTCCAACAGCGCGGCGTTGAGCACCTCGACGATGCGCAGCGCGATAACCTGGTCCACACTGCCCGGATCGCCGGAACGCTGCACGAGTCGACGCAGGGTCGACTCGGCGCGCACGCGATCGACGACGTAGACGACGACCTCAGCAGCCTCGGCTCGCGTAGAAACACTCACGACCGCTAGCGCCTCACGTTCGTCGGCCACTTGGGCGAGCGTCACGTCGTCGATCTTCCCTTCGCTTGGGACGACGAGCACTTCGTACCCCGCGACGCGCAGCTCGTTGGCGATGCGTCGCAGCGCCGAGTCGTTGGCGTGCCCGAGTAACACGGCGCGGCGGGCTGGCGCAGCCTGGGCCAGCGATGCCAGCGTGAGCCACAAGCTCGCGATCAACGCCGCCCTCAGCCGCGCTATGGCTCGGCCTTCAGCGACTGGCCAGCGAGCAGCCCACGCGAAACGGCCGCGTACGGGCCGTTCGGGTATTTTGCCAAGTACTCGGTCGCCACGGCGCGCGCCCCTTCGCGGTCGCCCGCCAGCGCTAGCAGCTGAGCACGCCGCCCGCAGGCCTCGGCTGCCATCGGGCCACTCGGATGCTCCTGCGAGTAAAGCCCAAACCACTTGGCCGCCCCAGCGTAGTCGCGGCTCTGTTCAGCGGCTAGCCGTCCGAGCAAGAACGTCGCCGTGGCTCCCTCGGCGGACCCCGGGAAGCGGCGCCGCAACGCCAACAGCACCGAGCGAGCCCGCGCCGGCTGCTTCTGATACCGCGCGGCGTCGGCAAGCAGGGCCAGGTCAGCTGCGGGCAGCGAGCTCATCAGCGAGTCGAAGCCAAGCTCCTCCGCTCGCGCGATGATTTCGGCGTAGCGCGCCTGCTGACCCAACTCTTTCAGGCTTGGGGTAGGCCGCGCTGGCGGCTGCTCGCGCGCCTCCGGTATTGGCGGACCGGGCGACTCCGGTGCCGCGGCGCTGGGCCCGAGCTCGGGTCCGGCGGACACGCGCGCTTCGGTCGCCTCCGGCGCCGCCCCGGCGAAAGCCGCCGCCGACGTGTCGGTTCGTGATTGGGCACGCGACATCACGGTCCGGCCGCTGATCGCGTTGGCTAGCAGACTGTCGCCCGCCCTTAACTGTACCCCCTGCTCATCGAGGAAGCCTCCCGCCACGCGCACCAGCCCGCGCACCACGCGCACGTCGAGCTCGCTCCGCGCGACGTCCCAACGCGCGGCAAATGCCGTCCCAAGCACCTCGACCCGATAGGGCCCCGCCGCGATCGTCCAGGCGGTACCGGATTTCGGTTTCACGTCCACTTCGACCAAACCCTCTTCGAGGGACAACTCGACGCGCGACCGGGTCAGTTTGGTGAGGCGCCCCCGCGCCTGCGCGGCCAGCTTCACGTGACCGCGGTCCTCGAAGGTGACGTCGAGCGGTAGCTGGTCAGCGGCGGTGAGCCAGTCGTTTTCCCTCAGCGGCGTGCCCTGAACGCTCGCGCCTAGCGCGTCGCCTCGCCCCGCTGCGAGCCAGCCACCAGCCACCACCAGCAGTAGCGCCGCGACGGCCACACTTCGCCACCAGCCGACGTGAGCTTCGGCACGGCCCGCGCCGCGAGCTAGCACCCGCGCGCGCACGCGTTCGCGTACCTCGGGTGGCGGCGAGTTGCCGGCGCGCTCAGCGACCGCCCTGCCCAGGTGTTCGAGGGTGGTCATCCCGTCACCTGCGGCGCGATTTCGCCGGGCTGCAGTCGCTCTCGCAGGAGCTCATCCTGCTGTGCCAGAAGCCTAAAATGACCCGCGCCACGCGCGAGGCGTCGATGCACCGTGGCAAGCGACGCGCGCGTGAGCTGGGCGACCTCTTGAACCTGATAGCCCTCGATGTATCGGAGCGAGAAGGCGATCCGGTCATCGGTGCGGAGCTCCCGCAAGAGAGCGTAGGTGCGGCGTACCAGCTCACGCCCTTCCGGGTCGTCGGCGCCCGACCAACTTTCAACGGTATCCGTGCTCGCCTCCAGCCAAAACTTGAGCTTGCGCCGGCGAATGCAAGCGCGCGCGGTGTTGACTGCCACGGCCAGCACCCAAGACTGCAGCTTCGCCCCCTCGCGAACGCGGTGGACGTCGCGCAGGACTTGCACGAAGACCTGCTGCACGACGTCCTCGTGCTCGGCGTCCGGACCGAGCACCCGATACACCACGCGGTGAATGTCATCGGCGAAGCGATCGTGCACCAGCTGCGCCACGGCAGGCGTGCCTTCACGCGCCAATGCCAGCAAGCGCTCAGCGTTGCCTTGCCACGGGAGTGAAGGCACTCCGGAGCGATTTTCGCCTGGCGGCGTCTTGGTTGCGCGCGGGTTGATGCCGGGCATGCGGGGACGATCCGAGAGTCGAAAGTGAGTTCCAAAACCTCTCACAGTTAGCGCACATTTCGCTGAAGATGGATTTTTCCCACGAGGCGAGAAAACTTGGCGTCGCGCTCGAGTGTGAGAGATTCGGAGCGAACCTTTCAACTACCGAAGCATGAGGCTCGCGAACGACTGGCTTTCAGTGTTGTGCGCGGTCACGGCGCTCAGCGGCTGCCAGGGCGCGATAACCGGCGATGGCGGCGGCGGTGCCTCGCTAGCGTCGTTCCCCGGCAGCGCGGGTTCGCCTCCGACCGCGAGCGCCGGCACAGGCGTTGCCCCCGATTGCCAGGGTGGCCCGCAGGCCGCCGAAGCGCCACTACGTCGCCTCTCGCGAGAGCAGTACGCCAACACGGTGGCCGCGCTGCTGGCGGGATCCAAAGACGTCAGCAATGCCTTCGAGCTCGACGAACGTATCGGCGGATTCGAGAGCAACGCGGTCATTCCTGTCTCACCAACGAGCGTGGCCCGCTACCGCGACGCCGCAGAGTCACTTGCAGCCGACGCGGCGAGCCATGTCGCGGATGTGCTGCCGTGTGATCCCGCGAAGCTCGGTGAATCGGCCTGCGCCAAGCGCTTCATTGAAACCTTCGGACGGCGTGCCTACCGACGCCCGCTGGAGACGGCTGAAGTCGACAAGCTGCTGGAGCTGTACTCGGGCCGTCGCGCGAAGTCCGACTTCCCGGGGGCGGTGGGCTTGGTGATCCAAGCCGTTCTGCAGTCACCCCACTTTTTGTATCGAGTTGAGCTGGCGCCTGCCGCTCGGGCGGGTGACGTCGTGCCCGTCCAGGGCACGGAGTTGGCGACGCGCCTGGCGTACTTCTTTTGGCAAGCCGGCCCGGACGACATCTTGCTCGATGCCGCGGCGGCAGGTGAGCTCGACAGCTTGGACGGTGTCGAGCGACACGCCGAGCGCCTGTTCGCCGACGAACGCGCCCGCGCCGGCGTCAGGAGTTTTGCACGCCAGTGGCTCGGCTTGGACAAGCTGCTGACTCTCGACAAGAACGCGCAAAGGTTTCCTGATTTCACCGAACAGGTACGACGCTCGATGTTCGAGGAGGGGCTGCGCTTCGCGGAAGAGTCGTTCCGCGGGCAGGATCGCTCGCTGGCGACGTTCTTGGGCGGCAATTTCTCGTACGTGGACGCGCCGCTGGCAAGGTTCTACGGCATCGCGGCACCGGGCGCCCCGGCGGGACGAGTCGAGTTCAGCGACGGCAAGCGCGGTGGCCTCCTCACCCTGGGTGGTTTTCTGACCGTGACGTCGCACCCGTCGGAGGCATCGCCGATTTTGCGGGGCAAGCTGATCCGCGAAAATTTCCTGTGCGAACCGCTTCAGCCGCCGCCTCCCGGCGTGAACGTCACGCCACCGGTGCGGGATCCGAACACCTCGACCAAAGTGTGGCTCGCCTCTCACCGCTCGAATCCCAGCTGCCAGGGCTGCCATCAGTTGATGGATCCGATAGGCTTCATCTTCCAACACTACGACGCCGTAGGCCGCTACACCGACCTCGACGGAACCTTGCCGGTCGACGCCGCCGGCGAGGTCGTCACCAGCGGCGACGCGGCGGGCCGCTACGACGGCGTCACTGAGCTCAGTCAGGGGCTGGCCCGCAGCACGCAGGTGCGGACTTGCCTCGCCGAACAGCTGGTTCGCTACGCAGTCGGCCGGCCCCGAGCCGAGCAAGACCGTTGCAGCATTCAGCAAGCGACGGCCGAGCTTGGGAACTCGACCTTCGATCTGCGAGCGCTGCTGTTCGGCATCGTAAGCAGCGACGCATTTCGCTTCAGGAAGGTGGCACCGTGAGGTCAGTGAGCACGAACCGCGTGAGTCGCCTGTCACGCCGACAGCTGCTGATGGCGTGCGGCGGCGGCTTGGCCTTGGCCCCCTTTCTACCGTTACTGGCGCGCGCTGCCGAGCCGGCGCCGCCAAAACGGCTGATCTTCTTGTACTCGTCCAACGGCACCGTCTACGAGCGTTGGAAGCCGACTAACGGGGTCAACGGCTTGGTGCTGTCGGACATCCTGAAGCCGCTCGAGGCGCATCGCGAACGGCTGCTGGTCGTGGGCGGTCTCGACTACAAGGCTGAGCTCGAAAAGGGCGTCAAGGGTAACAGCCATGAGGGTGGTATCGCCTGCGCGCTGACCGGCGCACCCACCGTACAGGTCGGTGCAAACAAAGACGACGTCCTCGCCAGTGGCCCGTCAGTAGACCAATTCATCGCCCAGCAGCTCGACTACCGGACGGCGCTGTTCGGACTGCAGGTGGATGAGTACACCGACACCATCTGCAGCACGTCGTACGCAGCTGCCAAACAGCCGCTCAAGCCCAACAACGATCCATACGCCGTGTTTCAGGATCTGTTCGGAAGCTTCATGCCGCCGGGCAGCGGCGTTGACCCCAAGCTGACGCTCCTGAATGCCGACCGGCAGAGCGTGATCGATCTCGTCCGCTCCGACCTACAATCGCTCAAAACCAAGCTCGGGGCGGGCGAGCAGGCAAAGCTCGACGCGCACTTGACCGGCATTCGCGAGCTCGAGAAGAGCCTGAGCGGCAAGGCGGGCGCAAACTCGTTGGATTCGTGCAAAAAGACCGGGCTTGGCGCGCATCTCGGCTTGTACGAGAACGACAACATTCCAAACCTCGGCAGCGCGGCTATGGACATCGTGGTCGATGCGATGGCCTGTGATCTGATCAGAGGTGCCACGATTCAGTTCGGCCGCGCCGGCGCCAACCACCGATTCACCTGGCTCGGCGATGCCTTCAACCGTAACCCGGCCTACGTTCCCGGCAAAGACGAGACCCAGGGCATCCACTCCTTCGCTCACGACGAGCTGACGCCCTCCACCCGCGACGGCCTGGTGCAGATCCACGCTTGGTACGCGAGCCAAATGAAGGCGCTGATGGATCGACTCGCCGCGGTGCCCGAAGGCGCCGGCAGCATGCTCGACAACACGCTCGTTGTTTGGTTCAACGAGCTCGGCAAGGGTGGCTCGCACGAAATCAAGGAGACGCCTTGGGTACTAGGCGGCAACCTCGGCGGCCACTTCAAGACCAACCAGTTCCTCGATTTCCCCGGTCAGCCGCACAATCGCCTGCTGCTCAACATCGTCCATGGCATGGGATTGGACACGGAAACGACTTTCGGTGATCGGGATTTTTGCCCGGGGCCACTTACCAGTTTGACAGCCTGAGACCTGCCACCGGACGGCACGATTCCCAGCACCCAAGGCAACTGCACCTACACCTGGAGCAACGACGCCACCGTCACGTTCAGCAGCTCAACGGTACCAGGCCGCCGAAGTAGCTGGCCGCTAGCGCCGAAACCCGGACGTCACCAGCATCGCTGGTCCGCTCGATCACTGTCACGCCTTGCTGAGCTTCCACCAGTCTTGATCCGTTGTCTTGGCGCCTCGCGAGCGCGGCCCTCGGGAGGGGGTTCGGGAGCGGGGGTGGGTGCGGCCTCGGCAAGGGTTTCGGGCAAGCCAGAGGCTGGGCCGCGCTCGCGAGGGGCCTTTCTCGGACTCG
>JBBRMI010000169.1:0-17646 GCA_038230915.1 Polyangiales bacterium | reverse complement strand
GTCTGAAACCCCAACCCGAGGCTCAACCGACCGCCTGACCAGCCCCGTACTCGTCGCTTCGCTCCGAAGCCTGATCGGATCCCCGGAATCCTGATCGGATGCGCCCGGAACGGCTGATCGAATGCAGCGGAATACGCACCTCGCCGCAAAACTCGCCGAGAGTCGCCAGGTCCAGACATGTCTGGTGGGTCAATGGCTCACGTACAGTTATGGGCGTGGCGAGACACCAGAAGATGCTTGCACACGCGCGTCTCTGGAGCAGGCGTTCGCGCAATCGGGAGGTCGCGTCAAAGACTTGCTGGTTGCTCTGACTCAAACCGACGCCTTTCTTTACCGCCAACCAGTCATGCCTTGAGGGAGAAAAACGATCGTGAAATCCGCTAGCTGGCTGTTGTCCCGCCGTAAGCTGCTGCGCGGCGCCGGTGGCGTCGCGATTGGGCTGCCGTTCCTCGACGCGATGGCACCGCCCGGTCGGGCTCACGCGGCGTCGACCACGGCGCCCCAACGTTTCCTCGTCTACTACAAGCCTGGCGGCACGGTGCTCGACAATTGGCGACCGACCGGTACCGAGACAAGCTTCACGCTCGGGGCGATTCATCAGCCGCTCGTTCCCTTTAAAGACCGTTTGATTCTTCTCGATGGCGTCGACCTCAAGATCACCGCCATCGGTGAGGGGCACCCGCACTCGCGCGGCATGGGCGGCGTGCTCACCGGGCGAGAGCTTCCGCCCGGGCCCTACGAGACCTGTGGAAGTACAGCCGGGTTTCCTGGCGGCCCGTCCATCGATCAGGCAATCGCCGCCAAGATCGCGCAAGGCACGAAACTTCGGTCGCTCGAAGTGGCCGTGAATTGGCCGACCGATCAACGCGATGGCGGGAAGGCGGCGCCCACCAACTGCATCGTCTATTCAGGGCCTGGACAGGCGGTGCCGCCGTCAATCGATCCGCGAGCGGTGTTTGACCGGCTATTTACGGATCT
The DNA here is from genome assembly GCA_038230915.1 of Polyangiales bacterium. GTDB lineage: Bacteria > Myxococcota_A > Polyangia > Polyangiales > Polyangiaceae > PMG-095. Next base: position 16,668 of record JBBRMI010000169.1, on the reverse strand, counting down.
TGGCGCCAACACTCAGCAGCTGATGGTCGAGCGCGCCAAATCGAAATCCATTCTAGACACGGTGATCGGGGAGTACCAAAGCCTGTCGCCACGCGTCGGCCAGAGTGACCGCGCGAAGCTCGAGGAGCACCTGTCCCGCATCCGCGAGCTCGAATTGGCGATTGGTGCCAACGCCAACGAGACCACCGGGGCCTGCGTCAAGCCGGCGGCACCGACCCCGCTCGGCGATGCGCGCGCCGGACAAGAAGGCGTCCCGGGTGACAACCAGCAGAAGAACCCGTCGCTCGACGCCCGCATGCCCGAGCTGGGGAAAGCCATGATGGACCTACTGGTGATGGCTTTGGCGTGTGATCTTACCCGTGTTGGCACGATGCAATGGGTCGACTCGCAGGCCTACAACACGTTTCCGTTCCTTCAGCTATTCGACGGACACCACGCCTACCAACATGACCACGGCTACCAACCGGATGCGCTCACCAAGATCGACACCTGGTACATGACTCAGTTTGCGTACCTGCTGCAGCGCCTCACCGACGTGAAGGAGAACGGCGTGAGCCTATTCGACAACACGTGTGTGTTGTTCACGACCGAGATCCAGGCGCCAAACTCGCACGCGCAGGACAACATGCCGTTCATCGTGGCGGGCAATGCCGGCGGCGCGTTCAAGACCGGGCGCTACCTCAAGTACGACGGCGCTTCCCACAACGATTTACTGGTCTCGCTTCAGAGCGCTTACGGAATCACCGACACGACGTTCGGAAATCCGGCCTACTGCAACGGCGCGCTGCCGAAGTTCGTCTAGTGGAGGTATCGTGACGCAATCGGTTGTCCAGCGGGTCGTGTCGTTTGCCGCCCTCGCAGTCAGGTGTAGTGACACGACCACCGCCCCGAGCCCGCCGCCTCTGTCCGAGCCAGACATGCGTTCGGCGGCAGCGGGCGCTTCGAACGGCGATCGCCCGGTGCAGGCGGCGGCGGGTATGGGAGGGTCACTACCCACGGCAGGCTCATCGAGCGTCGCGCCAGCCGCAGCCGGCAACTCGTCCGGGCCACTGGTCGGCGACACCCCACCCGGCTGCGCGGGTTTGCTTTTTCATGATGACTTCGAGCAGACCGACGAGCGTGATTGGACGCACGCTGCGGTCGAAGCCGGGCTGGCCGATCCGTGGGTTCGCGGCGTAGCGGCTGGGCCCGCATGCCACGCAGGCAGCAGCTGTTGGTCTACGGGGCTCAGCGGTGACTACCAAAACTGCACCGAAGCTGGATTAATTTCCCCGACTATCGATCTGGCGGCGTGTACGAGTACTTCCTCGATCGAAGTCTCCTGGTGGCAGTGGGTGTCGCTTGAGACGTTTGACGAGGGTACCTATTTCGACAGTGCGCTGGTGCAGCTCTCGCGGGACGGAGGCGCAACGTGGGCGTACTTGCCGTCGCCGGGACCTGAGCCGGCATATCTCGGGACGTGCGGGATTCATGACGACGGCTGCGGGTCGGACTTGCCGCTGCTGCGGGGCCAAAGTGTTTGGTCTGATCACGCACTGGCTTCTTGGCAATTGGCTCATTTCGCAGTTCCGGCCGACTACTTGACGAGCGCCTTTCGGGTGCGATTCGTCTTCGGCTCTGATTTCAAGGAGGGGTCGCGAGGCTGGCTGATCGACGACTTTGCAGTGGGCAGCCATTAGCGAGCTTGCATGGTCCTTGCACCGAGGAGACAGCGATGAACGAACACGAAATTCCTGGAGCCGCTGTTGCCGCAGTCTTGTTGGGGGCAGTGCTGCTGTCAGGTTGCGACGCGCAGGTGGCTCCGGCCGAGGGAGCCGGCGTTGGGTCTGCCACCGATGCACCGTCGCCAGGCGGTGGTGCCAGCACGGGGTCGGGGCAGAGCGGCGGGGCGAGCGCGGCGGTGATGCCGCCTTCGACGGGCGGTGCCGTTGCCACCGAGCACGGCGAGCCCATGATGCCGCCAGTCGTTGGCAATGGCGTCCCCGACTCGAAGCCGGCTCTGCCCGCGGTGGCGTCGTCGTGCCCCGATCCTCGTTTCCACTTCTGCGAGGATTTCGAGTCGTACCAACCTGGACCGCTGGTGGGCTCGCCCTACACGGTGATTGGCCTCGTTCCCGAGGTTGACGACAAGCGTTTTGCGGGCGGCCGCAAGTCCTTGCATGTCCACGCCGTCAACGGAACAGCCGACAGCCAAATCGTCGAACGCGCCCATTTACCGCTACCCGGCAACGTCATGTACGGGCGCATGTCGGTTTGGATCGATAGGCTACCCAAAGACTACGTTCACTGGACACTGGTGGGAGCCACGGGCACCGGCGTTGGCGGGGAATCGCGGATTGGTGGGATCATGGAAGGGTCTCAGGATCCGAAATGGATTCACAAATGGGGCGTAGGTGGCGATCACGGCCCGAAGGGCGATTGGACCCGCTGGGACAACGACCCGCCAGGACAGGCCCACCCCGTGGAAACAGGCAAGTGGGTTTGCGTTGAATGGCTCTTCGACGGTCCCCAAAGCGAGATCCGCTTTTGGAAGGATGGTGTCGAGAACCTGTCGATGCACACGACCGACGTCCCGTTGCCGCAATTCGATGAGATCTGGTTCGGGTGGAACTTGTACCAGGAGACGCCGCAGCTCGATTACGACGTTTGGTTCGACGATCTTGCGCTCAGCTCGCACCGCGTCGGCTGCCCAGACGCGCTTCACTAAACTGTGTCAACTTCGCACAGCTGGCGCAGCAAGTGCTTCAGCTCTGAAGCAACTGAAGCAACGCCTGCGCGCGACTCGCTTCCGAACCCGACGTAGTCGTGATGCGGCGGATGGCACCGTCTTTGCAGCCGCTGAAGGCGAGACGCGGAGCCATGTTGCCGTGGAGTGTCTCGCCTGAAGAAGGGTCTCTCGTGCACGCAAAGCGTTACCGATATCAAGGTTTGCTAGGGTCATTCGTTCTGCTGCCTGTGGTTGTGCTCGCAAGCGCCGCTTGCGGACAAAACGCCGGTGGATCCTTCAACCAGAGCCGAGCAGGCTCGACCGGCGAATCGTCGTCCGGTGCTGGGGGATTGCCGGCCAGCGCCGGCGGAGCGGCGATCGGCGGCGCAGGAACAGCGCTGGGCGGCGCAGCCGGAGGGCTCACCGCGACCGGTGGCATAGCGGTGTCCGGTAGCGGAGGAGCAACCGATGCGGGCGGTAGCGCCACAAGCGTGGGCGGTGACGCGAGCATTGCTTGTCCCGCTGCCGCAGAGGCGAGCCTATTCGGTGTCCCCGTCGACCGTCAGGTCGTCGTCACGTGGAACGTTGTCCAGCGGACGATCAGCCCCATGGCCTACGGCATGAACGGATTCAACGCGTTTGACCCGCAGCAAACGTCTGACCCCGTCTATCTAGCCAATGTCCTGCACATGAAGCCGGGCATCGTGCGCCTGCACAACATGGCTGTTGTCGGTGACAGCGCGCAAAGTCCGGACGGCTGGCTCGACAGCGCAACCAAGACCTGGGATGCCCCCAAGATTGTGAAAGCGCTCAAGCCGATGACGGACGTTGGCCTGAACCTCATGATCAACATCCCTCACTGGCCAGACAGGATGGATACCAACAGTGACTTGAAGCTCGACTCGGACAAGTTCGATGCGTTCGCCGCGTTGATGGCTGATCTCGTGCGCATCGTTAACGTAGAAAATAAGCTCCACGTCAAGTACTGGGAGGTCACGAACGAGCTCGAATACCGATTCGAGCTTCTTACCAAGCCCGAGCAAATGAGTCAGGTCGTCGACCTGTACAATCGAGCGTGCAAGGCGATGAAAGCGGTGGACCCAACTATCCTGACTGGTGGTCCTGCCACCTCGCGAGCGGATCTGAAGGATTTGGTGGGGCGCTTCGTGCGCGGCACCGCGTTGCAAGCGAACCCCACGACGTTGGATTTCTTCACGTTTCATTCCTATGGTGGCGACGGTAGGAACTCTGACGAAGACGCCTACACCGCTGCCGCGAAATGGGTGGGGGGGTACGGCGCCTCGCTCTCCCAGATCCTTGCCGATGCAAGCCCGGCCCGGAAGATCCCGCTTTGGTACGACGAGTTTGCGGTGACTTACGACTGGAAGAGCAAGGACCCGCGCACCACCAGCAACAAGGGCGCCGTATGGGACGCATTGGCGATCACCAGCGGGCTCGACAACGGAGTTGACTGGACCTCAAGCTGGAACGAAAAAGACGGCTTCTATGGCAAAATGGACCCGGACAACAAGCTCCGGGTCACCGCGGAGCTTTACTACCTCTTGAACAACTGGCTGGTGGGGCAACGCGTGGAGAGCCGAAGCGATAAGCCCGACGCGGTCGCCGCATTCGCGGTGGTGAGCGGTGAGCGGCACGCCGTTTTGCTGATCAACCGCACCGATTCCGCACAGGGAGTCGGGGTCGCGATGGCGGGCTGGACGCCGCTGCCGACGGAGAAGCTGGTTGTCAGCCGGATCGATGCAACTGGCTTTCGGCGCAATCAGGCGGAGTGGGTCGACCTGTCCCAGGGGCTGAGTCTGCCCGCACAATCCGTCGTCTTAATCGCCACGGCCGACCCCCAATGTCCCTAATTGAGCGGCGCACTAGGAGCGGAGGCCATGAAATTTTGCGTCTCGGCGCGGCATCCGTCTTTGGCTAGGACGCACCCAGGTAGGTGGATGGCTCACAAATTTAGCTCCTAAAACCGATGTGCCGGGGAGCTCGGTTTCACCGATTCGGAGCTCAAGCCGGCCAGCGGCGGCCGCCTGACCAACCATTTTCTGAGCCATCGCCGGCGGGGGTCGCGTCCTAGACGCCAGTGAGCCAAGCTTTCTCGATTTTTCTTCACGACGAATTGGTGCAACAATCAGGGCGAAGCTCGGGCGCCGCTGGCCCGTCCATCATTGCCCGAATGCCGAGCGAAAACTCCGCAACGACGTTGCCCTGGCGCAATCCCCCCGCGTCGGTGGCCGAGTCGCGAGCGGAAGACGCGGCCCTGGTTGCCCTGCTTCTCGAGCGCAGTCCCGCTGCGGCATCGGCTGTCTGGGTACGGTTCGCGCCGGGCGTTCGGCGCATCCTCCGGCGCGCCATCTGGCCGCATGGCGACGTCGAGGACTTGGTGCAAGACGTCTTCGTTATCTTATTTCGGAAGCTCGACTCCCTGCGCGATCCGGGGTCGCTGCGACCCTTCGTCTTTTCGATCACCGCCACTGTCGCCGCCACCGAGCTGCGTAAGATACGCGTGCGGCGCTGGTTGCGGCTCACTCCAGACGGGATCCTCCCGGATCAAACCGGCACGTCTCGCGACGACGACGGTCGCGAGGTCCTGTCCAAAACCTACGCCGTGCTCAACCGAGTCGCCGATCGAGATCGGATGGCCTTCGTACTGCGGACGCTCGAGGGTTGCGAGCTGCTCGAGGTGGCCGGTGCGCTCAACATGTCGGTGTCGTCCGTCAAACGGAGGGTGGCGCGCGTCCACGAACGCATCGAACGCGAGATACGCAAAGACGCTGGATTGACTGCGCACGTTGGCCTGACTGCCCGCGAATCCAAGGAGCAGCCGTGAGCGAGCACAGCCAACAGATCGAAGTTGTGGCGCGGGTGATTCGCGCTCGCATCGGCGGTGAAGCATCCGCCGCGGAAGACGCGGCAGGCACGGCCCGGCTAGCGGCGCGAATCGGTCGCACCAGCGCTCCCCGTCCTCAATTCTATTTTGGGGCCGCAGTCGCGTTTGCGGCGGTATGCCTGGCTCTCTTTGGCTACGCGAGCTCGACCAAGCTGGGCTACGTCGTTAGCGGGCCCTCGATGTCGCCGCGCGCAACATCCGGCGAGAGCTCGGTGGCTTTTTCGGATGGCTCGCGCATTCGGCTGGCGGCGGGTGCGGTCGGACAAGTCGAGAGCACGTCGTTTCGCGGGGCGGTATTTCGGCTGGACGACGGCGAGCTGGAGGCGGACGTCGTCCATCGGCAGTTGACGCACTGGTCCGTGAAGGCCGGACCGTTCACCGTCGAAGTCAAGGGGACTCGTTTTGCGGTGGCTTGGTCGCCGGTTGCTCGGCGGTTCGTGCTGACCCTTCACGAGGGTGCGGTCGACGTGCGCGGGGATCTGTTAACCGAAGCGCGCCGGGTTCAAACCGGAGAACGTCTGGTCGTCGACTTGGCGGCGCAACGCGTGTGGCTCGAAAACGGGGTCGCCGCTGACGCCAAGTCCGACACCGGTCTACCTGGCGCGCCGAGTGCCTCGGGCGAAATGCCGACTGTCCAAGGTCCGGCGACCGTTGCGGCGCCGTCGGCACGAGTGGCGCTCGTCGAGCACGACCAGCCGTCGAAGAGCGCGCTTGTGCCGAGCTGGGGCGAGCGTGTAGCAGCCGGTGATTTCCAGAGCGTGGTCGACGACGCGCAGCGCCGCGGTGCGGACGGGGTATTGGCCCAGGCCGCCAGCTCCGATCTTTCGGCGCTCGCCGACGCCGCACGCTATGTCGGCGACCGGCCACTTTCGAACAGGGCGCTCAGCGCTCAGCGTCAACGTTTCCCCGGCACCGAACGCGCGGCGATGGCAGCGTTCTTGCTCGGCAAGCTGGCTGAAGAGAACGGAAATCTGACGGGCGCCGCCGATTTTTACGCTCGCTACCTGAGTGAAAGGCCCTCCGGAACGTTCGCGCAAGAGGCCCTGGGGCGCAGGATGCTCACCCTACGAGGCGCAGATCCGAAAGCAGCAGCCGAGGCCGCTCGCGAGTACCTTCAGCGATTTCCCGAGGGCCCCAGAGCCGGACCCGCACGGCAGATCGCGGGCCAGCCCTGAGCGCGCGCTGGGCCGTTCTCACCGCGCTGTTGCTGCTGTTTCCGTCGGTTTCCGTGGCTGCGTCACGCATCGTCGTGGTCGAGCCAACCGGTACCGATCAGTTGTTGTCCGAGGCGCTGATCCGACTTCGCGCCGAGCTTTCGAGCGATGGCTTCGAAGTCGTGAGGGTCGCGCAAGGCGACCAGAAAGATGTTCGGGCGGAGCTCGAGCAGGCGCCGCCGGGGCCGGTGCCCGCGGCCACGCTCGCTTTGACTCGGGTCGAGGGCAGAGCCGCGATTGACGTTTGGGTCGTCGACCGAGTCTCTGGTAAAACCTTGGTCCGACGCGTCGAAGCCTTGGCCAGTGGCGATTTGGTGCCGGCGACGCTGGCCATACGCGCGGTCGATCTGTTGCAGGCGAGCCTCGCAGAGAGCACGCTGCCGGGGCGGGTACCTCCTGAGAAGATGCCTGCCGATCTGGCGGCGTTGCTGCCCAAACCTCACGTCAACGACGTCCAGCCCGCGTCGGCGATCGGTCTGGGCATGGGTATCTTGCATAGCTTTGCCGGCCTTGGCCCGGCGGTAGCGCCTGTCGTTCAGCTCACTAGGTCGCTTCATCGGCGTTTCGCGCTGCGGCTAGAGCTGGCGGGGCCGGCGTTTGGTCAAAGTGTCGAAGCCCGCGCTGGCTTCGCGCGTCCGCGACAGGAGCTGGCCGGCTTGGGGCTCGTTAACACCCTCGGGCGGGGCTTGGTCGCGCCGCGGCTGGCCTTCGGTCTTGGTGTCTATCACTTGCACGCCAGCGGTGATGCTCGCCCGCCCAACACCGGAAGGCGCAGCGAAGCTTGGGCAGCGGCGGCGACGCTTGGCGTGGCCGTGGCCGTGCAAGTTGGAAGCCGCACGAGCCTCGTGACCGGCGTCGAGGGCATCGTGACGTTTCCGGGCGTCGCCATCGACGTGGGCAATACCATCGCGGCTAAAGCTGGCCGCCCGTCTTTCTTGCTCTCATTGGGCCCGGAGTGGTCGTTTTGAACGGGCGCGTGCTAGCGGTGCTCTCACTGTGGGCGTGCACGGCGTGCGGTTACGAGGTCGTGCCCACGGTGGATCTCCATCGAGCGGCAGAGCCGGGCCCGGCTCACGTCGACTCACGCGACAAGCTTTCGTGGCCATTCGCCATCGAGTCGATTTGGAACATGCCGCTCGGGGCCGCGGCGGTGCACGTGCCCGCGCGGATGGATCCGCCGGCGGCCGTCAGCAGAGAGCGAACCTACTTCGTAGTCGTCGGACCGAACGATCCGGTTCGCGACGTGATTGAGCCTATCGGCAAGCCCGCAATGCCCTGCTCAGGCACGACGCGACTCAACACGGTCGCGGTTCCCGACGATTTCGTGCTGTCCGCCGAAGAAAATGCGTCGCTCGCCAACGCAACGTCGCTGCTGATGCCTGACGGTCATACCTTGCGCGAGCTGGTCAATGTCGCCCGTTGTGACGCCGCGGGAGCCATCTTTGCCTATCCAGGGCCTACGGAAGATATCTACGGCTTGGGCCTGCGTGGCGGGCAGGGTGGCTCCGGCATGTCGGCGCTGGGCGGCAGCCTGCGTGCCGGCGAGCTCACCGGGCGCGTCGCGATACGCCACGCCCTCAAAATGGACGTCTGGGCAAACCGATACCTTTTCTATGACGCCGCCACGCCGACGTCTTGCTACCGCTGGCCCGCGGATCGCTGTGACCTCAACGCCGCGGCGCCCGCGCCCGCCGGCTACCACGGACAAGATCCCGATTTTGTTCAGGGGGCGTTGTTGGCGCTTCCGGCGGAGCTTACCGCAAAGCAACTCGGACTGACCACGCGGCCAGCTCTCCTGCTGTTCGCCGCTCTGCAAGACTATGGCGCTTACGTCGTCGGCGATGCGGCCTCCGACAAAGTCTTGTTCGAGTACGAGGCGCAGGCGGTCGGCGATTTCGAGACCACGTACGGCTACGCCCCGAAGAGCGATCAGCCGGGCAGCGAAGCTTTTGCGGCCGACATTCGCAAGCTGGTGACATCGCTCGATTTGATCACCAACAACGGACCGGGCTCGGTGGGTGGCGGGGGCATGCCACGAAGGGAGCTGGCGCCCCCGTTGAGCAACTAAGGGCCCGCGAAACTCGCAGCGCTCGAAGAATTTCTGAGCCGCCCGCCGGAAAGCGTTCGTCATGTACGTGCGCCCGTTCGAAGAGGCTCTATGATCAAAATCCATTCGTCGCTGTTCGTTGTCGGCATTTTTTCCCTTTGCTCGTGCGCCTCCGAACAACCATCGGTCGATGGCACCCCCGCCAGGGGCGGCACCGCAAACGACGCGCAGCCTCCCGCAGCCGGTACGGCCTCAACGGCTGGCAGCCCCAGCACGCAAGCCGGCGCCAGCAACACGGGTGGCTCGAGCGGCACTGTCGGGATGGGCGGCACCGGTCAAGCGAGCCCAACCGGCGGAACGCCGGGCGATGTGAGCGGCGCGGCCGGCGTGAACGCGGTCGGCGGGTCCGCGGTCGGCGGCGGCGGGACGACGGGCGGGACAGCGGGCGGCCCCGCTCAAAACCTGGCGCTCAGCCATTGTTACAAGACGGGTTGCACCGCACAGTGGAAAGAGGATCCGTGCAACGCGTTCGACGGCAATATGGCAACCGTCACGGGACCCGCCAAGACGTGGGATAGCTCCCAGGGCGCGCTCGCTGTCGACCTCGGCCAAACCGTGGCAATCGGCAAGGTCGTCGTTTACTACGAGCCGGGTAGCAGCGATCCCAACCCGGGATATGCCCTCGAGGTCTCCAGTGACGGCAACACGTGGACGCTGGTGAAAGACGTCACGAATCCCAATTTGGTCGACACGCAGACCGACCTGAAAGCGTCGGGTCGCTACCTGAGAGTCCGCGGCAAGCAATTTTTCTTCGATCCGTGGTGGTTGCACAGCGTCAGTGAGATCGAAGTGTGGCCCGCGACTGGCGCGCTTTGAGCGACGGTCGACTGCTCGGCAACCCGCGTGTGCCACGCTTAGTCGGCGCTCAGCTCATAAAGCTCAAGCACGGAGGCGCCCTTTGAGTCGGTTTCCCAGCGTCCGGCGGGCCAGCTCTTGGCGGCGCAACTTGCGTTGATTGCGGCGTTGATGTCGAGCTTAGTGCAGGCTTGATGGTAGTTGCCGGCTTTGAAGTAGCAGCCACCGCTGACGCTGCCATAAAATTTTTGCGTCACGGACTTGGACGCGCCCGTCGTGTCGTTGCGATAAGTGAGGTTCATATTTCCTGCGCCGTCGGTGGAAATGTCAACCTGCATGCTGTCACCTAGGTGGTAGGCCGCGTCGAGTGCTTCAACGCTCGTGTCGTTGTTGAAGTGCGCTTCGATGACCCCCAGATCGCTCAAGCCGTCGCCGGTCCCGATACTGTTCGCATCCGCGGGACCGACGTAGGTTACTTCTAATAAGTCGTTCTGAGCATCGTGGATTTGACCGATGCTCATCTCGGGCTTGGGGTCCGGCAGCGGGATCGGGATCGGTGTCGGCAGGGGCTTCGGGCAAGCCAGAGGCGGGTCCGGGCTCGCGCAGGGCCTTTCTCGGACTCGACGCGGAGCCGGGTATTTCGGTATCGGTTGCCGGCTTCGGCCCTGGGTTTCGGTCGTCTCCTTAGCAGACAGGACTTGGTACGCGCAGTCGGTGTGCCAGCGCCCCACCGTTTGGCTCCGTATGACCCGGCGCTGGCGCACCGGGTGCGCGCTCTCGGCATGAGTCCCCAAGACAAGCAGGCCCGGTACGACCGACACCGCTGCCGCGTCCGACACCGCTGCCGTTTTCGAATTTGTACATTCCCGAAGCCGCTGCCCCGACCGACCCCGATCCCGCTGCCGATCAGCCGATCCCGCTCCCCAACCCGGCCCGATCACCAATCAAGGCTGGGCACGACGCCGTCCGAACCACAGCGCGGCGAGCAAAGCCAGCAGCCCGCCAGCGCCGGCGCCACCATTTGAAGGGCTTGCGATACCGCAGTTTCCGTTCGTCGCCATGTTCGGGGGGTCTGGCGGAACTGCAGCGGTACCTGGCATCGCTCCAACCGCTGCGCCCGACATGCCGGTGCTGCTCGCGTTGCCAGTAGCTCCGCCCCAACCGCCGGGCGTCTCCTGCGCGCCACCGACAGCCGACACGACGGGGCCATTGCCGCCCGCGCCGCCGCTGCCGCCCATGCCGCCGCTGCCACCTGCCACGACTCCACCGGTACCTGCACTACCCGCGCCGCCACTCAGGCCGAGCGAAGGCTGCACGTCGGCGAGCGTGGTGCCGAGGCGCGCATCGTCCATGTAGAGCGTCTCGACCTTGTCGATTGGATCGCGCAACAGGCCGTGCTGCACGAAGGCGGGATCGCCCAAAAAGGTTTGCGCCTTGCCTCCAGTCACGACTTGCTGTCCGTCGAACCACAGGTCGACCGCGCCGACGACTGGATCCGACGACCACTTGATGTGGATCGCGACGCGGTGCCACTTGCCGGGCGTGGCCATGCCATCGGCCTCCCAATGCACTTTCAAGTCGGGTTTCCGCGTTACAAAGCGCAGCTTTTGCCCTTCGGCCGAGAGCTGCATCACTGGCAAGTAGCTATTGTAGGTTTCCCAATAGAAAATCTGGTGCGTATCGCCCGTCAGAGCTTCAGGCAGGTAGAAGCTGTAGCCGTAGTAGAGCTCCGCACCTTCGGCGACGTACCGATTGGCAGGACCGTACTGCACCTCGACGCGGTTGAGGCCGTTCTTCCAAAGCTCGTTCTTGGTGATGACGACCTTGCCAGAATGTTTGCCTTCGTTCACGGGGCTATCCGCGACGCTGAGCCCCTGTGGATCCAGCAGGTAGGTCCACTGACTCAAGTCCCCGGTTTCAAAGTCACCGTGGAAGATCAGCTCGGCGCGCGCTGGCGCCGCTCGGCTCAAGCCGGCCAAAAGAACCAATACCGCGGAGCTGCGTCTCGCCGCTCGAATTGAATAAGATGTCATGCCGTTGGACTCGAGAATTTACAGCTCGTTCACGGCAGTGATTGGCGTCCCACCGCCCGTGGTTGAAGAGACTGGAATACAAGTGTAGTTAGCGCTGAGACCGGCGACGACGGGGTGCGCCACGATCGCGTTCGCCGGCGCGAGCTGCCGAGCGGTCCAGCTGTGAATTCGGGCTTGGGCAGATACGGAACACGTTGTCACTGATGCGCGCGGCGTTACCCGCGGCTCAGAAAAGTGAGATCGGTTCCGGGCTGCATTTTTCCGTTTACCCGCGAACTCTGGCCAGACCGTTGTAGCCCCAAAACATTTGAACCGTCGTCAGCGACCGGCACGTCAGTACACCCATTCGATCTCGCTACGCGGCGCTTGGCTGCGGACGCGGATTGAGCTGACGGCCAGACCAATCATGAAACACCTGACGGCGGCGGCCGTTCTTACTGGCTTAGTCTCTTTCGTTGGGTCCGCCGGCGCCTTTTCGAACGCTCCGACGTTCGTGGGGCACTCTGGTCTGGCCTCCTCCGATGCGAGCAAGGACGTCAACATCGCCTTGCACAAGGCTGTCCTGAGTGCCGCGATCACCTACCACTCGCAGGGGTCCGGCGAGGCGAACGCGACCCAACATCCCGAGAATGCGTTTGACGGAGACGACCACACGTCGACAGGCAGCGCCGGCAATATCACCGTAGATCTCGGCGCGGTCTACGTCGTCGACAGCATCGTCGTAAAATTTGCGTCCACCCCAACCCAAATTGATTTGGCTTGGTCGCCCTATTTGGGAACGACCCCGCTGCCTCCTACTTACGATCTCGTTACCGGCTTGGGAAGTGTGCCGGCTTCGGAAACCGCCAACCAGGAATACAGCGATTTTCTTTGGATCAACGATGCTAAGCCGCTCGACGAGCGAAAGCTGGCGGCGCAACCAGCCCGCTTCCTCAATTTTCACTTCCACCAAGTCTATAGCGGCTCGTGGTCCAATGGCGTTGTCAACGAGATCGAGATCTACGGGCATCCGTACGTTCCGATCGCCGGTGACGAAGCGTTCCTGAGTCGAAAGAAGTGGCTGCCGACGGCCTACGCGGATGCCGCGCCTGGCGGGGAAGGTCAGACGGTGACGCACGCCATCGACGGCGAGCTCACCAATCCGTGGCGTCCCCAAACGCCCACTCTGCCGGGTCAGTGGTATCAAATTGACCTTGGCGAACAAGCGAGCTTCGACCGGATCGATCTCGTCTTCGCCATCGGTGGCGGTGCTGCTACGCCCAATGCCTTCAATCTTTTTGCTTCGGACGACCCCGCCAATTGGGGCGCTCCGATTGCGCAATTGGACTATGGCGAGAGCACGACGAAGACATTTCCTTTGCAGAAAAAGCGCTACCTCAGATTGGAGAGAGCCGCCGCAGGGCCCGATTGGTGGCAAATTGACGAGCTGAATCTACTGGCACCGGCGTCGACCGACGGCGTTGGCCCAGCCGACGTAATGCCCGGCGCAAGCGCCGGCTCGGCTGGCATGGGCGTCAGTAGCGGCGGGACGGCGAACCCCACGCCAGGTCTCGGAGGCACCAGCGGAGCGAGCTCGGTTGCGGGCGGCGGCGCGACCAGCTCCAACACGCTCGGCGGCGGTGGTGCCAACCCGGCCAGCGCCAGCGCTGGGGCAACCAATGCGCCGAGCCAAACCCCAACAACTGGCGGAGGCTGCGCGTTTCGCAGAGCGCCACGTCGGAACGACACCGGCTCGCTCGCGACTCTGCTCGTCGTTGCGCTCGGAGCGGCCGTGCTGCAGGCGAGGTCTGGAGACCGCAAGCGGCACACCTACGCGACGCGCGTCAGGAAGAGCGACTCCGTCGCCAGCCGCTCAATTTCACAGGAGCAAACATGAGAATCGCAGCCAGCGCCTTGGTGGTGGTGCAATTCGTTGCCTGTTCGAACGCCCAGATTGGCCTACCATCCGGCTCCGGCTCGCCGAACTCAGCGACCCCAACCGGGGGCGCGTCGAACGCTGGCGGAGCCGCGGCGGTGGGTGCGGCGGGGCTCGGACCGGGGATGGGCGCTCCGTTCCAGGCTCGGATGCAGCGCCTCACGGCAGGGCAGTATCGTGCCACCGTCGCCGACATTTTTGGCGCCGCGATCGTCGTTCCAGATCTCGAATCGGATTCGCGGATCGCCGGCTTCGATGAGCTGGGGGCGGCGCTGGTTTCGACCTCTGCGCGAGGCGTCGAGCTGTACGATGCCGCCGCCGCATCGGTCGCCAAACAGGTCCTCGCCGACACCGCGCGACTGCCGACGACGGTCGGTTGCGCTCCGGCTTCCGCGACCTCGCCGGACGCGTCGTGCGCCGGCATGTTCTTGGATCGGGTAGGGCGGCGGCTCTTTCGTCGGCCGCTCGACGTGGACGAGCGCGCTCGCTACCTCTCGATCGCTTCGGAGGGTGCGACCGCCACCGGCAGCTTCTGGGGCGGGCTGGAGTACATGCTCTCCGGGCTCCTTAGATCACCGCTGTTCATCTATCGCTCGGAGTGGAGCTCAGGTACGGCGGGCGCCGTCGCCCCCATCCGCGGCTACGATATGGCGGCGCGGCTCTCGTTCGGGCTGCTCGACACCAGTCCCGATGAAGGGCTGCTGGACGCAGCGGCGCGTGGCGAGCTCGATACTCCCGAAGGCGTGAAGCAAGCCGCAACGCGCTTGCTCTCGTCCGAACGCGGCCAGCTGAACGTCGACGACTTCTTCAGCAGGATGCTGCGGTTGCCGAACGGGACCACGCCCGAAGCCGTGGCCATGAAAAGCGAGACCCTGCTCGTCTTGCATGAGCTGAAGGCTCAGAAAGCGCCTTTCACGCAGATCTACAGCGCGCCGTTCACCTTCGTAAACGACACGCTGGCTCAGCTCTACGGGCTTCCGGATCGGCCGGGCGCTACGCTGACGAAAGTCATGCTGCCCGCAGGCAGTGTGCGGCGCGGCCTCTTGGGCCACGCCGGCGTGCTCGGCGAGTCCGGGCTCAATCCCAGCGCGATCTTGCGCGGCAAGTACATTCGCGAGGCGCTGCTGTGCCAGGTGATTCCGCCGCCGCCTCCTAACGTCGTCCCGGTGCTACCGCCGCAGATGCCAGGCAAGCCGGAAACGATGCGGCAGCGGCTGACGCGGCACCGGGTAGATCCGGCGTGTGCCGCCTGCCACGGGCTGATGGATCCGCCGGGCTTGGCTTTGGAGAATTTCGACGGCACCGGGCGCTATCGAGCGGACGACCGCGGAATGCCAATCGATGCCAGCGGAGATCTAGACGGGACGCCCTTCGCGGACGCGGCGGGGCTTGGCGTAGCGCTTGCTGCTCACCCGGATGCCAGCAAGTGCCTCGTCGCGACGCTGCATCGCCGGTTGACTGGCCAGTACGAGCAGGCGGGGCAGGCGCCGACCGTCGAGCGACTGAGTAGCGGGTACTTGCAGAACGACCACACGGTTGACGACCTCGTCTTGGACATCGTTGGTGCCGAGACGTTCTCGCAGGCGACGTTGGCGCCCTGACCGAAGGACTTGGAGCGGCAAATCATGCGCAATTCAATCTCTCGAAGAACGTTGCTGCGCGGAGTCCTCGGTGGCGCGACGCTCGCCGTGGGCGTTCCGCAATTGGAGGCAATGCTGAATGGCAACGGCACGGCGTACGCCGCAGGCGGAGCGTTGCCGAAGCGCTTCGGCATTTGGTCGTGGTCGAACGGGGTGCATTTGCCGCTTTGGGTGCCGAAGCAGACCGGCACCGTCTGGGAGCTCTCCGAGCAGCTGAGCCCGCTTTCCGCCCACCGCGACTACCTATCGGTCGTCAGCGGCATGGAGACGAAATACGGCATTGGCAAAGGTCATTGCACCTGTCACACCAACTTGCTGACAGGTATGCCGATCCAGGCCGATGGCGGCTTCAACAGCGGGACGGCGAGTGGCCCCAGCATCGATCAGATCGTCGCTGGCTCGCTGAGCCAGGGTGCTGCGCTCAAGTCGTTCGAGCTGGGCGTCGACAACGGACACGCTCACGAGACCGGTACTGGGCATCGCTATTTTTCGCACAATGCTCCTGACAGCCCGAACGTGCCCCTTTACAACACGAAGGCGGTATTTGAGCGACTTTTCCCGCTGCAGCCCGCGGTGGGGATGACGCCCAGCACCTTGGACACGAGCGCCGCGGTGCGAAAGAAGGTCGTGGATGCGCTGCACGCCGACGCCGCGACCTTATCGAAAAAGCTCAGTGCGGGCGACAAGCTGCGACTCGCCCAGCACATGGAGGGCATCGATTCGATTCAGCGGCGCCTCGAGGGCGGCGGCGCTGTGTCTTGCCAGTCGCCCGTCGCGCCTGACTCGCTCCAGAACGCCACGATGGACAGCTCGGGCACAGGCGATGAGGGCGGAACGTACGTCAATGTCGAGCTGCTCAGCCCCAAGCTCAACCTGATGATGGCCGAGCTTCTGGCCATGGGACTGAGTTGCGACATCACCCGCGTGTTTACTTATCAGTACTCCGGCCCTGGAACGCGGGCCTTGTACCCAAGCATCGGGATCGATAACAAGCCGGGCAGCAATCTGAATGGCTACCACGCGTACACGCACGCTGATGGCGATCAGCTCGAGTGCAAGCGGATGGTCAAGTTCTACATGAGCGAGCTTTCGGCGCTGCTCGACGTCTTTCGCAAGACCGCCGACGGCGCTGGCAACTTGCTCGACAGCTGCGCGATCTTGGCAACGACTGACGTGGCGGAAGGACTGACGCACAGCCCGTCTGATTTTCCGATGTTGGTGCTTGGAAAAGCCGGCGGGGCCTTGCGGCCAGGCGTGCATTACCGCTCGACGACTGCTGAATCGGCCACGAAGGTGCCGCTCACGCTCGCGCGAGCGGTCGGAGCCAATTTGGCGACGTTCGGCGTCGAAGC
>JBBRMI010000168.1:0-17719 GCA_038230915.1 Polyangiales bacterium | reverse complement strand
GATTCGTGGGCGAGCTGCGGCGGCGCGCGCTCGTGCGAATGCGGCGGTGATCTCGGCGCGATGCAGCCCGGCGACACGAACGACGGCGTCAACCGGCAGAGGTGTCGGAAGCTCGAAAGACGTTTCGGCGATCGCTGGGCTTGCAATCAGCGCCCAAACGACGAGCAGGGCTAACGCGACTCGGAGATGCACGTGAGGTAGCGTTGCAAGGCCCGCGCCATGCCCCACCCGCTGGGCGCAGGTCACGCGCGGAGAAGACAACGCCGCGCTCAGCTCCGAACCAAGATTTGCGTTGCTCGCCCTTCTTCGATGCATGGCTTTTTGCGCGCCCCTAGTCAGCACGGATGCCTCCGTCGCCAAGAGGCGCCGCGGCGCTAGCGGCCATGTCAGCGTGCCACGAGGAGCGCGGTGAACGCGCGGGTGGTCCCCGCCAGTTGTGGCTCGTCCACTTGCGTGCGGAAACGCCACAGCATGTCGCGGTAGCCGCTGCCGCTGTGAACGCGGCCGCCCTTGCAGCTGAGGACGACGTGATCGTCCATTCTTTGCGGCGCTGCGACGTACCCAGTGCCGGTTTCAAGGCCCGGCACCTGTTGCGGGTCGTGGCTGAAGCGGGCCAGCATGTCGCGGTAGCCCGCAGCGGCGATCCCCGCCGGGCAGGTAACAAAGATCCGTTCCACTTGCTCTTCGGCAGCTACGAGCGCTGGCGGTCGCCGCGCGGAAGCCGAGCCGGTGAGGGTCAAAACGAATGCGAGGGCTAGCGAACGAACGACGAGCGTGCGAGACATGGTTTCTCTCCCGAACTTATTGTCTGCGCGCTCGCCGCGACATGCGGCCCGTGCTGCAGACGTCTACGCGGGAAGAAGAGCAAACCTTGTGCCACGCGACGGACAACTCGCGTCCAGGCGAGCGTGCGAAGTCGGCATTGGTGCAGTAGCCCGGCAAAGCTGGCATCATCTGCCTTTGCCGTGCATTCGCACCACCGCGGCGACTCGCCGCGCCTGGACGGCTCGAGGCCGCACTCGCGGATGCTTCGCACTCGCGGATGCTTCGCACTCGCGCAGATGCTTCGCGCTCGCGCAGGTTCTGCGTCTTGCGCTCGGTGGTCGCGCCAGTTGCCCTCCCTTCCAACGACTCGGGTTTTCAGGCGTGAAACGACGCCCAGTTTTGGAGGGGCAACGCGGTGGCACGACGCTTGCTGATGCGGGATGTGGCAACTGCGATCGGTGACGTCACTCGTGCTCCAAGAGGCCAAGTGATTGTGACCCGAAGACTTCTGAAACGAAGTCGAACCACAACCAAGGGACCTACGGGTTCCGCTTGATACGCCTAAAGGAGTCACACAGACATGAACCACAACTACGCCACTCTCGCCGCTGGCATTTCGGCTTTAATGCTTGGCTGCGCGGCAGATCCCGGCACGCAACCGCACGACATGAGCGCCACTCAGCACGAGGCGATGGCCAACCAAGAACAGGCCGCTTCGGAAGGCCACGAAACGCAGCACGACCCCAACGCCAAGCAAGAGGAGCAACACTGCTCGGGCAAAGGCGGCTGCTGGACGTCTGTATCAAACCCCACTGCGCAGCACTCGGAAGACGCCACTCGCCACCATGACCTCGCTCAAAAGCACCGTGCGGCCGCGAGTGCGCTCGCGAGCGCCGAGGCAGGCGCTTGCGTGGGCATTTCTGACGACGATCGAGACACCAGCCCCTTCTATCACCGCGAAGACATTTCATCGGTTTCCGACGCGGCGGAAATCGTGAAGTCCGGCAAGGGCTCAACGACGAAGGTGGTCGGCTCGACGGTCGTTTTCCGGGCGGTTCCCGGGATGACCGCAGAATGGCTGCAACGGGTGGTCGACTGCCACCTCGCCCGCGCCTCCGCGGTCGGGCACGAGATGCCGGAGATGGCCTATTGCCCACTCGAGCTCAAAGGCGTGAAGGCGACGGTGAGCTCGGCCGGGAACGGATTTGCCGTAAAAGTTACTGCGGATGACGCGGCAACCATCGCGGAGGTCCAGAAGCGTGCCAAGGCGCTTCAGCCAAGTGCTCCAGCAGCTGGCTGAGCGGCAGTAGCTGCCCATCGAGCGTAACCGGAGCAGTCACAATTGTGGCTGCTCCGGTTACGCGCTGCCGTGGGGCGCAAAAAGGCGTCCTGCAAGTACACGCAAAGCGTACGCACGAGCCGTGCCCCTTGATGCCGTCTACGGACGTTCGGAACGAGGGGCCAGCTCACGAAGAATCTCCACGCGCATGCCGTCCTTGAGCGCGTCCGACGGCTGCGGAATCACTTGCTCGCCTTCGTTCAATCCGCGACTGATGACTGTGAAATTGGCATCGGAAGGGCCGGTTTCGACGCTGGTCAGCCGCGCGCGGCCTGCGCGAATCGCGAACGCGGACCACTTATCGCCGACCCGAAATAGCGCTGTCGAAGGCACTCGCAGCACGTTTGTGCCCTCCCAAGTGGTAATGGCAACATCTACGCGATAGTCGTGACCGAGGCCTTGAGGGGGTGCTCCAACGAGGTCGAGGGTGACGCGCGCGCGCTGTTCTTCGAGTCCCAGAGCGGAGACCTTGGTGAAGCCAGCCGGAGCGACGCGACGCACGGTTGCCGACAGAGGCGGGCCGTTGCCCCAGCCCGTGACGGTCGCGAAAGCGCCCTCACGTACCGAGGCGGCGTCGCTCGAGAGTAGGTCCGCAGCGATTTCGATGCTGCGAACGTCTCCCATCTCGGCAATCGCTGTTCCTACAGCCACGGGCCCTGCGCTTTCGCGAAGGACGCGCAGGATTTGCCCTTCGATGGGCGCCTTCACCTCCACGATCGGTGCACCGTCGGTGGATGAGGCAGGCGCCACGACGGCCAGAGCTCGGGCGACATCAGCCCGCGCCTGGCGCACGAGGGCCTGAGCGCTCTCCAGACTGCGCTCCGCCATTTGCGCTTCGTGCCCGCCGTGTTCCAAGTCAGCCGTGGGGACCGAGCCGCTATTGGCGAGCTGCTGAGTGCGCGCGAGCTTGCTGTCGGTATGCTCTACCTCGACTTCCGCTTCCTTTTCAGCGGCTTCCGCGCGTGCGACACCTTCGCGTGCAGCAACGACCGCGGCCGCCGCTTCAGCGCGACTGCGTGCATCGAGGGGCCGTGGCGCGACCGGGCGAATACGTGCGACGAGCGCATCCTTCGCAAGCTGTGCGCCCGGCTCGAACACGATGCGCTCGAGCTCTCCGTCAACGGGTGCGGTGAGCGTGTAGAGCGCCTTGACACGCGTGCGCGCGTCGCCGCTCACCGTCGAGCGCACGTTGCCGCGGGTCACCTTGACGGCTTCGACGAAGAGTGGCGTGGGGCGGAGTGCCCAGCCGAGCCCGCCGAGCGCGGCCGCGCCGACTGTTATCCAGATTGCGAGTTTCAGGTGCGTCATCCTCATTCCTTAGCTTTCAGCACCGCGACCAGATCGAGGCTGTCTAGGCGTCGGCGAACGACCAAAGCCGAAACCAGCGCCGCGACCGTGAACACCACAATCGCAAAGGCGTACGTGGACGGCTCGACGACTAACGGCATGTGCATCCGCTCGCTCGACATCGCCCGAACGACCGCCAGCGTCAGACCATGACCGATCAGTAAACCTATGGGGACGGCGGGGATGGCCAGCAGCCCGATTTCTCCCAGCAGAACCCCGGAAATCTCTGCTCGCGTAAAACCCAGTACCCGGAGCGTGGCAAGCTCGCGGCTACGCTCGGCCAGCGCAATCCGCGCGCAGTTGTAGACGACGCCGAACGCGATGATGACGGAAAAGATGATTTCGATCTCGCGAATGAAAGTCAGCGACTTCTCGGTCATGCCCTTGAAGCTGGTGAGCGTCCCGCGCCGGCTCCGAACCGCCACGGCCTCGGGTGTGCGCTTGAGCATCGCATAAAGCTCGTTTTGGACCTTCGGATCGACGAGCAGGTTGGCCCCGGAGTAGGTGTCCGGCTCTCCGAGCTGGCGGCCCATGTCGCTCAGATCCATGTAGATCGTTTCACCGAGGGGCTCATCGACGACGCCCGCCACGTGAACCCTGATGGTGCGATGCTGCCCGTCGCGAATTTCGATCTCGAGTGGAGTACCTCGCGTCAGCTTGAGCTTGTCCGCGAGCCAGCGCGTCACGAAGGCGCCGCCCGGGACGGGCACCGCAACCTCGTAGTGATTTCCGGTCGCCCGCCTCAAGACTCCGCTCGGCTGAAGTCCTAGCAGAGTCACGTCTTGCCGGGTATTTTCGGTCCCGACGCGCGCCGCGAGGGCTCGATAGGGCTCCGCGCGGCGGACGCCCGGAAGGCCCGAAAAACTGGGCAAAGTCGCCAGGGAGCGCAGGCGAGAGAGCGTGACACCCAAGTCCTCGCGCTGTGCCGCCTGAAATTGAACATCCTCCATGCGCCGGATGCCGTCAGCCGACGAGCTACCAAGCACCACGACCGCAACCGCCAACGCCATACCAGCGGCTGTCAAAGCTGCGCGCAACGGTCGCCGCGTGACGTTGCGTTGGATCATGCGCCAAGTGGCAGGCAGAAACTGGCTGACGCCTAGCCGATCGAGGAGGCCGCGCGAGAAAACCGGCACCTCGGGCGACATGGCAACAATTGGCGGCATCGCCAGAACTCGCCGCAAGGTGCCGAGCGCGCCAGCAGCAGCAGCAGCACTGGCAATCAACGTCACGACCGCGACGACCCAGGGCTCGAGGCGAAAGACGAGTGTTGGGAAGCGAAAGAACGTCCCGTAGAACACCGACATCAGCCGCCCGAGCCAGGAACCCACCAATAGCCCCAGCCCGATTCCGCCGAGCACGACCACACCGGCCAACTCCAAATAGTGAGCCGCCAGCCGCCCGTTCGAGTAACCGAAAGCCTTCAACATCCCGATCTGCTCTCGCTCGGTCGCCACGACTCGCGCCAGGACCACGTTCACCAGAAAAGCTGCGACTAAGAGGAAAATTCCCGGCACCACGACAGCAAGAGACTTGAGTTGGTCGATGTGCTCCTCGAGCATCACGTGCGACGCCTGGCTCGAGCGACCGTAGGCACCTCGACCGCCGTACGGCTCGAGCAACCGGTCGAGCGCATTGATCACGAGTCGTTCATCTGCCCCGGGCGCTAGCCGCAGCGCGACATCGTTGAAGGCGCCTCGTAGATCCACCAGCGATTCGAGCTGCTGCCGTCCCATCCACAGTACCGCGAAACGGCGATCCTCCGGTGATTGTCCACCTGGTGGCACTTGCATGACGTACTCGGGTGACAGCGCAACGCCCACGATCGAAAGTCGAACCCGGCGCCCCGAAATCACAGCTGTGATCGCGTCGCCTGGCCCGAGCCGGTTCGCATCCGCGAACGCCTCGCTGATCAACACCTCTCCGGTGCGACCGGGTTCGATGTGCCGGCCGCGGCGGACGTACACGCCGTTCAGAGCATGGCGGGGTGTTTCTGGAATGGAGAGCAGGACCGCGGACGCGGGCTCGACGAGGCCCGGCACGTCAATGATGGCCTGAGTGTTAATACGCGGATCCACGGCGGCAACCCCCGCTATGGCGGCAACGCCTCGGGCTACCGACAGCGGTGCGCGCGCCAAGCCCGACCAAACGTCGGCAAAGTGCTGATCCGCGTAGTAGTAGGCTTCGGAGATCCGGAGCGAGCGGTAGGTCGTCATCGTCGCGACGAACAGCGCGACGCCGGCCGCCACCACGAGCGCAATGGCGGCCACTTGGGCCGTTAGGCGCCGCAGGTCGCGAAAGAGCTTTCGGTCCAGCGCTTTCATCACCAGGAAAGCTGCTCCGGGCTCAGGCGGACTTCATTGCGCTCGTCTCCGACGAGTCTACCGTCGGCTAGGCGCAGCACTCGGTCGGACATTCCGGCAATGGCGGCGTTGTGTGTGATGACTGCGGTCATCGTACCGAGCTCCCGGTTGACGTCGGAGATGGCGCGGAGCACGACCTTGCCCGTCTCCACGTCGAGCGCTCCGGTCGGCTCGTCGCAAAGGAGAATCTCCGGGCGCTTGGCGATGGCCCGAGCGATGGCAACCCGCTGCTGTTCGCCGCCCGACAGCTGCGCTGGGAAGTGATCCAAGCGGTGCTGCATGCCGACCAGCGCCAGCGCGTCTTGCGGTGAAAGGGCCTTCGGCGCGAGATCAGTGACGACCGCCACGTTCTCTCGTGCCGTGAGACTCGGCACCAAGTTGTAAAACTGAAACACGAAACCCACATGGTTCCGCCGATACTGCGTCAGGGTACGTTCGTCAGCCTTGGTGAGATCCGTCGTGCCGTAGAGGACCCGCCCTGCGCTCGGCGTATCGAGACCGCCGAGGATGTTCAAGAGCGTCGACTTGCCGCTGCCTGACGCTCCGAGCAGCACGACGAGCTCGCGGGCGCGCAGAGTCAAGTCGATGCCCCGGAGCGCGTGCACCTCGACCTCGCCCATGCGGTAAACCTTGGTGAGACCTTCGACGCGCAGAAGGTCGCTGGATTCCTCCAAAGCCCTTTTGTCTGCGAGCGGCGCGACGTTCTGCTCTGCGGGACGCGGTTCCATCGGACTCGATCCATCTGCAAGAACGAAGCCTCCGCAGCCAACCACGCAACGGCTTTCCGCGAGGGAGCAATGTGCCACGTCAGGTGGCTGGCGAAACAAAGTGCCGCGCGCAGTTTTTGCGCCTGGTCCTCGATCGAGGCAAAAGAACTGCGCGACGCCGAAAAATGTACGACAGGCGGCGGACGTTCGGGGTGGCGGTGGAGCGCGCCTCGTGGCGAACGACTCCGACTGATGCTTTTGCTCGGGCGCAACGGAGGGGTTGGTGGCGGGGTCCAACGCGTACCAGAACCGTTGGCACTCCATTTCCCGTGCGACGCGACCGTCGACTCCAACGAGCGTGCCTGTGCTGATCCTTCAGAACTGGACGTTCCTGTTGAGCGAGCTGCTCGGTCGATGTCCAGGAGCTCGACCCGCGAGTATCGTTGGGCCCTCACTACCAGCCTGGGTCTCAGCAACCAATCCAGGTGTCGCTAAGCGTGCTTTGTTTCTGCCCGAGCAAGACCTGCCCTTCGCGTCCGTCGATCGGTCTTGCCTCGGTCTTTGCGTAACAGCCTTAGACCGCTCAAAGTAACGAGCAGCGTGCTGCCCTCATGCCCAACCACACCCATAGGCAGATTGATCCTCCCGAGCAGATCGGCTGCAACGAGGGAGACGATTACCGAGAGCGCAAATACGAGGTTTTGCTTCACGACGCCAACCGCGCGCCGCCCCAAGCTGACTGCGTAGGGCACTTTCGTGAGGTCATCGCCAGTCAGGACCACGTCGGCCGCTTCTAGCGCCACATCGGTGCCCGCGGCGCCCATGGCAATCCCCACAGTCGCCGCCGCGAGTGCTGGAGCATCGTTCACGCCGTCGCCCACCATTGCCACGTGAACGTAGCGACGGACCAAGTCTTCGACGAGCCGGACTTTCTGTTCCGGCAGGAGCCCGGCGTGGACCTCGTAGATGCCCGCCTCAGCCGCGATAGCCCGCGCAGTCGTTTCGGCGTCCCCAGTCAGCATGACCACGTGCGCGATGCCCAGAGCGCGCAGCCGCGCGACGGCTTCGCGGGCTTCAGCACGGATCGTGTCGCGCATCGCGACAACGCCGAGCACGCGGTCGTCGCCGACGACGACTACGGTTTTGCCTTCGCCTTCCAGTCGTTCACACACGTCGAGAATGCCCCGCGGCACGGCGTCGAAGAGCGACGGTTTTCCGATCCTCATTCGGACGCCGTCGACCTCCGCGTGTGCGCCCTTGCCCGGGACTGAGTGGTGGTCAGTTCCGGCACTGAATTGCAGCCCGCGGCGGTTGGCTTCACGAACCACGGCGCGTCCGAGCGGGTGCTCCGACAGGCTCTCCACCGCGGCGGCGCGGGCCAGCAACTCGTCCTCGGTTCCAGCCCCAAACGCCACTACGTCCGTGACTTTCGGGGCACCAGTCGTGAGCGTTCCGGTCTTGTCGAACGCGACGGCGGCCACGCGCCCGAGGGTTTCGATGAACGTGCTGCCTTTGAAGAGAACGCCGTTACGCGCGCCATTGGAAAGGGCGGAAAGAAGCGTGGGCATCATCGCGGCGGCCAGCGCGCAGGGAGATGCGACGACCAGGAAGATCATCGACCGATAGAGTGCCGCTCGGAACGTCCAACCGAGGAGCAACGGCGGGGCGAACGCCAACAAGATTGCGCCGGCCACGACGACCTTTGCGTAGCTTCGCTCAAATCGTTCGATGAAGAGCTGCGCAGGCGGCCGCCGTTCTTCGGCCTGTTTGACGAGCTCGATGATGCGAGCAAGCACCGTCTCCCCCGCTCCCCGCGTTGCCCGCAGTTGCAGAGCGCCGTGCCCGTTGATGGTGCCCGCGAACACCTCATCCCCCACGGTCTTGTCGACCGGAATGGATTCTCCCGTTATGGTCGCTTGGTCGACGGCGGAGGTCCCCTCGATGATCTGGCCGTCAGCGGCGACTCGCTCGCCAGGGCGCACGATGACGATATCGCCGATGATTAGGGAGCTTGCGGCCACTGCGAACTCGACGCCCGCGCGGAGCACCGTGGCTTCTTCAGGGTGAAGGGCGACGAGGGCCTCGATGTCCTTCTTCGTGCGCTTACTAGCGTAGCCTTCGAGCGTTCCGCTCAGGGCGAAAATAAAGATGAGGAGCGCGCCGTCCGCCCAAAAACCGATGGCTGCTGCGCCGATGGCCGCGACCACCATGAGCAGATCGACGTCGAGCTCATGATCGCGCACGAGAGTCGTGAGCCCCTCGATGGCCTGGCGATAACCGCCGACGACGTAGGCGCACGAAAATACGAGGGCGGTTGACCACGCGGGGGCACCACCGCGCATCGCGACCCACCCTGCGACCACGACCACCGCACAAACCGCCGTGGTGATTGCTTCTCCATGATCGGCCCAGGTTTCCCAAGCTCGGTTCGGCAAACTGGCGCTCGTCTCTTGCGACATCTCGGTACTGCTCATTTCACATAGGCCCGAATTACTTCGAGCAGTTCGCTTGCTGCGTCTCGCCGCTTCGCCGACGGCCGTTCGTTCGGGTCGAGCACGTGGAAGCGCACATGATCCTCGATTAACTCTGCTGCGAGGCCACCGAGGGCCCCGCGCGCGGCGGCAACGGTGTTCATTACGACCGAGCAGTCCTGCTCTTCTTCGATCGCGCGCTCGACCGCTTCGAGCTGGCCTCGTATTCGACGCACCCGAGCGATCAGCTTCTTCTTATCTCGCGCTGTATGCACGTCGACAACGTACCCCCCTAGGGTATATTCGTCGAGAAGGCATTGCACTCAATGGCACACCGTCACGGTGCACAGGTTTTTCGCGTGTCGCGGCCGCAAAGCGACGTACTGTCGAAGTGTGAACCCCATCGCCATTGTCCCGATCTTCACCGTCACAGCCGTCGCAGAAATTCTCGGCTGCTATCTCGTCTTCCTTTGGACACGAGGAGGACGCTCGCCCCTGTTCCTTGTTGGTGCGGCGTTGTCCCTAGCGGCATTCGCGTGGTTATTGTCGTTCCATCCCAATGCCGCACGCGCCTACGCGGCGTATGGCGGTGTGTACGTTGCAACCGCAGTCGTTTGGGGCTGGCTCGTCGAGCGCAACCTTCCGGACCGTTGGGACCTCATCGGCGCCAGCGTTAGCCTGATCGGCATGGCAATCATCGCGTTCGGTCCTCGGCACTAGCGATGCCTGTCGCTCGCGCCTTTGTCTACGATTGCGCCGCCTGCTGGCGTAACCCCTGAAGCCCGTCCTTGACGATGCCGACGGCGGAGGCGAGGAACAACCCCGCGATGCCAATGCCCACGACGGTGTCCGGCCACGGCGAATGAAAGTAGCCGACCGCAAACCCTGCTGCGATCACGGCAACATTGGAGATGATGTCGTTCCGAGAACAAACCCAGGCCGACTTCATGTTGATGTCCTGATCCCGGTGCCGCATGAGAAGCAGCAAGCAGCCGACATTGACGGCAAGCGCGAGCAGGCCCACCCACCCAATAATTTCGGCGTGGGGTGCGGCGCCAGTGACGATCTTTTGGCCAGCATCGGCCAAGACTAATATTCCGAAGAACGCGAGCATGCCGCCTTTCAGCAACACCGCCTTGGCTTTCGATCGCATACCCAGCCCGAGCACATGCAGCGTCGCCGCATAAACGAGCGCGTCGCCCAACATGTCGAGCGAGTCGCCCAGCAGTGCCGTGGACCGAGCAACTATTCCGAGCCCTGCCTCCAAGACGAACATCAATGCGTTGGCCGCAAGCAGAATCTTGAGGACCTTCGATTGCCGCGCCCGGAGGTGCTCGAGAGCTTCAGCCTTGCCACTGCAGCAGTCGTCCATAGTTTTGTACTATGGCCCCCGTAGCAGTCAACGGCTAGCGGACACCGGTGCGCGTGCTTTCACGGCTAGCGACGTCGAAAGCTCTGTGAGGTTCTTACTGCAAGAGCTCGGGTACGCGCACGAACGGCTTACACGGTGTCTTCGGGCGCCAATCGGCACGGATCGGGAGCTCCCAGTTGTTCCAACTGCAGCGTGCAGTGTTCGATGCCGAAGCGGTCGTGGAGCACTTTGCAGACGTCGGGGAGGAATCGCGGCTCTTGGGTGCCTTCCTTCATCACGAGGTGGGCGGTGAGCGCGTTCTCGCTCGTGCTCATCGCCCAGATGTGAAGGTCGTGTACCTCCAGTGCGCCGGGAAGCGACGCGAGGTATGAGCGGACTTCGTCGGGTTCGATGCCTTCGGGCACGGCGTTGAGGATCAGGTTCACGGAGCTCTTCATCAACGACCACGTACCTACGAGAATGGCGATCGAAAGGCCGATGCTGACCACCGGGTCCAACCACCGCCAGCCGGTGAACAGCATGACCCCGCCAGCAACCGCCACGCCGAGCGACAGAACCGCGTCCGAGGCTAGGTGGACGAACGCGCTACGGAGGTTCAGATCGCCCTTGCTGCCCGATACGAAGAGCAAGGCCGAGACGCCGTTGATCACCACCCCCACGATGGCGACGACAATCACGGTGGCTTCGGCCACGGGCTCCGGCGCCGCGAGGCGACGCACCGATTCCCATCCGATCGCACCGACGGCAACGAGTAGAACGACTGCATTGATGAGCGAGGCGAGGATTGTCGTGCTTCGGAAGCCGTAGGTTCGGCGCTTGGTCGGTACACGCCGCGCCAAGATCGAAGCGCCCCAGGCCAGACCCAGCCCCAAAACGTCACTCAGGTTGTGGCCAGCGTCGGCCACGAGGGCCATCGAATGCGAAAGGATGCCGTAAGCCGTTTCCGTGACGACGAAGCCAAGATTCAAGGCGATTCCGATGGCGAAGGCCGCCCCCTGCTTCGACGATCCCATGCCGTGGCCGTGACCCGGCCCGGCACCGTGCCCATGATGCGGCGCGGCGCGGTGCTCGCCGTGAGCGTCTCCGCTGTGATCGTGATCATGTCCCATAGTTTTCTTCCTTCTTGGATCCGAGTTTGCGTCGACCGAATCCGGCGTACGCGACCGGCAACACACAAAGCGTGAGGAGCGTGGCGGAGATCAAGCCGGCGATGACCACGGTCGCGAGCGGCCGTTGCACCTCGCTGCCCGGTGCCGTTGAAAGCGCCATCGGTATGAAGCCAAGCGAGGCGACGAGGGCTGTCATCAGCACCGGCCGGAGACGTGTGTCGGCGGCTCGTCGAATGGCTTCCTCGCGTCCGACGCCAGTCGCTTCGAGCTGCCGAGCGAATGAAACCAGGACGAGGCCGTTCAGGACCGCAACGCCAAAGAGCGCCACGAAACCGACGCCTGCCGAGATTGAAAACGGGATATCGCGCGCCCAAAGCGCGATGACGCCTCCGACGATCGCGAACGGCACGTTGAGAAAGATCACCGCTGCTGCACGCCCCGATCCGAATGCCATCCAGAGCATGAACAGGATGAGCGCGAGTGCCAGCGGTACGACGACGACGAGTCGGGCTTTCGCCTCAGTGTAGTGTTGGAACTGGCCGCCCCACGCTACGTGGTATCCCGTCGGCAACCGCAGTTCCTTCCGGAGCGCACCACGAGCGGCTTCGACGACGGACAGCAAGTCTCGCCCTCGAACGTTGAACTCGACGGTGATGCGCCGTGAGAGGGCTTCGCGGCTCACCTGAGAGGGCCCCGTGGTGAAACCGAGCTGCGCAACGTCGCCGAGCGGTACGATCTGTCCCGTGGTTGATTTCAGCGGCAGCGCCCGCAGTGCATTGAGATCTCCCGAAAACCTGTGCTCAGTCTTGATCACGATGCCGAAGCGCCGATCGCCCTCAAGGACTTCGCCCGTGGCATGACCGACGGCCATGGTCTCCGTGATCTGATTGATGTCTTCGACGGCGAGGCCGTAACGCGCGAGCTTGGCTCGATCGGGCCGAATGCGTAGGTACTTGAGCCCCGTCACCTGCTCAACTCGAACGTCCTCGGCGCCGGGGACCTTGCGTAATACTGCGGCAGCTCGCTCGCCAAGCGCTGCAAGCTGCTCGAGATCTGGACCGTACACGAGAGCCGCCACGTCGAACCGAACGCCAGCGACTAGCTCGTTCGTGCGCATTTGAATGGGCTGCGACACTGCTCCAGCGATCTCAGGCACACGTGCAGCGATGCCAGCGGATATCTCTTCGCCCAATTGCTCCTTGGTAAGTCCGGCACGCCAGGCCGAACGCTCCTTGAGCGTGACGTAGACATCGCTCTGCTCAAGGCCCATCGGATCGGTCGCGACCTCCGGAGCCCCGATCCGGCTCACGACGTGCTCGACTTCGGGGATCTGACGGATCGTTTTTTCGAGCCGCAGGTCCGTGGCCACGGATTCGCTGAGCGCGGCTCCCGTGAGCCGCCGCGCTTCAATCAAGATGTCGCCCTCGTCGAGCTGCGGCACGAATTCTGCGCCAATTTTTGTGAACAAGAGCAGAGCGCCAGCCAACATCGCGACCGCTGCGCCGATCGTGAAAGCTCGGTGTCCAAGAGCGCAATCAAGCAACGGAGAGAAACCGCGCTTAGCGATCCGCAGGAACCACGTTTCCCGTTCCGAATGCCGTGCGCGCACGAAGTAGCTGGTCAGCACCGGAATCACGGTCAGCGAAAAAATGAAGCCGCCGAACAGCGCGAGCAGCACGGTCGATGCCATCGGGCGGAACAGCTTTCCTTCCACGCCTGTTAGAGCCAGGATCGGCAGGTAGACGATAGCGATGATGGCCCCTCCGAAAGCGCTGGCCGCCTGCACCTCACGCGCCGCCTCCTCGGTGACCGACAGGCGTTCCCCATCGTCGAGGTCGCGTCCGAGGTCGCGTTTTTCCTCTGCCATCCGCCGGACCGCGTTCTCGACGATGATCACGGTCCCGTCGACGATCAGTCCGAAATCGATCGCGCCCAGGCTCATCAAGTTGCCGGAGAGGCCGAGCGCGTTCATGGCCGTCACCGCAAACAGCAAAGACAGCGGAATCGTGGTCGCCACGATCAGCCCGGCGCGTAAGTCGCCTAGAAGGACGAATAGCACCAAAATCACGAGCAACGCGCCCTCCGCCAGATTTCGAGTCACAGTCGAGATCGTGTGGTCAACGAGCACCGAACGATCGTAGAACGCGTCAATGTGCGTCCCTTCAGGGAGCGACGCCTGAATTTCCGAGAGCTTCTGTTTGACGCTCGCGGTGACCGTGCGCGAGTTTTCTCCGAGGAGCATCATTGCAACACCGATCACCACCTCGCCCTGACCGTCCATGGTGGCGGCGCCCCGTCGCAGGCGTGCGCCGAACTTCACGTCGCCCACCGTGCTCAGAGTGATCGGCACCCCCTCGTGTGTCGCACCGACCACGACACCCTTCAGGTCTTCCAGGCTCTTCACGAGCCCATCCGTGCCAATCACGAAGTGTTCGTCGTTATGCTCGATGTAGCCGCCGCCGGCGTTGGCGTTCGACTTTTCGAGCGCACTAGCTACCTCTGCTACAGACACGCCCGCCGCTTGAAGGCGCTTCGGGTCGAGTAGCACCTGGTATTGCCGGTCTTCGCCGCCGAAGCTGTTCACTTCGACCACGCCAGGCACCGTCCGGAGCAGCGGGGCAATGTGCCAGTCCAACAGCTCCTCGAGCTGCATCAGCGTCAGGCGCGGGTTCTTGACGGCAAACTGGTAGATTTCGCCGAGGCCGCTCGAAATCGGACCCATCTGCGGCCTTCCATACCGGCTCGGCACGGCCTCCTGGGCTTCGCGCATGCGCTCATTCACGAGCTGGCGCGCGAAGTAGATGTCCGTCCCATCCGCGAAGACGATGGTGACGACCGAGAGCCCGTATTTCGAGATGGACCGGACCTCAGTCGCTTTTGGTAATCCCGCAACGGCCCGCTCGATCGGGGTCGTGACGTACTGCTCGACCTCGACGGGAGACAGCGCGGGCGCTGCGGTGATGATCTGCACCTGCACGTTCGTGATGTCAGGTACCGCGTCGATAGGTAGCGTGACCGCTGCTCGAACACCGAAGACCGTGAAGAGCAGCGTCGCAACGAGGACGATCGCGCGGTTCCGAAGTGACCACGCGACAATGGCGCCAAGAAAGTCCATCGGCTACTCCTCCTCGGCGAAGGTACTTTTCAAGATGGCGCTCTTCACCGCGAATACGCCGCTAACAACGACCTGCTCTCCCTCTCGAAGCCCGGTGAGGATTTCAACCCTGCCGGGCCCGTTTCGGCCGAGTGTTACCGGGTGAAGCTCAAAGTCACCGTCTGGGTGCCGCACGAAAACGACGGATTTTCCTGCAACTTCGGTAACAGCGTCGCCCGGGATTGCGAGCACCGGCGCGTCCCGTTCGTCGGTCGCCACACGCGCCGTGCCGAAGAGCCCCACACGCAAAAGGTCATCGCGGTTCGTTAGCCGAATCCGCGCCGTCACCGTCCGCGAACCGGGGTCGATCTGCTTGCCGACATACTCGACGGTTCCGTGAAACACGTCCTTGGCGTAGGCGTTCAAGATTACGTCGGCGGCGGCACCTGTGCGCAGCTGCCCCAAATCTTTTTCGAATACTCTGCCGAGGAACCAGAGCTCTGAGAGGTCAGCGATACTTGCAATGGTTTGCTCCGCCGTGACGGGCTGGCCGATCGTGGCGTCGCGAGAGAGCACGATGCCGCTAACGGGCGCACGCAGTGCCAGCGACGACGACGTGCTGCCGCCGCCCAAAGCCGAGAGCTGCTCTCTGAGCCCGGAAGCCTCCTCCTCGAGAGCGCTTGCCTCCGCCTCGGCATTCGCGACGTCTTGGTCAGCCGCGAAGCGCTGCTCCTTGAGCGCCTTTAGACGATCGGCGTTGGCGCGAGCCGCCTTGGCCTTCGCGGCGACGGCCAAAGATTCGGCCCGGAGCTTGCCGAGCTCGGGGATCTTGACCACCGCGAGCACGTCTCCCTTTTTGACGGCGCTTCCTTCTTTGAAGTCAACGCGCTCAAGGCGCCCGGCCACTGGCGAGGAAACGCGGGCACTCTTGTCGGGGTCCGCCAAAAGTTCGCCTGGCAACGAGAGTGTGATGGCGAGCGCTTCTCGAACGGCCGGGGCGGTGCCGATCTTCGCGTCCGCTATCACGGCGTCTGACAGCTTTACCTTTGACGGGACGCCTTCGTGGGCGGCCTCGTCTTCGTGCGCGGATGCCGGCGGCGCGGCTTGCTCTGCCCCGGGTTCCACACGCTTCGAACATGCGACGAGTAGCAGGAAGAAACCAACGAGGAGACTGAGCGCTTTCATAGGCCCTTACCTTCGAGCGGAAATCCTGCGGCTTGCGCCAAGGCGACCGAGGCAACGCAGAGCGCGTGTTGGGCCTCGAGCCGAGCGTGCAGGAACTCAATGAGCTGCTGCTCGATGACGAGAGCGTCTCGCACACCGATGCGGCTGGCTCGGATTTGGTTGGCGAGGTCGTCCAGGCTCCGTTCGGCGACCAGCGCTTGCTCGGCATCGAGCGCTTGCAGCTCAGCGCGCCGCAAGTCGTAGTTCGAGAGCGATTGCGCGAGCCTGGCTCGGATTTCCCGGCGCGCGCGTTCGGCTTCAGTCCTCGCACGAGCGGCCAGCGCTTCCGCCTCGGCGATTTCTCCCGAAAGCCGCTGGCTGAAGAAGGGGAGCGGAATCGAAAGCGCTCCACCCATCAGCTGCCCTTCGAAGCGGTCACTCTCCATGAACGCGCTGAGGGTAACGTTCGGAATCCTGGTCCGTTGCAGCAGTCGAGCGCGCGCCGTAAAGGCTTGCCGCTCGGCCTGCAGCGCGTGAACCTCTGGCGAGTCGGTCGGCCTCAAGCCAAGTGCGCGAGCGAAGCCGTCGACTTGAGAGAGAGGCTCGAGATCGGCGCTCACGCTCAGGTCACCCATCGTTGGATCTCGACCGAGCAGGCTTGCCATCTCCACCTTGGCAGCTCGAATTTCTCGCTCTGCCGCCAGCAGCCCCTGCTTTGCTCTGGACCATGAAACCGCGGCAAGGTCCGCATCGACTGGCGAGACGAGGCCGCTTGCGCTCGCGGCTCGTGCGGTCTCGCTCACTTGATGGGTGATCCCCTCGAGCCGTTCAGCGACCTCTCGTTCGCGCTCAGCATGGGC
Source organism: Polyangiales bacterium (assembly GCA_038230915.1). Classification (GTDB taxonomy): domain Bacteria; phylum Myxococcota_A; class Polyangia; order Polyangiales; family Polyangiaceae; genus PMG-095. Next base: position 1,128 of record JBBRMI010000168.1, on the reverse strand, counting down.
GACGTCAAAGTAGGCCATCCAGGCTCGAGCGGCGCCACTTCTGCGAACCGCGAGAACGCGCGGCTTGGCGGTTGCCGACCCCGCAGCGGCCTCGTCGCGTCGGAGCCCCCGCTGTCCCCCTATTTCGACCTCCTGCGACAGCTTCGCGGCCCAATGCAGGCCATCGCTGCCGTCAGGCGCGCGGCGCCGGGCAGCGAGCACCTCGAGCTCTGGGTTCTTGGGCAAGAGCTGAGACGCCGCTACCTCCCGCGCTTCCGCTACAGAGAGTGTCTGGCGCTCGGACTGGACGCTCAGGCTGGCGGCCAGCGCACAGGGAACCAAGTTCGAACGTGAAATCCGCGCACAGTCAGGACCGGCTGCACCCGCCCGTGACGGCACGGCCAAGCTCGCGGCCATCAACGCCGCGACAGTCTTCAATCGCAATTGCATGACGAAAACCCTTCGATCGACGCGCCCATGGGCCGTCGGTCGTGGTGAATGTCTTCGGGGTGGACGGACGAGTCCACGCCGTGCCCGCAGGGGCTGAGTGCTGCCGTGTTTACACGGCCGCGGTGTGCGCCCACTCCTCGCGACGAAGAGCGGCTGAACTACGTCAGCCGGCCACGCACGGCGGGCGGTAGATCGACGCATGCCACGGGCTCGTGTGAACGCCGTCCTTAACCGCTCGCACGGACTCCTGCGTTTCCACCGGTAGGGCGAGCATCGCGACGGGATCGAACGGCTCCGGCGGAGCGACGTTGGCTCGCGCCGGGCAGTGGCAATTCGGGCACCCCGGCGGGCACTTGTCGGATTCGTGGCCGCAGTCTGAATCGTGGCACGCGGCCGGATCGACCACGCTCTCGATTACGTCACGCGCCATGTGCGCGACGCCTGAAATCTGCACGATTAGGGCCAATGTGAGCATCTGCAGAAGCAGGACAGCGGAGCGCAGTCGCGCGCGTAAGCTGCCGTTTGTTCTGAATGCGCGGAACATTCTCGCGGAACACCGTACCGCAGTGGGTCGAGACCAGCAAGCTGGGTTGAAGCGCTAGCGGCACGCGCATCAGCTTGTCGAGGTCTGGCTCGGCGTTCGCGACGAAGGCCGTTGAAGTGGGCGGACACGGCAGCCCCGCCGGCGGTGTTGACGGG
>JBBRMI010000167.1:0-17743 GCA_038230915.1 Polyangiales bacterium | reverse complement strand
GAGAAGGCGCGCATCAAGTGGCTCTTCACGGTGGAACGAGCGAGAGAGAAGCTCGGACGAACCTATCCGCCGTTGGTCCGGTCGGGCGCTAATCGAGCCGCAGCCTAATCACCGGTCACATTCTCTGCGTCGGGGTACTAGAGCTGAACACCTTGTCAGGTGAGGGCGAGTGGGCCTCTACAAGAGTTCAAGTATTTTCTCAAGCTTTCGGCTGGCCGAGTTGTTGACAGGCTGATCCCAGACCTTTAGCGTCGCGGCAAGAAGTGGGAGAAAGTGGCGCGAAGTGCCTGAAGCGCCCACGGCCTCCCAAAACCACATGTTCCGCGGGCAGTTCTCACACTCGGTCGACGCAAAAGGGCGCGTCAGCCTGCCCGCGCGCTTTCGAGACGTGCTCGTGGCAGAGGGCGACGCGCGCTTCGTGCTGACGCCTGCTGTGTTCGACCCCTGCCTGCATCTCTATCCCATGAAGGCTTGGGAAGAGTTCGAGCGCAAAGTTTCGGAGCTACCGAGCTTGGACGCGACGGCGATTCGCTTTCGTCGTCTGTACGTGTCGGCGGCGGTGGAGTGCGAGCTCGACGGCTCCGGTCGCGTGCTGGTGCCGCCGCATCTGCGTGAGTACGGCAAGCTCGACAAGGAAGCGCTGTGGGCGGGCATGGGGCGCACGTTGGAGCTATGGGCGAAGTCTTCGTGGGACGCGGCCCTCACGATGACCTCCGATGAAGCGGACTCGTTCCGAGCTGCTCTGGAGCAACTGAAGATATGACGATGTCAGAGCTACCCTTCGATCCCAAGGCGAGCTTCACCCACCTACCGGTGTTGCTACAGAGCGTGATTTCCGGGCTCGATGCGGCCCAAGGCGGGCTGTTCGTCGACGCCACCGCGGGCGGCGCGGGTCACTCGCGAGCGATCCTCGCGGCGTCGCCCAGCGTGCGCTTGATCGCAACCGACCGCGACTTGAACGCGGTCGACGTGGCGCGCGAACGCCTGGGCGAGTTCGGCGAGCGGGCACGGGTGGCGCACGCGCGTTTTAGCGAGGTCGGCGGCGTACTCGACGAGGCTGGCATCGGCGAGGTCGACGGCATCCTGGCAGATTTAGGCGTGAGCTCGTTCCAGCTCGACACCGCCGAGCGCGGCATGAGCTTTCGTCATCAAGGTCCGCTCGACATGCGTATGGACACGTCGCGTGGCGAGACCGCGCTCGAGTTGATCGAGCGTCTGGATCAAGACGAGCTCGCCGACGTGATCTACGAGCTAGGCGAAGAGCGCCGTTCGCGTCGTGTCGCGCGCTGCATCAAGCAGCAGTTGGCGGAGGGCACGCTCAACGACACGATCGAGCTGCGCCGTGCGATCGTGCGCGCGGTCGGGCCACGACGGCTGGGCGGGATCGACCCGGCGACCCGCACGTTTCAGGCGCTGCGTATCGCGGTCAACTCGGAGCTGAACGAGGTGTCAGCGCTGATCGAGCTAGCACGTACCAGGCTTCGCCCGGGCGGTCTGCTGGCGATCATCAGCTTTCACTCGCTGGAAGACCGGATCGTCAAGCGCGCGTTCCAGAATCGGCTCGAGTGGGCGCCACTGTCGAAGAAGCCGATCATCGCCAGCGAAGAGGAACAGGCGCAAAATCCGCGGTCGCGTAGCGCCAAGCTGCGCGTGGCGCGACGGCTCGCGCCGGGCGAGGGCGGTGACGCATGAGCACGCTGCGTGACGAGCGCAAGAGCGAGCGCGTGTTCCTGACGCTTTGGACGCTGGCGGTGCTGGGTGCGACGGCGGCCTTCGTGCTGCATCTGGGGCTGCGTGTGAAGAGCGTGGAGCTGGGTTACGAGCTCGGGCGCGAGCACGCGCGGGTAGCGCGGCTACGTGAGGTGAAGCGCGTGCTGGAGCTCGAGGTAGCCAGTCATAAGACGCCGGAGCGCGTGGACTTCGTAGCGCGCACGCTGCTCGGCATGAGCGAGCCAACCGCCGATCGCATTCTGCCGGCTGGGCGCCGTCCCGTTCCCGAAGCGGCGCAGGCCCAGGCCCAAGCCCCGGAGACAGGCGACCAGTGAACGTCCGCCGGCCCCAGCCCGAAGTGAAAGCACCGAGAGAAACGGTCGAGAACCGTGCGCCGAACACGCCCGCCCGCGACCGCTGGATCCGCATCCGGATGGGCATTCTTTCAGGGTTTTTGGCGTTGGGCCTGGGGCTCGTGGTGTCGGCCGGCTATTCCTTGATGGTCGAAGACGGTCCGGCTTGGCGCGAGCTGGCCGAAAGCCAACGCCAGCGCCGCTTGCACGTCTTGCCCAAGCGCGGCGCCGTCTACGACCGCAACGGCAGCGCGCTGGCGGTCAGCGTGGAAGTGCCGAGCGTAAGCATGGACGCGATCGAACTGCTCCGTGGCGTGTCGCCCGGCCAGGTGCCGGTAGTGGCGCGCGACGCCGCCAACCGCATCGCGCAGGTGCTGTCGCTCGACGCGGCCCAGGTCGAAAAGCGCATCCTGCAGAAGCGTCGCTTCGCGTGGCTCAAGCGCCAAATCAGCGCCGACGAAGCCGACAAGATCCGCGGTCTGGCCAGCGACGGCCCGATCGAGTCGCGCGTGCGCGGGATGGTCGTTGAGGGTGAGGGCCGCCGCTATTATCCGCGCCGCGAGCTGGCCGGGCCGCTGCTCGGTTTCGTCGCCCCCGACGGCGAAGGCAAAGATGGGCTAGAATTTGCGCTGAACGACGACTTGAAAGGGCGCGTCGACAAGGTCTCGGGCCTGCGCGATCGCTCGGGTCGGTTGCTGTTCGCCGACGGCCTCGAAGACGAGCAGGCGCTGGCTGGTCACAACATCTACCTGACGATCGACCAAGGTATTCAGTATACGGCCGAGCGCGAGCTGATGCAGTCGGCGCGCGAGTTCGAGGCTGCCGGCGGCTCGGTGGTGGTGGTCGATCCGAACAGCGGGGAAATCCTAGCGCTCGCCAGTTGGCCCTTCTACAACCCGAACGACTACGGCGACGCCGATCCGGGTGACCGCAAAGAGCGCGCCGCGAGTCAGGCGTTCGAGCCGGGGTCGAGCGTGAAGATGTTCACAATCGCGGCCGGGTTGGCTGCGGGCGTGATCACGCCGACGCAGAAGCTCTATTGCGAAAAGGGTATGATGCCTGTCGACAACGTCGTCATCCGCGATACCCATCCGTCCGAATGGCTGACGATTTCGCAAATTCTGGCAATATCTTCGAATATTTGTGCCGCCAAGGTGGGCCTGGGGCTGGGTGAAGAGAAGCTCTACGACGCGTTCCGGCGCTTCGGCTTCGGCGAGAAGCCGGGCATCGATGTCCCGGGCGAGGCGTCGGGCACGCTGCGTCCGCGTGGGCGCGGTTGGGTGCAGGTAGAGACGGCGTCGGCCGCGTTCGGTCAGGGCATCAGCGTAACGAACCTGCAGCTGGCGATGGGCATGTCGGCGATCGCCAACGGCGGCGAGCTGTACGAGCCGATCTTGGTCAAGAAGGTCACGACCGCGACCGGCGAGCTGGTCCGCGAGGCCGCACCGACCGTACGCCGCCGGGCGATTCCCGAGAGTGTGGCGCGCGTCGTCCGCGAGCTCTTGGTCGCAGTCACCGAAGGACCGGGCACGGGCGTCGAAGCGGCGATCGACGGCTACCGTGTTGCGGGCAAGACCGCGACCGCGCAGAAGACCGATCCGGCGACGGGTCGCTACTCGATGGACAAGTTCATCTCGTCGTTCATCGGCTTCGTACCTGCAGAGAAGCCGGTCGTGGCGATCGCGGTGATGATCGACGAGCCGATGGTCGATCATGCGGGCGGCAACGTCGCGGCGCCGATCTTCCGGCGCGTCGCGCAGATGGCCCTGAAATACCGCGGCATGACGCCGAAAGGCACCGATCGCGCTGACGTCGCGGTGCTGGCCAAAAGCCCGGATCCGGCGAACGCGACCTACGCGCTGCTCCGCGAAGCCGCTGGCAAGAAGCCGGCGATTCAGGAGACGGTCGGCACGGGTCCGGTTCCGGCCGGCAAGGTGCGAGTGCCGGACATGACGGGCTGGCCGGCGCGGGCCGCGCTCAAGGCTGCTCTCGACCTGGGCGTGTCGCCGAGGATGTCGGGCACGGGCCTGCTCGTGACGCAGACGCCGTCGCCGGGTCAAGTCGTGGACAAGGGCGCCACGTTGTCGTTGGTGTTCGAGCCCGCATCATGAATGAGCTGGCGATGAGCGCGCACACGGAACCGGAGAGCGCAGGCCTGAGCTTGAACGAGCTTGGCGGCGTGCTGGCCGCGCTGTCGCCGCGCGTGGTGGGGGACGGCAACGTGCGCGTGCACGGCGTGCGGCAGGATTCGCGGCGCGTCGAGGCGGGCGAGCTGTTCGTGGCGCGCCGAGGTGCCAAGACCAGCGGCGCTGCTCATGCGCTGGACGCAGCCGGACGGGGCGCGACGGCGCTGATGGTCGAGCGCGGGGAGCCGGCGCCGGCGACGCGCTTGCCGGTGCTCGAGGTGACGAACGTCAAGCGCGCTTTGGCGTTGGCGGCTGAGGCCGTTTATGGCTTTCCGAGCCGCGCGGTCGATGTAATTGGCGTGACCGGTACCAACGGCAAGACGACCACGACGTTCTTGATCGAGCAGGGTCTGAGTGGCGCGGGGGCGCGTCCGGCGCGGCTCGGCACGCTCGGCTTCGAGATGGGGGGCCATCAGTTTGGCGACACCTTGACCACGCCCGAGGCCGACGACATCGCGCGCTATTTACTCGAGGTGAAGAAGCGCGACGGCTCGCACCTGGTGATGGAGGTCTCGAGCATCGCTGTGGCGCAGGAGCGTGTGTCGGGCCTCCACTTCAAAGGCGCGGCGTTCACCAACCTGACGCAAGACCACCTGGATTTTCATGGCACGCTCGAGGCGTACGCCGAGGCCAAATCGCTGCTGTTCACGCGACTCGCACCCGAAAAATCGGTGATCCACGTCGGTGATGCGTTTGGGCGAACGCTCGCCGGGCGTGTCGGTTCGGGACTGCTGACGGTGGCGCGCCACGACGCCGATGTCTGGGTGCGCGAAAGCGAGCTTTCGGCTCGCGGCATCCGCGTGCGGATAGTGACGCCGCAAGGTGAGTGTGAGCTCGAGAGCCCGCTGGTCGGCGAACACAACGTAGAGAACCTGCTGGTGGCGCTTGGCGTGCTGGTCGGTTTGGGTATCGCCCCGCAAGCCGCCGCTGACGCGCTTTCGGGCGCGCCGCAGGTGCCGGGTCGGCTCGAGCGCTGCGAAGGACCCGAAGACGACGTGCTGGTGGCGGTCGACTACGCGCATACGCCGGATGCGTTGGCGCGCGTGCTGGCCGCCGTGCGCGCGCTGGGCGAAGGTAGTGTGCTGTGTGTCTTCGGTTGCGGCGGTGATCGCGATCCGAAGAAACGCGCGCCGATGGGCGAAGCTGTCGGGCGCGGCGCCGACTACGCGTACGTCACCTCCGACAATCCGCGCAGTGAAGCGCCACAAGCGATCGTCGACGCGATCTTGCCGGGGCTGCGAACGGCTTCGGGCGCGTTCGAGGTCGAGCTGGATCGGGCAACGGCGATCGAAAAAGCCATCCTGGCGGCGAGGCCGGGCGACACCGTGCTGATCGCTGGCAAGGGTCACGAGGACTACCAGATCATCGGTGGCGACAAGCGTCACTTCGATGATCGCGAACAGGCGCGGCGCGCGCTGGGACTGCGGAGAGCGAGTGGACAGCAAGACGGAAAGGCGGGAAGGGGAGAGTCATGAGTGCTCCGCTGCCTACCAACCAAGTCGAGCTTTCGTTGGGCGAAGTGGCGCGCGCTACGGGCGGAGAGCTGCGCGGAGCTTCTGACCTGAAGATTTGGGGCGTTTCGACCGATTCGCGCGCGGATTTGACGGGTATGTTGTTCGTTGCGCTGGTCGGCGAGCGCTTCGACGCGCACGCCTTCGTCGAGAACGCGCACGAGCAAGGCGCGGCGGCATTGGTAGTCGAGCGCGACGTGACGACCACGCTGCCGACCGTGCGCGTGAAGTCGACCCTAGCGGCGCTGGGCGCGCTCGGCGCGCTGCGGCGTAGGACGTGGGGAGGCAAGCTTTTGGCCGTCGCGGGCTCGGCCGGCAAAACGACGACCCGTGCGGCGCTCTCGGCACTGCTCGAAGCCGTCGAGCCGAGCAGCGTCCACTACGCGCGCGGCAACTTCAACAACTTGATCGGCGTACCGCTCGTGCTGTTGTCGCTCGCGGCGCGCGAAACCGTTGCGGTGGTCGAGCTTGGCACGAACCGCCCCGGCGAAGTCGAGGCGTTGACACGGATGTCGGCGCCCGATCTCGCTGTCTTGACCTTGATCGGCTACGAGCACACCGAGGGGCTCGGCGATCTCGACGGCGTCGAAGCCGAAGAGGGCGCGCTGTTCGCTCACCTCCCCAAAAACAGCGTCGCGCTCGGCAATGCGGACGACGAGCGCGTGGCGCGACAGCTCGCGAAAGCGCCGGGCCGGCGCCTGAGCTACGGACAGCGGGCCGAAGCCGACTACCGCTTCCGCGTCTTGGCCATCTCCGAGCGCGGTTCGGATCTCGAAGTCGTACGCCAGGTTGCCGGCCGCCACGTGACGACTTGCTTTCGTGTCAGCACGCTCGGCGATGCTGGCGCCTACGCCGGCTGCGCCGCCTTGGCGGCGGTCGAGACCTTGCTCGGTCGCGAGCTGTCGGCCGAAACCTGCAACGCCGCCTTCGCCTCCGCGGTGGCGAGCGAGGCTGGTCGGCTCTGCCCCGTCGAGTTAGCCGGCGGCATCTTGTTGCTCGACGACACCTACAACGCGAACCCGGAGAGCGTGGCAAGCTCACTCAAAACTGCGCGTCAATTGGCCGACCACCGCCGCGCCGATCTGGTGCTGGTGCTGGGCGAGATGCGTGAGCTCGGCGAGCTTTCGGCGGACCTGCACCGCAGGGTAGGCGAGGCCGCCGCCGCGCAAAAACCCAAGCTATTGATCGCGGTTGCCGGCGACGCGCGGCTGTTCAGCGAAGCTGCCGCTGTACGCGGCGTGCCGAGCGAATTCGTTCCAGACTCCGCGGCCGCCGCCGAGCTGCTGCTCGCGCGCTTGGTTGGGCCGGCCGTGGTGCTGGTCAAGGCCTCGCGCGGCGTGCGCGCCGAAAAGGTCGTCGAGCGGCTGGTCGCGGCCTTGGGGCAGGGACCCCAAGGACCACGAGACCGAGGGCGGGCAGCATGATGTACGAGCTCCTGTATCCGCTCAGCCACCGCATCTCGTGGCTGTCGTGGCTGAACGTGCTTCGTTACACGCCGTTCCGCGCGATCATGGCCACGATCACGGCGATGATGATCTCGTTCTTCGTCGCGCCGTGGTTCATTCAGAAGCTACGCGGCAAGCAGATCAGCCAAATCATTCGCGAGGAAGGCCCCGAGTCGCATTTCGCCAAAAAAGGCACGCCGACGATGGGTGGCGCCTTGATCCTGCTCAGCGTGCTCGTGCCGACAGTGCTGTGGGCCGACGTGCACAACGTGTTCGTGGCTTCGACGGCGATCGTCACCGCCGGCTACGGTGCGGTCGGCTTCATCGACGACCGCATGAAGCTGATGGGCAAAAGCACGCGCGGCCTGCCCGGGCGCTACAAGTTGCTCGGTCAGTTCACGATCGGCGGCTTCGTGATGGCGTACCTGTTCCTGGGCAGCGATCTGCCGAAGGGCTGGCTAACGATTCGCGATCGGCTGGCGATCCCGTTCCTGGCTTTCGACAAGCACCCGGTATCCTTGCCGATCTGGCTGTACGTCTGCTTCGCGGTGCTGTTCGTGGTCGTGATGAGCAACGCCGTGAACCTGACCGACGGGCTCGATGGCCTCGCGATCGGCCCGGTGATGATGAGCGCCGGCACGTACCTGATCTGGGCATATGTGGCTGGTTCGGTGCTGTTCGGGCGTCCGCTGGCGCAGTACTTGGACATCGCCGGCATCCCCGAGATGACCGAGCTGTCGATCTTCGCGGCCGCCACTATCGGCGCCGGTACCGGCTTCCTTTGGTACAACACCTACCCGGCCCAAGTATTCATGGGCGACGTCGGTTCGCTCGCGCTCGGCGGCGGCCTCGGCATGCTGGCGGTGCTGACCAAGACCGAGCTGCTCGGCATCGTGCTCGGCGGCATCTTCACGGTCGAAGCCGCCAGCGTCATCACGCAGGTCGTCAGCTTCAAGCTGTTCGGCAAGCGCGTGTTCTTGATGGCGCCGATCCACCACCACTACGAAAAGAAGGGCTGGCCGGAGCCGCGCATCATCGTGCGCTTCTGGATCATCTCGTTCTTGCTCGCGCTGGTCGCGCTCTCCTCGCTCAAGCTCCGCTGATGCAGATTTTAGGCAAAAAAGTGGTCGTTGTCGGGCTCGGCAAGAGCGGAATTGCCGCGACGCGGCTGTGCGCCCACCTCGGTGCCAGCGTCGTCGCGACCGACAGCGCGCCGGCCGAGAAGCTGGCGCCCGAAGTGCCGAGCCTGCCGGCCAAGGTCGTCGTCGGCGGCCACGAGGGCGTTGGGTTTTCGAGCGCGGACTTGATCGTCGTGTCGCCGGGCGTGTCGAACTTCGCGGCATTGACCGAAGCCGAAGCGGCCGGCGTGCCGGTGGTGGGCGAGCTGTCGTTGGCGACCAGCCTGCTCGAGGTGCCGCTGCTCTTGGTCGGCGGCACCAACGGCAAGAGCACCACCACGTCGCTTTTGGGTGACATCTTGAAAGAGGCAGGTGTGCGCGCCTTCGTCGGCGGCAACCTGGGCACGCCGGCGTCTGAAGCCGTTGGCGGGCGCAGCTACGACGCCGTCTTGCTCGAGGTCTCGAGCTTTCAGCTCGAACGCGCGCCAGGCATCAAGCCCAAAGTGAGCATCCTGCTCAACATCACCGAAGATCATCTCGATCGCTACGCGACGTTTCAGGATTACGCCGACGCCAAGGGCAACGCGTTCGCCAGCCAAGGGGACGGCGACGTCGCGCTGGTTCCCGAGGGTGACTACGAGTGCCGGCGCCAGGCGCGTCGTGGTGCTGGAAAAATCCTCGAAATTGGCGGCGCCGGCGCCGACTACGCGGTCAACGGCAACACGATCATCGAGCAGACCACCGAGCAGCGCTTCGAGCTCGGGCGCACACGCCTGCATGGCCGTCACAACCACACCAACGCGGCCTTCGCGGTTGCGGCCGCGCGTGCGCTCGGCGTGCCGGCGTTGGCCGTGCAGCAAGCGCTGCTCGATTTTCAGCCGCTGCCGCACCGCATGGCGCTGGTGACCGAGCTCAACGGCGTGCGCTTCTACGACGACTCGAAGGGCACCAACGTCGGCGCCGCGGTCACGGCGCTGCTCGGCCTGAGCGAAGCGCGCGGCGTCCTGATCGCCGGCGGCCGCGACAAGCTCGGATCCTACGAGCCGCTGCTCGACGCGCTGCGCAAGAAGGCCCGCGCGATCGTGCTGATCGGTGAGGCTGCCGACAAGATCGCCGCCGCGATCGCCGAGGCTTACCCGGCGCTGAGCTTGCCGGTGATGCGCGCGGCCAACATGGCCGACGCCGTTAAAAAGTCTTTCGAGCTGGCGCAGTCGGGCGACGCCGTGCTGCTCAGCCCGGCTTGCTCGAGCTTCGACATGTTCAAGAGCTACGCGGATCGCGGCGACCGCTTCGCCGACGCCGCATTGGCGATGAAAAAGGAAATGTCATGAGCCTGCTAGGCACGCTGACCAAAGCCCAGAACCGCGAACGCGGTGCGATGGACGTCACCCTGGCGGCGGTCGTGATCGCTCTGCTCGGCTTCGGCGTCGTGATGGTCTACAGCGCCAGCGTCATCGAAGCCACGGTCGTGTTCCGCGACCCGCAGTACTTCTTGAAGCGGCAGGCGGTGTATGCGGGCGCGTCTTTCGCGTTGATGCTGGTGCTGTCGCACATCGACTACCACCACTACAAGCGCCTCACGTACCCGATCCTGGGTGGGGTGACGGTGCTGATGATCTTGAGCGTGATCGGTTTCGGACACAGCGGCGGCGGCGCAGCGCGTTGGCTGGCGATCGGCCCGATTCACATTCAGCCGTCCGAAGCCGCCAAATTGGCGCTGATTCTGTGGCTCGCGTACTCGCTCGAAAAGAAGCGCGACCGTGTGAAGAGCTTCTCGATCGGCATGTTGCCGCACCTGATCATGGCCGGCTTCTTGATGATCTTGTGCCTGAAGCAGCCGGACTTCGGCGGCGCCTCGGTGCTGTTGTTCTTGACCTTCACGCTGCTGTTCGTGGCCGGGGCGCGGCTCGGCTACTTGCTGGGTGCGGGCATGCTGGGCGCGTTGTTCGCAGTTTGGGCCGTGCGCTTCACCGCCTACCGCTGGGAACGCATGCTGGCTTGGTTCAACATGGCCGAGCACCGGCAGGACCTCGCCTACCAGCCGTTCCAAGCCGTGATGAGCTTTGGCTCGGGGCAGACCGCAGGCATGGGCGTCGGCAAGGGCCTGCAGGTCTTGTACTTGCCCGAGGCGCACACTGATTTCATCGCCGCGATCATTGGTGAAGAGCTGGGCTTCTTGGGGATTTTGGCGCTCTGCACGGTTTTTCTCGTCATCGTCGCGCGCGGCGTGCGAATCGCGCTCCAGGCCGAGGACGAATACGGCCAGTACATCGCGATCGGCATCTCGGTGCTGTTTGGCGCTCAGGCGCTGATCAACATCGCCGTCGCCATGTCGATTTTCCCGACCAAGGGCCTGACGTTGCCGTTCGTGAGCTACGGCGGTTCGTCGCTCTTGGTGTGCGCGGCGGCGATGGGCGTTCTACTCAGTATCTCGCGCCATAGTGAGCAAACCGGTAACGTGCGCACGTCGACCGACGCGCTGCCGGCCGAAGCCAGCGCGATGCTGGTCACCGAAGCCGGCTTCGCGCCGGAGCAAGCCGCCAAGGGCCGTAAGCGCGTCGAGGCCGTGTCTTGACGACGCTGCTCTTCGCCGGCGGTGGTACGGGTGGCCACGTCTTCCCGATGCTCGCCGTTGCAGACGCGGTGCGCGCGCTCTTGCCTAGCGCTCGTTTGGTGTTCGTCGGCACCGACAAGGGCATGGAAACCAAGCTCGTGCCGGAGCGCGGCTACGAGTTGGAGCTGGTGAAAGTGCTGCCGATCCGCGGCGGTGGCTTGGCCGGAGCGTTGCGCGGCATTGGGCGCGCTGCAGGCGCGATTCCCGACGCTCGGGAGATCGTGGCGCGCGTCGCGCCGCATGCGGTGTTCTCGATTGGCGGCTACGCGGCAGGGCCCGTCGCGCTGGCCGCGCGCACATTGGGCGTGCCGTTGGCGCTGATGGAGCCGAACGCCGAGGTCGGGCTCGCCAATCGACTGATCGCGCCGTTCGTGCAGCGCGCCTACATCGCGTTTCCGGAGAGCCAGCGCTACTTCAAGCCGGCCATCACCGTGCAAACCGGCGTGCCGATTCGTGACGGCTTCGCGCCAGTGCCGTACACGGCACCGAGCGGGAGCCTGCGGGTGCTGGTGCTCGGTGGCAGCCAAGGCGCCAAGTCCCTGAACGAAGCTGTGCCGCGCGCGTTGTCGCACCTGGGCGAAACGGTTTCGGTCGTGCACCAATGCGGCCGCGTCCACGAAGAAGCTGCCCGCACGCTGTACGCCGAGCTCGGTTTTGGCGTCCGCGCCCGGCTCGCGCCGTTCATCGACGATATGCCGGCGGCGCTTGCCGCGGCCGACCTCGTGATCGGCCGCGCCGGCGCTGGCGCCGTGAGCGAAATCTGCGCCGTCGGTCGGCCGAGCTTGCTCGTCCCGTACCCGTTCGCCGGCGATCACCAAAAGCTCAACGCCGACTCAATCGCCCGCGAAGGTGCCGCGCTCTGGGTAGCGAGCGCCGACGCCACCCCCGTCCGACTCGCCAACGAGCTGCGCGCCTTGATGGACCAACCCGAACGCCTCGTCAGCATGGCCGCCGCCGCCCGCCGCCTCGGCCGCCCGAAGGCCGCCCACACCATCGCCCTCGATCTCCTCAACCTCGCCGGCGTAGATCTCGCGCGCGCCGGCGGCGATGCGCCCTCGACCCCTGCTCCCCTGGATCGACTAACCCCTGACCCCTGGCCACTCGCCCCTAGTGCAGGGTTGGGAGAGGTGGCCTAGATGTTCAGAGGACGCGTCCGCCACGTTCACTTTATAGGCGTTGGCGGCATCGGCATGAGCGGTCTGGCCGAAATCCTGCGCACGCTCGAATTCGACGTCTCGGGCTCGGACCTGCGCGAGGGCGAAAATACCCGAAATTTGCAGCGTTTGGGCGTACGCATCGACGTCGGGCACCGCGCTCAGAACGTCCATGGCGCCGACGTCGTTGTCTACACCAGCGCCGTCAACCCCGACAATCCGGAGCTAGTCGAAGCGCGGCTGCGCGGTATCCCAGCGATCGCCCGCGCGGAGATGCTAGCCGAGCTGATGCGCGTGAAGTACGGCATCGCGATCGCGGGCTCGCACGGCAAGACGACCACGACTTCGCTAGTCGCCACGATCCTGCGCGCCTCCGGCTTCGACCCGACCGTGGTGGTGGGCGGTCGAATGGCGTCGCTCAGCTCGAACGCGCGCCTGGGTGCCGGTGATCTCTTGGTCGCCGAGGCCGACGAGAGCGACGGCTCGTTCCTGCGCCTCACGCCCACGATCGCGGTCGTCACCAACATCGACGCCGAGCACCTCGACTTCTACAAAACCCACGAAAAGGTCAAAGACGCCTTCTTGGAGTTTCTCGAAAAGGTGCCGTTTTACGGCCTTTCGGTGCTGTGCCTCGACCACCCGCACGTGCAGGATCTGCTGCCGCGGGTACACCGCCGGCACGTGACGTACGGCTTGTCGTCGCAGGCTCACTATTCAGCGCGCAACATCAATTTTCGCGGTCTTTCCACCAGCTTCGTCGCCTACCGCCGCGGCGAGCCGCTCGGCGAGTTCTCGGTGCGCATGCCGGGCCAGCACAACGTGCTCAACACCCTGGCGGCGATCGCGGTAGCCGACGAGCTCGAAGTGCCGCTCGACGTCATGAAAGAGGCGCTCGCCACCTTCCACGGCGTCGCCCGGCGCTTCTCGATTGTCGACGAAGCCGAAGGCGTCACGCTGGTCGACGATTACGGCCACCACCCGGCCGAGATCGAAGCCACCTTGTCGGCGGCCAGGAACGCGTACGACAAGCGGATTTTGGTAGCTTTTCAGCCGCATCGTTACACCCGTACCGAGAGCCTGTGGGACGACTTCACGCGCTCGTTCAACAAGGCCGATGTCGTCCTGGTCTGCGATATTTACGCAGCTGGCGAAAAAGCCATTCCCGGCATCAACTCCGAGCAGCTGGCCAAAGCGATCGCCGAGCACGGCCATGGAGCCGTTCGTTACGTCCGCGACCGCGCCGAGCTGGCCGCGGAGTTGGCCCGTCTGGCCCGTCCGGGTGATGTCGTGATCGCCTTGGGTGCTGGTGACGTGAACAAAGTGCTCGCTCTGGTCGGGGCGGATATCCGGGCTCGCGCCGGGAAGGCGGGACCATGAGCGCCAAGCCGCAAGCCGCGCGCCACGGCGCTGTCCGGGCTCCGGAGGAGTCGTTTTCGTTCGAAGATTCGGCCGACGACGTGTCCGGCGTCGCCGAGACCTCGCCCCCCGGTGGCCCCGAAAACTCGGGCGCCTGGGCGAAGCTCGCGACGGCGCTGCGGCTCGGTCTCGGTCTGGCGCTCGTCATCGGCACTTCCGTTTCGGTCGCCTACAGCGTCCGCCACTACGCCCTCACCAGCCCGCGCTTTTCGATCCAAGAAGTGAACCTGATCGGCGGCAAGCGCGTCGCGCCCGACCAAGCGCAAGCGCAGGCCGGAGTCGTCTTGGGCGCCAACATCTTCGCGCTCGATACCGCGCTGGCCGAGCGAAAACTGCTGGAAAATCCCTGGATTTTCGAGGCACGCGTGACGCGTGACCTGCCGCGCTCGCTCCGCCTGGAAATCAAAGAGCGCGAGGCGGCGGCGCTCGCGGTGTTTTCCGACCGCCTGTACCTCGTCACGGCTGACGGCGAGCCCTTCAAGGAGCTCGGGGCCGGCGATCCGGCCGACTTCCCGTTGATCACCGGCGTCTCGGTCGAGGGCCTGTCGCGGGACCGTCCGCGCGAGATCGACCGCGTCAAATTGGGGCTCGAGGTGCTGGAGCAGTACAGCCGCGTGCCGCTCAGCAAGACCCAGCCCGCGCAAGAGGTCCATCTGGCCGATTCGGGCGACGTCGTGCTGACGGCCGGCAAGGAAGCCATCACCTTCGAGCTTGGCAAAGACGCGTATCGCCGCAAGCTTTTGATGGGCGAGCAGGTCGTGGGCGAGATGCGGCGCAAGGGCCGTTCACCAGGCATCGTCTTTCTCGACAATCAAGCCCACCCGGAACGCGTCGTCGTGAGGATGCGGTGACGGGTAAGTCCATGGCCTACCAAACGACGTCCAACCCCTTGATTTCGTGCGCTGAAACTTGGCCAGCCAAAACCGTGCATGGCAGCGTCGGCCTCAGCCTTCAGTTGGTCTTTGCGGCCTCCGATCCGAGCCTTCAGTCATGAGAACCCCCGTCATCCAAAGCGAAATCGTCGTCGGCCTGGATCTGGGCACCACCAAGGTTTCGGCGGTCGTCGGCGAAGTCGATGCCGACGGCATCACGATCCTCGGGGTCGGCAACGTGCCGTGCCGCGGCCTGCGCAAGGGTGTTGTCTCGAACATCGAATGGACGATGCGCAGCGTGCGCGAAGCCATCGAGGCGGCCCAGACGATGGCCGGCGTGGAGATTAAGACGGTCTACGCCGGCATCGCCGGTAGCCACATCCGCAGCCAGGTTTCGGACGGCGTCTGCGCCATCTCCGGCCGCGAGGTGACGCGCACCGACCTCGACCGCGTGCTCGAAGGCGCGCGCGCGATTCCGGTCGACGCTGACCGCATGATTTTGCACGCGCTGCCGCGTGAGTACGTGGTCGACGCGCAAGACGGCATTCGCGATCCAGTGGGTATGAGCGGCGTGCGCCTGCAGGTGCGCGTGAACCTAGTGACCGCCGCCACGTCGTGTGTGCAAAACGTGATCCGCTGCGTCGAGCGCTGCGGCTTGTCGGTGGCCGACGTCGTGCTCGAGCCTTTGGCCAGCGCCGACGCCGTGCTGAGCGAAGACGAAAAAGAGATCGGCGTCGCCGTGATCGACATCGGCGGCGGCACCACAGACCTGCTGCTGTACGCCGACGGCGGCATCGCCCACACCTCGGTCATTCCGGCCGGCGGCAACAACATTACCAGCGACGTGGCTGCGGGCCTGCGCACGCCGATGGCCGAAGCCGAGCGCCTCAAGCGCAACTACGGCTGCGCCCTGGGCCGCATGATCTCCGACGAAGAAGAGATCGAAGTGCCGGGCGTCGGCGGTCACTCGCCGCGCCGCGTCGCGCGCCGCTTGCTCAGCGACATCATCGAACCGCGCGTCGAAGAGATTTTCAGCGAAGCTCGCCGCCGCATCGAAGAGACTGGTTTGCTCGAGCAAGTCAGCTCCGGCTGCGTGCTCACAGGCGGCGCCGCGCTCATGGAGGGCATGGTCGAGTGCGCCGAAGAGATCCTAGGCATGCCGGTCAGGCTCGGGTTTCCGGTCGGTGTCAAAGGCATCGTGCAGCTGGTGCAGGGTCCGCAGTACGCAACCGGCGTCGGTCTGCTCCGCTACGGTGCGCAGCAATTGGCTGACCGCGCGCACCAGCAGGCGCCGGCTCAGGGCCGCGTCCAGAGCCAGCAAGGCGACGCTGACTTGTCCGCGCAATCTGGCGGGAAAAATGGATTTTGGAGCTGGTTCCGCGCGGCTTTCTGAAGCGCGGGATTCGACTCTTGTTACGCAACTTGGCTTACGACACTACCCAAAACGAAGACACGACGAACCCAAAACGGACGACACGCGAGCATTGGCGACGCCAGCAATGGCTAGGGAAGGCAGACCCGAAAACGCCAACGCCAGCAGGTCGGACGGGCCCGGGAGGCAAGGGACCCAATGAGTTTCTCAATCGAATTTGCAGACGAAGCACGCGCCTACAACGCGCGGATTAAGGTCATCGGCGTCGGTGGCTCTGGCGGAAACGCCATCAACACCATGATCCACTTCGGCCTCGAAGGCGTGGAGTTCATCACGGTGAACACCGACGCGCAGGCCCTCGGCAGTAACGCTGCCGCTGAAAAGATTTCCATCGGCGCCAACGTCACGCGCGGCCTGGGTGCCGGCGCAGATCCGGAGCGTGGTCGCAAGGCTGCTCTGGAAGACGTGCAGCGCTTGAAAGACGTCGTTCAAGGCGCGGACATGGTGTTCGTCACCGCCGGCATGGGCGGCGGGACCGGCACGGGTGCAGCCCCGGTGATCGCGCAACTGGCGCGCGAAGCCGGCGCGTTGACCGTCGGCGTCGTGACCAAGCCGTTCGCCTTCGAAGGCCGGCAGCGCGCTCGCCGCGCCGAACAGGGCCTGATCGCCCTGACCGAGCACGTCGACACGCTGATCACGATTCCGAACGAGAAGCTGATGAGCCTGGCCGACGCGGACATGACCTTCGTCGAAGCCTTCCGCAAGGCCGATGAAGTGCTGTTCCAAGCCGTCAAGGGCATCAGCGATCTCATCATGCTCGACGGCATCGTCAACGTGGACTTCGCCGATGTGCGCACCGTGATGGCCGGTATGGGCCGCGCGCTGATGGGCACCGGTTGCGCGAAGGGCGAAGGCCGCGCGCGCTTGGCGGCCGAGCAGGCGATTTGCTCGCCGCTGCTCGACAACATTTCGGTCGAAGGCGCGACGGGCGTCTTGATCAACGTGGTCGGCGGGCCCGACATGAAGATGCGCGAAATCCAGGAAGCAGCATCGCTGGTTCAGGAGCAAGCGCACGAGGACGCGAACATCATCTTCGGCGCCAGCATCGACGAGACGATGTCGGACACGCTCAAGGTGACCGTCATCGCCACCGGCTTCCAGCACGTCGAGGCCGAAATTCCCGTCGAAATCGCGCGCGAAGCTCGCCGCCCGATCGAGCGCCAGAGCTCGGCCAGCTCGGTCGTTCCCGCGCCGCGTTCGCAAATGCAGTCGCGTCCCGAGCTGCGTGACCCGCTACCCGCGCTGTCGACGCGCCGTCCGCAAGCGCCGTCGATTCAGGTGCACGCTGCCGGCGGTAGCCGCGACAGTCAAATGTCGTTGCCGGTCCGCGACCGCATCACGTTCCCGTCGAACCTCGACACCGACTGGGACACGCCCGCGTTCCAACGCCGCCAAAACGGCTGAAGATTCTCCGATTCCGGTTGCGGCTTTCTAACGTTTTCGTTTGGGTATGTAGAACGCCCTGGCGTTCTGGTTCCTAGTTTGGGTCTGTGAGAACGCCCTGGCCCCTCCCAGCCAGGGCGTTCGTTTGTGTGGGCCGCCCGCGGATCTCGGCAGCCTTGATTGGTGATCGGGCCGGGTTCGGGTTCGGAAGCGGGTGAGCGGCAGCGGGATGGGGTTCGGCCGGGGCAGCGGCTTCGGGAATGCACAAATTCGCAAACGGCAGCAGTGTCGGGACGCGGCAGCGGGTGTCGGTCGTACAAGCTCACCCTTGATCGAAGCCAATCCTCGCGCAGCTTTGGTCGTCGCGATCTTGCGCCGCAACCGACACCGACATATCCGGCTCCGCGCCGAGTCCGAGAAAGGCCCCTCGCGAGCGCGGCCCAGCCTCTGGCTTGCCCGAAACCCTTGCCGAGGCCGCACCCACCCCCGCTCCCGAACCCCCTCCCGAGGGCCGCGCTCGCGAGGCGCCAAGACAACGGATCAAGACTG
>JBBRMI010000166.1:0-17786 GCA_038230915.1 Polyangiales bacterium | reverse complement strand
GCCAGCCGGGCCGCTTGCAACGGGGTCAGCTCAGCGTTGTGCAGAGCCACCGCCAGCTCGCCAAAGAGGGCAGCGTCTTCTTCTGCGTAACTCTCGCCCGGAAGCGAACGCGCGGCGCCGCCACACGCCGCGCAGCTGCCCAGCCCGTCGTTGTTGATTTCGCGCGCCGGCATCAAGGCCGCCCGAGAGCACACCTCACATTGAGTGGGGATGAACCTCATCGCCAGTATGTATGGCGACCGTGCGACCGGCGCAATCGGCTATTTTCACGACTCGGCCGAAATGTCCGTCCGTAATTTTACCTACGGGCGCCTTGTCTAACTTACAGGGTATAGAGGAACGCTCGCAGATCGCGTTTCTCAGCGGCAGACAGCCGCGTCTGCAACACCAAGTTGAAGAATTCGATCGTGTCGTCAATCGTGAGCAGCCGCCCATCGTGGAAGTAAGGCGGCGACTCCTTCAGCCCGCGCAAGGTGAAGGTCTTGATCGGTCCCTCGGCGTCCGAAACGATCCCGTTGATGCTGGCTGGCTCGAAGAACCGCTCGAGCTGCAGATCGTGCAAAGTGTTGTCGGTGAAATTCGGGCCGCTGTGGCATTCGGCGCAGCGCGCCTTGCCGAAGAACAACGCCTGGCCACGCAGCTCACCCGCGCTGGCCTGGGCCGGATCGAGTTTACCGTCGAGCCCCAGCTTCGGCGCGGGCGGAAAAGCCAGTATCTTCTGGAATTCCGCCATGTTCTGCACCTGCGACCCGCGATCGAGCGGGTTGAGGCCTTTCTTGGTGGCGAGCACCGGGTCGCCGTCGAAGTAGGCCGCGCGCTGCTCGAATTCGGTGAAATCCTCGACGCTCATCAGCGCGCGTTGCGAGCCGAACACTTGCTGCACGTTGACTCCGCGTAGCGAAACCGTGTCGATGCGGTTACGGTTTTCCTGAGGGCGGATGTCACCCACCAAATGGGTCGCGCCGTTGGTGTGGCCGTTGACGTGGCAATCGAAGCAAGCGACGCCTTGGCTTGGCCGCTCGGAACGGCGATCGTCGGTCAAGTTGAATTGCTGCTGCGCAAACGGCGTGAGCAGTAGTCGAAGTCCGTCGAGCTGCTTGGGGTTCAGGATGCATTTGAACAGCTCGAAAAAATTATCGGTCGTGACCAACTTACCTTGGGAGACGTCCCCCAAATCCGGGCGAGTGGTCAGGAAAATTGCAGGCGGGAACTCCGGTAGGAATTGCTCCGGCAGGTCGAAGTCCAAGTCGAAACGCGTCAGGTTGCGCCCCGTCTGATTCAGCACCTCGTCGATGGTCGACTGCGGAAACAGCATCCCACCCTCGGGCTGCTTCGGGTGCGGTAAGGCGCGAAACCCGCTTGGAAACAGTGCATTTCCGCGAATCTCGTCGGGGGTGAGGTCCCCGAGCTCCTCCCAACTGATGCCCTCGGGCAATCGCGCGCGAACGCCGGCTTGCACCGCTTTGCCGCGCGTCATCTCGGCTTTGCCTGGATTGTCAGCGAGGTCATAGCGCGCCTTGAGCAGCGCCCGCTGCCGGCTGTTCGCCGTCTCTTTCTCGCCGATCTTCGTTTCCATCAGCGTCGGGAAGTCGACGTGCTGATCGCCACCGCCGTTCATGTCGCCACACATGGCGGGCGGCGGGGGCGCGTTGGGTGGGCCATCGGCCGGACCGGGCGCGGAGCCTTGGGGCAGTGCCGCATGCGCGCTTCCGGACGGATTTTCCTTGGCGTTACTGCATGCGAGCGCGGCCAAAACCGCAACCGAAACTACACCAGCGAGTCGTTTCATGACTTCTCCCTTGTCGGTCACATGCCGACGCAGAGGGGCGCAGTGCAGTAATCGTTCCACTCGGTTTCGCTCGCCTTTGTCTCGGCGGGCGCAGAGTCAGAAGGGTTGCCGCTGCAGCGCTACGACGATTTGTCGCAACCGCGGCGGGTTTGCTGTGACAGGCGCCTCGCGCGAAGTGCAGGTCCATCGCATCACAATGGCGGTTGAGCGGCGCCGCTCGGCTCACCGCCGCGTCAACCGCTCCAAGTCCGGGCGGGTCAGTAGGTCGTGCGCGCGCGCTTCGACGAGCGCAATTTCGCCTTTGGTCAGGCCGATGCGCAGGCGCGACCCGGTCCAGGTCATGGTCGTGCCGTCGCTTTTCAAGGGCTCGCTGGAGGGCGCCACCATGAGTTTGCCGTCGTGAACGGCCATTTCGGTCACGTTGCCAAGTCGCTCCAGGTCGGACGGGGTGAGGCGTTGCAGTCGACTTATCGACTTCGCCGAGAGGGCCGGTACTTGTATCTGGGACCAATCTTGGCGCAAGAGCAACATCGGGTTTCCGATGCTGCGAAACGCGATGCTGTTATCCACCACGAACGCTCGCAAACCGCGCGGCGTTCGCTGGATGACGAATTGTTCGTCGTGGGCGTCGCCGTGGTTTATCAAGTACGTTAACAGGTTGCTGTTGGAAACGGACTCACGGTACGCAGGGTCGCGTTGAAAAAGCTGCCCGTCCCAAATACCCGAACCTGGCCCCAGTAAGCCGGAGCGGCGCGCGGCGCTGACGGTCTTTACGTCCTCCAACCAGTACGAGAGGAAGCCGAAGACACAGTCGACGCCATCGAAGGTGGGCGTCGCTTTGGGAACGAAGCGCCGATACTCGGCGCCTTCAAAGCAGTAGGCAGCCGTGGGCGGAGCTCCTAGCTCGCTCTCATCGAGAAACAACTTCTGCACCGCGTACGCGGCGAGCTCCTTGCGTGGCTCATTGATCAGATCTTCCGTGCTTTGCGGGCGCCATTTCGCTCGAATCACGCTGTCGCCCCATGCGCCGTGCGCCCGCAACGTGAGCACCTTCGCGCCTTGCATGCCGCTCGGCGTGTCGGCCATACCCAAAATCGTCAAGGGTCCGCTCAGCAGGGCTTCAATCTCGCCCGCGCTTCGGCATTCGGGGTGCCCCTCGTTCGGACCACATAAACGCGTGGGAGCGGTGAGCGGTGCGGCGGGCGCCGCGAGCGGAATATGCTTGGCTCCGCAGCCTAGTAACGCGAGCAGCAGCGTCAGCCAGAGGCGCCCGCGAAACGTGTCGCGGAGCGTGCCGACGGATGCGAAAGGAGTTTTCATAGTGACTGCTTCGCCAGTGGTTTAGTCGCGGGGCCGTCGAGCACCCGCCCGTCTAGGTCGAAGCGCGAGCCGTGGCAAGGACAGTCCCAGCTGCGCTCCATTTCGTTGAACGCGACCTGGCAGCCTTGATGCGTGCAAATCGCGGAAACAGCATGGACCGCGCCGTCGTGATCGCGGTAGACGGCCAATCGCTGTCCCTCGTGACGAATGATCCGTCCCGCGCCGAGCGGCAGCTCCGCCAGAGGCTCGTGCGAGAGTGGCTTGAGGTGACCACTGATCAAGTGCCCGGCTGTCTCCAGGTTCTCGCTGACGACGGCGCGCAGCGCGGCGGGTTTGAAGCGACTCGCGCGGTACAGGTCCGCATAAGCGTTTTGTCGACCGCGGATCGAATCTGAAATCAGCATCGCGGCGAGTGTTCCGAAGGTCGTCCCGTTGCCGCCGAAGCCGGTCGCGACGTAGAGCTCGCGATTGGGGTCTAGCTTGCCGATGAACGGCAAGCCGTCGGCTGATTCCACGACCTGCGCCGACCAACGCGCTTCGGCCGGCATACCGAACTGCGCTGCGTATGCCTCCAGCTCGCGGAACGGGGCCGAGGGGCCTTCCTCGGGCGTCGTGCCGGTGCGATGATCCTCCCCGCCCACGACTAGGTACGTGTGACCATCGAGCTCGGCTCGACGCACGTAGTGGTACGGGTCCGCCATGTCCCAAAACAGGCCGGTGGGCGCGCTGGCGACGCGCCCGGCCACAGCGTACGACCGGTATTGGGCCAGTTCGAGCTGTAGCGTCAGCTTGGCGAAGGGCGCGTGCGTGGCGAGCACTACGGTGTCGGCGATCACGGTCGGGCCCGCCTCGGTCTGGACTCGTGGAGCGCCGGCGGTGTCGACGTCCAGCATCGTGGTGCCCTCGAAGATGCGGGCTGACGTTCGTGACAAACGGTCGGCCAGCGCCGCCAGGTATTCGAGCGGCTGGAGCTGCAGCTGGTCCGCAAAGCAGAGCCCGGCGGCGGTCGGGAAGGGCAGCGGTACCGAGCAACGTTGAACGGAGGCGCCCGCGCGCGCGGCCGCTCGCAGCTCGGCTTCCAACTCGGGGATTTTAGCCTCGTCTTCGGTGAACAGGTAGCCGTTCACTCGCTCCAACCCGCAGGGCGAGTTGCCTGCAAGACGAGCGATCGTCTCGATCGCGTCGCGGCTCGAGGCGCGCACCAGCCGCGCGCCTTCGAGCCCAAAACTCGACTCTAGCTCGTGGTAACGAGCGTCGACCGCTTCGGTGACGTGGGCCGTGGTGCGGCCGGTCACGCCGGCGCCCAGCTCTCGGCTCTCCAGCAGCGCGACGCGCTTACCGGATTCCGCCAACAGCACTGCGGTCGTCAGCCCCGTGATCCCACCACCTATGATCGCGACGTCGACCACCAAATCGGCGTCGAGCGGCGAGTAGCGGCGAAGCGAGGCGGGGCGTTCCCAAATCGAGGCTGTACAATGCATGAGTTCCTGCGGGTTTCGGGCGGTGGCTGCATTCGTCATGGCTTGGCCGCCGGCATTCGGATTGGTTTAGGAAACGCGGCCAAGCGCTCGTTCAACCAGTCGGTCTTGGCGAAAGGCCGAAGTTGTAAGCCCCCGCCCATTTCTGCAATGCCCAACGATACGGCCTGCCCGCCCACCACCATAGCCATCAGGTTTTGCTTGGGGCTCGAGTAGATCCGACCGGCGGCGTCCCAAATGTCGCTTTCGGATTCGATCGTCACGTCGGTGGTCTGGCCTTCCTTGCGGAAGGTCGTCTTGGCGCGGAAGTCGTCGAGCCGCGTGAGCACGGGGATGATGTCGCTGATGACGTCTTTTTCCGCGAGCGCCTCGAGCACCGGCTGCAAGTTCTTCGAGCGAATGCTGACGCTGCCCTGGGCGCGAGGCGTGGCGGTGTTAAAAAACGCTAGTTGCTTCGAGCTGAGGTCCATCCACCAACTCTCGACCGAAGCACTCTTTATATGCGTTTCAACGTTGCGTAGGCGTAGAACGACGTCTTCGAGGTAGTCGGTCTTGAGCTTCGGATTCAGGCGAGCTTCGGCCTTGAGCCAAGTGTTACCGCTGACGTTCACGCCCGCGACGTTCAACTGCGAGCGCAGGATTTCTGCGCTAATTGGGCCATGAATCCAGTATTTTCCATCCATGTCCAAGCGCGCCGACGCGTGCGCTTCCCCGGCTGCGATCTTGACGGGCGCGTTGTCCGGGAGGAGCACTCCTAGGTCTTTGAGGTCGGTGGAAACGATGCTGGGCATGCGCAGGGCGGCACGCTTGAAATCGGTGGCACCGCCGAGCCGAACCGAGTCGAGCGCCGCCTCTTCGTGATGACCGTGAATTTGCACCGTGAAAGCGCGCTCGCGTTTCGCGAACGACACGTAGGTCAATTTCGATTCCGACTGGATCAGCGGCAGCCCGTGCTCACCCGCGGCGTCGAAGTCCAGACGCCAGTCGCTACCGATACCAAAACCTTCACCTTTCACTCGTACCTGATCGGTCGCAAATGAGAGTTTGCTCTTGGGTCCGAGGTAGCCCTTGACCATGTACAAATCGAGCGAGAGGGGCCCCGCGCCCTGGCTCACGTCGAAGGCATCGAAGTAGACGCCCACGTTGGCCAACGAAAGCACGTCCATCTTGAGGTTCACGCGCGCGTCGACGAGCTCGGTGAAGCTGGCGTCGGCGTGCTGCTCTGGATTGATTTGCGGGATATTGCAGTCGATTTGCCCGCGAAAATTGCGTGCGATCGGGTGCGTCTCTCCGAAGCGCAGCTCACCCGGCCCAATCTCCTGCACGGCGGTGGTCACCTGCATCAAGTGCGGTCCGACCAGAAACCCACCATGCAGCTGACCAGTGCCGAGGTAGCGGTACTCGAAGAACCACAGCTCGACGACGCGCACGTCGAGCCCCTCGACGGCGACGGTCCACGGCGACTCGCGTTTCTCCGTGTGTTCCGCGACCTTTTCTTGAACCGAATTGACACCGGGTAGGCCTTCGAGCCGCGGATAAGCGGCGAGGCGCTCCTTCATCCCCGTCTGGTCTTTGAGCTGCACGCGCATTTGATAGTGCACGTCATGCGCCTGCAGCGTGCTGACGTGAATACGGTGCCGCAAGAAGCCGAAAAGGCTGAAGTGCGTAACGAGATCGGTGCCCTCCAAAATGAACTGCGTATCGCCATTGACGTAGATCTTCGCGTGCTTCAAGTGCACGCGGCCCGGCCAGATCGTGTACGAAGGGTTCTGCAGCTCGACCTTGACGTCTTCGGAACGGATCACCCATTCGACGAAGCCGCTCCACAGCGCCAGCGTGCCCAACACCGGATAAGCGAGCAGCCCGAGGACCACGGCAATCAGCACGCGGCGACGGCGGCGTGCGCTCCAGTGCTTGGGGTTCCAGTCGATGGCCATCATTTAGCGGACCAGTCAGCACGTATCTGCAACCGGGATGCCGCCGACGACCTGCTGCGGCTTCACTAGGGTTTTACGAACGGGGGCAGAGTGATCAGCTCAACCGCTCGGACAGTTCTGTGCTCGGCGACATTTTCGCCACGCCAGCGCCCTACTGTCCGGTAAACTCCGGACCGTAGTGTTTCGGCCGGGCAAGCGCGACGCCCGGCCGAAGCTTGAGACTTCGGTGTCGCTGTGAAGTCCGTGGCGGTGGAACGGGCGCGCTTCGGCAGGCGCATGCAGCGGGAGGCGGAGCGCTTGCGGGCTCGCGATTTTTCGCGGTAGGAGCGAGAAGCGTGTGGCCCACCGCCCGAGGTGCTGCAGTTCATGGCGGAATTCCAACGGGGGAAAGCGGAGACTCGAGGCCAATCGCCGTCAGACTGCGCGCCGTGAAACCCATCAATTTTCGCGCATTGATGGCTGGCACGAGTGTTGGGCTGCGCTGATGATATGTTTCTCCCGCGAGAACCCCCAATGACCTACCAAGAGCGCATCATACGAGACCCGGCAATCTGCGCCGGTCAGCCCACGGTCCGCGGCACGCGCGTGCTTGTGCGCGTCGTGCTCGGATACCTCGCACACGGCGAACCGGTGCAGCGGATCTTGGCCGAGTTTCCCAGCCTCACTGAAGAGGACGTGCGCGCGGTGATCGCGTTCGCCGCCGCATCGGCGGCCGAGGACCTGCCGGCACCGAACCCAATCCCGCCTAACGTGAAGGTTGCATGAGGCTGAAGCTCGACGAGAACCTGCCGCGCTCGGCCATGCCTCGGCTGACCGCGCTCGGGTTCGACGTCGACACCGTGCTCGACGAGAACCTCGGGGGGCGCAACGACGACACGGTGTGGGCAGCCGCGCAGGGGGAACAGCGCTTTCTGGTCACCCAGGACTTAGATTTCTCGGACGCGCGCCGATTCGTGCCGGGCACGCACGCGGGGATCCTGATCGTGCGGTTGCCCGACGTCGAGCAGTGGCGGGTTGCGGATCACTTGGTGGCCTGGTTCTCGGGCGCGGATGCGCGGACCTGGGCGGGCTGCCTGGTGGTCGCTACGCCGCACAAGGTCCGCGTGAGTCGGCCGAGCGCAGGTCGAGGCTAAAGGTCAATCCGCAACGCTGCCCTCATGCAACAGCATGGCGATCAGCGCCTCTGGCGGCGCTTCCGCGACGCCGGAATCACGATACGCGCGAAGTGGGGAAGTTGTCGCGCACGTGATTCTGGAAGAACACGCCGACCGATTCAGCGCGGCGTAGCTGGTTCCAAAGATCCGCCGGGACGCCGCTGTAGCGGTAGACACGGCCGTGCTTGAACTCGACCTCGAGCGTCTCCGTCGTGCGGTCGTAACCGATCGAGCGCAGGCTGGACGAATTCACTATCTGGCGCAGCACGGGGTATACGCGCGACGACTGAGCCCAGTTTTCATGATTTGAGATCTCTTTCGATCGGTAAGCGTTGCTTGAGCTGAGTGAGGCGCTCGAACGGATCGTGGCGCAACTGGGCGAGGCGCTTCTGAACGTTGCGGATGTTGAAATGATTCGGGGGCAGCTTGGTAGAAAGCTCGTCCCAGTCGAGCGGCACCGCGACGGGCGCGTTTTCTCGGGCGCGCGTCGAGTAGGGAGCGATGAAGGTTGCGCCTCGCCCGTTTCGCAAATAATCGATGAAGATCTTACCCTTGCGTTTGGCTTTGGATTGGGTTGCAAGGTAGAGGTCTGGCGCTTGCTTGGCCATCCCCGACGCGACGCGGCCGGTAAAGTCCTTCGCCTCGTCCCAAGTCAGGTCGGGCGAGATCGGCACGCAAACGTGTAGGCCCTTGCCGCCCGTCGTTTTCACGAAGCTCTCCAGCTTCGCTTGCTCGAATACTTTGCGCACCACTTGCGCGCCGTCGATCACCGACTGGTAGTCGACGCCTTCGTCGGGGTCGAAGTCGAACACCAAAATGTCCGGATGTTCGAAGTCATCCGCGCGCGAGCCCCAGGTGTGGATCTCGAGCGCGCCTAACTGCACCAAGCCGAACAGACCGAGCGAATCGTCGAGTACGCTGTACGGTGCTTTGCCCTCCTTCTCTCTAATCGAGACCGAACGCAACCCGGGCGGTCCGCCGGCGCCAGGATGCTTTTGGAAAAAACACGGTTTACTACAGCCATTCGGGCAACGCACTAACGTCAGCGGCCGATTCGCCACGTGCGGAAGCATTCGCTCGGCAACCAGCCCGTAGTAGTCGAGCAGCTCTTGCTTGGTGATGCCGGCCTCGGGATAGAGCACCTTCGTCGGGTGCGTGATCGGGTAACCATGGGCCGGTGCAGCATCGATGTGAGTCGCGGTCTCCATCTTGACCTCGCGGGCGGGCTTGTCATCGCGCAGCCCCTGAAACGTCGGGTGGCGGAGCAGGCCGTCGCTAGTAAACTCACTGAAACCGATCTCGGCGACCAGCGTCGGCTTCACCCACGTCACCCCGCGCACTTCGGCGCCGCGCGGGAGGTTCGGCAGATCTGGCTTGGCGCCGATCAGCGGCTTCAACTTACGATGTAGCTCGTCCAACGTTGCGGCGCTGAATCCCGTGCCGACTCTTCCCGCGTAGACGCGCTTGCCGTCGCGCTCGGTGCCGAGCAGCAGGGCTCCCAAATGGCTGCGGCCGCCGCCCGGTTGAGTAAAGCCAATAATCGTGAATTCCTGGCGTTTACTGCATTTGATCTTGAGCCAGTCGCGGCCGCGCCCCGAACGGTAGACCGAGGACGCGCGCTTGGCGATCGTGCCTTCGAGCCCCAGCTTGGAGGCGTTCTCGAAAAACTCGCGACCCTTCCCGACCACGTGGGCGCTGAAGCGCACGCTGCCGGCCAGCGATTCAGCGTGACGCTCGAGGAGCGCGCGCAGGCGTGATTTTCGCTCGACGAGCGGCCTTGCCCGCAAGTCCTCGCTGCCTTCGTGCAAGAGATCGAAGGCGTAGTAGACGAGCGCGGCATCGCCGTCGGCGTTGAGCGCGTTTTGCAACGCTTGAAAGTTGCTGACCCCCTTCGCGTCGAGCGCGACCAACTCACCGTCGAGCAGCGCTTCGGCATCGAGCTGCTCGAGCGCCGCTCTCAGCGTGGGCATGCGCGCGGTCCAATCCTTGCCGTTGCGGGTCAACAGCGTGACGTCGCCGCGGTTGACGCGCGCGATCACCCGGTAGCCGTCGAGCTTGATTTCGTGCACCCAGTCATCGCCCTCGGGCGCTTGATCGACCAGCGTCGCCAGCTCAGGGGCTAAGGTTTTCGGCAGCTTTGTCGCGGATTTTACCGCTTTCGACAGCTTTGCTGCGGAGTCTGGCGTTTTCGGCAGTTTGGCCACGGATTTTAGCGTTTTCGGCAGCTTTGTCGCAGACGTTTTCTTGGCTCGGGCGGGTTCGGGCTTGGCGATTTGGTCCAGGTTGCGACCAGTGAGCGCGCTGTCGGGCTCATCTGTAAGCAGAGTGTCGTCGTTGCGCGCCTGGTCGTCGCGCGACTTGAACAGTAGCCAGCCGGTACCCTTGTTGCCATGCCCATCGTCGGCCGAGCGCCGCGTTCTGATCAAGTGCCAGGCGCCCTTCAGCTTCTGACCGTGCAGCGAAAACGACAGATGCCGGCTCGACGCTGGTCACGATCGCCAAAGACGTGAAATTGCAAGTCGAGATGAATCCGCTCAAAGTCGCGAGCTACAAGCTGATCGGCTACGAAAATCGCCTGCTCGCCAAAGAAGACTTCAACGACGACACGAAGGATGCCGGCGAAATCGGCGCCGGCCACACCGTTACTGCCCTGTACGAAATCGTTACGAAGGGTGCGGCGACGCCGGTCGCGTCATCGGTCGATCCGCTGAAGTACCAGGCGTCGGGCGCGCCCACGCCTTCGGCCGCTTCGTCGGAGCTGATGACAGTGAGCGTCCGCTACAAGCCGCCACAAGGTGACGTGAGCACGAAATTCAGCGTGGTGGTCGCCGACACGATGAAATCGATCGACCAGGCCTCCGACGACTACCGCTTCGGCGTCGCGGTCGCCAACGTGGCGCTGGTGTTACGCGGCTCGACCGACGTGAAGCAAAGCTCGCTCGATTCGGCGCGCTCACTGGCGGCAGGCGCGATCGGCCAAGACTTGCACGGCGATCGTCGCGAATTCTTGGCGATGGTCGACGAAGCCAAGCGGCTTCGCGGAGCCACCAGTCAGGCTGGCGCCTTGAAGACCGTCGCGCGGTAGTGCTTGAGCTCGGCGATCGAGTTTTGGATGTCGACCAACGCGTCGTGCTCACCCTTGATCGGCTTCTCGTACACGGCTTCTTCGCCGTACCAAGCCTTGGCCAGCAGCTTGAGCGACGTCACGTCGATCGTGCGGTAGCTCAAATAGCCCGAAAGCCCGGGCATCCACTGGTCCACGAAGCGCTTATCCTGCCCGATTGTGTTGCCGCACAAAACGGCCGGGTAAGCGCACCAGCCGGCCACACGCTCTAGCAGCTTGCGCTCGGCGACCAGTAAATCGACGCGCGACTTCTTGACCCGCTCGGTCAAGCCGGTCGTCTCGTGCATGTCTTTCACGAACGGCACCATCCGGGTCAAGAGCGCGTCCGGTTGCCAGATGTCGCACACGAACTCTTCGAGCACGTTCAGCTCGACGTCGGTGATGATCAACGCCGCTTGCAGGATCACATCCTCTTGCGGGTTCAGGCCGGTCATCTCCAAATCGAGCCAGGCCAGGTTGCCTGGGGACTGCTGACGCGACACGCGCTCGGGGGTCGACTTCTTGGCCACGTTGCCCACCCTACTCCAGGTCCTCGTCCTCGTCGTCTGCGTAGTCGTCTTCAAGGCCGGGCGCATCGTCGTCGTCATCGTCCGGCAGCGCAGCCTTGACCGGCTTGGCCGCGCCGGTCTTGATCCGCGGCAGTGAAATTTTCGGGTCCTTCTCGCGCCGGCGGTACAACACCACGGTGTGACCGATCAGCTGGGCCAGCTGGCTGCGCGTGCCCTTCTCGAGCTCGGGCGCGATTGCGGCGGCGTCGATCTCGGCTTCGCTAGCGACCTTGACCTTGATCAGCTCGTGCCGCTCGAGGGCGACTTCGACGGCTGCCAGCACGCCTTCAGTCACGCCGTGATGACCAATTTGAACCACGGGCTTGAGCTTGTGCGCGAGCGAGCGCAGGTAGCTCTTCTGCTTCCCCGTCAGCGGGACCAGGGGTGCGCTCGGTTTGCGTTTTTTTGGCACAGCGCTGGTTAGCTAAGGTTCGCCGCCTCGGCAAGCCAGGGAGAGCTGAGGTAGGCTGCCGATTGGCAGAATGTCGCAGCCCGCCCGCTCGCCAAGCCTGGGTTCTGGCGAGGCTTTCGCGAGGACTGGAGCGGAGCGTACTTGAGCACGTGAGCACCGGACCGGAGCGAAAACGAAGCGAGAACCCAGGATCGGCGAGCGTGCTCGACAGCCAAGATGAGACCAATGACAAGCTGCGCTAGGCTGCCCCCGGTTTGACGGACCCGGATGTCGTGGTGATTGGCTCTGGCCCCAACGGCCTGACCGCAGCTTGCACGCTGGCAAAACGTGGCCACCGCGTGCTGGTGCTGGAAGCCAATCCGCGCCGGCCAGGTGGCGCCCTGGGCAGTGAAGAGTGGACGCGGCCCGGGTTCGTGCACGACGTCGGCGCCGGCTTCTTCCCGTTCGGCCGCAGCAGTCCGGCGTTCCGCGCGCTCGATCTAGAGAGCGTGGGGCTGGTCTGGCAAAACGCCGAGCTCGAGACCTGCCACCCCGCGCTCGACGGCAGTCACGCCTGCATCGCCCGCGTGATCGAGCTGACCGAACGCCATTTTGGCAGCGCCGAAGATGGCGCCGCGTGGCGTCGGCTGGCGACGTTTCACCGCTCGATCGAGCCGGAGCTGCTGGCGGCCTTGATGGAGCCGTTTCCGGCGCTGCGCCCGGCGTTGCGCTTGGGCGTGCTGAACCTGCTGCGCGTCGCCAGCATGTTCGCCAAGAGCGGGCGGCGGCTGTCGAGCGGCTTGTTCAAGAGCGAAGCGGCACGGCGCGTGCTGCCGAGCCTGGCGCTGCACGTCGACGTCGGGCCCGACGATTGGTTCGGCGCTGGTCTCGGCTACGTGCTCGGCCTCACCGCGTCGACCGGCGGCTACGCGGTGCCGCGCGGTGGCGCACAAAACATCACCAACGCCATGGTCACCCTGCTCGAGCGCCAAGGTGGCCGATTGCGACTCGGCGCGCGCGTCACCCGCGTGATCGTGCGCGGCAAGCGCGCCACTGCCGTCGTGCTCGAAAACGGCGAAGAAGTCCGCGCCGGGCGCGCGGTGCTGGCCGACACGTCGGCGCCCAGTCTGCTGCTCGACCTGGTGGAACGCGAGCACGTACCGGGCGGCCTGTTGCGGAAGATGCGCAAATTTCCGCTAGGTTTCGGCACCTTCAAGCTCGACTTGGCGCTCAGCGGTCCGGTGCCGTGGACTGTGCCCGAAGCGCGGATGAGCGCCGTTGTCCACGCCGGCGAAAGCGTGGACGACTTGTCGCGTTTCGTCCGTGAAATCCGCGCCGGCAAGCTACCGGAGCAACCGTACCTCGTGATCGGTCAACAGAGCATGATCGACCGCACGCGCGCCCCGCAAGGCGGCCAAACGCTGTACATTTACTCGCGCGTGCCGTCGGAGTTGGCGGGCGGTTGGGACGCCGCACGCGACCGCTTCGCCGACACCATCGTCCAACGCATCGAAGGCCTGGCGCCCGGCTTCAGCTCGCTGGTGTTGGCGCGCCGTGCCCACGCACCGAACGATCTGCAAAACATGAACGCCAACCTGCTCGGCGGTGACCTGGGCGGCGGCTCGAACGCCTGGAACCGCCAGTTGCTGTTCCGGCCTGCTTTCCCGTACTTCCGTTACCGCATGCCCGTCGACCGCCTCTACTTGTGCTCGAGCTACGCGCACCCCGGCGCTGGCGTCCACGGCATGTGCGGCTACAACGCCGCGCGGATTGCCAGCCAAGACATCGAATAGGGGTGCCCCAACTCGCAGGTGCTCGCGGGCTTCGCCCGCTGCGCGCCTGCGGTCGTCCCCAAAGCCGTGCTCGCGCCCGCAGCGGGCGCTGCGCGCGGCAGGGGAAGACACGTGCTCTACGGGGCCGTTCCACGGACAAGTCGCGGACTAGAAAACGCGCAGAGTTCCGGATACTTGCCGGGCCAGAGGCCGATTTGGCCAATCTGGGCGGCGGACGCGGACGTTTCGCTTGACGCGCGCCACGCTGCGGCTACCTTCGCGCTCCTTCCGCGAAGTGCCTGGAGAGGTGACCGAGTGGCCGAAGGTACCCGCTTGCTAAGCGGACGTAGGAGAAATCCTACCGAGGGTTCGAATCCCTCCC
Organism: Polyangiales bacterium; assembly: GCA_038230915.1. Classification (GTDB taxonomy): domain Bacteria; phylum Myxococcota_A; class Polyangia; order Polyangiales; family Polyangiaceae; genus PMG-095. The sequence continues at coordinate 3,891 of JBBRMI010000166.1, read as the reverse complement.
TCTCCGCAAAAGCTCCCGCCAGTCGGCGGGAGCGGCGCAGCGGAGCGTATGAACAACTAAAGCGCAGCGCGGACCAGCCCGACCGCAGCTGCCAGATCCGCGAGCGCCAGCTGCGCGCTCACCCGAACGACGCGATAGCCGAGCCGAGTGAGCGTCCGCGCCCTGGCGGCGCGCGTGATACGCACCGTCCACTTCGACGATGAGCCGAACAGATGGCGCCAAGAAGTCCGCGATGTACTGCCCGCCAACAGCAACTTGGCGGCGAAACGTGACACCCAGCTGCCGAGCCTTCAGCCCAGACCACAGCCGGGCTTCCGAAGCCGTGAGCGAGCTACGGTGCTGGCGAGCGAAGAGCTCGATGCGAGCTGCGGACTTGGTGTCGAGCGATTTGCGGTAACGCATGAGAGCCTCCAGCGCCGGCGGCCTGCCGGGCGCAGCCTTCCCGGCGCAGGATGCGTGACGCGCCCCCAACGTATCGCGTCGCAAACCACGGGCCCGCTCTTCGGCGTCCCGATCACACCCTTCCAAGAAGAGCGCCTCACGGTCAACAGCCCGGCGACCAGATCCACGTCGCCCCATTCGAGCGCCATAGTCTCGCCCTGACGAAGCCCGGCTTCGGCGCCCAGCAGGACGAGCGCCAACCGCTCCGGCTCGTCCTTCATTGCCTCGACGAGCCTTGAAAGCTCCTCGAAGGTCAGAAAGTCGAACCGCTGCTGCGGAACCTTGAGGAGCTTCACGTGCGGCACGATTTCGATCAACTCGATCTCGTGCGCGTAGCGCAGCATCTTGCCCAGGCACGCCAGGATGTTGTTCACCCGCTTGCGACTGAGCCCCTTGGCGAGCAGATCCGCCTTCAGGATTTCGATCGCGTGCATCTTGATCGCATCGAGCCGCACCTCGCCGAACACCGGAAGCAAGTGATGCTTCAAGATGCTCGCCTTCATCGCACGCTCTGACGGTTTGTTGTTCGCGAGCACGTACGTCTTCTTGAATTCGTCCGCGTAGGCCGCGAACGTCGGCACCTCCTTGGTTGTGTGCGTCGGCGCCAGGAGCGCGGCCCTCAGCTGGTGCTCGAACTCGTCGGCACCCGCCTTGGACTGCACCGGCGAGCGCTTGCGCAGCCGCTCGATACACGCGCTCGGTTTCCTACGGGCGCGCTGCTCGGCGTGCGGCCACGAGCTGCTCGTCGCGTTCTCGTGCAAGCGCCGCGGTGTTTGTCCATCTTGCAATGCTCGGCGCATGTTTGCCGCCGCCGCGCACATCACGGACGCTTTACTCCCCGAAGTGCCCGTTCGGCAATGGGTCCTCAGTGTACCGTTCGAGCTACGTTTGCTGCTCGCCCGCAACGCCGCCGCTCTAAGCGCAGTGGGAAGAATCTTCGTGCGAGAGATCTCACGCTGGCAGTGCGAGCAGGCCGGCGCGTCGCCGCAGCACGGAAAGAGCCGCCCTGACTCCCTACAGTTTCGAGGCGGCGCGATCTGCTTTCCGCAGCGCTTCGGCGGTAGCCTCAACCTAAACGTGCACTATCACGTCGTAGTCCCCGACGGCGTCTTCAGTCGGCAGCCAGGCCAAACCGCCGGAGCAGTCTTTCACCAACTTCCCATGCCAAACCGCACCGACCTCGAGGCCGTCGGTCACGCGGTGGAGCTCGGAGTCCTGCGCTGGCTTCGGAGACGGGGCCTGCTCGACGCGGACGACACCCAAGCCTCGATGGAAGAACCGAACGTCCGACGCACGGCGCTCGACGCTTGTCTGGAAGGCTCACTCGGTGTCGGCGAGCTGGTGGTGCGGCCCTTGGCCAAGCACGACGACGGCGCTGACGAGGCGTTCGGGCCGGCGCACACCGGTGCACTCGACTCACGCCGGGCCCTTTCCGGGCGAGGATTCGACATTCACGCCGCCGTAGCTGTACCCGCAGTCGACCGCGAAGGCCGAGAACGACTCCTGCGCTACTGCGGGCGTGCACCGCTCAGCCTCGAGCGACTCCGCGTTCTCGAAGACGGGCGAGTCGCTTACCGCGTCAAGAATCCTCGCGGTCGCCAAACGCACCGCATCATGACGCCCACGCAGTTTCTGGCCCGACTTTGCGCACTCATCCCGCCGCCGCGCCACCCGCTCGTGCGCTTCGACGGTGTTTTCGCGCCTCATTCCTCTTGGCGGAGCCATGTCGTACCGCACGTGCAAAGCACCGATGCCGTCGAAGCCAACGCGCCCCGCCCCGCGTGCCAGGCAGCGCTGGCGGACACGCCCAGCCAACGCGCGCCCGACGCGGCGCTCGCAACGCCGGAGGTCGCGCTGGCCCCAATGTCTCTTGCACCCACCAGCGACGCGCGCATCGATTGGGCCACATTGCTCCGGCGCGTGCACGACATTGACGCACTGGCATGTCCCTGCGGCGGCCGCCTCCGCGTCATCGCCCTGATCACCGCGCCTGAAGTCGCTTCTGCGATCTTGACCGCGCTTCATCTGCCCTCGTCCCCGCCCCCGATCGCCCGTGCTCGCGCACCCGACCACTACGATGCAGCGCCGGACTGAGCGGCCTTACGCCAGGCCTCCTGGCCTAGGCAACCGGCGCCACCACGCGCGGCAAGGCGGAGCCCCCTTTGGAATCGCTCAGCGGCTCTTTCCAGGGCCGCCTTCGGCCGCAAATCGCGCATAAGTGGCGATTCCGACAACTGCCACGCCCGGGTTAGGCTGCGCGAACGGCTTTGAAAGCCCTAGTCCCCGTGCATACGCCGGGCTTATCGGCGATGCGCCGCCAGGGAACGTGGGGTGCATGCCCTCGAACCTCCGCTGAAAGCGCCTTCGTTGCTTCGCCAAGGACTTCCAGGTTCCTCACCACGGCGTCCTGGACCATCTTGGACGCGAAGAATCCACTTCGGCCCGTGATCGTGTATTCCTTGATCGCGCGAAGCGCATCGCGCATATGCCGCAAGTACGCGATCTCGGAAGGCGCGTTCATGCTGACAGGGGCAGCGCTTCAGCGAGGATACGCTCACGCAGGTAAGGCGAGAGCCCGCCTTCGGTGACGACATCTACCGGGTACCCGAGGAAGTCTTCCAAGTCTTGCTTGATTGCGACGACGTCGAGCAAGCTTCGGCCGGGCTCCAACCCCACCAACAGATCGAGATCACTTTGGGAACCAGCGTCGCCGCGCGCGCGCGAGCCGAACACCCGCACCGAGCGTGCGCCGTGCGCGTGCGCAATGCGGAGGATCTCGCTGACTGGCAAGGTGACGTCCAGCATCACGACACCTTAGCACCACAGCGTCGCCCGGCCTACCGGCGCCGAGTGAGCCGATCACCCCGGTTTTGGCCCGACTTCCCGCGGCTCCGAGCCACTCGAAAACGGCTTGCCAGTCGTCGAGCTCCGCCGTGCCGCGCTGCACAAGCACTCTGCCCATCCACTGCCCAAAAGCGCCGGCCAGCACCAGCGCACGTGTCGAAACGCTCATTCGAACTCGCCGTCAGCTTTGCGCTCGTAGTACCAGCGGACGTCCCCTTCAGCCTCCTCGGTGGCAGCGCTGTGAAAGCGAACGTCGCTCACGTGCGGCTTGCGGCTTCGAGACGGGCCTTTACCGTTTCCCAGTCATCGAGCTGCACGGTCCCGGCTTCGACTTCGTCGATCCGCCTGCGGCTCTCGTCGGTCCAGGCCGCTGCCGCGTCCAGATCCTCGGCCTCGAGGCTCCGCAGCAGCTCGTGCGCAACCCTCGCCCGGTCTTGGACCGGCAGGGTCGACGCATCCTCGAGAACTCGCGCACGATCAGCCATGAAGCCCGATCCTAGATCGGGAACGACCACCAAACCACCGGCCAGCGCTTACCCGCGCTGCCCAAACACTGCCCATCCGCTGCCCAAACACTGCCCAACTTCAGTCGATTCACGTCGACTC
>JBBRMI010000165.1:0-17808 GCA_038230915.1 Polyangiales bacterium | reverse complement strand
TGGCGAGGCTTTCGCGAGGACCGGAGCGGAGCGTACGTTGGTACGTGAGCACCGGACCGGAGCGAAAACGAAGCCAGAAGCCAGGATCGGCGGGCGTGCTCAACAGCTGAGATGAGACCAATGACAAGCCGCCTTCCTGTTCTCTCGCTGCTCGAGCCACGCAATGTGATGAATGGGCACTAGCCGGGATGCATCGGCCGCGAGGGCGACTGACTTGGCCATTCGCGGGCCCTTAGTCGACTCATGTCGCCAGACGCGTGTTCAACATACTGGCAAACGCCGCACAAGCGTCGACGGTGGTGAAGATACCGACTACCTTCTTGTTATCGCAGACCACGGCCGAGCCGTATTTCTTCTCGGCCATCGTCTTGACCACCTCGTCGAGCGAGGTCTCGGGCGTGACCACATAGGGGTTGGGCGTCATCGCCTCACTCACAGGCACCAGCTTCGGGTCGACGCTGCTCATCGATCCGAGCAAATTCAGATCGCGATCCGACACGATTCCGACCAGCTTGCCTTCATGCAACACCGGCAGATGGCGGACGTTTTGTTCGTGCATCATCCGATGTGCCATCGCCATCGGCTGCTCGTCGCCGATCGTCTGAATGTCGGTCGACATGTATTTCTTCACGTGCGGGATGGCTTTGGTCATTTGAAGCTCCAGCTCAGAGCAAGGATTGCGCCAACGCTTCGGTCGGCAGGTCTGCGTCGCAATCCATCGAAGCGACGAGCCAGCTTGCATAAATGTAGGGGTCTCGGGTCGAACCAGGGCGTGCAAACCACGCTTTTCGAGGCCGTTCCGCGCTCAGCGCATCACGAGCGGGAGGTAGCGTCCTCGCTCATCCGATCGCGCTGGTGGTTTGGCGGCGGCCATGGCGATCGCGGTGCTGGGTGCACCAAAGCTCGCGACCGCCAACGAGCAATGCCATGGCGACCGTGTGTGCCCACGACGAGGAGTTGAGCATTGAGTTCGGAGGGCAAGCTGGGTGATGCCGAGAGCCGTCCATCTTCGCCAGCAGACGTCGCGTGCAGCTCCAAGTCGGGTGTAACGACGCTAGCTCGTAAGCCCTCCGGAATGCTTCATCGCTGAGCTCCGAAAAGTCCATGCCGACCACCACGGTGTGAGGCTCTGACTGCAAGAGATGCCTTTCGATTCGCAAGCACCTTAGGGCCCGCGAGAGAGACGCCACGTTGAGCTTGAGCAAGCGTCGGCACGAGCTCTTGTGAAGATCGAGTTGGCGAATGCCGCGGCATTTTGCCGCGCACATGCGGCTACTCGGCCGTGCGCGGCGGAACCGATACGGTGCGGCTAAGCGTCGCGCCGCGGCAACCGGCGCGCCTTTCGGTAGGCAAGCTGTCCACGGCCGTGCGGCCATTCCGGCCCCCGCCCGGCGCGCGTAAGGCGTTGAGGCTTGCGGCGGCCGGCTCCGAGGCGCGATGCTGGAGCGCTTTCGCGTCGCATGTCCGAACGCAGCTCACTCCTTTCGCTCTTCCCGCAACGTCCGCGCTTGCCGCAGCGCTTTCCGGTCGCGGTGGCGCTGCGCAAGGCGTTGAAGCAAGGCTACCACCTTGCGGATTTCCGGGCCGACGCGCTGGCGGGTTTGGTGGTGGGGATCGTCGCGCTGCCGCTGTCGATGGCACTGGCGATCGCGGTCGGGGTGCCACCCCAACACGGCCTGTACACGGCGATCGTGGCGGGCATCGTGGTCGCCGTCACGGGAGGCTCCAAGTTTCAAATCACCGGGCCGACGGCGGCGTTCGTGGTCGTGCTGGCGCCGATCGTCGCGCGCCACGGGCTTTCGGGGTTGCTCACGGCGGGGCTGATGGCGGGCGCGCTCCTGGTGCTGATGGGCGTCGCACGTTTCGGCAAGCTGATTCAGTTCATCCCCCACCCGGTCACGACCGGTTTCACGACCGGGATCGCGACCGTGCTCGCGACGCTGCAGGTGAAGGACGTACTGGCGCTCGCGATCCCGCACATGCCGGAGACCTACCTCGAGAAGCTGCGAGCGTTGTGGAGCGCGCGCGCGTCGGCGTCGCTGCCAGACCTGGCAGTTGCCGTAGTGATGTTGACGCTGCTGCTGGCGTTGCCGCGGCTGTTCCCGGCGTTTGCGCGACGCGTACCGGCACCGCTTGTCGGCCTGATCGTCACGTCGTTCGGCGCCGCGTTACTGACGCACTTCTGGGCCGGGTTTTCGCCCGCAACCATCGGCAGTCGCTTCAGCACGGTCATCGACGGCCACGTCTTGCGCGGCATTCCGGCGCTGCCACCGCGACCGATGCTGCCGTGGGGAGCCGGCCCGCTACCGCTCGCTGCGGTCAGCCAGCTCGGCTCGGCCGCCTTCGCGATCGCCATGCTGGGCGCGATCGAGTCGTTGCTCTCGGCCGTGATCGCCGACGGCATGACCGGTAAGAAGCACGACCCCGATGCCGAGCTGATCGGGCTCGGCATCGGCAACTTGATAGCTCCGTTCTTCGGCGGCATCGCCGCCACCGGCGCTTTGGCCCGTACCGCGACCAACGTGCGGGCCGGCGCGCGCTCGCCAATCGCGGCCGTCGTGCACTCGGTGGTGGTCTTGCTGGCGGTCGTGCTGCTCGCGCCGCTCGTGGCGTATGTGCCGATGGCATCGCTAGCCGGGCTGCTGCTGCTCGTGGCGTGGAACATGTCGGAGGTGAAGCATTTCTGGCACGTCACGCGCGTCGCGCCGCGCAGCGACGTCGCGGTGCTGGTCACCTGCTACTTGTTGACGGTGTTCTTCGACATGATCGTGGCGGTGTCGGTCGGGGTCGTGCTGGCCGCGCTCCTGTTCATGCGCCGCACCGCGGAGCTCACCTCATCACGCATCTGGGACGGTACGGGGCCGGAATCCGACTACGATTTGCCGCCAGGCGTGGTGGTGTTCGAGATCGCCGGTCCGCTGTTCTTCGGCGCCGCCCAAAACGCGATGGGGGCGCTGAGCGCGATCGGCGCCGAGACGCGCGTCGTCGTCCTGGCGCTCGGCAACGTGCCCTCGATCGACGCGACGGGTCTGGTCGCGCTCGAGAGCGCGCTCAAGCGGCTGCAGGACACCAAGACGCAAGTCGTGCTCTCAGGCCCCTTGCCGCAACCGCGCCAAGTCTTCGAACGCGCCGATCTGCCCGGCCATTACGGCCACGTCCGCTTCGCGCCCGATCTGCAAGCCGGCATCGCGCTGGCGCGTGAGCTGGGAGACGCCACAGCGCCGACATGAGACAAGGCTGGGCAATGTCAGGATGGAATCGAGAAACGCTTAGGGGTGCGCCACGGCGTGGGCTCAAAGAGGCCGCGGCGTCAACAAGACGCGCCGGCCGCGGCGCGACGAATCCGCGGCCGCGGAGACGACTTCATCGAGCAAGGCGAAACTGACCGGCTTGGTCAAATACTCAAAGGCGCCTTGCTCAATCGCGGTCGACTCCGTTTCTGGACTTGGGTTACCGGTGACCAAGATCACCGGCAGCTCCGCTTCAAGCTCGCGCACCGCGCGCAGCAAGCCGAGCCCACCCATGCCCGGCATCTGCACATCACTTACCACCACGTCGAAAGCTTCGCGTTCGAGCCATGCCAGCGCCTCTTCAGCCGTATGGCAAGCAGTCACCCGATAGCCGCGGCGCTCGAGCAGCTTCTGCGTGACCTGGAGCACGGCCGGCTCATCGTCGACGACGAGCAGCGACGCCGTCTCGGCAGCGAGCTGCGCTTCGACCTTCGCCATCACCCATCAGGGTAGCACTGAGCCGCTGGTGGCAAAGGCCAAGTGACGCCAACACACAAACCGACACAATTTTCGATGATCCGCCTTAACGAAACTCACATGCGCGCCGCGCCATCCGTGAAACAAACTTACACCGCAGGTCAATTGGTTGCCCCGGCGCGCGCACTGGGGCATCCCTAATGGTGCGCGGCGGCAGCCAGGACAGCTGCGAGGATGCCGACCAGCGTCATGCCGAAGACGATGATCGCCAGTAGGCAGCCGCCGGGGCTCGCGCGGCGCTGGATGCCGCGTTCGACGCCGGCGCCGAAGGCCAGACTGCTCGCGAAGCCGGCGCTGCCGCCACCTGACATCGTCAGCGAGTCGTCGTCGCGAACGATGGCTTGCAGCGGTAATTGCGCGCTGTGCGGCGTGATGCCGGCCATGCGCCGCACGGCCGTACCGACCGCGACGACTTCGATCAACCCCGGCGACAGCTCGCGGATTTGCAATCGATTGCCGATCACGCGCTCGGCGCCGACGCCCTGCGCTTCGCGCCGCAACAACGACAGGCAGTTCTCGCGCGCGCCGTAGATCAGCTCTGTGAGCTCGCGCAGCTCGCCTTTGGCCAGCGCCGAAAAGCTGGCGCCGATGCCGCCCACGAGCCCGAGTGAATAGACGCTGGTCGCCATGACCAGCTGCACGGGCGCGTAACCCATCTGCGCCAAGCTGAAGATCTCGGCGCCGGTGAGCTCGCTGGTCGCCACGTTGGCGGGGTCACGGCTGTCGGCGGCCAACGCCTGATGATGCGACGCCGTGCCGGTCATCAACAGCTCGACGACACCGGTACCGAACGGCCGCAGATCGATGCGCACGTCGACGACTGCGTTGGCGCCGACGCTGGCCGCCTCGCGACGCAGCCGAAACAGCGCAAGGTGGCGGATCCGGTTGTACATCTCCGAGTACTGGTGAACCTCACCCTGGGCCAACGTGGAAAGGCCACCGGTGATGCCGCGGCCAATGCCGAGCGCGTAGGCGACGTTGCCCATCACGAAGCTTATCGGCGTGTAGCCAGCGTCGAGGTGGCAATACAGCTCGCTGCCCGAAGCCGACGTGGTGAAGAAATTCGCGCTACCGGCGGCGGCGCTGATGCTGGTGCCTTGCGATAGGAACTCGGTGTAGCCGGCCAGCGACGACAACTCGGTCGTGACGCCAGTCACGCCGTGCGCGCCGTGGCGCCGCGCTTCGTCCACCAGCCGCCCGATCGCTGCGTGGCGACCTTCGGAAATCAGCGCCGTGATGTTCTCGACCTCACCGCCGGCCAGCGTGCGAAAGCCGGAGCCGATCGCACCCGCCAGCCCCAGGCTGCGCACGCTGTTACCAACGACGATTTCGCCCGGCGTGAAACCCTTCAGTTGCAGGCAAAAAATTTCGTTTCCGGATAGCGAGCAAACGTTCACGCGCCGGACGATATCACTCACCCAGCCTAAAGGTAGCTGGTGATCGCCGGAGCGCCGCGCGTGGGCGTCGTGCTGCCGATCATTGCGGCTGACCGCAACGTTTGCCAGGGCTTCCGACGTCAGGTCGAGACGGGCGACGTTGACGCCGCAGAACCCGCCGCCTAGTACGCCGCACTGAGAGGTCATCATGGCTTGGATCAAAGTTCCCGCTGAACACCATCCGATATTCTTGGCGGCGCTGCCCAAGGACGCGCGCGTCGCGACGCAGAAGATGTTCGGCGGCGTGGCCGCGAAGGTGAACGGCAACGTGTTTGCCGGTTTGTTCGGGCTTTCGACGATGATTTGGCTGCCGGATGCGCAGCGCGCGGCCGCGTTGGCGTTGAAGGGCGCCGCGCCTTTCGATCCGATGGGCGACGGACGAGCGCGCAGCGACAAAGTCATGCTGCCGGCGCGCTTCATGAAAGAGCCGACGGAGCTACGGCGTTGGGTCGCGCGCGCTTTCAAGGCCGCGTGTGAGTTGCCCGAGAAGAGCGCCAAGCCGAAGCCGCGCGCGAAGACCGCGAAGACTGCCGAGCCCGCGAAGGCTGCCAAGCGCGCGAAAATCAGCCAAGCGGTGACGTGATCTAACTTCTCGAGCGCACAATGGCGACCTCGAAATGGTCGTGACGTGAACGACGTCGAAATGGCTATGAGTGATGTGAGCTCATCAGTATTTTCGATCGGCGGGGCGCCTTGGCTCGGTCGCGAGGCCCGGGTTTGGCGATCCCGTGTCCGTGGAGGCTTACGGGGTTGGCGACCGCCGCGCGCCGTGGCCTGGGGCCGCGGCGGCAGCTTCTGCGATTCAGGCTGCAAGTCGGCAGCCCCCACGTGACAAAATCCCTAAAGGGCCGCCGCTTTGAGGTCGTCGCACGGCCAACGGCCGGCCGAGTCGGCAGACGCTGCTAGGCTTGCGCCATGGGACGCACCGGCTGGGAATCGGCAGCGCTCGGAATTTTTGTCACTGCGGCGTGGACCGCTCCGGTTCGCGCGCAGAACGTGGCGACGGCCGCGCCAACGCCGCATGCGCGCGCGGTGTTGCCACCGGTGCCACAGCTGCGGCTGAGCTGGCCGGTGGCACCGTTACAGTTTTCGTTTTCCGAGCTCGAGATCGGCGGCTACGCCAACGGCCCGTTGCAGTTGTTCCGCGCCGAGTCGCTGTGGGTCGATACGCCGGGGCTGCGGCTGTTGACGGCGGGTAGTGCCGAACGCGCGTTCGAGCTGGACTGTCGCTTGACGTGTCAACCGATGCTGAAGCGCGGGTTCGATTTCGAAGCGCGCGCGCCCTTGCCGAGCTTCAGCGCGCGCGTTCCGGAGACGTACGCGTTCCTGCGCACGTCGTCGTTCTACACGCCGCAGAGCTCGCGCTCGTCGCGGCTGGTAACGACCGGCATCGCAGGTTTGCTGAATTTCTGAGCTTCAGTCGGCCTTCACGGGCTGACTGATTGTTCCCAGAACACGACTTTGCCGTCGCGGTTGGCGACGAAGCTGACGCCGCCGTCTTGTGAGATCGCGACCGCCAGGCCGTCCGGATGATCGTTGACGAAGCGGTAGGCGGCGCGGTGGCGCGTACCGACGTTCTCGCCCGCTTCAGCTTGTAACTCGCAGCCCTCCGCGTCGAGGGCGCGAAAGACGCGCTCAGGCGTGGGGAGCTCGGCCGAGACTTCGACGCCGAAGCCGAGGATGCCGAAGCGCTTGTCGAGCACGAGCGCGCCGTCGATCGCGGTCAGGTTGGCGAAGACGCGGCTCAGCTCGAACACCTCTTGCTCGAGCGCCGCAAAATGCGTGCTTTCGTTGAGCGCAAAATCTGACCAGCCCACCGACGGCTTGGAGGTTGTATCGGCTACGGCGCGCAAGATGTCGAGCAAGAGGGTACGATAGCGATGCGACGGCTCGTCCTGACCTAAGCCGTACTTGAGCCGTAAGCCTTCGAGCCGTGGCGCGGTCCCAATCTCGGAGTTGACGACCAGGATCAAGCCGCCGTGGCGCGCGCCGCGGACGAGCTGAATCGCGCGCCGCAGCATCTGCTGCCCGACCTTGCCGACCAGCGAATGTTCGACGGAGGTCGGCGATTCTACGTCGGCCTGCAGGGCATCGTGAGCCGCGCGAATGTCTTCGCGCTCGCGGGCGAACATGGCCGGTAGCCATTTCGAATCGAACACGTCGAGCGTCGCATCCACGACCAGGCCGCGCTCGAGCGCGCCGACCAAATGCCCGGCACACCGCACCGCCAGGTGCCCGGGCGCCGTGACGTGGATGATCGGGTCGTACGACCAATTAGGTACCACGCTGCGGCCGCCCCAAGTGGGCGCGAGCCACGCCGGTCCAGAATGCGCAACGCCCCAAATCCGCAGCGTGTCCTGATCGGCGACGGCGCCGATCAGCGCGGTCTCGAACGGCACCGCCGGCGCCAAGCGGCGCAGCTCATCGGCGTTGAACGGCCGCGCTGAATCGAAGCTCAGCCGCAGTACGCCGGCTTTCGGTGCACCGGCGACGGGCAACTGCGAGGGCGACGTGAGCAGCAGTCGAAAGCGCGTCGGCCGTGTCTCTTCGACGGTCAGCGAGGCCTGAAATGCGACTGACAGCGCCTGCTCGAGCAGCGCCGCCGACAACTTCAGCTCCGTCCCCGCCGGCCAATTCGCCACCACGTAGTGCGCCAGATCTGGCGGGTAGGCGTGAGAGCGAGGCATGGCGGCAGTATGTCCTGACCTTCCACCACATTCAGCTGCTAAACGCGGGCGGGCGGGCAACTGAAAAGATCTGGCTAGGTCCGATGTCACGCCTCGGACGCGATATAGGCCGACAGCTGCTGCGCGAGGTGATCGTACATCAAGCGCGTCCGGCGGCTAGATTTCAGGTCCTTGTGCATCACCACCCAGACCCCGAGCGGAAAATCAATGGCGCCAGGCAGTACCTCCACGAGCCGGTCGCGCTTGCCGAGGGCGAGCTGACACACGCCGATCCCAAATCCGGCGCGCAACGCGGCGTATTGCCCGATATCGCTATCGCACCTGAACGCGAACATCTCGCGCGAGAGCGGCGCGCTGAGGCCTGGCAGGCGCCGCACCGAGGGCGCCTTGTCGAAGCCGATCAGCGGGTGCTGGTTCAGCTCTTCAAGTGACTGAGGCGTGCCGTAGGTTTTCAGATAGCGCGGATGGGCGTGCAGCCCCAGGTGCAGCGTGCCCAGCTTGCGCGCGACGAGCGCGCTTTGAGTCGGCTTGACCATGCGCACGGCGACGTCGGCGTCACGCCGCAGCAGATCTTCGGTGCGGTTGGAAATCACCAGCTCGATGTCGATGCGCGGATGGAGCTCTCGAAACGCCGCCAGCACGCCCGGCAGCACCTCGGTGCCGATCATTTCGCTCGCGGCGACCCGCACGGCGCCGCGCTCTTCTTGCGCCTCGCCCGACGCGACGCGCGAGAGCGCGCTGGCGGCGCTAGCCATGGCTTCCGCGTACGGCAGCAGCGTTGCCGCGCCAGGGGTCGCGAGCAGCCCGGCTTGTGAGCGGGTGAACAACGCAACGCCGAGCGCGTCTTCCAAGGCGTCGATGTGGCGGCCGATTGTCGGCTGGGTCAGGCCGAGCGTCCGCGCCGCCCCGGATAAGCTGCGCTCGCGAAATACCGCTAAAAACGAGCGATACAGCTCCCAACCTGGCTCCGTTGCCTTCATACATAAATGTATAACAGGTATTTTCCTTTCGCGAATTCCGTTTGAAGGGTCGGGAGCGCATCTTCTGTTTCATGAGCCACGCCAAAACCAACGAGCAAGTCCATGACCGTACCGCGCTGATCATCGGCGCTACCGGCAGCTTCGGCGGCGAGACGGCCCGCGCGCTGCTCGAGAACGGCTGGCACGTCCGCGCCATCCACCGCGACCCCGCACGCGCCCAAAACTCGTTCGCCCACCTCGGCCCGATCGAGTGGGTGCTCGGCGACGCGATGAACACCGCAGCGGTCGTGGCAGCGGCCGACGGCGTCAGCGTCGTCGTGCACGCCGCCAATCCGCCCGGCTACCGCAATTGGAGGGGCCTGGCGCTGCCGATGCTCGAGAGCAGCATCGCCGCCGCCAAGGCCGCAGGCGCGCGCATCGTGCTGCCCGGAACCGTTTACAATTTCGGGCCAGACGCGCCCGCGCTGATCGATGAATCTGTCCCGCAGCGCCCGGTGACACGCAAGGGCAAGATTCGCGTCGCCATGGAGGAGCGCCTGCAAGAAGCCGCGCGCGACGGCGTACCGGTGCTGGTCCCCGGCAAGCACGACGCCAGCCACGCTTGGGCTTACCTGCCCGACTTGGCGGCCACCGTGGTGCAGCTGCTCGAGCGGGCCCGTGACCTCCAATCGTTCGAAGTCTTTCACTTCGCCGGGCACGGCTTCGAGCGCGGCATCGAGCTGGCCCGGGCTACCCGGGACGCCGCCGGCGCACCCCAGGCGCCGATTCGGCGTTTCCCCTGGTTTGCGATCTACCTGCTTTCACCGTTCCTCGAGACCTTCCGCGAGATGCTCGAGATGCGCTACCTGTGGAGCCGTTCCCTGCTGCTCGACAACCGCAAGCTCGTTTCATTCTTGGGGCGGGAGCCGCACACGTCGCTGCCGCAAGCGCTGCGCACGACGTTGAGTGGGCTCGGTTGCAGCCCGGCCGCTCCGAGCGCTACGCTCGACGCCGCTTTGCCATGTCCGACAACGTATCCACCGTCCACGTCACGCTGAACAACGGTGTCAAGATCCCGCAAGTGGGGCTCGGTGTGTGGCAGGCGGGCGGCGCTACCAAGCGCGCCGTCGTGGCGGCAATCGAGGCCGGTTATCGCCATATAGACACCGCCGCCGTCTACGGCAACGAAGCGCAGGTCGGCACCGCGATCGCCGAGGCGGGCGTCGCGCGCGACCAAATCTTCGTCACCAGCAAGCTCTGGAATCAGGACCACGGCTTCGACAAAGCGCTACACGCCTTCGATACGACGCTGCGGCGCTTGAAGCTCGACTACCTCGACCTGTACCTGTTGCATTGGCCGGTCGCAGGCCTGCGGCTCGAGTCGTGGCGGGCGCTGGAGCAACTGGCAGCCGACAAGCGCGTGCGCGCGATCGGCGTCAGCAATTTCTTAGTGCCGCACCTGCAAGAGCTGCAGGGCGCGGCCAAGGTGCTGCCGGCCGTCAACCAGATCGAGCTCACGCCGTTCTTGCAGCGGCAGGACACGGTGGCTTTGTGCCGTAAGCTCGGTATCGCGCTCGAAGCGTACAGCCCGCTCACGCGGGGCCAGCGCCTGAACCATCCGGTTGTGGTCGAGCTTGCCTCGGCGCTGCAGCGCTCAGCCGCGCAGGTGCTTTTGCGCTGGGGTATTCAGCAGGGCTTCGTGATTTTGCCCAAATCGGTCCAGCCCGAGCGCATCGCCGAAAATGCTGCGCTGTTCGACTTCGAGCTCGATGCGACTGCGCTCGAGCGCCTCGACGCACTCGAAGAACATTTGGTCACCGGCTGGAATCCGGAGACGCAAGACTGAGGGCGTGCAACTGCGCGGTTCCGGGCGGCAAATCGAGCGACGCGGGCGGGTTGGTTTTGCTGGCGCTGCTCGGGGTCGCGCGGCGCCGGCGGCGCGCGGCGTAGTCCGGCACCGCGCGGTCACGGCGCTGCGGCGGCGACACAGGCCGAAAGCACGGTCACGTAGCGCCTTGCTTCCGGCGTCGCCGTGAGCACGTCTGTGCCGACGCCAGGGTCGAAGTCTTGCGTGCCTTCGAAACGACCCGACAGCACGATCCGCCCCAGATCGTCCACGCCTGCGAGCCTCACGTCGTTGGCGATGCCATCGTTCGGCTTGTCATAGCGGAGCCGTAAGGAACCGTCCGGCGCGAGCTGCAAGATGTGGTGCGTCTTGTAGACGTCGCCGTTCACGTCGACCACAACGCCCTCGGGATTGGCAAACAAGCCGACCAGGTTGGCGCGCCCCGAGTCGTCCAACGGCTCGAAGCCGCGATCCCACGCCAAGCTGCGACCCGAAAAGCCGAGTAAGTGATCAGGCGCCGCGTCGGTATCGACGTCGCGCATTGCCACCCCCAAGCCCGGGTCAACGTCGATGCTGGCGCGTTGGCGTTGGAGCGACAGGGCCCTGGCCTGCACGACCACCGCGTCGGCACCGAGCAAGCCGCTGCGGATGAAGACCGGGCCGAGCGGATTGGCCGAATCAATGCCGGAAACGAAACCGCCGGTCGTGCGATGTGCGGCGTCGAGCAGCACCACGGCGCTGGTTTGGGCACCACCCGGCTCGGTTGCGGTCGAGGCCGCGGCGGCTTGGTTGGGGTCGAAGCCGCTGCCGCATGGGGTGTCGATGCTGCAGGCGTCACGGCTGGTTAGCGCCAGCCGCCCGCTCGCGTCGGCGACGAGGAACGGTGCCACCCGCACCGCGCTTGCTCGCTCCAGCGCGCCTTGCGGGCCGAGGTAGCTCACGACGCCGGTTTCGGCTTGCCCCGAGACGACCGCACCGCCGTCGCCCCGCGCGACCAGGTCGACCACAGCGTGGCCCAGCTCCGCGGTCCACACAATGCGGCCGTCCGCGGCGAAGCTCCGCACCCGGCCGTCGGCAGCAGCTGCTACGACACGCCCACCGGTTGCGACCCGGACCTGGCTCGTGAACGGATCGAGCGCGAAACTGCCGAGCGTATTGCCGTCGCGGTCGAGCACGGTCACCGAGTGCAAGCCTTGCAGCTCCGACACGGCGACGATTGTCCCGTCGGGCGCGACCGCGGCGTCGATGCCCGAGCCGGGCAGCGCGCGCGTCCAGCGATAAATCACGCAGTCAGCAGGCGCCGGGCTCGCTGGCGGCGGCAACGCCTCGCGCGACGTCGACGCCTCGGGCGAGGCGCCGCAGCCGAGCAGCAGCCACCCGGCAACCGCCACCCGCTGCGCCTTCACGCCAGAATGCCCGGCAAAGCCCCCGAGTAGGCGGGCGCGTTGAACGTCTGCATGTCCTGGCCAAACGCCTGCAGAATCGCGACCAACAGCGCATTGTGCGCGTCCAGGTGCGCGAAGCGATTGGCGGGCGAGCAGCCCGGCACCGGCGGCTGAATCGCTCCGCAATCGTAACCACCCACCGGATTGAAGCGCACGTAACGGCCCATCCGAAAGCGCCCGTTCGTGCCGCCCGCCACCACGTGCGGCACGTTGAAGTGCGCGTGCACGGCCGGATCGCCGAGCTCATTCGACCACAGAATCATCGTGTGATCGAGCAAACTGCCGTCACCCTCGCGGATCGAGTCGAGGCTCTTCAGCAAGTACGCGACTTCGCCCGCGTACCATTGGTGGATCTTGACCAGGTTCAGGTTCGCTTCCTCTTTGCCCTCGCCGACTTGGTGCGCGACGTCGAGGTGCGTGTTCATGTTGACGCCCGCGTACGGCATCGCCGCCTCCGACCCTTGACCGTGGTACGATAGCGCCGCAAAGCGCGTGATGTCGCAGGCGAAAGCTTGCGTCAAAACGTCAATCTGCGCGCGCGAAACGCCGGGCACCATGGCGGGCGCGTCTGGGTTGTCGACGGCCGCAAGTGGCGTCGGCGCCGCGCAACCTTTGCCGTTCGCCAGGCCGTTCAGGCGGCGCTCCATGTCCGAAAGCGCGGTCATGTGCTCGTCGAGCTTGGTGCGCTCCTCGGTCGCCAAGCGCGGGAACAGACGCAAATCGTCGAGCTCGGCCTTCAGCGCGTTGACGACCCCGAGCCGATTCTGCAGCTCCACGTTTGCCGCACCGTTGCCCGGCATCGTCTGCGGACCGTCGCCGAACACCAGCCGGAACGACTCCCACGGCCGGTTTTCGCTCGGCAGACGCTTGCCCGCCGCTGTAAAGCTCAACGACTTGGACCAGCCTACACCGAGCCGCAGCGAGCGCAGCGTCGTGTCGCCGCCCAGCTTGTCAGCCAAAAATTGCTCGATCGACGGACCCATCGAGTCGTCGGTATTCGCGATCTGCGGCGCGCCCGTGAACGGCACCACGCTGCCGGCGCCGTGCCCAGTGCCGCCCGACTCGTAAGCGATGCGATGGTCGAGCCCGTCGACGACCAGCAGCTTCGGTTTGAACGGCTCGAGCGCCGCGAGCATCGAGTGCTCGTAGACCAAGGTAAAATCGGTTTCGCTGCCTTGTGGTCGCCAATACGGCAACCAGGTACCGTGCGGAGTGAACAACGTCAGCAACCGCAACGGGTAGTCGGTGGCGCCCGCCGCTGAGCGCTCGAGCATTTTGAAGCACGGCAGGCTAACCGCAGCACCGCTGAGCGCGCGCAGGAATCGTCGTCGATCGAGTGAGCTTCGGGGCATGGTTTCTCCGCGCTTTCAGGGCCGATTCACGTGGCGTTTCACGAAAGCATCCGAGCCCACGATGCCGACGAGCAGCTCGGGCAAGCTCGTTCGCTCGGCGCGAAATTCACCGAACGGTTGCGCGAGCGCGCACCTCAAGGCCACGTCGACTTCGCCGCCGACGCCAAACGTCGTCCATTGCTCGGCCAGACAACCGCGCACGTCCGCGCTGTCGGCCAAGCGTTGCGCGAGCGCTGCCGCGCCGTCGAAGGCGCCGTCGGCGTCGGTTCCCCCGCCAATTTGGCCGGAAGCGTCGATGGTCAGGCCGTTTTCGTCGGCCCGAAATGTGCCGACGGCGTCGTAGTGCTCGAACGCAAACCCGAGTGGGTCCATCTGCACGTGACACGCCGCGCACGCCGGATCCGAAGCGTGCGTCACCATCCGCTGGCGTGTCGTCACGCCCGGCGTCGCTGCCGGCACCGTCACTATCAACCCTGGCGGCGGCGGTGGGACGACCTGGCACAAGAACTGATTGCGGATCCACTTCCCGCGATGCGTCGGCGAGCTCCATTGCGGACCGGCATGCGACGCCAGCACGCTCGGCTCGGTCAAAAGCCCGCCGGTCAGCAGCGAGCGCAGCTTGCCGTCATCTTCGAACACCACGCGACTGAACAGTTGCTCGGTCTGTTGCTGCATCGCGCGCGCAGAATCCGGCGAGAACCCCGGAAACATTGCCGGGTCCTTAGCGGAAGTCGGCAGCTTGCCGATGTCGAGCCATTCAGCCGCGAACGCCTGCATCGCCGCCTTAGCGCTCGGCAACTGGAGCAAGCGCCGGGCTTGGGCCTCGCGAGCGTGCGCGTCGCTGAGCTCGCCCGCTGCTGCCGCCCGTCCGAGCTCGGCATCCGGCGGCCCGAGCGTCACCAGGTACGAAAGCTCGCTCGCGAGCTCGTGCGCCGTGACTGCGACATCAGTGTCGGTCGCCTCGCGCGCCCCCAGCTCGCTGCGATACAGCAAATTCGGCGACTGAAACACGACCTCCAGCGCCAACGCGACGCCGGCGCGCGCATCCGCGCCGCTGCGCCCCTGTTGATACACCGTAAACAGTCGCGCTTGTTCGGCGCCGGTCAGCGGCCGGCGATACGCTTTCGCGCCGAAGCTTTGCAGGAACCCGCGCACGCAGGCACCTTCGTCGCCCTGCCCCGGATCGCAGCCGAGCAGCTGCGGCAATTGCTGGGTCGCGGTCTGCGCCAATTTCTGGGCGGCCTGCGCCAAGCCATCAGCGAGCAAATCGGTGACGCGCAGCAGCGCCGCCGCATTGTGAAACGCGCCCAACGCCGCGTCCGGCGGAAACTCGACGACCGGCAACGTGACCGAATCGCCGAGCAGCGCGTGCAGCGTGTTCGCGTATTCGATCGCGGTCAGGCGTCGCAAGCGCGTCGGCAACGGCGCCGCCGTCGCGTCACAGCTCACGCTCACAGCGCCCGCAACCCCGCCGCTGCCTCTCCCGCCGCCGCCACCTTCACCCGCCGGAGTGAGTCCGCCCCCGGGCGGCGTCGAACCGCCGGAGGCGCCCGAGATGTGCGCATCGCATCCCACGCAGGCCAGCATCGAGACCAGCACAGTGCTTGCTACAGCACGGCAATTTTTCACGGTGCCCCCCAACGCTTGTTTGGATGCCATCCGAGACGTCCAGTCACGCACCCATGGATGGTCGGTCCACAAAACCAACCAGAAGACTTTTCGCGCCCCGCGCGCGCTTTACACCAACCGATCGCTAAATAGCCGTCACTAATCGACGCAACGCCTACGTTCGTTCACCCGGGCTGCCCACCCGCAGCTCACCTGCAGAAGCTCTCGTTGCGGCACCGGGTGCAAGTGGCGCGAGCGGGTACGCGAAGCGCGAAGCGCGACCCGTCAGCGCGAGTACCAGCGCAAACGAACCCGTCGGCGCGAAACGCGAAACGCGAGGCGCGGAACGTCAAACGTGAAAACGCGAAACGCGAGTGCCAGCGGCAACGGGTCCGTGGGCACGAAGTGCATTGCAGAAAGCGACCAGTGCGAAGCGCCGGGCTTCGTCGGGCGCCCGGCCGCTTCCCGCGTCGAAAGCCGCGAGGGCGTGGGCACGAAATGCTGGCAGAAAGCGCGAGGGCGTGGGCCGCCTGCGAGGCGCGGGGCGCAAGCGTCAGCGCTAGGCAGGTTCGTGGGCGCGCGAAGCCCGCGCCAGGCCAACGCTAGCGGGGCGACTGCCAATGCGCAAGGCGCGAAAGCGCGAAAGCGCGAAAGCGCGAAAGCAAAAGCGCAAAAGCGCAAAAGCAAAAGCGCGAGACGCGAAAGCGCGAGACGCGAAAGCGAGACCCCTATGCGTTCGCGGGGACGGGCATGCCGGCGAGGACGAGGCGCGACTGCCAATCTCAACGCCCCTGCCTCTTCGCACTGCGCAACTCCACCGCGCGCCGTACGACGTCTGCACCAAATGCCTTTTCCGCGCAGAGCCGATTGTGAGCGGCGCACAGCACTCGCAAGTTAGCGATGTCATCTTCGCCACCTTTGGCCCATGCCTGCTGGTGGTCAATCTGCAGGAATGCCCGCGCACCACAGCGGTGCCCATCCGGCGCTACGTAGGCGCAGCCCAACCCATCGCGCTCCAGTACCTGCCGCCGCACTTCATTCGGAATATGCGTCCGCTTCCGCGCGGTCGTGGCAGTCTCAGTCGAGCTGGTTGTCGACAAAACCGGCGCAGCCGACTGATCCGCAGGGGCTCGCGGTTCGGCTGATTTTCTGCCGTTTCCGCCGCCAGCGCCTGCGCGCTTTGTCTGGCCAAAGCGCCGCTGATGCAGCTTCTCGATCAGGAAGTCAAGCGCACGCTCGACCACCACCGCGAGGTCGCCTGAAGGATTGGCGTGGCTCATCAAGTCGCGAGCGAGCTCCAACTTCGCGTTCAGCGCGCTGCTGACATGCAGCTGCAGCCGACAGCTCTCGCCGTCGAGTGGCTCAAGCGTCCCGGTCGGTCCCGCAGCGACGGCGCTCGCTCGCACCGGCAACCTGCGAACCTCGCTCGCCACCGCCGACTTGGGCCAACGCCGCGCGATAATTTCCAGCACCTGTCGCTTCGTCTTGCCGCCCACTTCCGCGAGCAGCTCGCGATGATTCTCGTCGCACAGGCGCTTGCCGATCAGCGCGATGGTCGTCAAGTGAATCTCACGCCGTTCGAGCAACTCGAACACGAGCGGGTACTGCCGAGCCGCGCGCGCTGCACAAATTCGGTAGTACGCCTCACTCTCACTCAAACCCAATCGCACCAGGCAGTACTCAAACAGCGATCGCCCACCCAGCAGATGCAATCGCCGGGCGTCCACCTCTGCCAAATGCGCCACCACCTGCGCATCAGTTCGCCCACTGCCGCTCAAAAGCGCTCGCAGATTCCCTTCAAGCGCGTCATCTGAAACCTCGTCTAGCGCCCAGAAACCCCTCGTTTTCATGGCCCGCAACGTACCACGCAGTTTTTCGACCTCGCCCACGCCGTGCCAACCGCCGATCGCCAGGCCCCCCTCGCCAAAAGCCAAAACCTCTCCGAAACCCGCTCAGCGCGCCCGCTGCGCGCGAGCAGAACGCCTCGTGATCAACGACCCCATCCACGCAGGCAATCATCCCTCGAAATCCGTCAACAAGAATCGCAACGATTCACTAAGCGCGAATGCGAATTGATGCATCGTCCCCCGTGGCTCGCAGTTGCGCACATAGCGGCGGCGCACGCTGGCGCTCTGCGGCGGCGGCGCACGCTGGCGCTCTGCGGCGGCGGCGCACGGGCAGTTACGTGCGTCATCGCTCAGTCGTGCGGTGAGTCGCGGTGGGGCACCTCGCCCTCGCGTGTAGCCTTCACGTGATGCCCCGCCAAGCCCCCGCCTTGCCAGCCAAAGTAGCGGCCGCCGAGGCACCCCGCACCCGACGCTTGAGGCGGTAGCTCGCGCTGGCGCTGGCGCTCTGCGGCGGCGGCGCACGCTGGCGCTCTGCGGCCGCGGCGCACGGGCAGTTACGTGCGTCATCGCTCAGTCGTGCGGTGAGTCGCGGTGGGGCACCTCGCCCTCGCGTGTAGCATTCACGTGATGCCGCCAAGCCCCCACCTTGCCAGCCAAAGTAGCGACCGCCGAGGCCCAGTCGGCGGTCATGCCGTCGCTGGAGGAGAGGCACCCCGCACCCCAGCCTTGATTGGTGAACGGGCCGGGTTCGGGTTCGGAAGCGGGTGATCGGCAGCGGGATGGGGTTCGGCCGGGGCAGCGGCTTCGGGAATGCACAAATTCGCAAACGGCAGCGGTGTCGGACGCGGCAGCGGTGTCGGT
>JBBRMI010000164.1:0-18148 GCA_038230915.1 Polyangiales bacterium | reverse complement strand
GCCTTCACCCAGCCCCTCGTTTCTTCGCTCCGGCCACGAGGCCCGACGCGTTCAAGTGCGTCGGAATCAGTGTTCAAGTGCTTTCGGAACGAGCGTTCAAGTCGTTTCGGAACGGCTGTTCAAGTGCGTCCGGAATACGCAGGCTCAGAAACCGGCCTCGAAAGTGCTTAGAAAGCGCTTAGAAAGCGCCCTGACCGGCACCAAGAAGCGGTGACCACGACGCGGCATCGCCACCCACGTCCGACCATCCGGACCAAGGCCGCCGCCCGGCACCAGCAAGTGCACGTGTGGGTGCCACTCCAGCGTGCGGGTCCAAGTGTGCAGCACCGCCAACGCGCCGATGTCAGCCCCAAGGAAATGCGCATCAGCGCACAGCTCGGCGAGCGAGTCGAATGCCGAGCGAAACAGCACCGCGAGCAGCGCTTGCTGATGCGACCGCACCAACCGGCGTAGCTCCGCCGGCAGCGTAAACACGACATGAAAGTACGGCACCGGCAGCAGCAGCTCCTGTTGCTTAGCGAGCCACTTTGTCGTTCCGCTCTCGCCAATTTTCCAAAGTCACCATCGCCGCCTCCGGGGAAAGCGCAGCAACACCGCGCCACCGCGCTCCAAGAAGCGTGACCCCGCCCGACCCTCGCAGTCCCGACCCCCACTATCGCCGCTGCAAACTCAGCGACTCCGCCTCGACCTCTCGAAGCTACCGCGCGCTACGCGCGGTTTTGTTCAACGAAGCTGTTGCAGCTGGCGGCCGCGCCTCGTTGCGACCACCACCTCACGGCGTCTCGGTTTCCTGATGCGGCCGCTGCTTAACAGCGGTACGTTGGACAGGGGGGGCAACACCGTCCTTTCAGCCCGAAATCTGCCTCGCTGTCTGCTCGCGACACGATCCTGAAAGTGCTACCTTGATGTCCGTGCGACCCGTTGAAGCCTTGTACGAAAACGGCGTGCTTCGCCCAGCCAAGCCGCTCAACCTAAAGCCAGGTGAACGAGTCGGCCTGATTGTCGTTCGCCATCCGGATGGCGCGCGCTGGGATCTCGCTCGGCTTTCCTCGGTTCAGACTGAAGACACCGACCTGGCGAACGCGGGTCTCGACGACTGGGCTGCCGCGCTCGACCGTGAGGATCGGGGTTGAGACGAGGCGAAGTTTGGTGGGCAAACCTCGGCGCCCACCGTCCTCAAGAACAGACTGGGCGCAGACCCGTCATCATTTGGCAGAGCGACGCGCTCAACCGTGTCTTGCACTCCGTCCTCGTCGTGCCCCTCACCACCAATCTTGATCGCGCTCGCTTGGCTGGCACCGCCATCATCTCGGCTTCACCCGACGGACCACCGACAGATTCCGTCGCTCTTGCTTTTCAAATGCGCGCTATTCCCAAGGCCGCGCTCGACGTCCGGATTAGGGCGCTCACCGACAGCGAGCTTGCTGAGCTTGAGCTCGCTACCGATGAGGCGCTGGGACGCGTCGAGCCAGACTGACGGCTCGCTGTCCAACGAAGTAGCGTTTTCGCGGCGGCGTAGCGCGCGAGCAAAGCGAGCGCGCGCAGACCGTCGTTAAAACGCTGGTTGAACAAACCCGAGACAGACGTTCAACGAAACGTAGTCGGCGCTCCTTGAATTTCCTGCAGCACCTCATCGACGAGGAGCAGGAATGTTAGCCCCAGCCCTTCCTCCCGCTCTTGGTACCAGTCGACTGCCCCATCCAACTCGGCTTGCGCCGCGGGAGCCAGAACCGTCAATTTCATTTCGCGCGCAGCCGCGCTTCGATCTTCGCTTTCACTTCGGACCACGGCACCCCCTGAACACGCCCTTCGTCCATGTCACGAACTCGACGATCTAACTCGGCTGCCCACGCTGTGGCCCACTCTGGATCTTCCCGGCCTTCAACACTTTCGAGCAGCTCGGTCGCAAGTGCGAGTCGATCGTCGGCCGGCAGCTGCAACGCGTGTTGCAGAACTTCCGAGGGAGTCGCTTGGGCCATATCGGAAGGATAGCCTCGAGGCCGCCGCCCAACAAGCCGTTGCAGGAGAGGGCCGCACCTCGTCGTGACTTGCGCCGTCGCACCTGTCGCCCGTAGCGCCGCACAACAAGCCATTGAAACAAGCGGCCGGTGCCTCGGCGCGACCCATCGCGTCGGCGTGCCAAGTTCACGAGGCCATCCACAGCCACCCGAAATTCCCGCTTCCGGAGTTCGCTTACTTCGGCGGCTTGGGCGGCTCGTCGTCGTTTTGGATGCAGGCGCTGAGGTCGAAGAGCATGAAGGCGACCGCTTTTTCTTGGGCGGTCAAGTCGGTCATGTCGCATTCTTTGGGGAAGCCGGGCGGCTGCGCGACGCGATCTTCGACGCTGTTCGACACGTGCAAGCCGGTGTACACGGCGCGGCCGCAAGCCTGCGCTTCGGGCGTGCCGAGCGGGGCGTTGAACGACATGTACTCGACGACCTTAGGCGGTGCGGCGTTGGGATTGTCGAGCGTGATCCATTCGCGCGACAACATGGGATTCACCGATTGAATGTTGTCGCGCGGGCCGACCACGCTCAGCGTGCCGAGCGTGGTGGAGGCCCCGACATTGACGAGCCATTTGGCGAGCGCCTCGCCCTTCGGGAAGGTTTGGTTGATAGTCGCGTCGACCGCGGTGGCAGCTCCGGCCGGGTTGGGTCGCGACATCCATTGACCTGTCGTCGGGACCGGAGCGGGCCCTTTGGAGAACCACACCTCGGCCCAGTGTGAAGCGAAGATGCGTCCGCCCTGCGACACGTAATCGTACATGGCTTGACGCGAGGCGACCGGCTTCTCATCCAAGAACTCGGTGCCTTCGCACGACAGGATCACGATGTCGTACTTTTTGAGCGTCGCGAGATCTTGCCAGAGCAACTTGGAGTGGGGCAGTGGCACGCCTGCGTTCAGCGCCGTGTCGAAGGCTTTGACCGAGAGATCCCCACCGCCGTTGTCGGTGGCGGTGAAGAGGTGGATGCGACCGTCGCCGGCGCTGGTCGTGAACTCGGCGTCGTCGATGCCCAGCCGCCGCGGCAAGCACTCCATCGCGTCCGCGCCGCCCGCCGCGATCGCGATGCGCGGGAGGTCGCCCTCAGCCTTGTTGCGGGGCAGCCGCGTGACTTGAGGGTCGACCAGTGGCGTGTCGACACAGCCAGTGACCGCGGGAATCACGATCTGGCGGCGCCACTTACCGACCTGAATCACGAGCGGAATACTCTCCCCGGCGGGCGCCTTGTGCAGCACGAACGCGCCGCTCTCGTCCGTCACGGCCGCGGTGACCGGATTGGTGATGCTCGCTCCGCAGCGATCGCACGACGCGCCCTCGGTGAACGCCGGCACGGGCCCGTTGGGCACGTAGACGACGACGTTGTAGAGCGGCATCTTTCCCGCAGGGTCGTAGACCTTGCCGCTGATCGTGGTGTCGCCGCCACCAGCGCACGCCGGTACTTTGCACGCCAGGCCTTTGCACAGCCCATCGGGGCTGTTGGCTGGAACGTCGCCCAGATCGAGAGGCTTAGTTCCGGCCGAGCCCGCCTGCGACCCACTGCCGGACCCAGTGCCACCTCTGCTAGCCGTGGCGGGATTGCGGGTAGCCGTACCGCCAACGGTGCTGTCACTACCGGGGGACGAGCAGGACCAAACGAGGCTCACCACCAGGCCAAAGAGCATGGCCTGCCGAAGCCGCGCGGGAGTGATGGGTCGCTTCATGGTTGAACCTCACCTTGATACACGTTCGCCAAGCCGCACCTGTAAAGTGACCTCAGCCCCCGAAATCCATTCGTTTTTCAGTACACTGGCTGCTTCAAGGTCGCGCGCCGCGCTCGCGTCAATCAGCCGCGCACAGCCGCTTGAAGCTTTGCAAGGCCTGAGGTGACGGCGATGCCGGCGCGTCGAACCGATCGAGCGTGAACACCGACACCGTGATTTTCCCTGTGGCGTCGATCGTAAACCAGGCGTAGGCCTCGAATCGCTCGGGGTGATAGACACCGACTGCCACCTGGTAGGTCCCGTCCCCGGTCTCGTTGGGCATGAGCGGGCCCATGCCGCCAGGGTGCAGGTCTGCTGCCTCCGGCCCCGCGCGAGGTTCGCACGCGGATAGACCCGGCAGCCCGCCGTCGACGCCGGCCAGCGTGGCGTGTCAGAATCGCACCAGGATGGGCTTCCGGGGATTCTTTCAAGTTCTTGCGCTGCCGGCGATGTTGAGCGGCTGCAGCTCGGAACCGCTCGATGCGTGCGTTGATGTTGGGGCAGTTCGGCAACCCTTCACTCGCAAGTGTCTGTCGCAATCGTTCGACCCAATCACGGATGTTTCGAATCCGAATTATGGGCGAGTGGCTTGCCAGATCCTGAGCGCGTTCGACGCAGGCAGCAAAGAGTGCGCGTGTGAGGCACCGGGCTTCGCCAACGTAAATGCGGCGCAGCGCGACGTCGCGAGCGCTCGGTTGTCGCAGGATGGTTCCTGCAAGCTGGCTTGTTGTGTAGATTTTTGCTTTTGCGAGCTGCTGCAGCACTCAGGCGACGCGCTCGCCGCGTGCCAGTCGCGGCCCAGCGTGGGCACGTACGATGGCCCCCCGAGTGGCTGGTGCTACCTCGAACCCTCGCTCGGCCTAGGCACCGACGCCGACGTCGCCGACTGTCACCCCTCCAACAAGCGCCTGATCCGCTACTTCCCCGACGACCCTCGCGACAATATCACAGCGGTGATCATGTGCCTGAGCGCAGCCGGCTAAAGCAGGCGCTGGGCTTTGATTTGTAGGTAGCGGCTGACGAGCTTGCCGGTGAGCTCACGGGCGGTGGTTTCGAGGACCATCGCGCCGCCGCGCTTCAGCTCGTGCATCAGCGATTTCTGCCAGCGCAAATGCTCCGCAGCGGCACCTTTCAAGTACAAGTCAGAGTTACCTTTGGGGTCGGCGAGCGCTTCGACCTCCAGATCGCGGAAGCAGATGATCAGCGGCAGGTGACGGCGGCCGATCGCGCGCACGCGCCGCACCAGCGCTTCGGCGGCTGAAAAATCGATCACGTGCGTGAACAAGATGACCAGCGTGCGGTTCTTCACGCGCGACGCCAAGCTTTGGAAAGCCAAGTCGAAGTCCGGCTCTACCAAACGCGGAAACAAGTCGTACGTGGCTTGGATGATCGCGCGGCTGGCTTGACGACCAGCTTGCGGCGTCATGAACACGCGCAGCGTGTCGTCGAAGCCGAGCACACCGACTCGGTCGCCGCCACGCGCCGCCACGTGCGCCAACATCAACGCGGCGTTCAGCGCGTGATCGAAGCGCGAAATGCGCGAGTCGCGACTGTCGACGCCCGTCATGACCCGCCCGGCGTCGAGGAGGAACATCAGGTTCTGGTTGCTCTCGAGCTGGTACTCGCGCACCGTCAGCTTCTGGCGCCTGGCGGTGGCTTTCCAGTCCACGCGCCGCGAATCGTCGTCCGGCACGTGGTCGCGCAGGCGCGCGAACTCACTCTCGCCGCCTTTTTGACGCGAGACACGCACCAGCGACAGCTCGCGATCCTGCTTGGAAAGGCGATCGAATTGCTGCAACTGTTTCAGATCGGGATAGACGCGGACGGCCTTGCTGGCGGGGATGCGCCGCTGCAGCGTCCACAGCCCGAACGGTGACGGCAAACGCAGGTGGTGGTCGCCAAGCGTGTGCGCGCCACGCAGCGATGGCTCCACGTGGTACTCGACGACCGCCGTCGTGCGACCCTTGAGCGAGACCTTGACGGGCAAGTCGTGCGCTTCCGCACCTTCGAACAAGTCGTCGTTCAACGACACGATCAAGCTGCCGCGCGAGTCCGAGCGCAGCCGCAAGCTGACGCGGTTGCGCCGCGACAACGACATAACGTCCGGCGCCGTGCGCTGCACGCTGACCTTGCGACGCAGCGCTAACAGGCCGTCAATCACCGCCAAGACCACCAACCCGAGATCGAGCAACAGTGCCGCCCGCAAGAGGCGCGGGTTGAAAAGCGAGAGCAAAGACACGATCAGCGGAAAAGCCGCCAGCAGCAGGAGCGCGCGAGTCGGGATCAGGCGGCGCATGGTTCGGGTGCGGTGGCTGGCTTAGGGGTTACGCGACCGTCTTCGGCACCGGCACTTCACGCAAAATGGCGTCGACGCAGGTGTCGGGGCTGGTGCCCTCGAGCTCGGCGTCGGGCTGCAAAATCAAGCGGTGGCGGAGGACCCCGTGGGCGTGGGACTTGACGTCGTCGGGCACTACGAAGTCGCGACCGTGCAGCAACGCCTGCGCACGCGACACCGCCAAGAGCCCAATCGAAGCGCGCGGTGACGCGCCAAGCGCGACCGCCGGATGCGAGCGCGATTTGTCGACGATGCTGGTGATGTACTCGAGAATTTCGTCGGCGACGCGAACTTGGGTGACGGCGTCTTGCATCGCCAACACCTGCGCTTCGTTCAGCAGCTGCGCAAATCCCTCGAGCTTGTTCGAGTCGAAGCCAGCGACGTAGTTTTTCAGCAGCTGCAGCTCGCCCGCCTTGCCCGGGTAGCCGATCTCGAGCTTGAGCAAGAAGCGATCGAGCTGAGCCTCGGGCAACGGGTAAGTGCCCTGCGACTCGACCGGGTTTTGCGTCGCGATCACCAGAAACGGCTTCGGCAGGCTGCGCGTCACGCCATCGCTGGAAACGCTGCGATCTTGCATCGCTTCGAGCAGCGACGACTGCGTCTTGGCCGGCGCACGATTGACCTCGTCGGCCAACACCAGCTGCGCGAAAATCGGCCCGGGAATGAAGTTGAACTCGGACAGCTTGGCGTTGTAGACGCTGGAGCCAGTCACGTCGCTCGGCATCAAGTCCGGCGTGAACTGAATGCGCCGGAAGGACAGGCCCAACGTTTGCCCGAGCGCCTTGACCAACAGCGTCTTACCCAGACCCGGCACGCCCTCGAGCAGCACGTGGCCACGCGCCAACAGGCCGATCAACACTTGCTCCACGAGCTCGTCCTGCCCAATCAGCACGCGGCCCACCTCACTTGCCACGCGCTGCAGCGCCTGGCTTGCCTGTTCGATGTTCAAGAAACTCCTCCGGCTTGTAGCGAGAGCCGTTCCAGCTCTCGAATGAGTTGGTGATTGACGCCCTGGCCGTCGATTGGTTCGTCGAAGGCGGTCTTCGCTTCCACGAGCAACTGGACGATCTCGGTCTCGGGGCGTCGCACGCGACGCGCTACGACCGCCGCCAGTTGGAGCAGCGTCGGCCTTTGCCCCGGGCATGTGCGCTCACGCAGCTGATCGACGAGCAAGAGCCCGTAGTTGCTGGCCGCGAGACGCCCGGCGTTGCCGCGGGCGTAGTTGCTGCCCAGGGCGCGCACGTGATCGGCGAAGGCGCGGCGCTCGACCTGCTGCACGTCACGACGCCGACCAAACGACGTGCCCTGACGCACCGCGAGCAACAGCGCGAGCCCCAAGAGCTGCAGCATGACCGGCAAAAGCCCGGCAGATTTGAGCGATTGGACCGGCGACTGCGAGCCGTCCCCCGTCCATGGACCGACCAGCTCGATCGTCGAATCGCGGACGGACAACAGCTCCGCCACCAGCCGCGCGTTGTCACCGACGCTGAGCGAGACGTTCGACAACAGCTCGCGCTCGGGGATGAACGTTATCTTGCCGTCTTCGAGGAACGACGTGACGATGTACGGCGAGCCGCCACAGCTGGCGTCGACGTGCTGCGCAACCAGCGACCCCGCTTTCGGGGTCAGGCGCAGGGTTTGCTCGCCGACCACGGCTAACTTGAGCGGCGAGAGCCCTGGGTTCGGCCCACGCTCCGCCAGGTTGCCGCAGCCGTGCGGCGTGACCTCGACTTCACCCACGTAGGTCAGGTCGGAGTTGCCGACGACGACCAGCGAGCCGCCGTCGCGCACCCAGTCCAAGACGTGCTTCTGCTCGGCCTCTTCCAGACCGGTCGCGTAGATCAACAGCATGCCAACGTCGGCGTCGAGCTTACTGAGCGGCGCCACCCGCAGGTGAACCTTGGCGCCTTGGTCGGTCAGCAAGCGCCGCAGCGTATACAAGCCGGAGGGCGAGACATCTGCACCCTCGGCGCCCTTGCGCGACCCGCAACCGAGCGCTCCGAGCGTCAGCACGAGCCAAAGCGACAGCACCGCCAGGCGGCGCAAAAGCGACATCACCTGGTCGAGCACCTGATCGAAGGCGCCGCGGGTCGGCGTCACGCCTCCGAATTGCGCGACCTCGACGCGCCCGACGATCGCTTTGAATTGCTGTTGGAGCGGCGGCACCTTGCGCAAATCCCGCAAATAGTCGCCGTTGGTGCGATCGCGATCGACCTCGACGTGGCCGGTCGCCGAGAGGCCCTGCACGGCAGCCGCATGCGCCGCATCGATGGCGGCGCCCAACTCGCCACGCTCGGCGGCGCGTCGCGCTTTGTCGAGCAGGCGCTGCACGTCCTTATCGCCGCTGACCCGAGCCGCGGGCGCCTCGCCGGGCGGCGGCTCCAAGCTGCTGCGCTCCTCGACCTCGTCTTTGTTGCCTTGGCGCGAAAGACGCATGCGCAATAGCGCCACGATTAGCGCTACCACCAGCCCGCCGATCAGGACCCAGAACAGCCCCTCCGCAGCAGCGCCAACCCAAGGCGCGACGTGCAAGTTACGGCTCTTGTCGCTCTCGGTGTCCGGCTTGATCGCCACGCCGCATTGCTGCTTGAAGGCCGGGCAGCGCTGCCGCTCGGCTTGGCTGAGCGAGCACAGCCAGCGGTCCGAGTATTGCAGCTGGTACTGCTTGTCGTGGCAGAACGGCAGCTGGCCTCCGGCAAACGCGTGCTCGAGACTTTGGTCGAGCTTGGCTTGGTCGACCTCGCTCATGCAGCGGCTCGCTGCTGCGGCTTGGCCAGCTCGGTGAAACGCAGCTGCACGTCCCAAGCCTCGCGCCGCGTACGGCCATCGATGTACGCGAGGAAGCGCGCCGTCGCCAGGAACGGCACCGCTGCGAAAAATCCGAACAGCGCGAACCAGGAGCCGCCGTTGCTGAGCGCATCGACTGGCGGTGGAAACGACAGCAGCTCCGTCTGCACCGCGCGGCCGGTCACTTCAGCGCCGAGCACGAAAGCCGCCCCCACCGTCAGCAGCAGCAGGCTCGTCTCCAGCGCCTGCGCCAGGCGATTTTTGCTGATGCGCGAGCCGCGCTCGTAAGCACGCAGCAGTCCCGAGCCCTCGAGCAGCGAGATTTCCGGCAAGTACAGGAAGCGCGCCGCCAAGAACGGGACGGGCACGATCAAGAAGGAGCTGGCCGCGATCGCGGCGAGCGCCAGCGCGTGCATCAACAGCTGTCCCGGAATCGCCTTCAGCCACGGCGCAATCAAACTGCGCAGCGGCAGCTCGTCCCCGAGCAAGAGCCGGCTGGCCGCGAGCGTGAAAGGAATTTGCGCCGCCACGAAGCCCACGCAGGCAAACGCCCAGATCCACTCCCAATCCAGCTGCTGTCTGCGCCATTCGATGCACATCAAGAACGGTGGCAAACACGACATCAGCCACAAGCGCAGGTATTTGCGCCCGCCGCGCACGGCGACGAACCGGAACGCCAAGTCGAACACCTCGGCCAGCGTGCGCTCGCGCAGCACGACGCGCGTGGTGAGCACGTTCAAGGCGTGGCCCCCGACGGTTTGGGCACGAGCGGTCGACGGCGCCGTCCGTAGAACAGCAAGAAAGCCGCCACGGCCAAGCTCATCAACGCCGAGAAGCCCCACTTCACTTGGCTGGGCAACGACGACGGCGACCACCAGCCCTCGACCAACGCGGCGATGAAAAGGAAGAAAGCGGCGCCTAAAATCAAGGAAATTAGGTCGTCAGCGACGGCGCGCAAGGACCCGAGACGCGTGCGACCGGAGGTGCCGAGCAGCGCAAAGCCCATGCGCATGCCGGCGCCGCCAGCGATGATGATCGCGGTCAGCTCGAACGGGCTGTGGCCGCACATGAAGGTCAAAATGTTGCCGGCATGGCCGCTCTTTTCCACGTAGCCGACGACCGTCCCGGTCACGAGCCCGTTGTAAACGAGGAAAAAGATGCTGCCGAGCCCGAACAAGACGCCGGTCGCAAAACAACGAAACGCGATTCCGACGTTGTTGTAAACGTAAAACCCAGTCATGCCGGCGTTGGTGTTGGCGTCGCGCCCAGCGTCGAAGCCGGACGAGTACGCGTCGACCATCGACTCGAGCATGCTGGTCGGCAGCACGCGCTCGGCAAAGCCGTTGAAGTGCAGCGTCCCGAACCACCCCAGACCGAACGGCAACCAAAACAACACGAAGCTGGCGAGCATGAACGGCCAGGCACGCCGAAACGCGCGCGGGAAGTCGAGCGCCAGCTCCACTAACCGTAGCCGGCGATCGCTGCGCGACGCCGCGTACAGCGCGTTGTGCGCTTGCGCGGTCAGCGCGTCCAAGTACGCGATCACGTCGCGCCTGCAGCCGAGCGTGCGCGCGCGCATCAAGTCGGTGCTGACGGCGCGGTACAGCGAAGCGGTGCGCGAAATTTCGCTCGGTGGTAGCTTCCACAAGGGGCCGTCGGCCGACAGCTTGCGCGACAGCTCTTGCCACAGCGGCGTGCGCAGAAAAACGAAGCGGGCCGGGTCGCGACTCATTGGCCCGCCTGAATGTGGCAGTGATAAAGCAGCCCCAAAAACCGCGCCGGATGCGAGTAACGGAGCCGTAGCCGCTTGGCCAGTGGCAGCGCCAAGATGTCCGCCAGCTCGTCGGCGCGCGTCTGCGCCAGCTCGCCCGCGCGCAGCATGAACAGCTCGATCGCCTCGCGCTCCGAGGCGCTCAGCTCGACGTGCGCAGGCAGCCAGGCCAGCTCCGCCTGGCTGGGCGGCGACGAAAGCCGGGCCGGCGCGCGCCACGCCACCTTCGGCTCGAAAATCACCTGCGTGTCGGCAACCAAATCACCTAGCCGCCGGAAGCGCCCGTCCAGCACCATGCAAACCACGCCCAGCACGTAGCCGAGCGGCAAGAAATCAGCGCCGCGCAGCAGGTTACGCAGCAAGCTGTCGCCGAGCCCGACCGGCAAGCCCTGCGCGCTCACGACGCGCAAGCCGAGCGCCTTTTTCCCCACGCTGCGACCGCTCATCAACATGTCGCAGGCGACGAAGTAGCCCCACTCGAGCAAGAACACCAGCACCAGCAACAGGCCATTCTTCAGGCCGTTCATCAGGTCAGGTCCAAACGCCGCGCTGAGACCGAGCACGAAGCTCACGGCGGTGAGCAACAGCCCGCGCACCAACGTGTCGATGCCCCAAGCCAAACCGCGACGAATCGGCCCCGCCAAGTGATAGCTGAGCACCACGTGCTCGGGCGTCTCGATGCTCGTGCGCGTATCGAGCAGCTCACCCGCTTCGCCGGCCGGTGCTTCCCTCACCTCGGCTCCGCCCTCTCTCAGAACCGCGACGCTCATATCGATCCCTCGAAACGGGCTCGAGACTTCCGTTCCCGCGCGCGCTCGTCAAGTCGTTCCCAGTTTGGCTGCCGAAACGCAGCCCAACCCGCAGAAACTACCGTAGCGTCGCGGGGCCGCGCGGTAAGATCGAGATTTTTTCACAAGGAGATCGGGAGATCGGGAGGGCGAGAATCTTTGGGGTTCGCGCTGCCGCCTGCGAAGCAATAGGGGCACCGCCCATGGGCGCGTCTCGTGCTCGACGGTCGCGCTGCCGCCCCCGAGACGGCAGCGCCGGGGGGCTATTGGAAGCAAAGCGAGCTCTTTCTCTCCTCCAAGGAAATAATTTTTGTTTTGGTCCTCCAAAACAAAAATTGCGTTCCCTCGCAGGACTCCCGATCTCCCGATCTCCCTGTGAAAAAATCTGGGAGCCGCTCGGGTTGGCCGAGAGCCGCTACGGCAGTTTCTGCGATGCGGGCTGCGGCTTGGCAGCCCCTGGGATTTACATGTTTAGGAGATAGGCTGCCACGAGCGGGAACACGATCGTCGCGTCCGACTCGATGATGAAGCGCGGCGTGTCGACGTCGAGCTTGCCCCAGGTGATTTTCTCGCCGGGAGGCGCGCCGCTGTACGAGCCGTACGACGTCGTCGAGTCGGAGATCTGAGCGAAGTAGCCCCAGGTCTTCACCTTCCACTCCAGGTCTTGGTCCATCAGCGGCACCACGCAGATCGGGAAATCACCGGCGATGCCGCCGCCGATCTGGAAAAAGCCGATCGAGTGATTGGCGTCGGTCTCTTTGTACCAGTTGATCAGCTGGCCCATGTATTCGGGACCGGCCTTCATGACCTGGTAGCCGTACTCGCCACGCACCACGCCAGCGACGAACATGTTGCCCAACGTGGAGTCTTCCCAGCCCGGCACGAACAGCGGCAGGCTCTTTTCAGCCGCCGCGAGCAGCCACGACCCCTTCGGATCGATCTCGTACTCCGGCTCGAGCTCTTTGCTGCGCAAGAGCTGGTAGAAATACTCGTGCGGGAAGTAGCGCTCGCCCTTCTTCTGCGCCTTGTCCCAGAGCGCGAGCATCTTCTTCTCGATCTTGCGCATCGCCTCGTGCTCGGGGATGCACGTGTCGGTGACGCGGTTCAGGCCCTTCTCGAGCAGCGCCTTTTCGTCATTCGGACCGAGCTCGCGGTAGTTGGGCACGCGCCGGTAGCTGTTGTGCGCGACCAGGTTGAACACGTCTTCTTCGAGGTTCGCACCGGTCAGCGAGATGCCGTGGATCTTGTCCTGGCGGATCAGCTCCGCGATCACGAGGCCCATCTCGGCCGTGCTCATCGCGCCGGCCATAGTGAGCAGCATCTTGCCGCCACGGGCCAAGTGATCTTCCCAACCCTTGGCCGCGTCGATAAGAGCGGCTGCGTTGAAGTGACGGTAGTGGTGGGTGATGAAGTCGCGAACGGCAGCCATGCGCCGCTATAAGCCCTCGGACTTCGGGAGCGTCAAGGCTTCGGAATATGACTGCCGTGACGGCGTCGAATTGATCGATAAATCCCGGCGATATCCGAGGTTTCGCGGCGTTCCCCAGGCCGCTGGTTACCGTGATAGCGTCATGGCTGGCTCAGGGTGGGAGCCGTGTGGCGCGTCTGGGGGGCCCCGACTTCATGTCCGACCGACTATCGAGCTCCTCTCCCGTTTCCATCAGTGGACGTGTCATACCGTCGGACTACCAGCCGGGGGTTACCTACCGGCTGGAGCGCCAGATTGGCGAAGGCGGCATGGGCGCGGCGTACCTGGCGCTGCGCCAAGCGCCCGACGGATTGTCGCCGGTCGTGGTGAAGCTGGTGCGCCCAGCGTTCGGCGCCAATTCGGACAAAGCCGCGTCGCTATTGGTGCTGAAAGAAGCCGTCGCGCTCGGCCGCTTGAATGAGCGCGTGCCGCCGTGCCCGTTCGTGGTGCGCCTGGTCGACACCGGCGCCGCGCAGCTGCACGGGCCGCAACACGCAGCCACGCCGTGGCTCGCCGTCGAGTACGTGCACGGCGGCGTCGAGGGCACGACCGTGCTCGAGCGCGTCACCTACCACATCGAGCAAACCGGCGAAGCCTTCGCGGGCGCGCGCGTTGCGCATTTGGTGCGTTGCCTAGCCAGCGGCCTGACGGCGATTCACGGCGTGGGCGTCGTGCACCGCGATCTCACGCCCGGCAATATCTTGTGCTGCGGCTTCGGTGAGGCCGAAATTTTCAAGATCTCGGACTTCGGCATCGCGCGGCCTGCCGGGCTGAACGCCACGTTCGGCGGCGTGCCGGTCGGCACCGTCGGCTACGCGTCGCCCGAGCAGTGCATGCCTGATCTGGGCACGAGCGGCGTGACGACCGATCTGTTCAGCTTCGCGTGCGTCGTTTACCTGGTGCTGACCGGCGACGAATACTTCCCCGCCGACACACCCGTGCAGGCCATGTTGCTGATGCGCGAAAAGAAGCGGCGCAGCATCTTGGAAGGTCGCGCGCTCTCGCCCGAGCTGCGCAAGCGGCCCGAAGCTTGCCGGGCGATCGACGCCGTCTTGGCGCGCGCCACCGCGCTTCAGCCCGATCAGCGCCATCAAGACGCGCAAGAGCTCGCCAACGCGCTCAGCCCCTGGCTGACCGAAACGCGCGAACCGCCGAAGCCGAGCCGCCGGCTCGTCAACAGCCTGCTCAACCTGGCCGCGCCGGGTGACGTCTCGAGCTGGAGCTGGACGATTCGGCACCCGCCCGGGGGCGACCGCGTGATCTTGAGCGCAGCCTGGGACGTGGACGGGCATTGCTTCGCCTTCACCTCGAGGGGGCCGGAGTTTTGGAACGGCCAAGATTGGATTCCGGCGCACGACGTCGCGCGCGATTTGCCGGCCGGCATGGCGTTTGCGCGCCGCTTCGAAGCGGGCGGCTGGCTCGTCGGCGGCGAGAGCGGCACGTTGGCGGTCTACTCGACCGAAGGCGTACGCGAAGTAGTGCGCGCGCCCGATCCACAGGTGACGTTTTCGCATGCCAGCGGTCGCTTCGAAGACCTGCTGGCCGCCGTCGGACAACGCCCCGGCGAGCCGCCCAAGCTTTGGGCGATGGCCGCGCGGCGTTGGCTCAAACCGTT
This sequence comes from Polyangiales bacterium, assembly GCA_038230915.1. GTDB lineage: Bacteria > Myxococcota_A > Polyangia > Polyangiales > Polyangiaceae > PMG-095. Next base: position 3,643 of record JBBRMI010000164.1, on the reverse strand, counting down.
GCCGCTCGATGGCGTGGCGTACGTCGCCGCGCTCCTGCGGCTCGACGATCAGCGCTGGGTGATCTGCGGTCGCTTGCAGCAAGGCACCGGCTTTTCGGCGATCTACACGCCGATGCAGTGGGAAACCACCGTGCTGCTCACGCCGCGCGCGCGCGCCTTCGTGAGCGGCGCTTCCGAGCCGGAGCGCGGGCTGGCGCTCGTCGTCGGCAGCGACGGCGTGGCGTTGCGCATCGAGGGGCAAGAAGCCGTCAGCTCGATCGCCGAGGGCGCGCCAGCGTTGACGGCCGCGGCCATGGATGTGCTCGATCGCGAATGGGTGTGCAGCATCGGGCGACTCTGGGTACGCGATCCAGTGCGTGACCTATCGTGGCGTCCGGTTTGGCACGATCCGAGCTGGCAAGCGCCGTTCGTCAGCATGATCGCCGACGCCGGCATGGTCGTGGCCATGACCGCCGACGGCGCGATCCTCGAAGGGCGCGCCAGTTGGCGCTCGGTGCACGGACACGGCCGCGGCAGCGGCGAGCACCCGCGCGCTCGCCGCTCACTTCGCGCCTAAGCCGTGCCGTCGGCTCAGAATTCGTCGGGGCCGATATCCGGCTTGGCAGGGTCACGCGCCGTGCCGTCCATGTCGACGGCGGGCGCTCCGTTCGAAGTGCCGGCGCCGATGCACGCCGACCCGACCTTGAGGTGCACGTCGATCGGGTAATTGACGAAGGTGGGATCTGCGGAAATGTTCCCGAACGCCGTCATGTCGATCAGCGCGTTGACGGCCGCGGCGCTGTTCAGGGCCGAGCTGTTCTCGTCCAAGTAGAGCTGCGTCGGTGTGTTGTAAGGATCGAGGTCGTTGTGCTCGAAAATCCGCGGATCCGCAGCGGCGGCCAGCTCGGAGAAGACCGTGCGGGTCTTGGCACACTTACCGGCACGCAGGATATTGTTGCGGAAAATGCCGGAAGGTCCCGCCGGCGGCGCACCGGCAACGTTCAACGCGACCGCCCATCCATCGCAATCACCCTCACCAGCGGCGTCGATGAAGTTCGAGTGCACGTCGAGCTCGTTCGGCCCCTGGCTAGTGAACACCTGCAGTCCGTAGCTCTTCTTGGGGTCGGGGATGTTGCCCCCCTGAAAGCAGTCACCCGGGGTGTAACCCGAGATGCGATTGTTCTCGAGCCGAGCATACGAGTCTTCGGCATAGGTGCCGACGGCCGTGTCGGAGGCGCAGCCACCGCGCACGACGTTGTTGGCAACGAACGCGCCCGTCTGCCCCAACCAAACACCGTAGGAAGTAACACCACCGCGACCACTAATGACGTTGCGCGTCACCTTGACGCAGCTGCCACTCTCGCAGCGGACGCCAGCCGCCACTGGCGGGAAGCCAAAATTGGAGCCGAGCAGAGCGAGGTTGCCATCGACGACGCAACGGCTGGCGATGCCGCCGGCCGCCAAGCAGTGCACGGCCGTCGGATTGGCGGCTTGGCCCTCACCGCCGCCGGAGATGTTGACGTTGCGATCGATGACCGGGTGACAGTTACCCTCCGCGCGAATCCCATCGACGCGCGTCTGAGCCGTCGTGCCGTTGACCGCGATGCTTTGGTTGTCGACGATCCACGGCGCGGCGCCGGCGCAGTTTTCGAGCCAAATGCCGTGAGAATCCTTGGCGCCGTTGAAAGCGCTGATCATGTTGCCGCGGATCACCAGCCCGGTAGCGTCGCCCTTGACGCGGATCATCGCGCCAGTGTCAGCGTTGTCGTTGCACAGCGCGCTGCGCTCGACCTTCGAGCCCGGAGCCGTGTCGAGCAGCACGGCGTAAGTGACGCCGGTGCCGTTGACCACGCGGCCGCGGATCGAAGGATTCGGGCCACAGAAGTCGTCGCAGCGGCCGGTCGTCGCGTCGGGCGAGAGGCAATTGTCCACCACTTGCACGCTCGAGCCGACCGCGCGCACGCCGATCGACTCGGCTGAGCCGGTGCCGGCGTCGATGTGACTGCGAGCCACGGTGGCCTGACCGCCGTTGATCACGTTGACCGCGTAGGAATTGGTGACGGCCGGAGTGTTGACGATCGAGATATCGCTGAGGATCGCGTTCTTGCCGCCGTCGACGGTAACGCCCGCCGTTGTGGCGGCGGTGAAGCGGTCAATTTTGAAGCCGTCGAGCACGGTCACGGCCGTTACGCTGCTCGGGAAGGTGACGCCGGCAGCGGTTTGCGGCTGGATGATCGTGGTCGAGTTGACGCAGCGGCTCCAGGTCACGGACTCGTACTTGCCGTAGACCGACACCCCGTTGGCCATCGTGACGGTGGTGGTGGCGGCGTTGGCAAAGGCAATGCTCGCGCCACATGCCGCGCCACTCGCGACGCACACGCGCTGCAAGCCTTGCGGATGCGCGACCGCCCAATCGATGGCAGCCTGGATGGTCAGAAACGGCGTCGCCGCACCGCTGTTTGCAGCGGACGCGTCGTTGCCACTGGGCGCAACGTGGAGGCACGTGCAATCTTCGTCGATCGCGCCGTCGCAGTCGTTGTCGATGCCGTCGCACACGGCGTCGTTGACCACCGCCGTGGAGTGCGGCACGCACTTGGCGAGCACGCCGTTGGCACAAGCCGGCACGCTGTTCTTGCACGCGCCCAGACCGCAGCTGAAGCTGCCGAGCTTGTCGTCGGGCGTGGCGTTGCAATCGTCGTCGAGCCCGTTGCACGCTTCGCCGCCCGGCGTGACCTCGCCGACACAGGGTCCCCACACGCCAGCCTTGCAGACGGCCTGACCGCCTTGACAGGTGCCGACGCCGAGCGTTCCATTGAGGCCCGTATAACAAGAAGCCTGCGACGAATCCGCGACGCTGTTGTCGGTGTCGTCGCAATCGAGCCCACCGCACGCGCAGGTGGCGCCAGAACCATAGCCGTCGCCATCCGCGTCAGTGCAGCCGGGGCTGTCGATTTCGCAAGCGCCGGCCTGGCATTGCCAAACGCCGCATTTACTTGCTCCGCGCTTGGTAGCGCAATCGGCGATCGAGACGCATTCCGGAGGCGTCGGCGCGCCGCCCGCTCCGGGGTCGCCGCCGGCAGGCGCGCCAGCTTCCGCATCGGGAGCGCCGCCCAGGCTCGGACCTTGGCCACCGTTCACGGCGATCGTGCCGCCCGTGTTGGTCGCGCCGCCCGTGTTGGTCGAGCCGCCGATGTCCGGGGCGCCAGCGCCAGCTTCGACCGCCATGCCTGCAGCACCAGCGTCGCTGTTGCCTCCAGCGCTGAAGGCGTCACCACCGCCGCATGCTGACATCGCCGACCCCACGCACGCCAAACCCAAGTAAGCGTAAATAAGCCTCATCGTGTTTCAACGTAGCTGAGGCGACCCGTACTTTCCACAAAGAGTATTTCGAGAAGCGGTGTTGAAGCACGCGGGATCTGTCGCTTGGTGTTGGGGTCCCAACCCAAACGCTCTGGTGTTTGGTGCCCCAACCCCAAACACTGCCGCTGAAAACTAGAACCGAACTGCCAGATTGATGTCGGCATAATGAGAAGCGTCCGGCGCGAGTCGAGTGAGGAAGGCCGTGGCCGACCGAGCTCGCATTCGCGCTGAGGTTTGTTGGACGGAGCCGTTGCGCGGCAGCGCAGGTCGCCTGGCTATGGGGATCTTGGCCGTGCCGCTGGGG
>JBBRMI010000163.1:0-18222 GCA_038230915.1 Polyangiales bacterium | reverse complement strand
TTCGACAAGCCGCGGTTCTCGAGCACGGTCACGTCGTGGTCGACGCGAGCCAGCGCCGGGAGCATGCCGAGCGCGCACAGCTGGGGATTGTTCTGGATCTCGACCGAACGAGCGTGCGTCAACGAGCGGAGGCCGCGCAGGCTGTTCAGCTTGGCGTTGCCCGCGACGACCAAGTCGCCGACGTCGGTCAGGTTCGAAAGGCCCAGCGTCTGGTACAGGCCGTTGTGATCGATGACCAGCCGCTCGACGCGGGTCAGGCCTTCGAGCCCGCGCAGCGTGCCCAGCTCGCCGTTGTTGCTGATCACGACGCTGGCAGCGGCGCGCAGCTTCGAAAGCCCGGCAAGGTCGTCCAGGTCGGCGTTGTCGTGAATCGAAAGCGCGCCCACCTGCTCCAGCTGCTCGAGGCCCGACAGGTCATCTAGCGACGAATTCCCGGAGATTTCGAGCTTTCCGGACACGCCGCGCAGCTGGGCCAATTGCGACAAGTCGGTCAGCTCGGGCGCCGAGATGCGCAGGTCGCCGTTCACCCGGTCGCAGGCGCTATACAGCGCCGCATCGGCGGCCGAACGCACCACGCCGCCCACGCAGCTCACCTTCGCGGCCGCGTTGGCGACTGGTCGAACGTCGTGCACGGCGCAAGCGTTGGCGGCCAGAGCGACGATGGCGGTGGTGAGTTGGAACATGGAGCGAGTGGTGGCGAACATCTGAAAAACCCTCGGTGGTGTCGCGAGCGCTGTGCTCGGCGTTTCGTAGACCCCTAAAGCACGCGGCGTGCCAGCGCCGAATCGCCCCTTCTCGACCCGCAAGCCCCCCGTATTCGACCGGCGCGCCGAACACCACTGTCTGAGTGTTCGAACAACCGGACAGCCGGCGATTCGAAGCTGTTCGAAGACGCTCACACCGCGGCCGGTGACCATCAGGTGCGCAAACAGAGGCGTGGCAGACCTGGAAATGCTGGCGAAATCTTCGAAAGGCTATTCTCGAAGAATCGAGAGCCGACTACAGTCCGAACACTCATGGCTGGCAGATCTTGGTCCCGTACTCTCGTTGCCTGCGGCGCCGCGCTGCTCTCGCTCTACACCATCGCAGGCTGCAACTCGATCTTGGGTATCGAGCCAGCCGAGCTCGGCGAGACCAGTGAGGCTCTCAGTTGCAATTGGCTGCCGACGTCGATCAACAACGACTGCCCAACGTGTGACGAGTACTGCGCGAAGGATTGCAAAGTCAACGAGTGCTTGAACGACCCGGATTGCCGCAACGGCTTCTGGGAGTACCGTAAATGCGTCGGCGACAGCTGTACGAACAGTGACGGGCAGTGTGGCGGCTGCATGACGAAAAGCGCCCGTGGTGCGCAGGTGGCAAAGTGCCTGAAGGACTGCGGCAGCTGCGACGCCGCTGGCGCCGCCTCGCTTTGCCAGGGCTACTGTGCCTGCATGCACGCACAGTGCAGTAAGAACGAGCCCAACGCCGCCGGTGAAGGCGGGTGCCTCAAGGCTTGTATGCAGGGTGTCAGTGGTTTGGTCCTACCGCTGCCAGACCCCAAGGTGAGCGCGCTGTGGCAGACGGCTCCCCAATCCTGGCAGATCGGCTGTTTCTGGAAGCATTGCGAAACCGCTTTGGTCCCCAACGACAACTTCCACTGCAATCACGCGATCGGCGACCAGCTCGACTTGGTTTGTATAAAACCGACTCCCCCACCCCCCGGCGCGACACTCTGCGAGTACCCGAAGGGCTACGGCAACGCACCGTGCAATACCGACAAGGATTGCTGCGCGACTTGTAACAAGGACCTAGGTATCTGCAGAGCGCCGGGATGACTTGTGTTGCGCGTGGCTACGGGCTGAATTGGGCGCAAAGGTCGGGGTCGAATTCGAGCTCGCCCGGCTGTAGCGTGACCGGCGTGCTGGCGCCGGTTTCGTCGATCGACAGCAAGTAGCTGACCAGATCCTGCACGTCCTCGGGTGCCAGCGGCGATTGATCGAACACACCGTAGTGCCCAACAAAATCCGCGTCGAACAGCTCTTCGAGCGTGCGCGCGTTCCCGGCGTGAAAATACGGAGCGCCAGCAGCAAGCCCGACTAGGGACGGGATATTGAATCCGGTCGCACCAATCGCGAGCTTGTCTTCGTAGAGGTTCGTCGTGGTGTTGAGGATATGACGGACCTCGTGCACGGGCGGGGCGCCCTTTGGGCTAACGCCGACCAGATTCGCCGTCGGAATCTGACTCGGGAAGGTACCGACTTGTCGCAGTGCGCATCGGATCTGATCCGGCGCCGGATTCGACTTGCCGCCGCCGAACGCGTAATCGAGCATTTCATCGGCCGTGGCGGTGCTCGACGGAGCGGCGCGAAACCACCCCGTGTCGACGCCTGGCGCAGGCCAAAAAGCGGGCGGCGCCTTGGAATACACCGTGTAAGACGTGGTACGTAGCGTGCCCAGCATGCTGGCTGTCGCTGACGCATCGGGAACCACGGGTGGCACGGCGGTCCGCGGGTCTGCGAACGGCACTTGACCGTTTGGCCCCACTCCGGGTTCGTAGAAAACCTTCGAAAGCGTCCACCCTGGACCGCCGTGGCACGCTGCACAACGACGCCCCTTGAACAGCTGCTCGCCCGCGGTCACGCGACTCGGATCGAGGTTGGTCGGAGCGTGGGGGGCCCGTACCGTGCGGATGAACGCGTCGATGTGGTCCCAATCGTGCGAAGCGTTGACGTTGCAAGGAGCGTCCTCTCCCAGGCACTGCTCTTCGGCGCTTGTGCGCGACAGACCCGCGAGCGAAGCGTTCAAGCCATTGGCACGGTTCGTCGTGCTCAACGGAGCCGAGCAAAACGCATTCTTGTCGACCGCTCCGGCCGGCTTGCCGTCGTAGAGCAGTCGGCAATCCTTACTCGGCGAATCCGCAGCGTAGCCATTCCAAACCACGCCGCCAACGCCGCCACTGAGCGCCCGCGCAATGACTTCGACGTCGTGCACTTCGTCGGCATTTGCGCTCCACAAGAGCATTCGCCGCCTCGGCTCATCGCGATAGTAAGTTCCTGCAAGCGAGATAGTACGGCGCGGGCCACGCGTGAAGCGCCACGTGACGCCGTCGTTCAAACCTTCGGGGTGACAGCTCTCGCACGAGGTCCAAGCCTGACCGTTGAGCGACCAGGCCTTGAGCCCCGTCGAGAAGAGGCGCCGTCCTTCACGCGCGTCGTCGCTGACAACCTCGTCTGGAGCGACACTCGCCTGCGTCACCGTGTCCCTAGTCACCTTGCCCGCAGCTGCGAGCTCGGTCACGACCAGCGCGGGCTTGAGATCATCGGCCACGAGCGCACGACCGTTCGAAAGCAGCGCCAACCCCACCGGCAGCGCTGCGCCCAAGTCGATGAAGCGATGCCCGTCGGAGCCGAAGGTAGCGCCGCCACCAGCGGCGAAGAGCAACGGGTAGACGGCGCTCGAGCCGAAAGCGCTGATGTATCCTTGGCGCGTGCCGTCTTCAGCGGGTGGGGCCACGACGATGTCGTTAGGAATCAGCGGCATCCGGTGTTCGGGGCTCATCGTATCGCCCGCGTAGGCGCGATCGAGCGCGCTCGTCAGCACCAACGCTTCTTCGGCAACTGCCTTGTTCGTCTTCGTGTCGATGGCGAACACGGCCGAATGCAGGATTGTTTTGAAGTTGTTGGTCTGAAGCTCCCCGGGCGGTCCAGCTTCGAGCGGTCCGAGGGGCGACGCGCAAACACTGGTCACGAACAGGCGATCACCGCTGCTCGCAGCAGCGTAGAGCTGATTCGGAAAACAAGCGGTTGGAACCCCTTCGCTATCCTTGAAACCGGTGTCGACGGGCCCGATCTCGATCACGTTGACCGCGTTACCTTCGGCGTCACGTGGCGCGTTGCCGGCACCTTCGCCGACCAAGATCGGGTAGACGATCCCTTCGCGGCTGTGGTCGACGTCATCCACCCCTCCGGGGCCGCCGTGCGGCAGAGGCTGCGAGAAGAACTCCGTGGCGTAGAGCAGCTCGTCTTCGTCTCGTTCGTCGCCATTGTCGGTGATGGCAAGAGCTCGCGGGTGTGCCAGTCCGGGGCGGTGCAGCTCGAGGTCGGTCTTGCTCCAAGCAGCTGACGCAGCCTCACCGGCACCCGTGAACAGCGGACCGAGCAGTGAAGTATCCGCCAAGCGCCGATTCAGGTCCCAGGGTGCTTCGATCCACGGCTTGATCACGATGTTGCTCACCGTGCCGTCGCCCCAATTGGCAACGTAAAGAAACTTGCCGCTGGGTGAGATCACGATCGACGTCGGCTCGGAGCCGACCTTGATATTGGGGAGCAGCAGCTGCGGGCTGGCGCTGTGCAGCCGGCTAATACGCGCGACTTCGCCGGGCCCGCGCAGTAAGACGTAAGCGGTGTCATCGTCGGCGCCGATCACCACGGCCCACGGCTTCGACTCGTTCAGCGGACGAAATGAGAACTCGGTGGGGGGCTTGGCGAGGACCGAGTCCTTCAGTTCGCCGGCTGGATTGAGCCGCAACACGCTCACGACGCCGTCACTGCGATTGGTCACGACGGCGACTTTTTCGTCGTGCGTGACGGCGACAGCGCTACCCTGCGTTCTTGCTACCCGTCGGTAGCCAGGAACGTGCTCGTCCCCACCGGTCGCGTTCAGCTTCGTCTTCGGCGTACACCCCACGCTCAGTGTCGCTGCAAGGCCAAGCGCGATGAGCCAGCCGTGTGGGCGCGAATCCGTGGGCAATGCCGACGCGACGACCTCCCCGGCCACGATTTCAGAAGCTCCCCTGCAGGTAGAACGCACCATGATGGGTTCCCAGGTCGGCGCCAGCGCGCAGCCGAGTGCTGCGCTGATCGGCGTGCTGTTCTTCCGTAGTAGCGCTCAAGAGCCAAACCAAGCCGGCGCCGGCCAAGGCCGCACCGCCGGCGACGGCAGCGATCGTCGCTACGTTGCCTTTCTCGATCGCGTTGTTGCGCGCTGTGACGCCGGGCAAGCCGCACGAATTGGGCTTGTTCGGATCCGGGCAGTCAGCCTTCGATTCGTTAGCTTTGCTCTTGGCCAAGATCGCGAACGTCGTGCTGATTCCGAAACCAACCGCTCCAACGCCGGCCAGCGCCACCACCCAGCCTACGTTCTTGTGGCTCGTCGCGTGGACAGCCTCGTGCGGTGGCTCGGAGGTGGGTGCGGCCTTCGGCGCGTCTTCCACCGGCGGAGCGGGCGGCGGCGTTTCCGTCGCGGGCGCGGCAACCCCTTCGCCTTGCGCGAGCGCTGGCAGGTTGTAGCTGGCGGTCTTGCCTTCTTCGAGGCGCAAGGTTTGGCGGAGGGTTTGTTTGCCGGGGGCGGTGGCGGTGAGCTCGACTTCGCCGGGGTCGACGGCGACTGGGCTACCCCACTGAGCCGAGCCGACGAGCATACCGTTGCGACGGATCTCGAGGCCTGGCGTCTTGCTCGGTTCCGGCACGTTGACGACTAGGCGCGGCAAGCGTGCGTGCAGCTTCTCGGCGCGGTTGGTCGCCGCCTTCTCACGATCGTCTTGGCCGCTAGCGCGCGCTTGCGACGCGACCTCTAGGAACGCGGCCCAAGCGCTGGCGACTCGGCCGCTCTGCTCGTAGCAGTCGGCCAAGTGAAACTGCGTGCCGATGCCGGGATCGAGCCGATTGCTCTCTTGCAGCTTCGGGCACGCCTCGGCGTAGTGTCCCTGCTTGATCAAGTCGCGCGCTTGATCGAACAGCGCCTGCGCGGCAGCCGGGTCGCGCTCTTGTCCGATGGCCGAGCCCGAGAGCAGGGCCAACGATGCGAACAGCGCGATCGGGAGCGCTCGGAGGGCGCTAGTGCTTCTCACCATGAAGGTCCAGTAGCTCACTTTCGTCCGGAAAATAAGTTGTCGTCGGTGGCGCCGGGTCGGGATTTTGCTGGCGGCGGCGGCGGCGTGACAGTGGTTCTGGGCTTGCCGACTTTCGATTTGGCTGGAGCTGCGCTGTCGCCCACCGCCTCGGCGGCGGAAGGTGTCGGAGCGGCGCTGGTGGCCGCAGCCGCCGGGATTGGCACAGTTCGTTCGGGGGCAGCGGGAAGCGTCGGCAAGTCACCGCCCGACCGCGCGGCGACAGGCGTCGGCTGCCGGCTCGAAACCAGCCAAGTAACGCCCACGAGCAGCACCACCGCGGCGGCGCCGATCAAATAAACCGAGCGGTTTGGCTTGGGCGGGGCTTGCTCGAACCGCAGCGAGCTGTTCACCGGCGGCGACGACAGCATGGTCGGGCCCAACGGCTCTGCGTCGCGGCTGGCAATCACCCGGGCCTTGGGACGCGCCGACTGCATAGTTGCCGGCGGCGGCGGCGGATTGGCGACTCCCGACGGAGCCGCGAACTCGGGCGCGCGGACGTTGGTAAAGCGGCTCAAAGTGCGGCTCACCTCGACCAGGCTCGCCGGGCGTCGCCCGACGTCGCGCGTGAGCATTCGTTTCACGAGTCCCGTCACCTCTGCCGGCAGCTCCGGGGCGATACGTTCGAGCGGCATGATGCCGGCGCTCATCAAACGCGCCACGACTTGCGGCAGATTTTCGCCCTCGATCGGGCGCACCCCCGATAAGCACTCGTACAGAATCACCCCGAGCGACCAGATATCGGCGCGATGGTCGACCGGCGACTCGCCACTGGCTTGCTCCGGCGCCATGTAGCACGGCGTGCCGAGCATGGATCCGGACTCGGTGAGCAGCGGCGATGGACCCTCTTGCAGGTAGCGCTCGGCCGACAGCTTGGCGATGCCGAAGTCGAGCACCTTCACGCGCGGTTCCGCGGTGCCTTCGAGCAAGAACAAATTGTCCGGCTTCAAGTCGCGATGAACGATGCCGAGCGCATGCGCCTCCCCGACCGCCGAAACGATTGGCAACAGCAGCGCCGCCGTCTCTTCCATGCTCAGGCGCTCGTCGCGCAGCAATTTCGCGCCCAGCGTCTCGCCGCGCAGAAGCTCCATCACCATCACGGGCGAGCCTTCGGCAAAGTCGAAGACGTCGATGATTTCAACCACGTTCGGATGTTTCAGCGCGCTGGCGGCCGCAGCCTCACGCAGAAACCGCTCCCGCAGATCCCTGCGGTGACGCATGGAATCCTTGAGGAACTTCATCGCCACTGAACGCCGCGTGACGGTATGCGTCGCAGCCCACACGGTCCCCATGCCGCCTTCGCCCAGGGGGTGCTCGAGCCGGTACCGTCCGGCAATCAGGCTACCCTCTGACAGGGCGAACTCCGACATTGCTGCCCGAGCATATCGAGCATTTTCCGCGCGGGAAAGCCTTGCTCACACAATCGGCTCGCCAGGCAGCGCGCTCCGGCCGCGCTCGGGAATAGTGTCCGGCGGCCCGCACAGTGCCGAAACCGAGGCGACTTCGCGGCGCAGTTCGCGGCATAGTCAAAAGCTTCGAGCTGCCCAAGGCCGCCCCGCCCCTCGCTTGTAGCTGGCCTTTCCCCCGTGGGAGAGTCACGAGTCATGACTTCGAGGATCGCCTCCCCCGGCCGCTGGTCTGCATCCCTCACCCTGCTAGCGACGCTGGCCGTCTTGCCAGGTTGCAGCGATGACAAACGGGACGGAGCGAGCAGCACGTCGACCACCGGCGGCAATACCGGCAACGGCGGCAGCTCCGACATTACCGCCGGTAAGAGCAACGGCAACGGCGGCGGCGGCGGCAGCAAGCCAATCGGCTCTACCGGCAAGTCATCGGCAGCCGACATCGCGCGCAAGCTGGGGCGCGAACCCAACTTCTTGATCGGGATGGGGAACGATCTGCCGAAGGACTACAAGTGGGAAAACTCCGGCGTCTACACGCTCGGAACACCGCTCGACCTACATTACATCTACCTTACCAACGGTTGGCAGGACTGGAATCCCGGCGGTCTGTTCGCGCAGATCATCGCCAAGGTCGACATGATGAAGAGCGCAACACCGATGGCGAGCGTCTACGCCATCACCGGGCAGGGTGAGAACACCTTCGGAGTGCTGGTCGACGACTCCTACATGAAGGGCTACTGGGACGCCGCCAAGCTGCTGATGACGCGCTACGCCGAGCTCGACACCCCGGCAGTCGTGCACCTCGAGCCAGACTTCTGGGCCTACTCGCAGCAGAAGTCCGGCGGTGATCCCAGCACGGTGCCGGCACATCTCCACCCGGACTGCAAGGACCTGCCGAACAACGTCTCGGGCATGGCAAGGTGTTGGATCCAGCTAGCGCGCGCCAACGCGCCCAAGGTCGTGATTGGCCTGCACGCCTCGGAATGGGCCGCGGGTAGCGGCACCGAGGTGGGCGACTACTTGAATAAGCTCGGAGCCGCCGAAAGCGACCTCGTCGTGATCGACATGCTCGATCGCGACGCGGGCTGCTTCGAGGACGGCAAGCTGGCGCAGTGCATGCGCGGCGGGAAATTCTATCTCGACGAAACTAACAAGGCCTCGCCCAACTACGCCGAGCGGCTCGATTTCGCCAAACAGGTCCACACCGCGACCAGTAAGCCGATCTTGTGGTGGCAGCTGCCGCTGGGCGTCCCGAGCGACAAGCCGGGTGGCTCGCCAGGCCACTTCCGCGACAACAAGGTGCATTACCTGTTCTCGCACGTGCAAGACTTCGTGGACGCGGGCGGCGTGGGCGCGGCGTTCGGCACCGGCGCCGACGGCCAAACCTTCGTCGATACCGACGGCGGGCAAATGGCCAAGGCCGTCAAAGCCTACTACGCGGCGCCCGTGGCGCTGCCGTAGCGGCGGCGTCAGTAGCCGTAGTTCACGGCGTAGTCGCCGCGGCGCGTGTCGATGCTCAGGAAGCTGAGCTGGCCCTCGCTGCACGAGCCGCTGTTCAGGAACAGCCGTGAGCCGTGCTCGGTGCGGGCAGCGTGGTGCGTGTGACCGGTGACGACCACGTCGAACTCACGGCGCGCCGCTTCCCCGACTGCCCAGCGCTGGAACTCGCACAGCGTACCGTCGAGCGAAAGGCCACCGCGCGCCTCGTCGATCTTGGCGCAAAGCCGGTAGAACGCGTTCAAGCCCACGCGGCGAATCCAACCGCCGAGCCAGACGCCCAGCTCCGACAGCCATTGGCGCCGCTGAATCAGGTTGTCATTTTGATGGCCGTGCGTGAAAAGCAGCCGCACGCTGTCGGCCTCGAACTGCAGCTCGTCCGGCACGCCCAGCAGGCCAGCCACGATGTCGTGATTGCCGTGCACGTAGCTGTACTGCGGCCCTCGGAATCGCTTCGCGATCTCGGGATGGGTGGTCTGCGCCAGCGCCAGCTCTTCGCGCGCGCTGCCGAGGCGACGCGACTGTAGTGTCTCCCAGATATCCCCCAGCAGAATCACGCGCTCGAAGTTCCTCTCGAGGAACGTCAGGAAGCGCACGAACTCGCCGTCGTCGTGACCAAAGCCGTCAGCCAGGTCACCCGCGCCCAGATGCAGATCCGAAATTACCGCAAGCTTCATGGGATTCCCTCCATGCAAGCCCGCCCTGTGCAGAGCGAGCGACGACTTCTTTGAATTGCCGTCTCGAATTCATCTTTCGTTCTGCTTACTGGGGATATCCTGTGCACGTTACAGCCTGGTGTCCGCCTCGAAAGAGTTAGGAAACGCTTGCACTTGCCTGCCGGTAGCTGACAGCGCTTTGAGGACGCGGTGGCGCAGACTCCAAGTGTCGAGACCGTGACGCCTCAATACATCGGACGCTTTGCCGCAAGCCGGTACCCCCTCCACCGCAAATCGATGCAAACGCGGCGCGGGCACGCCGGCCGTGCCGGCGAAAACGTCCGCGATGCGATCACCCTGTCCGCCGCAAGCATGGTGATTATCCAGGGAAAACACGTGTTTGATGCCGGCCACGGCGTTCAACAACCAGCGTGCATTCAACTGGTTCAACCACGGCAAGCTGACCACGCCAACTCGCAGCCCATCCTCCAAAAGCAGATCCGCGGCGCGCCAGGCTTCGCTGAGTAGCGTGGGACCGTAGCCGATGAAGAGCGCCTCGACGCCCTCGCGCAGCACCGTGCCGACGCCGAGCTTCAGCTCCTGGTCCTCTGGCAGCTCGAACGGCACGTCGCAGGGCACGCTCTCCAGGCGCAGCCACGCGGGCCCGTCGTGCTCGTGCAAGCACCAGGCGAGCGCGCGGCTCACCTGCGCCTCGGTGCTGGGTGACAGCGCGACCAGGCCCTGAATCGCGCCGATAGCCGAGATATCCCGCACCGATTGATGCGAGTGACCGGGCCCCGCGGGCAAGAGCCCAGCCAGCGATGCGACGTACACCACGTGCGTGCGCTCGGTCGCATTGTTGTAAATCTGCTCGTTGGCGCGCGTCGACAGGAAGCATGCGAACGAGTGACACACCGGCAGCATGCCACGCAGCGCCAGGCCTCCTGGCGGTGCTGACCATGTCCATTTCCGCGATGCCACACTCGACGAATTGCTTCGGGCGCCGTTCGCGCGCTGGCATCTGCCCGGTATCGACGACCAGATCGGCGTCCATGACTACCAGCTGCGGAGTGCGCTGCACCTCGTGGTCTAGCGCCTGGGCGTAGGCCGACACGAGCTTCTGTGGCGTTACCGCTCACGCGGCGGACCGGAGCCTGCGTGTGCGCGTCGGTTCAGTGTCTTCGCCGGCTCAGCGTCAGCCGTCAGCCCCGTCCGGATCATGCAGGAAACAGCGGCTCAACCCGCCGGGAACTGCAAAGAGCGTCGGCTCCTCTTCTGTACACCGCGCGAAGGCATGCGGGCAGCGGCGACGAAAACGACACCCGGTCACGCGCCCCTCGCGGTCGGACGACGGCGGCACCGACGCCACGGGCGCAGTCATCTTCGCCGCGAGTAGCCCCTGCGTGTACGGATGCTGCGGGTGATCGACCAAGCTGGTGGTCGCGCCGGTTTCGACGATCTGGCCGGCGTGCATGACTGCGACCTCGTCGGCCAGCGCCCGCGCCAGCGCCAGGCTCCGCGTGAGCAGCAGGAACGTCATGCCGCGCTCGTCTGGCAGGGCACGAATCTGAGCGAACAGCCGCAGCCGCACAGCGTCGTCGAGCGCGTTGAACGGCTCGTCCAAGATCACGAGCCGCGTTTCGTGCTCCGCCAGCGCCCGCAAAGCAACGCTCGGGTCAGTGCCGGCGAACATGTCTGGCGAGACGATCTGGATCTGGCCGAGCAAGCTCTTCAGCTCGGGCTTGGCCAAGCTCAACAGATCCTTGCCCTCGAACAGCACCTTGCCGGCGCTCGGCGAGACCAAGCGACAGATCGAGCGCGCGAGTGTGGTCTTGCCCGCGCCCGCCTCACCAACGACAGCCAGCAGCTGGCCACGCAACACGCGCAAGTCGACGCGATCCACGGCACGCACTTGGCCAACCGTGCGACGCAACAGCCCCTGCTTGACCGGAAACTGCGTGCATAGCCCCTCCACCCGCAAAAGCGGATCACGCGAGCCGGAACGCAGCTTGCGAGTGGCGTCGTCACTGCTCGGCAAAACGCTGCATCGTGTCACCGCTCCCCACCAAGAGCAACGGCCGCTCGCCTTGGCTGTCTTGGCCAGCCGTAGGCGCGAGCAGCATAGGTCCCGACGCTCGGCCGTGTTGACCCGCAGCACGCACACAGAGCATAGTCGGCGCCGTCCGATGCGCACGAAATGGCTGCTAATCGCGCTGCCACTAGCCATACTCGCATTGCTTCTGCAGTCCGCGCTCTGGGTGCCAACGTACGCAACCCAAGCCAAGGGCAACCCGGGTCGGCTGGTCACGTTCATTCGCGCGACGGTCGGCGACGTGAAGCACCTGAATCCGGTGGTCTCAACCGACTACGACGCGCTGCAGCTGATGACCGACAACCTTTTCGAAGGGTTGGTCTGGGCGGACGAGAACAACAAGATCGCTCCGAAGCTCGCCGAGCGTTGGGATGTGACCGAAGAGGCGTTCGTCGCGGTCCTGCCCGACCGCAAGTTCAAAGACGGCAGCCGAGCCACTGCTCAGGGCATCGTCGACCGCATCGAAGCAGCTCGGCTGCAAGGTCTGCTCGGCGGCGCTGAGTCGAGCATCTTGGGCCTCGACTTGGCGCCGGGCGAACGACGCGACCTCACCGAAACGGTGCTGGTCACGAACGCCAAAGGTAAGCAAGAACCGCTCGACGTCGAGATGACCGTCAACGTGCCGGAGCGCGTGCGGCTACGGCTTTCGAAGGTCGAAGTGGAGCTCTTCGATCGACTCGGCGAGGTGCTCGGCAAAGACTACTTCGCGGCGGGCGGTTTCGACAATCGCTTCACGCTCAAGAAGCCGCAGCTGCTCGACGCCGTTCGGCCCAAGCTGCCCGGCTTGCTCGAAGTCGGCGAGCACAACCCAATCCTGACGTTTCACCTGCGACCCGGCGTCCGCTGGCACGATGGCGTGCCGTTCACGGCCGAAGACGTGAAGTTCACGGCCGAGGCCTGCTTGAACCCCAAGAACGCCTCGCCCTACGGCGCGACGTTCAACGCAGTCAAGTCGATCCAAGTCGTCGATGAGCTGACCGCGCGCGTCACGTACAAGCGACTGTACTCGCCGGCGATCATTGACTGGATGCAGGGGCTGGTGCCTAAACACGCGCTCGACGACGACGCCCTGGCGCGTGAAATCGCGCGCCGCCAGTTGTCGGCAAAAGAGCGCCAGGAGCTGTCGCTGCGTACGACCGACTTCAATCGCCATCCGATCGGCACGGGTCCGTTTCGGTTCGTGGATTGGCTACCTGGCCAGTACATTCACATCACGCGCAACGAACAATATTGGGGCAACCAAGCCCAGTACCGCGACATCTTCTACCGGGCGATTCCCGACTACCTGACGATGGAGCTCGAGTTCGGAGCGGGCGCGGTCGATATGTACCTGGCACAGCCGCACCAAACCGAGCGCTACCGGCACGACGAGCGTTACCAAGTCGTGTCCGCGAATGACGGCTACTTGGCGTACATCGCCTACAACATCCGGCGCCCGCTGTTCAAGGACGTGCGCGTGCGGCGGGCGTTAAGCATGGCGATCGACGTCGACGCGATCATCAAATACGTAATGTACGGCGAAGCCAAGCGCGCGACCGGCCCGTACTACTCGAACACCCCGTACCGCGATCCCGATCTGAAGCCGCTACCCTACGATCCGAAGGGCGCGCTCGAGCTGTTGACACAAGCCGGCTGGCACAAGAACTCGGCCGGCATGTTGGAGAAAGACGGCAAGGTCTTCGAGTTCACGCTGGTGACCAACGCCGGTAACCTGGCGCGCAAAGCGATCATGACGATCGCCCAAGACTCCTGGCGCAAGCTCGGCATCGACATCAAAGTCCAAGCCTTCGAGTGGACGGTGTTTTTGGAGGACTTCGTCGATCAAAACAACTTCGACGCGTTTGTGCTGGCGTGGGCCGGCGGAGGCATCAACCCGGATCAGTACGTCAATTGGCACTCGAGCCAGACCCACAAATACGAGCACAACTTCACCGGCTACGAGAGCGCCGAGGCCGACGCTTTGATCATGAAGATCCGCACGACGTACGACCCGGATGAGCAGGTCAACCTGACGCGGCAGCTGCACCGGCTGATCGCGGCAGATTGCCCGTACACGTTCTTGTACGAGGTGCTAGTGCCGTACGTGTTCGACAAGCGGATCGGCGTTGTGCGACGCGACCCCGACGGTACCGAGCACATCGACAAGCTCTCGACGCCGCCGTCGGGCGACACCCTTCACAACTTCAGAAGCTGGCGCAAATTCACCGCCGCGCAGGAACTGGTGCGCTGATGTGGCGTTTCATGGTCCGGACGCTGTGGCAGCGACTCTTGCTGCTCGTCTTCATCTCGATCATCTCGCACGCCGTCGTGCATCTCGCCCCGGGTGAGCCGACCGAAGTCGATCCGATGAACCCGATGATGAAGGCCGCCGACATCGCGCGGATCCGCCAGGCCTTCCACCTTGATGACCCAATTTACCTGCAATATTTCCACTGGCTGCGCGATCTACTGACCGGCAACTTGAAGTCCTTCCAAAACGGCTTGCCGGTCCTGCCGCAAATCTGGGACCGTTTCTTGAACTCGCTACCGCTGTTCGTCTGCACCACGCTCGTGGTCTGGACGTTGTCGTTCCCGACCGGCATTCACGCGGCCGTGCGCCGCGGCTCCACCTACGATCGTACGACGACGTTCATCGCCTACGCGCTGATCTCGATCCCCGGCTTCTTTCTGTCGTACTTGATGGTGCTGGGCGCTGTGCAAATCTTTCATCTGCCGGTGATCGGGCTACGCACCTTCGGCGCCGAAGGCGCCGCGCCTTGGGTACGCCACATGGATCAGCTGTGGCACCTGGTCATCCCGTCACTGATGTCCGCGCTCACCGGCGTCGCGGTGTTGTCACGCTACGTGCGCTCGCAGATGCTCGACGTCATCGATCAAGACTACGTGCGCACCGCGCGCGCAAAGGGGCTGGACGAGGACACGGTGATCTACAGCCACGCGCTCCGCAACGCGCTCTTGCCGTTCGTCACCATGTTCGGGCTCTTGCTGCCCGGCATGATCAGCGGCTCGGTGATTTTCGAGCAAATTTTCGCCTGGCCCGGCCTCGGCCAGCTCGGCTACAACGCCATCTCCCAGCGTGATTTCCCGATGATCCTCACGCTGAACTTCATCGCCGCGGCACTCACGCTGGTCGGTATTCTGATCTCCGACATCCTGTACGCGGTGGTCGATCCGCGGATTCGTCTGCAATGAGCTCCGCCCTTCTCGAAGCCGAACAGCTCGCGCCTGCTGAAACGCCGTTTCAACAGGTCTGGCGTAGCTTCCGCAAAGATCGCCTGGCGATGGCCGGGCTGTACGTGCTGACGGTGCTGGTGGCGTTGGCGTTGTTGGGCAAGCTGTTGACCGAGTGGTGGGTGGTGTTCGATCCGGCGATCGTTCGGCTGCCCGACAAGCTGCGCCCACCGTTTAGCCCACCTTCACCAGCCCTACTGCGTGAGCAAATTCCGACGTGGGGTATCTACCTGTTCGGTACGGACGAGTTGGGCCGCAACGTCTTTGCGCGCATGCTGCAGGGGTCGTTCGTTTCGCTTTCGGTCGGTTTCGTCGCCGTCAGCATCTCTTTGGTGATTGGCGTTACACTCGGCGGACTGGCTGGCTTTTATGGGCAACGCAAATGGGGACCAGTCAGCATCGATGCCTTGATCATGCGCTTCACCGACGTGGTGCTGTGTTTTCCGACATTTTTTCTGATTCTCACCGTGATCGCGCTGCTCCCGCCCAGCATCTACAACATCATGGCCGTGATCGGCATGACCAGCTGGATGGGCACATGCCGCTTCGTGCGGGCCGAGTTCTTGTCGCTACGCGAACGCGACTTCGTGACCGCCGCGCAGGCGTTGGGCTTGCCCGAGTGGCGGATCATCTTCCGACACATGGTGCCCAATGCGCTGTCACCGGTGCTAGTCTCGGCCAGCATCGACGTCGCGTACGCGATCTTGACCGAGTCAGCGTTGTCGTTCCTCGGCTTCGGCGTTCGACCGCCGTTCGCTACCTGGGGCAACATCTTGGCCGATGGGCGCACGTTCATCTTCGATGCACCGTGGCTATTCGCGATTCCGGGTACGGCCATTTTGCTCGTCGTGTTGGCGTTCAACCTGGTGGGCGAAGGGCTGCGCGACGCGATGAATCCGAAGCTCCGAAAGCGGACGACCTAATGGCAAACGCCGACCGCGCTGCCGGCTCCGCGACGCCGCCTTTGCTCGCGATTCGCGATCTGCGCGTCGAATTCGAGACCGACACCGGCAGCGTACCGGCGGTGCGCGGCGTGAATCTCGACATTCACGCCGGTGAAACCGTGGCGTTGGTCGGGGAATCCGGCTGCGGTAAGTCGGTCACGGCGCTGGCCGTGATGCGGTTGATGACCGGTCGCGTCGCTGGCGGCAGCATCCATTTCGAGGGCAAAGACCTAGCCAGCTTGGCCGAGCCCGCAATGCGCCGCGTGCGTGGCGCGCAGATCGGCATGATCTTTCAAGAGCCGATGACCTCGCTCAACCCAGTCTTCAAGATCGGCCGGCAGATCGAGGAAGTGCTGGTGCTGCACCAAAAACTGAGCGCGCCGGCCGCGCGCACGCAGGCGCTCGACCTGTTGCAGCGCGTCGGCATTCCGTCGCCCGAACAACGCGCCGAACAGTACCCGCACGAGCTGTCAGGAGGCATGAAGCAACGCGTGATGATCGCGATCGCGATCGCCTGCAAGCCCAAGCTGTTGATCGCCGACGAGCCCACGACCGCCCTCGACGTGACGATTCAGGCGCAGATCATGGCGCTGCTGAAGTCGCTCAAGGACGAGCTGAACATGGCGGTGTTACTCATCACGCACGATCTGGGCGTGGTCGCACACTTCGCGGAACGCGTGGACGTGATGTACGCCGGTAAGATCGTCGAGCACGGCAGCGTGCGGGACATCTTCAAACGCCCCGCCCACCCGTACACGCGGGCCCTGATCGGCGCCTTGCCCGATCCGCTGGCGCCGGCCAAGCGGCTCGAAGCGATTCCGGGTCGCGTCCCAACGCCTCAGATGTTGCCACCCGGTTGCGCGTTCTGCGCGCGTTGTAAGCATGCCTTCGAGCCGTGCCAGGCCGAGCAACCGCCGTTGTTCGCCATCGCGGCGCCGCACGTCGCAGCCTGCTGGCTGCATGATCCGAAAGGCGCGAGCGGGCTAGGCTAACGCTCGCCAAGAATCTGATCGACGTTGGTCGCTGTGAGTACGCGATCGAGCCAGCCGTCGAGCTGTGGCTCATCGCCGGCGGCAATGCGCTGTGCGACTGCTGGAGACAGCTCGCCGAACTTCAAAGTCATCAGCTTAAGTAGAACTTCCGCTTTGCCTTCCGCTTTGCCTTCCGCTTTGCCTTCCGCTTTGCCTTCCGCAATGGCGGCTTCAATCGCTTCCCGGGCTTCCCTCTGAGCCACGACGGCCTCGTACCGTTGCCAGAGGAGCGTCGTTTCTCGCCAGTAAGCTCGGTCGCGGGCTTCAGGATCAGCGCTCAAATCCTCCAGGGCTTCTTTGGCTTCTTTGATTACCGGATGCTGCATGGCCAAGGTCTCGAGTTGCGCGTCGGTCGTCGCGGATAGAAATCTACCCCAAAGCGTGAGCTCTTGCTCGTCGTTGCCGGGCGGCGACTGTTCCAGCTTCGGTAGCTCGAGCACGTGAACCTCCAGTTGGTCGGTCAAGAGCGCGCCGCCGTGCGCTTCTTGCACGCGAAAACACGAATGAAAACGCTGCTCTGCCAGCATCGAGAAGTCGGCAAACACCACGACCGCGCAACGGCGGAGGTCTCGATAATCGCCACCGCGAGCAAGCTGCCCCGTGTAAAGCCGCGCCCAATAGTAGAGCATCCGCTGCGGAAGCGCAGGCCGACGCTGGCTCTGCATCTCGATGTCGACTTGCTCACCGTTCACCAAGCGTACCCGAACGTCGAGCGCGATAGCCTTATCGGCGACCGTCGACTTCTCTGGCTCCGACGGAAGAACCTCCACGGTTTCAATCGGTACTTGTGGTTGAAGCACCGCGTTGAGGAGCGACAGTAGGAGCGCGCGGTTGCGCTCTTCGCCAAAGAGCATCCAGAACACGATGTCCAGTTTGGGATCGAGAGTGCTGCGGCCCGCGGTCATGTGCCCAATCTCGCAACCTCGTCGGGCAAGGGCGCGCCCAGTTGCTATGTTTCTGCACGCTTTGACCTACGAGTTACGCCGGCCTTTCAGGTGGGCGTCTTGCAAGTGCCGCGACCGTATTTCGGGAGCCGTGCTAGGGTCCGCCGTAGTTTTGATGCCTACCGCTACTGCGTCTGCCTTGGCCGTGTCCGAGGCCGAGGCGCCGCTGGTCGAGGTCAAAGGGCTGCGCAAATACTTCCCGGTTCACGGCGGCTTGTTCGGCGGCGTCGTGGGTCAGGTGCGCGCGGTCGAAGACGTGTCGTTCACGATCAAACGCGGCGAGACGCTCGGCTTGGTGGGCGAGTCGGGTTGCGGCAAGACCACGGTCGGCCGAATGCTGTTGCGGCTGCTCGAACCGACGTCCGGCAGCGTGAGCTTCGCCGGGCAGGAGCTCTTGAAGCTCCGGCGCGGTGCGCTGCGGCGGCTGCGGCCACGGATGCAGATCATCTTTCAGGATCCGTATTCGTCGCTCAACCCGCGGCGCACGGTCGGTGACGCGATCGGCGAGCCACTGTTCGTGCACGGCATCGCGCGCGGCGCGGACATCGACAAGCG
>JBBRMI010000162.1:0-18369 GCA_038230915.1 Polyangiales bacterium | reverse complement strand
TCGAGCCTTCGCCCAGCCGCTCCTCGCACAAGTCCGCTCCGGACGAGAACATGTCCGACTGAGAAGGCGCCTTCCCGAGGGTCATGACGCCGTTAGATCAAGCCCCCTTCAACGGGTCAACGAAAAACACCAGCCACCTAATCCTCGTGAATCGCCACACGGAGTAGCCCCCGGCGCGTTTCCTGGCCGTAACACCGGGACTTCCGCAGCTGACGCGACGTAAGCGGCGCATTCTCTGAGCGAAAACGTCGATCGCGTGCCGAGGCTCTTCCGGTTCTCGGCTGGCGGCGCTAGGCAGATCGGCATGAAAACGCCGTTCGGGAAGCATGCAGGCGGCCTTCGGCTCGAGCGCATGCAGAGCTCCAAACGCTACCGCGACGGGGAGTTTCACAACTTGCACCCAATCCTGGCGGGCCTCAAAGGCGGCGTGCCCATGCCGTCGATTGGCGATTTCATCTGCTCCAGCGGGCGGCGCGTGCCGGAAGCACCGCTCGGGACGCTCGACCCGCGCCCCACCTGGGAGCACGCGCCGGAAACCGGCCTGCGCGTCACGTGGCTTGGTCACTCCACGCTACTGGTCGAGCTCGACGGCGTGCGCGTGCTGACTGATCCGGTGTGGGGTGAGCGGGTTTCGCCGGTCGGCTTTGCGGGGCCGAAGCGGTTTCAGCCGGTGCCGGTCAAGCTCAATCAATTGCCACCGCTCGACGCGGTGATCGTCTCACACGACCACTACGACCACCTCGACTACCCAACGATGTTGGAGTTAGCGAAAACCGACGTGCCGTTCATCACAAGCTTGGGTGTGGGCGCGCACTTGGAGTCGTGGGGCATCGCCGAAGAGCGAATCACCGAGCTGGATTGGTGGGAGAGCACGCCCATCGCCGGCGGGCGGGCGCACGTCATCGCCGCGCCGTCGCAGCATTTCTCGGGGCGCGCGCCGGGCATGCGCAACACCACGGCGTGGTCGTCGTTCGCCGTCCGCGGCCAGCGCCACGGCTTCTTTTTCAGCGGCGACACCGGCCTCACCACCGAGTACGCCAGCATCCGCGAAAAGCTCGGCCCATTCGACTTGGTCGCGCTCGAGGTCGGGGCATTTCATGCGGCTTGGGGCGACATCCATTTGGGGCCGGAAAACGCGCTCAAGGCCTGCGAGCTGCTGGGCGGCGCACGGTTTTTGCCCGTGCACTGGGGCACCTTCAACCTAGCGATGCACGATTGGGACGAGCCGGCCGAGCTGCTGCTGAAGCTGAGCCGCGGCGCGCCGCTGTTGATGCCGCACCTGGGCGAAGCGGTCGAACCGACCCGCATTGGCGCGCCCACACCCTGGTGGCGCACGCCGGGCAAAGCCGTCGAAGCGCCGCCAGAAGCAGAGGCTGAGACCCTGGGGCTCGATCCGAACGCGCCCTTGGTTTGGCCAATCGACTGAGGGCAGCGTCAACACCGGGAATCACGCTGCGCGCGTACCGAGCTGACCATGACGCTCGTGCCATGAGCGTGCGAGCCCGCGCGTGCTAAAAGCGCCCCGCCATGACTGACGCTGCCAACAGCAATCTAACGCCGTTCGAGCGCATCGGCGGCGAGGCCAATGTGCGCGCCTTGGCCGAGCGTTTCTACGACGCCATGGACCAGCACGAGCCAGCGTTGGCGGCGCTACACCCGCTCGAAAACGGCAAGGTCAGCCGCGCCGCGCGCGACAAGTTCGCGCTCTTTTTGATCGGCTGGCTTGGCGGGCCGCAAGACTACATGCGCCTGCACGGCCACCCACGCCTGCGCATGCGCCACGGCCACCTCGCCGTTACCCAAGCCATGCGCGACGCGTGGATGCGCAGCATGCGGATCGCCTTGGCCGACGACAGCATCGACGCCGACCTCTGCAACTTCTTGGACGAAAAGCTCGGCGAGGTCGCTGACTTCTTGCGCAATCAGCCGGGCCCGTGATGAGGCATCGCTTCTTTGGCTGCCAGCTGCAGCTCGAATCGCAGAAACTTCCGTGTCGTCTCCAGGCCAAGCTGGACTCAATTCGGCCCTCAATTGGGCTGCCGCATCGCGGCTCACCTCGCAGAGGCTGTCGGGGCGACCTCAGGTCTCGCTTGGCGCCCAGATTTTTTCACAGGGAGATCGCGAGATCGGGAGGTCGAGCAGAGCGTGATCTTGGGGTTCGCGATGTCGCCTTTGAGCTTCCTCAAAATCTTCTCAAGAGCGCTTGCTGCCGCGCCGCCATGCCGCGGCGATGTGCGCCGCAGGCGCAGCGGCCCCCCCCAAAAAACTCCTGATCTCTCGATCTCCCTGTGAAAAAATCTCGCTCGTGTGATTCTGCCTGTCTGTGCCACGGTAGCTTCTGCGAGGGGGGCTGCGGCGCGGCAGCCAAAGATGTGATGAATGGTCAGTGCCTGCGCGGGCAGGTGCCCGCGGCGCGCGCGGGCCTTGCCCGCGCCAGGAACCCTGGCCTACCCAACCAACGGAGCTCGGAGGCGATCGACGCGCCGTCGGGCACGTTCACGTTCAGGTGGGGGCGTCCGATTGATGGAGTCGTCTCAGCAGCCGGGCTTGGTCCAGACGTCGATTTGTTTGATTTGGGCGGTGCGGGCGAAGAGGGCGGCGGAGGCTTCGGCTGACAGGGTGTCGCCGGAGATTTCTTCGCTTCCGGCAAGCTTAGTCAGGACGATGCGCAGCTTTGCGCTCAGGTGCAAGACGACCGGCACTTGGCAGTAGGTGAAACCGAGCGTGCCTTCGGCGAGCGGGACGATGAGTGGTGCGCCGTCGAGATCGAACGTGGAGAGCTCAGCTGGTTCGCGCAGGAACTCGGATTTGCGCAACAGGAGTGGGCGGAAACTGATTCGGCCGCCGTGGACGGTGACGCCCAACTCCGCGAAGCGCGTCAGCACTTCTTCCTTCACCTGGCCGGTCATGCCTGGCTGGCGCGCACCCGAGCCGCTGGGCGTGTGCGAGTACGGATCGAGCGGGAACGCGCCGTACACCGACGGCGTCTTGTTGAAGCCGCCGAGGCCGCGGCGGATCGTGTAGTAGCGCTCGGTGAGTTGACTGACGACTTCAGCCGAGGCGCCCTGTTCGGCGGCGGCGAAGGTGCGTTCGCTGACGGCGAGCAAGAGCTTGGCCACCATGTGCCAGTAAATGCTGCCCAATCCTTCGTACGCAAACATGGTGCCGCTGCGACCAGTGAAGCTGTGATGGTCGAAGGTTCTTTCGTAGACGTCGAGCGCGGGCGCAATCTCTTTCGGGTCGGCGTTTTGAGCGCGCAGCGCGGCTTCGAGCCGTTCGGCGCTGGCGAAGGTTTCGTGGAAACGCACGACGCCCTGTTCGTCCTTGAAGATGACGCGCTCGTCGCCCGAGGCGAGCAGCCGGACGAGTAGCGGAGACGTGGCGAGCGTCGCTTCGTTGACGCTATTTTTCTCGAGGAAGCGCGGTAGCCGGCGATCTGGATACAGCGTGTAACTCTCCTGGTCGGCGCGATACATGCGGCTGTGGGCCAGCGCTTCCAGCATGCCGATGGCTTCGGTTGGCGGCATGGCGCGCGTGCTGAGCGCCGCGACTTGGCCTTCGAGCATTTCGTACAGGCATTCGACGCGCACGCCGCCGTCGGCGTTGAACGCGAGCAAGTTGTACGCGTGGTACAGCCCGTCTTGGCGCTTGTTGGCGGCGATCGTATGCGCGATCCAGCGCCGCGCCAGGTTGGCGAGGTCGAGTAGCTGTCCGCCCGTGAGCTTGCGCTTGCCGGAGAGGCCCGCTTCGTAGAGCTTACTTCGGAAATCGCAAGCGGCGCCGCCGAGATCGTCCATCACTTTGCGGCGCGCCTGGTCGTCGATGGTCGGCTTGCTCAACAAACCCTGATGCGCTTCGAGTGCGGCCGCCGTGCGCTCGAGCCAGGTCGCAACGTCGGCGCTGAACGACAGCTCACGCGCTTGCAGGGGCACCATCAGCTCGACCAATACCGCCAAATAGCGCTCCAGATAGTAGGTCGTCACCATCGACAAGCCGTAACCGACGAGCGCGTTGTTGGCGTCGTTCCACTCCGGGCGACCGGTGTTGAGCCATAGCCCACCGCCGGGCACCAAGTTGCCCAGCTTGCCGAGCGCGGTCACCCACAGCTTTTCTAGCAGCGTGACGCGCGTCAGCCCCTGGGCGTCGGCCAGCAGTTTGCCGTCCGACCCGACTTCGGCCACGCGCGCGTTGATGTGCTTTTGCTTGGCGTGGTCGAACACGATCGTGTCGCGCACGTTGGCGACGATCTCGCGGTACGGTCGAATCCGGTACGGCACGTGGGCGTACGTGAACAGCTCGCGCTCGAGCAGCGCGCGCAGCCGCTCGGGATGGTGACTGCGCGACAGCTCGATCAGCTTCGTGAGATAAATGACTTGGTGGTCGCCCCAGTAGCCAATCGCCGCCCACGGGTGATCCGGCTCCGGCACCTCCCAATCGATGCCGTCTTGGGTGATGCGGTACGGGTTGTAACCGTCGGCCGTCGACGCGTTCACGAACTTGACGATGATGCTCTCGACGAAGTCCGGAAACGGCACGCTCAAGGCTTCCCAGTTCTGGAAGATGTCGCGCCAATTGCCCTGAAAACCCAGCAAGCTGTTGCCCTGCTGGTCGCGCACGCGAATCTCGAAGCGATTCCACGGCCGGCTCGGATCGCCGTGACGGCGGCTGAAGGTCAAGGGCAGGTACTCGTAGGCCAGCCGGGTGAGATCGGCGTCGGCGTGCAGCTCGACCAGCGCCCAAAGCTCACTGCGCGACAGCGTTTCCGGCAGCTCGCCGAGCAGCTTTTCGAACTTCTGCGACGTCGCGCGGCTCCACGTCTTCACGAAGCGCGAAAAATCGGCGCTCGTGATCGCGTAGCCTTGCGCGTAGATGCCGCCGCGCAAATCGTTGAACAGTACGTTCGCCAGGTGATGCGCGCTGGTCAGCCGATCGGCGGTGACTTGAAAGCCATCAGTCGCGGCCAAGATGCGGCGCAGGTTCTGCGTGCCGCGCTCGACGTCTTCGTGCACTTCGGCCACCAGCTCCGCTGGCTTGGCCAGACGCGCTGTCAGCTCGCTGACTTGGCGCTGCGACTTCGCCACGTCGAGCACGAACAGCCACGACAGCTTCGCGCCCGGTGCGAGCTCGACGCTGCTGGCGAGCAGGTAAGCGCCGCGTTTGCCGCGCACCTCGGTTTCGGCGTTCATTTCTTGGCCGTGCTGAAAATGCCGGTTTTGCGCCGACGAAAGCAGAATCTTGGCGTTCGGCAGGCCATGGCTCCAGACCACCGCGGCGTGCAGAGACTCGCGCGGTTCGGCGCGGTCGATGACCTGCGCCGTCAACGTGTACAAGCCGAGCGTGGTGCCGGCCACGACCTCGTTCTTCTTGTACGCGTCGAGCAGCGAGCTGAAGCCGAGCTGCATCGCCTCTTCGGTGTCGGCGGCGAGTAGGTTTTGCAGGCCGTCCAGCACCCGCACCTTGATCGGCGTCGTGCCGGTATTCTCGAGCGTGCACTCGCGCACGAAGCCGAAGCGCGCGCTGGTCTCCCATTCGTAGGCGTAGCGCACTCCCAAATCTTGATTCAGCTCCTCGAAGCGCAGCTTGTTACCGAGTACGCTCTTCTCGAGGCTGCGCGTCACGTCGTACACGAAATCCGACAGGGTACTGAACGGCTGCCACAACCGCCGAGCTTCGCTGCGCTCGACGATCAGCGCCGTGTGCGGCCCCGAGACGTCGACGCCGTCGAGCAGCTTGTCCTCGGTCGTGTACGGGAAGAGCGCGAGCTTGGAGCTTTGACGGCCCGCCGTGAGCGCGCCGTTGCTGCCGACGAACAGCCAATGGTCGGAGTCACTCACGACCGTGGTCAGGAACGGCGCCAGGGCTTCGGCGTGCTCGATGCGATAGAACGTTTCCCGACCCCGCTCGACCAGCCGACCGTCGACCATCGGCTGGCGCTTCGAAATCTGGTGGTCGCCTAGAAAAACGCCGTCCTGGTTCATGCTCGCTGGGTGTCCGGTGATGCGCGTCCCGATCGGGAAAACCCGGGTTACCGGCAGCAAATGGGCGTCGAACCGCCAAGCCTTTCACGTCGCTGGAACGGGAGCCGCTAGGACCCAGATTTTTTCACAGGGAGATCGGGAGATCGGGAGCCGAGAATTTGGGGGTTCGAGCCGTAAGGCGTTTGGAGGCGACTTAACGATCTTTCGCGGCGCGGCGTGGTTCGCAACCCAAAAACCTCCCGATCTCCCGATCTCCCTGTGAAAAAATCTCGAGCGCCCGGTGGCTCACCGGCTCCGTTTGGAGCCGCGTCAGCGGTTGGCGACGGCTTGGTCGCGGCGGCTTTCGAGCGTGAGCTCGGCCAGGCGGTCTTCCAGCGCCACGCGACGGGTCAGCCGTTCGCCTTCGACGCTGGCGGCGGCGAGCGTCGACTTCTGCAGCTGGTCGGAGATTTCGCCCATTTTCTTGGCGAGGTTCCGGCTCAGCTCGGCGGCCTGGGGCACTTTGCGCAGGGTCACGAGCTGCGCGTTCAGCTCGTCGACGCGGCCGCGGTACATCTCAATCTGCGTCGCGATCGTGGTGAGCTTTTCGTCCAGCTCGCCCAGCTCGCGATGCATCGCGAGCACCTGACCGAGCTTCTGCTTCAGGTCGTCGGGCAGGTTCTTGGCTGTCTTGAGGTACAGCCCGAGCTCGGTCACGCCGCCTTCCGAGCGCACGTCGACCGTCTTCTGAATCGGCGTCGACTCTTCGATCGTCAGGCTGAGCGAGCCGCCAGCCGGCACCGTGACCGGAAACAGGTAAGCGTCGCGCAGCTTCTCGAAGCCGGTGGTGGGCGCGGTCAAGGTGAAGCCCGGCGCCGGCAAGTGCCGCACGTAGGTCAAAGCCGGCGCGTTGCCGCGATTGATCAGCGTGAGCTTGGTCGACTTGACCGAGCGCGCTTCGGCGGTGACGACGCCGCGTTGAATCGTGATCAGCCGTTCGATCTCTTCACGGCCGCCCAGCACCGTGTCGACGACCAGGGTGCGGTCGAGCGCGAACGGGATGAACGCGCGGCTCTTGGCCGGGATCGGATCGCTCAAGCCTTCGCCTAGAAACTGCCCATCGGCGTAAACCGTGAACGGGCCAGCATCGAGCGTGTCGTCCGACGGGTTTTCGAGCAGCGCCGCCCGAAACGCGAATTTTTCCGAGCCCCGCGCCGAGATCGGATCGAAGTAATAGACCGGCTTGGCTTCGACATCGTGGCTCAGCATGCTGACCAGCGCCGACTGCCCCTTTTCGATCGTGAGCGGCGTGGCGGACAGGAAGAACGCACTACCGAGCGGCTCTTCGCTCGGCGGCTTACCGGGCGCAGCGGCTGGCGTAGCCGGTTGCTGCGGCTTACCTTCGCCCTGCACGGCCATGATCCTGACCGCGTCGCCCTGCGCGGCGCGCCCGGTCGCGACGACCTCGATCTGCTCGGCGGTCAGGCCATTTTGCAGCAACCGATCACGGACTTGATTGGCGCGCTTCATCGATTCGCCAACGCGATCTTTGTCGTTAGCGAGCGCAAAGCCTTCGATGCGGATTTTCTCTTTGTTTTGCTGCGCGCGCTGCGCCACACCGGCCAGCGAATCCTGCAGGGTCGGGCGGCGGGGCGCCTTTTTTGACACCGGTTTCGGCATGTTCGCCGAGGGCGCTGCTGCTCCGGCGCTGGCACCGCGTCCGGAAGTCGCGCCGTACTGCGCCGACGGCATCCGTTCGGACTCTTCGTTCATCGCCACTTCGTCGGCTTTGGCGTTCAAGTCGTCGAGCGTGACGTTGGCCAACACCTGCAGCTCCTTGCCCGCCACCGTGTACGGCGAGCCACCGGTCGGTGGCGCCAGCCCGAGCAGCTGTCCGTCGCTCAAGGTTTCGCGCTCGACGAAGCGCACGCTATGCAGATCGAATCGGAACGACAGCGCCGACGTCGAACCAACGCCGATTGCGACGCGATCCCAATCCTCGCCCGACACGTTGTCGACCACTGCCCAGGCTTCCAGGTGCGCGCGCTTGTTCTTGCTCAGGTTCAGCCGGTAGCTGGGCTTCCAAGCCGGGCTCTCGGTCACGTACGAAATCTTCAGATCACTCGGCGTCGGCTTCGGTAGCTGAATCGCGATCTCGACCTGGTCGCCGACGTGCTCGACGGTCGGGAACGACACCGGGACGGCTTTGCCCGTGTGCGCGTCGACCACCGTCAGTGACTTCAGCAGATCATCCAGCCGCTCGCTCGGCACCCGCAGCTTCAGCTCGGTGCCGTGCAGGGCCGCGTAGCGCTCGAAGTACGCGACGCCATTCCGATAAATCACCACTTTGCCGAGCGCCGCGTTGCTCTCGATCGGCCGGGGCAGGGTGGTGGCGCAGCCGCCAAGGCCAACCGCGAGCGGGATCACGACAAGAAGAGCGCTGAATAGATTGGTCCGCATGATTCGTCCTTCAACAACGAGCCACCTGGCCCGCCCTTACAGGACGCCCCGGTCTTCGAAACGATCTTGGAAACCCCGTGCCTTTTCTACCTCGGTCGTACGTTTCGAATCGTATCGGGAGCGCTACTTGTTCAGGCATGCGAACCGGGGCCGATCCTGCAGGGGTTATCCTGCAGTCAGCGTCTGCGGCGGTTAGGCGACCCGTAACAGCTTCACGCCGAGCGCCTTCGAAGCCTTCGACAAGGTGGCCAAGGTGACGCTCGTGTCACGAGGGTCCAGTAGCCGATGAACGACGGTGCGACTCGTGCGCATGGCCTTCGCTAGCTCGACCTGGCTCATTTTTTGGCGAGCCATGGCGCGTTCGATTTTGGCGGCCAGAAGCTTCTTCTGCGTGAGCAGCTCGACTTCCTCCCGCTCGCCTAGCTCCTCGAACAATGAGTCGAGTGTCGAGCCGATGTACTTCTTCTTCATGACTATTTCTCCGCGCCCTTCAGTCGCCTCCGAGCGAGGTCAAGAAGGCCTAGGCCAAGCTAAGGACTACGCGGGGAAGCTCGAGCTGCGCTTCGCCTACGCAACGAACGGCAAGGCATTTACGGCGTCGACATGGCCACGGGTCAGGAAGGCGAGCTGCCGCGCTACCCCAGACCCGACGAGTTGTGGGCCGAGACGTTCGCCGAAGCCAACTCCTGGCGGGACCGCTTCGCCGCCGTGCCGTTCGAGGACAAGGGCGGATCGCATCCGAGCCGCTACTATCAAGACATCGCGGTCGAGCGCGTTTTGGAAGCGATGGACTGCGCCTGAAATATCACAATTCAATTGCCGATGCGGTCGCCGACCTGGGCGCAGCCGACGAGATCGGCCGCGTGTTTAGCGACTTCCAAAAGTACCTGTACCAACGTCGCTCGGTTGCATGACCACTCTCGACTGGAGCGAGCACACGGTCTGCGCTAGCCTACCTTGGTGGCCGACACTGCCCAATCCCCGCGCATGACTTACGCGGCCTATTTGGCGTTGGAAGCGTCGAGCTCGTCGAAACACGAATACTTGAGTGGCGAGGTTTGGGCGATGGCCGGAGGTTCGCGCGAGCACGGTCGCCTCGCCTCGGCGTTGACGATCGCGATCGGGTCGGCACTACGTGGTCGTCCTTGTGCCATCTATTCATCCGATGTGCGCGTGCACGTAGCCGCCACCCAGCGCACGACTTACCCCGACCTCACGATCGTCTGCGGGCCGGTTGAGCCGGCGCCTGACGACGCGGAGGCGATCACGAATCCCACGATCCTCGTCGAGGTCCTTTCCGATTCGACCGAAGCCGGCGACCGCGGCGAGAAATTTGCGCACTACCGTCACCTCGATTCGCTCCGCGAGTACGTGCTGGTTTCGCACAAGGAACCACGCATCGAGGTCTTTCGCCGCGAGCAAGACGGGCGGTGGCGGCTCGACGACTTTGGGCCTGGCCAAACAGCCGAGCTCCAATCGATCGACGTGCGCGTCTCGGTCGACGACATCTACGCGGATCCCACGCGATCGACGTAGGCCTGTCTCTGTTCCTAAACCCTCCGCCGACTAACCCCTAACCCCTCACTCCTTGGCCCCTAAAATCGCCTGCCCGCGCGGCTGATGCCCCAACCGAACATCGATGCCAGGGTGCCGCTTTACCAGCCCTTCCAGCTCGCCCAAACTCTCGGCGCTGAGCGGCCGGTCCTTGGAAAACGTGCCTGGCTCGACGCCGTGGTCCCAGCCCCACGAGGTGTGACAAGCGTCGCCCACCATCAGCACTGGCCCCTTCGGCGTGCGCGCCAGGTACGCGGTGCTGCCGGGCGTGTGACCCGGTACATGCAGCGCCCACAGCGTGCCGTCGCCGAAGACGTCGAGCACACCGCGGAAGCGATTGGGCGAATCGGGCTGGAATTGCCACTCGGCGATCGCGTCCTGACCTTCAAAGGCGCGATCGGTGATCGGGCGGGTGAACAGGTTGAGAAAGCCGTGTGAGCGTGTTTCACCCGGCCCGCTGAACACCGGCGTGCCATGCGGTACGTCCGGCATGCCCATGATGTGATCGAGGTGCAGGTGGGTGAGGAACACGCCGCCGAGCGGCTGCGGTTGGCGCGCGAGCCAAGTTTTCAGGTCGATGTTCACGTGCACGGTGTCCATCTTCGCCAGCTTGGCGACCATGCCGCGCACCGCGGCGTGCTGCGGATCACTTTGCATCGCGTGCTCGACGCCGGTGTCGACGATGAACAGGCCGCGCGTCGGGTGGCGGAGCGCGTGGAAGTAGATCACCACCGGCTGCTCCGAGCTCTTCAAGCCAGCAGCCTTGGCGCTCGGGTGCTCCAGATTCAGCATGCCCTCGAGCGGCACGTGCCAGGTCGCCGACGCCACGCTCTCCACCTCGATCGGCCCGGGTTGGTCGACGGTCGCTTCGAGCGCGGTCGAAGTCGCCGCCGCGCCCCAACGCGCAACGGCTGCCGGGTGACCACTGACGACGCAGCCTTGAGCCAGGATCGCGGCGTTGATCGCGATACAAATCGAGGAAACTGCGTAAATTTTTCGGTTCGTCATGCTCGAAACGTAGCCATGTGTGATTCATATGATAACTGTCTAAGATCGGATGTTATCATCCGAAAATGGATGTTAGCTGGGAAGATGTTCGACTGTTTCTCGCGATCGCCGACCACGGCAGCCTGACCGAGGCCGCTCGGCGTCTGCGCGTAGGACAGCCGACGGTGAGTCGCCGGCTCGCCGAGCTGGAAGAGAGCCTGGGCTACCCGCTCTTCGATCGCAGCGTCGAGGGCACCACGCTGACCAGCCAGGGCGAACGCTGGTTGGAACCAGCGCGTAGGATGGCCGAATGGGCGGGGGAGCTCCTCAGCACGGCCGAGCTCACCGACTCGGCGCCAGCCGGCATCGTGCGCATCACGGCGCCGCCCGGCGTCGCGTTCGACTTCGTGGCGCCGTTCGCGCGCTTGGTGCGCGACAAGTACCCCCAGCTTCAGCTGCAGGTTTTGGCGCGCGTCGAGTACGTCGATCTCTCGCGGCGTGAGGCTGACATCGCGTTGCGCATGCGCGCGCCGACGCAGCGCGATCTCACGATCGTGCATTCATTCACGCACTTGAACGACGCGTTCGTGAGCAAAAGCTACGCCAGGAAACTACCCAAGAAGCCGAAGATGAGCGACATCGACTTCATCGCGTGGGCGCCGCCATTCGAGCAATTTCCGCCGAATCCACAGCTGGCGGAGCTGATCCCGAATTTTCGCCCGGCGTTTGCGTCCGACGACTTCATCGTGCAGCTGCGCGCGGCCGAGGCCGGCGTCGGTGCGATCTTCATGCAAAAAGTCCGACACCGCTTCAACCGTGACAGCAACCTGGTGCCGCTCGGTCTCGACTTGGGACCGCACGCCAAAACCTCGTTTCATGTCGTGTGCGCCAAATCGGCGCTAGGCGTGGCGCGCATCCGCGCCGTCGCCGAGCTACTCAAGGCCGAGCTGCTGCACGCCGAAAAACTCTCGAAGGAGGCGTTCGGTCCCATCGGGTAGGCCCAGTTACAGCCGCCCAGCTGGGCGGCACATCCCATACGGAAACCGCGGCGTACCCGTTCAGGCCGAGATTTTTTCACAGGGAGATCGGGAGATCGGGAGACCTGAATGAGCGAGAATTGGGGGGTCGAGCCGTGCGGAGTTTGGTGGCGATCTTAACGGAGTCGCTCGGCGCCGGGCGATTCGAAACCAAAAAAATCAGGTCTCCCTCTCGCTTCCCGATCTTCCGATCTCCCTGTGAAAAAATCTGGGAGCCGGTACGGCGCGTTGGGTCGTTGACGGGTATATTCAAGAGCAGCGGATGGATTCGAAGCTTTCGATCGCGCTGCTGGAGGTGTTTTGCGGCTTGAGCTTCGTGGTGTGCGGCGTGGTGCTCGGCTTTTGTGCCGGCTGGCTCGGGAGCCCGCTGTTGTTCCCGCACGACGACATGGGGTTGATGCGGGGATTGGCGGTGCTGAGCGGGGCGATCGTCGGCGCGCTGTTCGGTATTTTAGGTGCCACTCTCGCGTATTTTCGCCTGCCGCGCGACCGTCGGCAGCGCGTGGCCACGATGGCACTGGCGTTGGCCGCGCTCACGGCGCTGTTCACGGGCGTGGCGGTGCAGCACTTCAACTACTGGTGAGGCTGGCGGCGGATGATAGAGTGCCGCTCTCGCCATTGCCATGACCAAGCTTTCCATCAACGTCAACAAGGTAGCCACGCTGCGCAACACGCGCAGCCTCGAGATCCCGAACCTGGTCAAGCTGTCGCGGCTGGCGCTCGACGCCGGCGCGCACGGCATCACCGTGCACCCGCGGCCCGATCAGCGTCACATCCGTCCGAGCGATGTAGTCGAGCTGGCGGAGCTCTTGAAAGCCTTTCCAGCAGCCGAGTACAACATCGAGGGCAATCCGTTTCACGGGTTGATCGAACATTGCGAGCGCGTGAGGCCGCAGCAGGCCACGCTCGTGCCCGACGCGCGTGAAGCCTTCACCTCGAACCACGGCTGGAACTTGGTCGAGCTCGAGGCGGCGACACGCTCGGCGCTCGCTCGCAGCATCAAAGAGCTGAAGGCGCTCGGTTGCCGCGTCAGCCTGTTCGTCGACCCGGTCACCGAAATGATGCCGGTTGCGCGCGACCTCGGTGCGGATCGCGTCGAGCTGTACACGGAGCCGTACGCCGCCGCGGTGGCTGCGGGTCGCGCCCCAGAATCGGTCGCGCTTTATGCACGCGCCGCCGCCGCCGCGCGCGCCGCAGGTCTCGGCATCAACGCCGGTCATGATTTGAACCTCGAAAACCTGGCCGCCTTCGTGCAAGGCGCCGGCCCGATCGACGAAGTCTCGATCGGTCACGCTCTGATCGCCGACGCTCTCGAGCTCGGCATGGCCGAAACGGTGCGGCGTTACCTGGCGTTGTGTAAGTAATCGGAACGATCACGCCGCCCGGATCAAGACTTTGATCGGCTCGCGGACCGAGCCGGGGCGGAAGTTGCGGATCCGCTCCAAGAACGCGGGCGTGATCTCGTAGCCGCGCGCCACGAACAGCGTGCCGGTCGCCATCTTTACGTCTGCCGCCAGCACCATGCCGCTGCGCAGCGCCGCGACCGAGATGTCACGGAGCTTGTCGCCTTCTTTGCGCTGGCCGTACAGGCCGAGAAACGCTGTGAGCACCTGCGGATCGTACTGATCCGCGCGCCCTTTCAAGGTCGTGAGCGCCATGCCGCTGCTCAGGCCTTGGGCTTCGAGCGTGTCGAAGTCGACCGCCACGCGCAGGATTTGCGTCCAGCGCTGGAGACGCGCCTGCTCGTGGCTGTAGTCGACCCTGTCCAGCTTCTTGAACGGCTTGGTGTAAGTACCCAAGATCTCGCGCACGACCTCCAGGCGTGGCACGTGGCTGAGCAGTTGCTCGGTCACGTCGGGTGAGCGATCGAGCATGGTTTGCTCTTCGGGGGTCAGGGCGGCGCCGTAGTAGACCTTTTCCAGCGTCTCCGGCGGTAGCGTGAAGGTCGCGAGCTGCGACAGCATCGCCGCGACCTCGACTTGCCAGCGTTCGCCCAGCTCGAGCTTGTCGCACAATGCGCTGACGTGCTGCTTGACGCGCTGCGCGCGCCCGAATGAAACCGGGTTGGTGATCGACATCACTTCGGTCAGCATCTTGATGCTGCCGTGCAACGTCTGCTCCAGCAACGATTGCTCGGCCACCGTCACCCGATGTAGCTCGACGCCGGCCTCGATCGCGCTCAACAGCTCGGGCGGCGGGCAAGGCTTGACCAGGAACCGAAATACGTGGCCGTGGTTCACGGCGGCGATCGCCGCGTCGGCCTCGGCGTGGCCGGTCAGCAAGATGCGCGTGGTATGCGGGTAGGTCAGGCTGGCTTTGGCTAGCAGCTCGGCGCCGCTCATGCCCGGCATGCGCATGTCGGAGATCAAGACCGCCGCCGCAGGCTGACGCGCCAAAAGCTCGAGCGCGGCCGCGCCACTGGTGGCCGTTTCCACGTCGTAGCGCCGGCGCAGGTGCAGCGACAACCCGCTCAACACTTGCGGTTCATCGTCGACGCACACCACGCGGCAGCGGGGTTTAGCTTCCATGCTCGCTCCGTTTGGCCAAAATTCGATTGGCCACCGCCACCAGTTGCTCGGGGCGGCAAGGCTTGACGAGCCAGCCGACAGCGCCAGCCCCCTTGGCCCGCTCCAAAGCCGAAGAGCTGATCTCGGTCGTCATGAACACCGCCGGCGGCAGGTGCGGCGAGGCATCCTTGCGCATCCACTCGAGCACACCGAAGCCGCTCATCCCTGGCATGTTCAGGTCGATTATCACCAAGCAAAGGTCCCGGGTTTCTTTCAACATCGCGATGCCGCGAAAGCCGTCGCTGGCCGTCAATACCGAAAACCCAGCAGGCGTGAGCGCGTCGACGACCGAGCGCCGCATCGTCTCGGCGTCGTCGATGATCAGAACTTTGTTCGGCGTCAAAGCGGAGCCCCGCTCTTGTTTGCGTCTGCCAAGAGTGGCAGGCGAATCACGAAGGTCGTCCCGCTTCCCAGCTCGGTCTCGAAGTCGATCGTGCCCTTGTGGCGCTTTACTACGCAATTGTAGGCCATCGCCAGGCCTTGCCCCGTGCCCTTGCCGACGTCCTTGGTCGTGAAAAACGGCTCGAATACCTTGGCACGCGCGTGCTCGGGGATGCCGGTGCCGCTGTCCTGAACGCGGATCACCGCGTGGGTAGCATCGTAGCCCGCGCTGATCGAGATCCGACCTTTGTCGCCGCTGTCACCGACCACGTCGGCGATCGCGTGTGACGCGTTGACGATCAAGTTCAGCACGACCTGGTTCAGCTCGCCGCCAATGCACGGCACCGGCGGCAGATGTTGATCGAGCTGCAGAACGACGTCGGCGACGTATTTCCACTCGTTGGTTGCGACCATGACCGTGCTTTCGATCAGGGCCTTCAAATCGGTTGGTGCCAGCCGATCGCCGCCAGGGTGCGCGAAGGTTTTCATCGCGCGAACGATGCTGGTGACGCGCTCGATGCCGGTCAGCGAACGGTCGATCGCCGTCGGCAGCGCGTCGCGCGTGTACTCGAAGTCGAGGTCGATCTCGGCTTGCCCTAGCTCGCTCCGGCGCGCCTCGCTAGGCGGCGTTTCGACGGCGGCCTCGACCGTGCTGCGGAACATGTCGAGCAGCGTGAGCAAATCGGTGATGGCGGTCTTGGCGAAGTGCAGGTTGTCACCGATGAACTGCATCGGCGTGTTGATCTCGTGCGCCACACCAGCCGCCAGTTGGCCAATCGCGCCCAGCTTCTGCGACTGCAGCAGCCGATCTTCCAGGCCGCGCTGGTCGGTTACGTCGCGCACGATGCACACTAGCTCGTCTTCGCTGCTGCGCACGATGCGGATGTCGTGGTGGATCGGCGCGCCGCTGCTGGCCGTACTGGTGATGCCGAGCGTCTGTGCCTCTTCGGAGACTTCGCGTGGCTCGGCGAACGTAGCCTCGAGCCGCGTGCGCAGCCGCGAGTCGGTCAGGGTCTCGGCGAGCGTCATGCCCTCGCGTAGCGCTGCGAACGGCGAGCCCTCGCGCTCGACGCCGCGCTTGAGGCTCAGGATCGTGCCGTCGCTGCGTACGCGAAACAACGTGTCGGGCAGGGCCGAGACCAAGGCGCGCTGCCGCTCTTCGCCGCGGATGCGCTCGTTGATGTCGGAAAAGATCAAGACCAGCCGCAGCGGCTTGTCGTTGGCGTCGCGCCGCGCGACCCCGCGCACCAAGACGTGGCGGTAGCCGCCGTGGCGGTGGCGCATGCGCACGGTCGTGTACAACGGCCACGACTGCCGCAAATGGTCGTCGATCAGCTTGAGCGTATGCGGTCGATCTTCGTGGTGCATCAAATCGCGCCACGCGTCCGGTTGGTCGCAGTACTCGGCGTGCTCGGCGCCGTCGAAGCCGAGCAGGTGCTTCCAGCGCGCGTTGTAGGTGACCTCGCTGGTTTGCAGGTTCCAATCGACGATGCCATCCTGCGTCGCGCTTAGCAGCAGCTCGAGCAGCTCGGCCTTGGCCGCTAAGTCGTTGCCTTCGAAGGCCTGGCTCATCGCGACAGCATCTCTTTGGCTTCGGCTAGCGCCTGACCA
The DNA here is from genome assembly GCA_038230915.1 of Polyangiales bacterium. Classification (GTDB taxonomy): domain Bacteria; phylum Myxococcota_A; class Polyangia; order Polyangiales; family Polyangiaceae; genus PMG-095. The sequence goes on along the minus strand of JBBRMI010000162.1, from coordinate 1,815 downwards.
GCGGCGGTCTCTAGCTCGCTCAGCTTGGCTGCGCTGATCCCCAGCCGTTCGAAGCGAGCTCGGTCGAGGCTCGGCGGGGCCTGAAACGGCGAGGGCAGCTGGCTGCTCACCGCGTAGTCGGCCAGGTGCACGACGTCCACCACCTCCAGGCCGTCGTGCTCGACCCGATCCGGTTGCTCGTGGAATGCCACGGCTTCCAGCACCGAGTGCGGAATGCCCCACAGCCCGAGCAGGTACGCACTGAGCGCCGCATGCGGGTCGCCGTCGACGGCGTCGGAACTCTGGCGCGTGGCGAGCACCAAATGCCCCATATCGCGTAGCATTCCGGCGATGAACGCGTCGTCGGCGCGGCGCCGTTCGCTACCAAACCAGCGTCGCCCGAGTAGGCCCACGGCCAGCGCGTTGGTCTGAAACGCGGCGTAGCTCTTGGTCGACAGCGCATACTTGCCTGATTGCAGCGCGGACATCGCTTCCATCGCCAACGAAAGGTCACGCAGCGCGAGCGTGCCCAAATAGGTGGCGGCTTGGCTCACGCTGCTCACCGCGCGCGGCAGCCCGAAAAAGGCCGAGTTTGCGACCTGCAGCACCTTCGCGCACAGAGTTGGCTCGCGTTCGACGATTCGCGCGACATCATTGATGCTGGTGTTCGGATCGGCCAGCGCCTTGGAAATCGCCAAATACGTGGTCGGCGCGGCCGGCAACACGCTCACGTCACCGGCCAGCGCCTTCAGCTCGTCGGCGGCTAGCACTTCGTTCAGCTCGCAGCAGCGCTGGACCACATTGCGCAGCTTCTCGGGGTCGCAAGGCTTGGCCAGAAACTGATGTGCCGTGAACACGCTCTTGAGCGCGCTCTGCGCATCGGTTTGGCCCGAGAGCACGAGCCGTACGGCGTGCGGCTGCAGTTCTTTCACGCGCGTCAACAACGCAGCGCCGTCGATAATCGGCATGCGCATGTCGGTGACCACGACGTCGAACTTCGAGTCGTGGATCTCTTGCAGCCCAGCGGGGCCGCCCAGCGCGAACACCATGTCCCACTCGCGGCGCCGAGGTCGCAGCACCGCCCGCAGGCCTTCCAGAATCGCGGCCTCGTCGTCGACGAACAGCACTCGCTGCTTGCGCGCACCAGTCGCCACCGGGATTGTTCCGGAGCCGGGCTCTGGCTTGATGCTACGCGCTTGCATTGACGTGCGGGGCGAATCGCCTCGGGCCTGGAGCTCCTCGGGCGACGGAGCGTCCCTAGCTATGGACCCAACGGCCACCCGAGCGGCGGGTGAAGGGCCGCAGCCTCGGCGATTTGCGGGTAATCGCCAGGATTAGGGCGCGACACCCGCGCTCAGACCGGCGAGAACGAGCAGAGCGCGAGCAGCGCGAGCAGCGCGAGCAGCGCGAGCAAACAGAGAGCCGGGGAGTCGGGGAGGTTTGTCTGGTTCGACGTGCGACTGAGGCCGAGTCGCTGACCTGTTGCGCCGAGGCCACCAAGCACTGAGGATTCATCACATCTTTGGCTGCCGCGCCGCAGCCCCCCTCGCAGAAGCTGCCGTGGCACAAACACACGAGCGAGATTTTTTCACAGGGAGATCGAGAGATCAGGAGTTTTTTGGGGGGCCGCTGCGCCTGCGGCGCACATCGCCGCGGCATGGCGGCCCGGCAGCAAGCGCTCTTGAGAAGATTTTGAGCTCAAAGGCGACAGCGCGAACCCCAAGATCACGCTCTGCTCGACCTCCCGATCTCGCGATCTAGGAAGAAACTGGCGGCGACGCGCCCCAGCGATACCCGTTTCGTCCCATCAGGGCGGCGGCCGTGCCGTCATCAGGG
>JBBRMI010000161.1:0-18408 GCA_038230915.1 Polyangiales bacterium | reverse complement strand
GCCTCGTGCTTCAGCCGCCCGGCCGACTCTGATCGGATGAGCGGAACGCTGATCGAATGCCCCGGAATCCTGATCGGATACTTTCGGAACGCTGATCGAATGCCGTCGGAACGCTGATCGGATCACGTCGGAATACGCAGCGAGGTCGACCGCGTCGTTGACTGAGCCGTCGACGTCAGTCTGGATGAGATCGCCCCTGCTATCGATGGGTTTGCCGTTGTCGGTGTCACGCCATCGCCCCACCGCATCGTAGTGCTCGAACGCAAAGCCCACGGGGTCGAGCAACTGGTGGCACGCGTAACACGACGGATCTTGAGAGTGCGCCTTGAAGCGCTCGCGGGTCGTGAGCGTCGCGTCGGCAATTGGCTCTTTGACCATCAGGGCGGGCGGCGGCGGCGGCGGCGGGCTACAGAACAAGTGCTTGCGCACGAAAAGACCGCGCAGGACGGGGTTGGTTTGGGTCCCCGGTGTCAAGGCAGCCATCAAGCCGGCTTGGGTCAGCAACCCCGCGGCTCTCGACGGATCAAGGTCGACGCGTTCGAACGCTTCGCTTTTGGGGGCGTTCGGCCGGTCCGCAAGCCCGTAGTAGCCGGCGAGCGTCGCGTTCATGAACGAGAATTTCGCCGTAAAAATCGTCTTGAGGTCGCCGGCACCTTCCCAAATCACGTAGTCGAGGAAATGGCTGGTTTCCTGCTTGAGGAGCGCCGGAATTTCACTCGTGAACTGGGGGAACTGGGCCGGGTTCTTCGAGATGCGCTCGATACCAGCCAGGCCGAAGAGCATTTCATTGAAGTACCGGACCGTGTCGCGCGCTCGCGGATCGACGAGCATGCGTTCGGCCTGGGCGCGGATTTGTTCGGGCGTGCCCAGCTGCTGGGCACGAGCCGCGCTCAGCAGAACGGCGTCGGGCAGCGTGCCCCAAAGCAAATACGAAAGGCGCGACGCCATCTCGAAGTGGTCGAGCCTGAGGACCCCGGTCGAGCTGGCGAGCGGCATGCCAAACTCGACGCGATAGAGAAACTGCGGAGACTGCAGGACAGCCTGGACGACCGCCGCAATGCCGGTCTTGAAGTCCAGGGGTAGCGCGCGCACTTGGCCATAGAGCCCGAGCAAATGGTCCTTCTCCGCGGTGATCAGCGGCCGCCGGAAAGCTGAGGCACCGAAACGCTCCACAAAAGCCTGAGCGCAAGCGTCGCCCTCCGCAGCCGGAGCGCAGCCGAGTGCCGTCGTGTAGCGCGTGGGGTCAGAAATGAGCCGATCAGCGACGTTCTTGGCAATGTTCGCGTACTGCTCGGCAAGCAGACGCGACACGCTGAGCGCATTGGCATCGTTGCCAAAGCCGTTGCCGACTTCTTCCGGCGGGAAAGCGTCAGCCGGGTGCGTGGTGTCCCCCAGCAGGTCGCGAACCGTATTGTTGTACTCGAATCGCGTCAGTCTCCGCATCGGAGAGGGACCCGGTGATTTCGTTTGGCAGGCGGCGCCGACGACGGCGTTACCGCCGGCGTTACCGCCACCAGTTGGAAGCGTCCCACCGGCTGCCGCCGAGCCGGAGCCCGCTTTCGCACCGCTCAAAACGGAGCAGCCGAACAATGCGGAGGTCGTTAGCCAAAGCCGAGCCAACTGCATCGCGCGAAAAGAAATCATTCAGACCCTCACGTCTCCGGTTCGGTGAAGCGGCGATGGCTACGTCAACAGCTCGTTCAACACATGATCACCGTCGCGGGCAAACCCCGTCGGATCGACGCCGAGTGCCTGGCATAGCGTGACCAGTAGGTGGCTATGACGCTCGAGTTTCTTCGGAGAGCCCGAGACCCACCGCAGCGCTTGACCACCACGAAACGCACCACCTGCACCGCCGGCGACGATCCACGACAAGTCATCGTAGGAGTGGTTCGGATGATCGGAGTCGCGGTTAGCAAAGACGACCAAACTGTTGTCGAGTAGCGTCCCGTCGCCCTCGGGAATCGCGTCCATCTTGGCCAAAAGCGAGGCGTAGCGCTCGACGTACCACCGGTCGACGGTCTTGGTCCTAGCCGACCGATTGTTCTCGTCCATGTGACCGACGGTGCCGTGCTCTTCGCCCCCCGCGGCATCGGGCTGGGCGGTCTGGGCTGTGTCTTGCGGGATCTTCCAACCGTAGCCTTCGCCCGGTTGGCCTCCCCAGGCGAACGAAATGACCCGTGTCGCATCGCAGCGCAGCGCCTCCACCATCAACGAGGAGTACACGTCGAAACGCTGCGCGGGCGCGAGGCTGTCGGTGGACGGCTTGGCAATAGCGTTGCACGTGGAGGATAGCGCCGTCGCGGCGACCTTGGCTTTTTGGACCACTGCCAGGTGTTGCTCGAGCTCGCCCTTCTCGGCGCCAGTGAGCCGAGCACCGTACTCGCTGAGCAGGCGCTCGACGCGCGGGTGAATCAGCCGTCGCCGCACGTCGGCCGGGGCCTCGGTCATACCTGCGGTTGGCTGTTGACCTTTGAACAACCGTTCCCAAACCGCGAGCGGGCTGTCCGCGGTCGGCGTCGAGTTCGGGAGGCCACCGACCGGGGCGCCAGCATACGAGAAGAAAGCGTTGATGTTGGAGTCTGGCGACTCTCGGATCGCGAGACTGGGTACCGGCGTGCCAGCGCCAAGTTTCGCGGCCACATGCTGGTCGAGGCTCGCGCCTCCCGCACTGTAGCCGTAGGGCGCCCCGCCACCGTCCCAGCCGCCGTCGCTTACTTTCACGCCTTCGCGACAGGTCAGCACATACGGGAACGCGAGGTGCGTACCGAAGCCGGAGGTGCCGGTGAAGTTGTCAAACTTCATGCCGCTCACCACTGACACCTTCTTCTGGAATGGCAGCAGAGGACTGAGTGCCGATGCGGCAGAGATGTTGAGCGCTCCGCTGCCGACAGGGATGAAATCGCCTTCGTTTTGCGCGTTGCCGTGCGTGCGTACCAAGACGACGAGTCGCTTGGGCGCCGAACCGGCACCGGCGGCGCGGGCTCGCATCGATTTCAAGAACGACAAACCACCCATGCCGAGAACGGCAGCGCCTCGCAGTAGAGTTCGACGATGCATTGGCAGATCCTTTTCGTTCATTCGGTGACGGGGTCGTGGAAGCGCAGCCAGTCGGAGGTCGCGAGCTGCAAAAGCGTCTTCTGAATGTCGCCGCCAGCGTCTTGTGCGACGGTTCTGAGTCGCGCCAAAGTCGAGGAGTCCGGAGCTACTTCGCCGCCCGTGACCTGCCGCAGCAGCTGCTCCGCAAAGCACGCTTTGACCTTCGAGCTGTCGGCCAAGCGCCGGGCAAGCTCCGCCGCGCCAGTGATGGTCGCGTCTTGCCCAACGTCCAACTCAACCACCGTGCCGGAGGTGTCCGCATCGAGGAACTTGAAGCGCCCGAGGTGGTCGAAGGAGAGCGTCACGAAACCCACCGGATCGAGTTGCCGATGGCAACCTGAGCAGGAGGGGTTTGTCTGGTGCTGCAGCAAGCGCGTGCGGAGATCGGTCGAGTCCGCGGTCGTACCGAGCTGAGTCGACACGCCAGGCGGTGGAGGCAGCACCGGGTCGCACAGCAAACGCGTACGAACGAACTTCCCGTAGCGCGTTGGCGAGGCTTCGTGGTTACCCGAGTGCGAGGTGAGCAGCGCTCCCAAGGTCAGCAGCCCGGCGCGTCCGTTGGCGCCACCGGGCAGCGCCAAAAACTCGGCGCCTTGCCCACCAGCGAGGCCGTAGTGCGCCCCCAGCGCACCATTGACCATGACCACATCGCTCGTCAGCAGCCCACGCACGCTCGGATCGTGACTCATGACGTAGCCCACGTACGCGTTTGCTTCGGCGATCATGGCCGTGCGAAGATCATTGGTGAGCGCCACGCCGTCGGTCGCTGGCAGCTTGATCGCCGTGTCGAGCTTGGCGACCTCGAGCCATTCAGGAACGAAGGCATCGACTGCGTATCGAGAGCGAGAGTCGGCTAGCAACCGCTGAGCCTCAGCCTTCAGCGTCTCGTCCTTCATCAGCGCTCCGGCGTCGGCCAGCGTGCCCAGGGCCGCGTCCGGAACCGTGCCCCAGAGCATTCGAGCCAGCCGTGCAGCGCGTTGAAAGCTGTCAGACACCGCGCGGGTGCCTTGGAGGGTCTCGCGGTTGGCTGGAGATTGCTCCCATGCGTAGAGAAACTGCGGCGAGAGCAGCGCAAGCTCCAACATGCCATAGAGCGCGTCGGCATAACCGAGATCGTCGGGAGCAAGTCGCAGCTCGTCATAGGCGGCCACGAGCTCCGCCAGCTCCGCGGCGGAGGCCGGCCGCCGAAACGCGCGACGCGCAAAGCGCTCAGCGAGCGAACGCGAGCATGGCGTTTCAGCCGTGGGCGTCGCATGGCCAGGTGCGCAGCTCACGGCCCAGTCACCAGCAACGCCGGTCCAGTGGACCTGCACCACGAGCTTCTCGATTGCGGCTCTCAGGCCTTGGTAGTCGGCGAGCTGGAGCGGTCGCGGAGCCAGGTAACCGTTGGAACGCGGAAGATCGCGCGGCAGCTCCGACGCAAGACCCTCCGCTTCGTCGGACGTTAGCCCCAGTAGGTCGGCCGCACTGCGCACGATCTCTCGGCGGAGGAGGCGTCGGAAGCTGGCCCGGTCAGCGGTCAGGGACGTCGTACCCGTCGGAGTAGCGTTGCTTGCCGACAGCCCGCCAACGTCTGCGCCCGGTCCACTCCCAACGGCGCCGGGCTCGCTGGTGCCAAGGATGCGAGCTTCACAGCCCGCCAGCACCAGAGTCCCGGCGCAGACGAGCAGCGCCATCGCTACACCGCGCCACCTGCCGGCGACCTGGACTTCGTTCATCGAGCGTGTGCAGGTGCAAACACGATGCCACTGTGCGAACACGCGATTCAGGCGCAACCGAGCCGCCGCCCACGGCGATTGAGTCAAGACTGAAGCAGGCAGCTGGCGCGACTGCGCGAAACTGACGCAGCCGCCTCAAGCCAGAAGCGGAAAGGGGCTCGCGGGGTTTCGGGAGAATGGTACGCTCAAACTGTGCGTGAAGAGCCGACTCGCCGTGAAAGCGTGCTCCAGGCCGAACGGAGCCTGCGTGTGCTCTGGGACGGCGGGAGCATGTTCTTGCCGCTGCCGGAAGCGGGTGTCATCAGCGTGGGGCGCGGTGCGGCAAGTGTCGTCAGACTGCCGCTCGACAGCGTGTCGCGCACCCACTGCCTGCTCCACGTGGGAGACAGCGTCGACGTTGAGGACGTTGGGAGCTCGAACGGGACGACGCTGGGCGGACGGCGCATGGCTAGCGGGGAGCGAGCACCCTTCCCGGCCGGTGTCGCATTGGGGGTCGGCGGAGCGGTCTTGGTGTTGGAAGAATCGACGCACGGCACGCTCGATGCCTCGCTACCTTCGGGAGGGTCCGAGGACGCGAGTCCCGTCTGTGTTGCGGGCAGCGCGTTCGAGCGCGCGCTGACCCGCGCCGAGCAGCTGGCTGTCGGCATGCTCTCGGTGCTCATCACTGGGGAAACAGGAGTTGGCAAAGAGTTCGTGGCCGAGCGCATTCGCAGCCGGTCGCAGGTCGCCCACGGTCCCTTCGTTCGCGTCAACGCAGCCGCGCTCCCGGAGACCCTGGCCGAATCGGAGCTCTTTGGGCACGAGAAGGGCGCATTTACCGGCGCCACGCAATCCCGACCGGGCCTGATCGAGCTGGCCGACGGCGGCACCCTCTACTTGGACGAGATCGGCGAGCTCTCGTTGTCGCTCCAACCCAAACTGCTGCGCGCGGTCGAGGCCCAAGAAGTCACACGCGTCGGTGCACGGACGGGCAAGAAGGTTCGCGTGCGGTTCATTTCGGCAACCAACCGGAACCTGCCGAACGAGATCGCTGCTGGGCGGTTTAGGGCCGATCTCTACCATCGCCTCTCGGCCGCGACCGTCGTCATCCCGCCGCTTCGCGAACGACGCGAGGAGATTGCGGCGCTCGCGCTCCGCTTCCTTTCACAGGCCCAACCAGCAAGCGTGAGCTTTTCCTCAGAAGCGCTCCAGGCTCTTACGGCCTACGCCTTTCCCGGCAATGTGCGCGAGCTGCGCAACATCGTCGAGCGTGCCGTCCTGCTTTCGTCAGGGTCCGAGATCGGCGCGAGCGCGCTGGGCATCGACGCTCTACAGGAGCCGGGGGTCAGCGCAGCGGCCGGCGTTTTACCGCGTGCAGCTTTGGACTCTCCGCAAACGACCGATCTGCGCTCGGGGCTCGCGCAAGAAGAGCACCACCGCATCGAGACGGCGCTCGAGCGGGCGGGACGTAACCAGACGCACGCTGCCGAGGCACTGGGGATCTCCCGGAGCACTCTGCTTCGACGCATGCGCCAGTACGACATTCGGCGCTGAGCCGAAGCGAAAAGCGGTTAGGGCCCAGCCAAGCGCACGCGACCCCAACTTTCGGGCTTGAGATCGGAGTCGGCATCCGCATTCGCCCAGCTCAACGTAGCGAAGGAGACTCCATCTTCCGTGTCAATGGCGCGCCACTCGAAGCCAAGCTCAGCGCCTGAGCCCACCATGAAATTCGGCAGGGTCTCCCACGCGATCGAAATTTCGAGCGAGCTTGTGACGCCAGCTCGACTCTGGGCGACGAACACTCGGGAGAGGTCGAATCTCGGCCAACTTTCGAAGTTTTGTAGCTCGCGTTGGCCGGGGACCATCCCGAACAGAAGCTCGTCGCTCGCCCCGTCACCCGGAGTGGGATCGAATCCGAGCCAGAATGAGTCATTCTCGTACCAGGAAAACTTGTCCGTGTAGATCTGATCGTCGACCATCTGGAGCGCCAGATAAAGGTGCTTGGCGTCCCAAAGCAGTCGGCCGGTTCCGGCAAGCTCCGGCGACTTGCGATCACCGCCCGCGTGTCGCAGCGAGAAGGCGCGTGCTTGACAGAAAGCCGGGTCAATGTCGCCGTCGATCGTCGGGGCTACCAACACGTGCGTCGCTGTCAACAGCGGCACGGCGTCAGGTTCGCCCAACGGCGGAGCGTCGTTGCAGGGCAGCTCGGCTGACGCGCCCCCCTGACCACCGCCATTTGAGCGTGCCCCCGACGGTTCAGCCCCGCCATTCGCGCTCGCGCCGGACAACCCGGCTCCGCCCGGAGACGAGCGAGTGTCATCAGCGCGCGGGCCCACGTCGTTCAGGCCGATCAGGGTCTGGCAGCCGAGCGGGGAAAGCCCGACGAGCAAGACCAGCTGGTCGACACGGGCGCGCGACTTCGGGCGAAGCCTCAAAACTGGCCTCTGACCAGCAGCGTGGCGGAGCCGCGAGGCCCCGGGGACGCGAACAGCGCCATGCCCACGCCACCCGCTGCGAGAATCGCTCCACCACCTACGAGCCAATTCGCGGCGCGCGCCGAGCGTGCGGCGCTTGCATATCCTGAAGGCTCGCAAAGCGCGGAGCCGCCGCAGGCCGTGCGCTTCGATTGCCAAGCTGCGACGCCGAAGCCAAGACCGACGGCGACCAGCGCGCCGCCCGTCACTCCCAGCGCCGTACCCCACGTTTGCACGCTAGATCTCGTGGGAGCCGGCGCAGGCTTGCTCCCGGAAGTATTTGCAACCGAATCGCTTGCGCCTTGGCCAGCCAAATCGATGACCACTCGCGTGTGATCCCGCTCCGCAAGCGCGATTCGAATCCTGCGTTCCGCGAGCCCGGCGACTTGAAGCACGACTAGGTGCGTGCCCGGATCGACGCGCAGGGAGCCTGGCGCGACCACCGCGCCGTCTAGCGTCAAAGATGGCTTGCCCGCAGAGACTCCGCGCAGCTCGATCGTGAGCACGGGGACGCGGGGCGCCAAGTCGCTTAGCTCAGCCTGCGCGAACACCGCCCACTGTCGACGACTGGGATCGATGTGGCTTGGAGCAACGCGAGTCAGCTCGCGAAAAGACGACTCGGCGCTGGCCAAAAGACCTAACGATTTCTCGATGAACGCTTGATTCCGGAGCGCGCCAAGGGCCGTGGGCGCGGACGCGTAAACGCGACTGAACTGGCTGCGCGCGGCGAGGCAGGCGGCAGAGTCCGTTGGATGCTTGTCCAGACAATGCGCGTCCTGCATCTGATGCACGGCAGCTAGAAACAGCGCGTCCGCCTCTGGAGACGGAGCCGGCGCGCTTGCCTGGGCCAGGGCAGCGCAGGGCCAAAGAGCGATCAAAGCGAGTGCGCTCACGCGAAACGGTCGTGGCAACGCGAACGGGACAAGTCCGCTCATTCACATCTCGCCCGGATCCAGCCAGCCGCGTTTGGCTGCTGGCGTCTTAGCTTTTACACGAGGCGACACCGGACGGGCGGCGCCGCGGGCGGGCTTGAGCGACGCGCTCGAGAGAACGGGCGAGCTCGCGGCGACGCCGGGTTGCTGGGAAGAACTGGCAGCGGGTTGCGCCACAGGTCCGCTTAAGGTGGGCGCGGCAACGCTCGGCGAAGCAATCGACACGCTGAGCATCGGGATTCCACGCTGAGATGCCAAAGGAGCCGTCGTCCGACCACTGCCTCTCCAAAAGAGCAACGCCAAGGTACCGAGGCCCACGACGGCGAGCGGCCAGAGCCGACGTAGCTGGCGTCGGCGAGGTATGGGGGCCGCTAGCGCCGTTTCAACCTCGGCTGTCGTCGCGACGAGCGACGTCTCCGCGGGCCACGCGCCCCCGGCCACGCTGTGCACCGCGGCGGAGAACGCGCCAGCTAGCGCCTCGGCGGTCTGGAAGCGTTCACCGGATGGGCGCGAAAGCCCGCGCAACATGAAGCTATCGAAAGCCGTCGATAGCGCCGGGTTCACCTTCGATGGCAGAGGAGGAGCTTGCCAGAGCGCGCGCGCCGTTACCTCTTCGAAGCTACCCTTACCAAATGGCGGAGTCAGGGTCAGCATGCGAAAGATGAGCGCGCTCAGACTCCACAGGTCGGAACGTGAATCTACTTCGGCACCGGTGATCTGCTCCGGGCTCATGTACCCGGGCGTGCCGATAGCGGAGCCCGTGCGGGTCATGCGATCGCTGGAGAAGTCGCGCGCGATGCCAAAGTCCAGCAGCTTGGCGCAAAGCGCTCCGCCCCGCTCGGTTACCAAAAAGATGTTCGACGGTTTCAGATCGCGATGCACCACGTTGGCTGCGTGAGTCACTGTTAGAGCCTGGGAAACCTGCTCGACGATCGTATCGACTTCTTGCAGGGTGAGAGGTGGCTCACGCCGCAGCCGACCCGCAAGCGTCTCGCCTTCCAGCAGTTCCATGACCAAGTAGGGGTGCTCGGTCGAGCCATCAGTCGCGCAAAATCCGTGATCTTCGACGCGCACGATGTGCCGACAGCTGCGCCCTAACTTTGCAGACAGCCGCGCTTCTTGAAAAAAACGATGCCGCGACACTTCGCCCTCCGCGTCACCCGCAAGGACTTTGATCGCGACTTCGTGCCCGAGATCGACGTGCCGCGCGCGCCAGACGTCCCCCGCACCCCCCGAGCCGATGCGCTCCTCCAGCCGGTAGCGGCCCAACTGCACCCCTGCCGTGGGGCGAGGGCCTTGGGCTACGTCGACCTGTCCCGCTGACATTCCGTCAGGTTACGATAGCATTCGTCGCCCGCCGAGAAGGCAGAAGGCAGAAGCCAGAAGCCAGCGGCATCTCACTCGCTGCTCGCGCCCCGTCCGGGATTTCCTGAGCGATTACTTTGACACCCGCGCGCTTAGGGCCATCGGTAGGGAAAAGGGAGCTACGGTGCGAGGAAGCGACACAGCTCCCAGCGCCCGCCGCCCTCAGACGCAGACTAGTTGGGTGGTGCAGGAAAATTCTTGAGCCGTTCGCCCGTCTCGCGGCGCCATAGTCTCCGTGAACCGATCGATACGCCTTTTCCCGCTTTGCGCCTGGTTACTGAGCTGTTCGGGAGGCGGCAGCCCTTCCGCGCCTCAACAGACCTCACCCACCACCAGCGCCGGCGCGAGCGGTAGCGCGGCCCTCGGTGGCAATGCGGGTGCGGGCGCTATCACGACGGGCTCCGTTTCAGGCGCTGCGGGCGCCGGCGGGTCCGCTCCGCACGGCGGCAGTAGCGGAGTCGGCGGAATCGGCGGTGCCAGCGCTGGCTCTGCAGGCTCCAATGAAGGTGGAGTCGGCGGCAACGCGGGCGCGGCCCCAGTGATCTGCGACACCACCGCGGCCAAACATCAGGTTAGCCCCGATGCGCCGCTGGTCATCCCGATGGGAGAAATCATCGGCGGCACGGATGTCTCCAACAACGCGAAGAACCACCCAGCTGGCGGCTACCTCAGCAACCTCGATGACTTGGGTCAGTTCAAATACCCCGCGACCCATGGCAACCAATGGGGAAACACGGCCTTGGTCAACGACCACGTGTACTGGGACACCGACGGTTTGCAATACACGCACGCGCCGGCACCCGATCCGGGGGGCGGCAGCGCGCTCTTGTGGCCGATGCCGGGCGAGTGGGTTTCCTACGCCATCGAGGTCAAAGCGCCCGCGGACTACGACGTGGTGACGCGTTTCTCGTCGAGTTGGGGTCCTGCCGCGCCGGTGGTGGTCCATTTCACCATCGACGACGTGAGCAGCGGGCCGGTCACGTTGAAGCCCGACGACCCCCAACTTTGGTCCGACACCCACTACCAAGTGGGCGGCTGGTGGGGCCACACGATGATCAGCGGCACCACGCCCAAGCACTGGACGTTGGCCGCCGGCTGCCACGTGGTGAAGCTGTTCATCGACACGTTTCCGCCGCACGATTCGGGCGACCCGATAAGCCACGGCGACGTCTGGGTGCACTACCTCAAGGTAGCCAAAGCGAACTGACCATGCGTGACCGTTTTCGTTGTCTATCAATTGGTGTTTGTGCGGTGTCGACCCTTCAAAAAGCCTGACGCAAGCCCAGCCCCACGAAAGATTGTCGACTTAGCGGAGCCGGGCGAGCGGGCGCCGCAGCGCTGGCCTCGTTGCTGAAGAAAAGGTAGACGGCGCTCCCGGCAGCGACGACGGCCACCCCCGCCGCGACGTCGGCGAAGGCGGCGCTCCGCTGCAGCGCTAGCGCCGCGCTCGGGTTACAACGGGGTTTGCAGTCGGCGCGGTCCAGTGCGGCCTTCTGCTGAAGGGCCCGCACCCCGAAAACCGCGCTCGTCACCAGCGCGGCCACGCTCAATCCGGTTGCAACGAGGGCGGCCCACGGCGGCGAGCGCTGCGCTACCAGCGGGGCGTCAGGCTGTGTGAGAGAAGACGTGCTACCGAACACGATGGTGACGCGATTGTTCTTCTCGCCCTCGACGAAGACGGCGTGCTTCTCGATGGCTTTCTCTTTGCCGTGCTCGAAGCGCAGCAGGTGTTCCCCCGGATTGACCTCGATCGATTGGCCGCCGCCCGTTCCGTTCAAGCGTTCGCCGTCCAGGTAGATGACCACGTCGGTCAGCGGCGCACCGTTGGTGTCTTTGACCGAGAGCACGACGCGCGGGATGGCCGGCTCGATTTCCGCGACCCATCGCGCGCAGTCCTTGGTCAATACCTCTGGACAAGTGGGTGCCGAACAGTCGATGGCATTCTGGCGTGCCTCGAGTAGCTTCCCGGAACGTCGCAGTCGCTGAGTCTGCTCGTAGGCAGAGGAGCACGTCCCCGCCTCTTGTGCTGCAGCGGCGCTAGCCGTCAAAGCCAACGCGACGCCGACGGCCGAAGTCCGAAGTTGCAAGGGGCGCACGCTGCGCGAGATAGTCGCAGAACTACTTTGGGAAGCAAGATTTCTTGGGGATGCGCACTCCGCCTTCGCCGATCGTGAAGGGGAAATCGCAACCGGAATTGACGGAGCTAGGTGTCCGGGGGCTAGCTACGGGCGGAGCGACGAAAGGTCGAGGCCCCGACCGCTTCATCGAGACGGGCTTCGATGGCCCCGCCGCCCCCGGAACCGCGATCGCGATCGCAATCGTCGCCGTCGCCGTCGCCGCAGTGGCCGCAGTCGCCGCCGACGGCAGCGGCTGCGCGTCTGGCGGACGCGGCTGAGGGGACGCCTCAGCCGCGAATCGCGCTCGAACCGGTGGCTCCGCGGGCCGCGGGTCTGCACGCCCTAGGAGCTTGCTCACCAATGCCACGAGGACGATAACCGGGGGCGCTGCGAACCACCACCTGGACCTCGAGCGCAGCGGCGCCGGCTGCGCCAGCAGGCTCGCCGTGACGGCATCTGGGCCCGAGTTCTTGAGAGCGGGGAGCGGCACGTCATGCTCGCTCCCCGAAGCGTCAGCCTCGGTTCGATCAGCATCGCCATCATGGGGAGCCCGCGCCACGGCTGGACGCCCTGCCAACGCGACGACACGTATCGGCGTCGACAGCCGAGCCACTAGCCTCCGGCGGTGCTCGAGGGCAGGCGCGGCCCAGTGCGCTACTAAGCGAGCAACTTCCGCAACTGGTGCGGGAGCAACGATTTCTTGGAGTTCTTCCGCGAACGCGAGGGCCGTGGCTGGCCGTCCTGCTGGATCACGCGAGAGCGCGCGCAGGATGAGCTCACCGAGTCCGGGAGGCAGACCGGCCACCACGCTGCTCGGGTCGGGGACGGGCTCGTGCAAAACGGCGTCGAGAACGCCGGCGATGTCATCGGCGTCGAACAAGCGGCGCCCCGTCAAGGACTCCCAAAGCACCACGCCGGCGGCGAACAAATCGACTCGCCGGTCAATCGGCGCGCGTCGGATCTGCTCGGGGGACAAGTAGCGAAGCTTGCCGCGCAGCGCGACGCCGGTCGTTTCTTGAAGGCGACCCTGCGCTTTGGCAATCCCGAAATCCAGCACGCGCGTCACGCCGTCCACGCCAACGATCAAGTTCTGTGGCGAAACGTCGCGATGGATCACATTGACGGGCACGCCCTGATCGTCTTTGACCTCGTGCGCGGCGTGTAAGCCGTGCAAGGCATCGATCACGATCGCGCTGAGCGCCGCGGGATTGATGAGCTGGCCGGCTTGGATCATCGGCTCCAGCAACTTTGCCAGGGTTTCACCGGCGACGTACTCGAGCACGATCAGGATTTGATCCTCATGCTCGACCACGTCTAGCGTGCCCACGACGTTGGGATGGCTGATCCGGTAGGCAAGCCGCGCTTCATCCAGAAACATGCGACGCGCTACCGGATCGCGCGCCACGTGAGCGTGCATGCGCTTGATGGCGACGACGCGGGACAGGCCGGCAGGGCCAAGGACGCGCCCCAGATGCACCGTGGCCATGCCACCGGCCGCCACTTCGTCGCCGATGTGGTACCGGCCCAGGTGCTGGCCGCTCTGTTCGCGCGCGGACTCGTTCAACTGTCGCTGGCTCCGAAGCGTCGCGACATGTTGAACTTATCGAGCTTGTGGATCAGCGCGCGCCGCGAGATGCCCAGGCGGCGCGCCGCGCGCGTTTGATTGCCACCCTCCAGGCTCATCGCAGTCGCCAGCTCCTGCCGCTCGAGGTCGCCGAGCAGCGTGGGCAACGACGCGCCGCTGTCAGAACCGAGCGAGGGCGATGCGACCCAACTCTCAGCGACGCGCTGCGGCGGCAGATGCTGCTCGGAAATCACGCCGCCGTCAGCCAGGACGAAAGCGTGCTCGATGGCGTTCTTTAGCTCTCGCACGTTGCCCGGCCAGCGACGGCGGCCGAGCGCTCGCCTTGCACTGTCGTCCAGCCGCAGATTGGGTCGCCCACCGGTCTCGGCAATGCCTTTCAAGAAAAGCTCCGCCAGCAACAAGATCTCGTGCGGTCGCTCGCGGAGCGGCGGGATTTGCAACTTGAAAGCGGTCAGACGAAACAGCAGGTCCTCACGAAACAGCCCTTCTTTGACCAGCTCCGCAAGGTCATCGTGCGTGGCGCAGACGACGCGAATGTCGACGGCGACCGGCTGAGTTGCGCCGACCCGCACGATCGTCGATTTCTCGAGCGCCACCAGCAGCTTTGCCTGAACCGCCAGCGAGAGCTCGGCAACCTCGTCGAGGAAAAGCGTCCCGCCCGATGCGGCTTCGAAGTAGCCGACCTTGCGCCGGTCGGCGCCCGTGAACGAGCCGCGTTCGTGACCGAACAACTCGGATTCGACCAGAGACTCAGGCAGGCCAGCGCAATTGACGTGGACGAACGGCCCGCGCGCTCGCGGCCCAAGTTGGTGCAGGTGCTCCGCGACCACCTGCTTACCCACGCCGGATTCACCCTCGATCAGCACTGTAGTCTTCAGCGGGGCCAACCGCTGGACCAGCGCGAACACGGTCTTCATGCTCGGTTCGGCCAGCACGACGCCGCTCGCGAGCTCGCTCCGTTCCGCTGCATTCTCGGCTGCGATCGGCAAAGCGTTGCGAGTCACGGCGATCAAGATTTCGGTCTCGCCGATCCGAATCTGGTCCCCACCGCGCAGCCGTGCAGTCTCCCCGCGCAGCACACGACCGCCTAAGTGGGTCCCGTTCGTGCTGCCAAGGTCGCACACCTCGACGAAAGCTCCGCGGAGCGTGACCGTCGCGTGGCGTCGCGATACCTTGCTGCTGTCGATGACGAGCTCCGCGTGGCTCGCCAGACGCCCGATCACGAGCTCCCGCTCCAGCGTCAGCTCGATCAGCTCTGGCTCCGCAGCTTCCGGACCTTGCACCAACAGCCAGGCACGCCCGATCACATCTCCCTCGGGCGCAGCGGAGGCGTCGAGCGCGTCGAGCGCGGTTTCCAACAGCTCGTTCATGGGTCGCCCAAAAAGAAAGCCGGGCGCGCCGCCGCTGCAGGGTTGCGCTGCGCGGCACCCGCAGCCAGACCAAATGGGACAAGGACCAGGCCTCGCAGCATAGCCCTAATTATAGCCAGAGCAGACGTGACTTCGACGTGCGGTTTCGCGCAGCTGTGCAACGGCGCACGTGTAGGCAGGTACTTACTTGGTCGTTTCGGGGGAGCAGCACGCGGCATTCGGGATCCCGAAACGATGGCATGAGTGGTGCACTCACACCGGCATGGCAACGACTCGAGGTCGCGGTTTGGGCCGATTTCGGGGCTCCGGCTGCCGGGCGAGCCCAGGCGCAACGAGTGCGCCAGGCGCTGAAAAAAGGCGATAAGTACTGTGATGATCAAAAGGAGCTGGCTACCTGCGGTCTTGCTCGTGCTGGGGGGCTGCACGGACGCACCGCGCGGCGAAGGCCAAGGCCAAGGCCAAACGATGACGGCTGCGGCGGGTTCGTCGCCAGCGGGTGGCATGGTGGGGACAGCAGGGCTATCCGGAGTTGCAGGTCAGGCTTTGGGTGGAGGGATGTCTGCCGCGGGCGGGAGCGCGATCGCTGGCACTGGCGGCTCGGCGAACGCTGGCAGCGGCGGCGCAGGCGAACCGAATCCCGACCCGGGGGACGATCCGAAGGGCTTTCCAGGTCATGGCCCAGGGACGATCTTCGATGCCGAGATCTTGCCGATCGCGGGTGAGAAATTTGCGAAGGCCTCGTATCGCATCTATGTGCCGGACGGCGTTGCTGCGATCCGCGGTATCATCATTCGGCAGCATGGCTGCGGGCGGGACGGGATCGAGATGGCGCACGACCTGCAGTGGCAAGTGCTGGCCAACAAGTGGGCCTTCGCTCTGCTCGGAACCCACTACGACGACGCGGGCAATTGTGGCAATTGGGCCAACCTCAACAGCGGCTCGGTGCAGGCGCTCGAGCGCGCTCTGGCGCAGTTCGCGAGCGCTGCCAAGCGGCCCGAGCTGGTCACGGTGCCCTGGGCGATTTGGGGCCACTCGGGTGGTGGCAATTGGGCATACGCCGTCGTCGCCCAGTATCCCGAGCGCGTGATCGCCGCCATCCCCCGCAGCGGTTCCAATGGTGCGCTCCCCGCCGCGGCTCGCCTTGTTCCGCAGCTGTTCTCGGCGGGTCAAATGGAACAGGGCAACCCGACCTTCGGTGGGGCCTACAAGGAAACGGTGAACGCCTTCGAGCGCGAGCGCCCGCTCGGCGCGCTAGTTGGATTGTCGCTCGACCCCCAGGCCACGCATGACATCCGGCAAGGAAGATTGCTCGCGATTCCCTACCTGGACGCGTGCATCCGAATGCGACTGCCAAGCATCGCCGGAGGGCCGCTTCGAACGCTCGCGGAGGGGAGCGGCTGGCTGGGAGACCTCTCAAGCTTCGCAGTAGCCGCGTTTGGCGACTACCCGGGGGACAAGACGACGGCAGCCTGGCTGCCCGACCAAACCGTGGCTCAGAAATGGGCGGAGTTTTCGAAATCGGGGCAAGTCGTCGATACGACCCCGCCCTTCGCACCGCGCTCCCTGATGGCCGTTCGCGAAGCGGCGTCGGTCCGCCTTTCATGGGCTGCAGACGCTGATCTGGACAGCGGGATCAAACGCTTCGTGGTGTACAAGGACGGAGCGCAGCTAGCCGAGGTCGGCAGTCCGTTCCAACAAGGCAACTTCGGAGACGAGCCGGAGCCGCCGACGCCCGCGATGACCTACATCGACGCCGTGGCCCAGGGCAGCCCCGTGTACGAAGTGAGCACCGTGAATTTCTTCGACCTCGAGTCGCCGCGCAGCCCCAAAGCGAGCCCGTAGATCGAGTGCTTGTTTGAAGCCATTCGCGGGACGCCGCTCGAGACGTCGCGGACGCGCCCCTGTGCGAGTCCGCACAGCGCATCGGGCGCCGGAAGGGCTGGTTTACACGTTCTTGCAAGCTGCGAAGGTTGGCACGTCCGGTGCAACCACAGGCGAACCGTGAAGCGTCAAACTCAGCCGGCCATGCTAAACTGCGTGTCAACCATGCGTTCCGCGGCCTCGATCGTCGCGTTCGCGAGCGTGTGTTTGCTGCCGCACACGGGCTACGCCCAGGACGTCAGCGGGTTCGAAGCCCGTACCCTGCAGGGAACGAAGGGGCTCACCCTGCCTTATCGATTGTACACGGTGAAAAACCCGACGCCGGGCATGAAGTACCCGCTGATCTTGTTTCTGCACGGGGCTGGCGAGCGCGGCACCAACAACACCTCGCAGCTGATGGCCAACGCGGGCGCCACCGTTTGGGCGACGGCGCCCCATCAAGCCAAGCATCCGGCTTACGTCATCGCGCCGCAGTGCCCAGACGGCAAGCAATGGGTCGACACCGATTGGGGGCTCGGCTCGTATTCCACGACGAGCGTCGCCGTGAGCGATCAACTGACGACCGCGCTCGAGATCGCCGACGCGATCGCCAAGGAATTCAGCACCGATCCGGCGCGCCAATACATCACCGGCCTATCGATGGGCGGCTACGGCGCGTGGGATGCGGTCGTGCGCAATCCCGATCGATTCGCGGCCACAATCCCGATCTGCGGCTCGGCCGATCCGAGCAAAGCTGACCTGATCAAGCTGCTACCAATTTGGACGTTCCACGGTGACGCAGACGGCACCGTTCCGGTGAAGGGCACGCGCGATATGGTGGCCGCGCTGAAAGCGGCCGGCAGCGCCGTCAAGTACAACGAGTATCCGGGCGTCGGCCACGACGCGTGGGACATGACGTACGCGAACGAAGACGTCATCGATTGGCTCTTCACCAACAAGAAAGATTTGCCAGCCGGCATGGGCGGGATGGGCGGGATGGGCGGAGGAGCCGGCACGAACGGCGGCGGCGCTGGAAGTGGAACCGGCGGCACGGGTACGACCGGTGGAGCGGGCGGTACCGCGCCAAGTTCAGGCACGGGCGGCACGGGCACGGTTGGCGCGCCCAGCACTGGAGCGGCTGGCGCAGCCACTGCTGCCGGCAGCGCGGGGACACCCGGCAGCGCAGGCACAAGCGGTAGCGGCGCGGTCCTCGCAAGTGACTCCGGCGACGCTTCAAGCTGCAGCTTTCACGTGCCCCAGCCGAGCAACGGGCACCGCGGGGCCGTATTTCTGCTGGGCGCCGTAGTGGTTCGCGTACTGCCTGCGATGGTCCGTAAGCGACACCGAAATGCCCCGCTGCGCGCAGCTTCCGCGCAAGACGCCGTCCGACAACAGCTCAAGACTGCGGGCTGACAGGGGCCACTCCCCGTGACATGCTCTGACGCCTGAGATCGCGCCTTCGTTTCTTCGTTGTCGCATGCGGCTGGGGCTCGTGGTTGGTGGCCCTAGCGTCAGGTTGCCGCTACCGCTATGAAATCCAAGCAGGCGTGTCGGGGGACTCGACCGACTCGAGCTCCGCCGGTACCGACGCGAGCGGAGGTGTCTCGAGCGCGGGCGCATCGCCGGCCTTGCTTGGCGGCGCCGGTGGGCAGAGTGGCGGGCGCCTCGGCTTGGTCGGCTACTGGCCCTTCGACGAAGGCAGCGGGCAACTGGCGGTGGACGCGTCCGGCAATGGCAACGACGGCACGCTGCTTGGTGTGGGTCTGGCACATGCCCGATCTCTTAAGCACCCACAGCCCCGAGATTCAGTGCGATTCGAGGGCGTGATCGCGACGGCTTGAGCTCGCGAGCGAGCTGCGCGAGGGCGAGACCAACGGCTTGAGAAACGCGAATCCAGGCCTGGGTAGTC
>JBBRMI010000160.1:0-18524 GCA_038230915.1 Polyangiales bacterium | reverse complement strand
GTGGCCGGGGCAATCGACGTGCGCGTAGTGGCGCTTCGCCGACTCGTACTCCACGTGGCTGACGGCGATCGTCACCGTCTTGGTCTCGTCACGCACGATGCCGCCCTTGGCGATATCGGCGTACTTGATCTCTTTCGCGAGGCCCTTCTTCGACTGGACCTTCACGAGCGCCGCGGTGAGCGTCGTCTTGCCGTGATCGATGTGACCGATCGTCCCTACGTTGACGTGCGGCTTCGAACGAACGAATTTCTCTTTGGCCATGACTTATTCTTCCGACTAATTACGGTTTCGAGCCCACCACCAGGATTGAACTGGTGACCTCGTCCTTACCAAGGACGTGCTCTACCATCTGAGCTAGGTGGGCATGCGGCTGCTGATGCGTTATCGCGACTGAGCTGACGGTCGCCGATTTTGCCCGCTGGCTTCGCCTCGCCTCCGGTCCGGTGCTCACGTACCCAAGTACGCTCCGCTCCGGTCCTCGGCTCGGCTTCGTCAGCGGCCAAACTTGGCAACCGGGTTGACCCAAGCGTCCTCCTCGTAGCCAACGGACTAAAATCCGGTGACACGTGGAGTCGGTCGATCGTGATCCGAGAGTCACGGATCCTGAAAACTGAGAGCGGGAGAAGGGGCTCGAACCCTCGACATTCAGCTTGGAAGGCTGACGCTCTACCAATTGAGCTACTCCCGCGGAAGTCCTGAAGGAGGCTGAGTTTCGGGGGAGGGACCCCGAAACCTGAGGGGGGGCCCCGGCTGAATTCACTCCAGACGGGGGGGAGCTGAGCTCCCCACACAACGGGAGCTGACGCTCTACCAATTGAGCTACTCCCGCGGAAGTCCTGAAGGAGGCTGAGTTTCGGGGGAGGGACCCCGAAACCTGAGGGGGGGCCCCGGCTGAATTCACTTCAGACGGGGGGGAGCTGAGCTCCCCACACAACGGGAGCTGACGCTCTACCAATTGAGCTACTCCCGCAAAGGCTGCGCGCCCCAAGCCCGTGAAACCAAAGCCGGGCGGCTTTGTTCCCAGCGTCTCATTGGCTGAGTTTCGGGGCAGGGACCCCGAAACCTGAGGGGGAGGCTCGGCTGAATTCACTTCAGCCGAGGGGGAGCTGAGCTCCCCGAGACAAGAGATCGACACCGATGCCCGGCGCAGCCGGGCTGAGGTGGAGAGTGCTGGATTTGAACCAGCGTAGGCATAAGCCGGCAGGTTTACAGCCTGCTCCCTTTGGCCGCTCGGGCAACTCTCCGAAGATTCCGAAATCGTGATGCTCGCAGCGCGAGCAAGACTTAAGGCCGAACGCATGCCGCGAACGACTGCTGCAGCCCCATTGAGGGGACGCCCCTGGATGACCCGCCTGCGAAGTTCGGCGTTATGGCGAGGCTTGGGCGAGGACCGAAGCGGAACGCACTCCTGTGCGTGAGCATCGGACCGCAGCCCAAACGAAGCCAGAACCCGAAATGCGCCGGCGTGCTCACCGGACAGACGACAGTTCAAGTCGCCTGCGGAGCTAGCGGGGGGACTTGAACCCCCAACCACCTGCTTACAAAACAGGTGCTCTACCAATTGAGCTACGCCAGCGAAGCACACCGACGCCTCGGCGCCGGAGGCATGGGCGAATGCCCAAGCCGACTCGTTTCCGAGGGCGCGTTGCGGGGACACTTGTGAAGAGCCGTGAACCTGCATGAGCAGTCTGGCGAGCGTTGCGGGTAGGCGTCTCCCGCTTTGCAGCGGGATCCTCTTCTCCCCAAGGCTCCACCCACGAAGACTGGGGTGGTAAAATTGGGGCACCCCACCCTTGCACCTTCCAACCCGTTCAGTAGGTCAGAGGAGCTATGAGGCGGGGACCGAGGAGAACGGCGCTCTGGTAGCGCCGGGGTCTAGGGCTGTCAAGCATAATTCATACCGCCTGGACGTCAACTTTGCTTACATTGGCGCTCCGGACAATAGGCCAACGAAATCAGAGCGTTAACTACTGAACGCGCTGCCGGTAGTCGACGGGCCGGAGTCCGTTTCGGTCACGGTCGGGTGGAGTGGGGAGCGCTCCCCTTGGCCCCTCCCGCCGCCTTATTGGGCAGCGGGTTGGTGAGCCGCGTAGGGACCTTGGTCGGCCCCGAGGCCGCTGCTTCCATCTCGGCCAGGTAGGCTTCGAAGTCCTGCCGGGTGTACGGCAGCTTGGCGAGCGTGGCTTCTTCGTCGGCGATCCGATCGTCGATGCTCTTAAGCGCCTGGCGGGTTCGCTCGACCCATTCCGATTGCTCGCCGGTGCGGGCGGCCATCGCCAGCGTGTGCTCGGCCATGCCTTTGGCCTTAGTCAGCAGGATTGAGTAGCGCGTCCGGACGGCGCCTTCGAACAGCTGGCGCTTGCGCTCGGTGTCGGCGCTCGATGGTGGCTGCACGGCGAGCAGATCTTGGTGCAGCTTTTCGTAGAGTTCGGTAGTGCGAAAGCCGGCCATCGCCGACCAGTGGGCGTCGTAGGCGCGCATCGCGTCCGAGTAGGCGCTCTGGGCGTCGAGCAGCAGCTGACAGCGCTCCTCGAGCACGGCGCCGAAGTTGGGCGGCATCGGCTGGAAGACCACGCGCTCGGCGTGCACGCGGCGTGATTCGCCGAGCGCGTAGTAGAGCTGCGCCAGGTCGCGCGGCACGCGACCGGCGGCGTCGAGCTGGCGCGAGTCGATGATGTCGCGTCCCTTCTCGATGAAGTACGACGCTTGCTGATCTTCGCCGCGCTCGATCAGCGCCAAGGCACGCGCGCTGAACACCGCGATCCGATCGAAGTCACTGAGCTGGTCGAGCCGCTTGAGCAAGCGTTCGGCGTACACGCCGGCTGGCGCAAAGCGACCGAGGAAGACCAGGAGTCGCGTGGCGCGCACGAGCGCGTCGTGGCCGCGAGCAGTGTCGGGTTGTCGACTCGCGACGAGCTCGTAGCGCGACAGCGCCGGCTCGAGCTCGTTCACGTGGTCGTGCGCGTCGGCCGCGCCCCACAGCGCTTCGTCGCCGGAGGCACCCTCGGGCTCGAGCGCGTAGGCTCGCTCGTAGGCTGCGGCCGCTTCCCCCCAACGCTCGGCCGCTGCCAGCTTGGCCGCGTCTCTCAGCAGCTCGGGCAGGCTGCTTGTCCCACCCGGTGTGACGACTGTGCGCGGCACTTCGATCTCGTGCCCGCCCGAGCCGTCGCCAGGGTGTTGTGCCATTTTGGCCGGTGGCGTCGCGACCGAGCAACCGGCCCCTAGCAAGGCCACCGAACCCTGCAGGAGCACTCGGAAATAGGGACTCATAGGCGCTGACCCCGAGCGTAACAGACACACGTCCGACTGGCATGCTCGGGCGGGGCGGGCGGGGCAGGTATGGCCAGAGCGCCAATGATGACGTCGAGCTGGTCGGGAATGTTTCAGTGCGGGGTCGCGTTGCCGCGACGAGCGACCCCACCTGGAAGCCCCACAGCGTCATGCCAATTGACCCTTCAGAAATAATGTTCGATGAAGTGCGATCCAGCGTTGACCCTCGGAGTGAGAGGCGTAGTTTCCATGCCTGTGCGTAGTGGTTCTCCTTCAGCCTTTAGCGCGAAGTCGTGGACCACTCCCAGAGGAGGAACGTAGATGAAGCCAGTGAGCTTGCAAGATCTCGAGCGTCGGCACCGTTCTCTCGACAGTGAGGTGCACCGCTTAGAACGGCAGGTTTACCTCACGACCATGGAACAGACCCAAGTCGTCGAGCTCAAGAAAGAAAAGCTGAGAACGCGAGACTTGATCCAAGACTTACGAAGAAGTTAGCAGTTCGGAGTTGGCCGTTGGCAGCTTCGGCCGCCCATTTGGCTTGCGCGTGGATCTGCTGCCGCCGCGATTGCGAGGAGGCCAGTCACAAACGCGGCGAGGCAGAGCGCGCGTCGCGCTTCAGGTCACAACAGTCGCCGCGCATTCTCCCAAGGCTCGGAGGAGAACGAGAACAACGACCAAACGAGCTCAAGTCACCGCACGAGAAGCGTCGACCTCAACTCAAAGCTTAACGCACTGTTTGGTGTCACACATGAAACCATCCGGACAGTCGGAGTTGGCGTAGCACTTGCCGTCGCTGGGCTTGTCGCCGCTGCCGCTGTCGTCGCCGGCTTCTTTGGTGTGCTCTTTGAACGTCGAGCGGCTCTTGTCGAAGCGCTCGGCGCCGCCGTACACGTCTTTGTTCAAGTCTTCGAGCGACTCGTCGAGGCGCTGCTTCCACTCGGGGCTGAGGCCGCCGCTGTGCTCTTGCTCGGTGGCTTTGGCGATCGCGAGCCAATGCCGCGAATCGGCGCGAAAGCCGAGCCGGTAGTCGGTCATGCCGCGCAGGTACGCGTAACGCGACTGCTCGTTGAAGCTGAGCGAGTCGGTGTCCGACTCGAGGACGCGCCACAGCGCTAGCGCGCGCTCGTACTGGTTGTCCTCGTAGAGCCGCTGGCCGCGATAAAGGTCTTCCCGGTACGTCGCGCACCCGGCGCAGGCCAGGACCAAAGCGAAGGCCGCTCCTAATCGAAACCGCATGATTCTCGGCAGGCTAGCCCTACTCTTTGCGGTAGAGCAAGCGGTGGATGGGAAGGCTCGCTTCCCGTGGGTCGACGGGGCCCCGCCTGGTTTTTCCGCGGGCCGACGGCCCGCTGTCGCCCCGTCTCCTGCGCGCTGTCAGGGCTTGCGGTACAGCAAGCGGTGGATCGGCAAACCGTCTTTGATTGCGCGGTGCTCGCGGGGGCTGCGGGCGAGGAACGGGTTTTCGGCCAGGCGTGGGCCGCCCGGTACCGCGACCAACCCCTCGGCGGCGTTGATGGCAGCCTCGTATTCGACCGCGCGATCCTCGACGTCGGTTTGGACGAATAGCTCGCCGCCCGTCACGAGCGCGCGTACGACATCCGGCAAGAGCGTCGGATTGACGACGAGGCGCTTCTCGTGGCGCTTCTTCCACCACGGATCGGGGAAGTGAATGTAGACGCGCGACAGCGAAGCTTCCGGCAACCGCGGCAGCGCAACCCGGGCGTCTTCGTAAAATACCCGCGCACGCGCACCCAAACCGTGCGCCTCGAGCTTGTTGTCGACGATCGTCGCCCACTTGCGGCGAATCTCGAAGCCAAGCATGCAAAGCTGTGGCACCGCGGCCAGGCGCTCGAACAAAAAGCCGCCGCGCCCCGGTCCGATCTCCAGCTCAACCGGAAAACCGGGCAACACCAGCTCCGCCAGATCCACCGGCTTTGCTTCGGGTAGACGCGGAGCGTCGGCGTACGGGTTCGGCTTCGTGTTAGAGGCGGCGGACATGGTGTCGAGGAGCGGCCCGGTTAGCGATGGCGGCACCGCCGTAGCACAGCCGGCGCGAGCCTGGGCCAGGCTTGATCTCGCGGCCGTGGCCTGCTTCGCGTGCGTCACGCTGGGGCTGGCAATTTGGGCGCGCAGCCGGGTGCTGGCGGCCTCGGGCGGCAGCTTGGGAGCGCCGCTCGACGACAGCTACATCCATTTCCAGTTCGCGCGAAGCTTCGCGCGCTTTCATCCGTTCGAATACGTGCCGGGGCTGCCGCGCGTCCCGGGAGCGACCAGCTTGCTGTGGCCGGCGCTGCTCACGCCGGCGATTTGGCTCGGCGCGTCCGGTACGGGCCTGGTCGGGGTGACCTGGGTGCTCGG
Organism: Polyangiales bacterium; assembly: GCA_038230915.1. GTDB lineage: Bacteria > Myxococcota_A > Polyangia > Polyangiales > Polyangiaceae > PMG-095. Next base: position 12,896 of record JBBRMI010000160.1, on the reverse strand, counting down.
GTTTGGCAGCCTGCTTGGCCAAGCCAGCGAGGTGTACCTGAGCAGCCGGCGCTTCCTGAGCCGACCGTTGGCATTTGCCGCGGGCCTGTTGGTGTTGACGTTCTCGGCGAACACTTGGTTTGCGGCCAGCGCGATGGAGGTCGTGCCGCTCGGCTTCGTGTTGTTGCGCAGCGCACGGCGCGCCGCAGAGTTCTTGGAAGGGCAGCGCAGTGCGTGGCGAAGACGCGAGCTCGTGCTGCTGGCGTTCGCGGCGGTGTTGCTCAGGCCCGAAGGCGCGATCGCGGCGCTGTGTGTGGGGAGCGCCTTCGCGCTCAGCGGCAAAGCGACGCGCACGCACGCCGCCACAGCGTTGTTCGCGCCACTGCTCGTACCGCTCGTCAATTGGCTGTTCACGGGCAGCGCTGCGCAAACGACCACGCTCGCCAAATGGCTGCTGACCAACCCGTACTATCACGATCGCCTGGGCAGCGCGGTGCTGGGCAATCTGCAATTGTTCTACGGCACCTTGCTCGACGGCCGTGAATGGTCGTGGACATTCATTCCGGAGGGTTATCGCTTCGTGGCGCTTTTGAGCCTGCCTGCGTTGTGGTTGGCCGCCGAGCGACGTAACGCGCGTGCCTACGCGGTGTTCTTGTGGCTGGTTGCGCTCGGGATGCTGCTTCCGACCACGTACGAGACGTTCTTGGTCAATCGGCTCCGCTATTTGTGGCCGTTCAGCGGACCTTGGCTGTTGGGCCTCGCGGCGCTGGGCGAGCTGTCGGCGGCGGCGCTTGCGCGATTGCAGCCGCGGCTCGCGCTGCTCGGGCTCGCGGTACCAGCGCTGGCCGGCTTCGGATTCGCGCGACTAGCGCCGATTTCAGTCGCGGACTTAGCGCAGAGCGCCGCCGCGATCACGGCGCAGCAAGTGTCGCTCGGGCGTTGGGCGGCCGAACACTTGCCGACCGACGCCAAGCTCGGCGTCAACGACGCGGGCGCCATCACCTTCTACTCTGGCCGACGCACCTTCGACATCGTCGGCCTCACCACGCTCAACGAAGCGCGGTACTGGGTCGGCGGCGCGGGCTCGCGATTCGAGCACTACGAGCGCCTGCCACGCGCGGAGCTGCCGACGCACTTCATCGTGTACCCGGAGTGGTTCGGCATTCCGAACCTGCTCGGTGACCGCCTGACCGAGCGGCGCGTCGAGGGCGCGACGATCTTGGGCGGCCCGCTGATGGTCGCCTACCGCGCGGACTTCTCCGCCCTCGGCTCGGGAGCAGCGCCGATCATCGACGTCGGCACGCGCTGATTGCTCGACGAGCTGGACGTCGCCGATTTGGAGAGCGAGGCCGCGCACGGCTACGTGCTCGGCCCCGCCAGCGCACGTGACAACGTGGTCGAGGCGCGCGGCGGGCGCTTCGACGGTGGCCGCGGTCAGCGCACGCGCGAAGACTTTCGGCTCAACCTCGCGTCGAATGGGCTGCTGGCGGTGCGGTTTTCAGCGGCCGGCGCGGGGCACGTCGGCATCTCGGTGTCGGGCCGCAGGGTCACGCCCGAGCCGCACCGGGTCGACGCCGGCAACTTCCAGGAGTTCGCGCTCGACGTGCCCAGCAGCGTCGGAACTGGCCCGGGGCGCATCGTTCTGGAGAGCGACCAGCCGCTCACGCTGCTGCATTACTGGTCGTTCGGTCGCGTGCTATAGCCGCCGTCATGCGCCTGCGGACCCTCGGCAAAACCGGCATCGAGATCTCCGAGCTGTGCCTCGGAACCTGGGGGCTCTCGGGTGATGGTTACGGCCCCGTCGACGAGGCCGAGCAAGATCAGGTCATCGAGCGCGCGCTGGGGCTCGGCATCAACGCCTTCGACACCGCGGATGCGTACGCCAACGGTGCGATGGAGAGCCGCCTCGGGCGCCTGCTCGAAAGTCACCCAAACGCAATCGTCATCACCAAGGTCGGGACGGATCGCGCCGCCACGCCGCCGATCAAGCGCTTCGACTCCGAGCACTTGCGCGAAGCCTCGCAGAAGTCGCGGGAGCGCCTCAAGCGGCGCATCGACGTGCTGCTCTTGCACAATCCATCGGCGATCGCGCTCGGCAAGCCGCACGTGGCCGAGGTGCTGAATAAAATGGTCGAAGACGGTATCATCCGTACGTGGGGTGCCAGCATCGGCAACGCGGACATCGGCAAGCTCGCGATCGAGCAAGGCGCGCAGGTGCTGCAGCTCGCTTACAGCGCGTTTCACCGGCAAGACTTGAACGGTGTGGTCACGCTGGCGAAAGAGAAGCAAGTCGGGCTGCTCGGACGCTCGGTGCTGACCCACGGGCTTCTGTGCGCGCAATGGCCAAACACCAAGCAGTTCCCGAGCGGCGATCATCGCCGTGACCGCTGGACAGACGACGATTTCAAAAAACGGATCTCCCAGCTCGCCGCGCTGCGCCCAGCCGTGTACGGCGATGTGACCAGCCCGCGTGCCGCCGCGTTGCGCTACGCGCTCGCGCAGTCGGCGCTGAGCGCGGTCGTGATTGGGCCGCGCAGCGCGGTGCAGCTCGATCAGCTGGTGCGCGACGCCGGCAAAGAGCCGCCGTACTTGACCGACGACGCAAAGAGCGCGCTCGAGCGCCGGCTCGAGAACGTGGGAATCAAGTCATGAACGCCGAGCTCGCGGTGCTGTTGCGCATCGCCAACGAGGCCGCGAAGGTCGTGATGAGCGTGTACGCGCGCCCCTTCGACGTCGACTACAAAGGTCCGCAGGATCCGGTCACCGAAGCCGATCGCTTGGCCAATACCTTGATCTGCGAGCAGCTCGCGCGAGAGTTTCCGGGCGTGCCGATCGTCGCCGAGGAGAGCGATCCGGCGACGTTCAGCGATTTCCGTAAGTACGACCGCGTGTTTTTCGTCGACCCCGTCGACGGCACGCGCGAGTTCGTCGATCGCAACGGCGAATTCGCGGTGATGATTGGCTTGGTCGAAGGCGCGCGCGCGGTAGCCGCGGTGATCGACGCGCCGGCGCGCGGCGACGTGTTCGCCGGCTGGGTCGGGCAAGGCGCATTTCGGATCACCGCTGGCCGGCAGTCGGAAATTCACGTCAGCGACATCGCCGACGTTTCGCAGGGTCGCTTGGTCGGCTCACGCTCGCACCGCGGCCCACAGCTTGAGCGCGCGCTCGCGCGTTTGAATCCGCGCGAAGTGCGGGTGTTGGGCAGCGCCGGACTGAAAGGCACGCTCGTCGCCGCCGCCGAGGTCGAAGCTTACGTGGCGCCGGGCTACGCCGGAAAACGCTGGGACGCCTGCGCCGCCGACGCGCTCGTCACCGCCGCCGGCGGCAAGCTCACCGACACCCACGGCGACCCAATCGATTACCGCGCCGCATCGCTCAGCAACGACCGTGGGCTGCTCGCCAGCAACGGTCGCGTCCACGACGCGCTTATTCGCGGCTTCGAAGACCTGCGCGAAAGCTAAACGTCTTCTGGTTGGCAGGCCGTGCCCAGGCGCCCAGCTGGGCGCCGCCGCCCCATACGGAAACTGGGCCTGCCTTGGAACGGCTCGAGCGGCTCGAGATTTTTTCACAGGGAGATCGAGAGATCGGGAGGCGAGAATTTTTGGCGCCGCGTCGGCACGACGATGCGTCGCATTGTTCGGACCTTTATCGAGTCTTATGCAGCGACGCGATTGTCGGAACAGGTCGGCGCCCCAGTCTGATCTCGTTCTTAGCTCCCGATCTCCCGATCTCCCTGTGAAAAAATCTGAGCGCTGGGCTCCGTTACGAGGCCCCGTGGCCCTGCTAGGCTTGGTGGTGTGAGTGTGCGTGGCGGATCCTTGAGGCCTTTGCCGGATGCGGTCGACGTCGTGATCGTTGGGGCGGGGATTATGGGGTTGGCGACGGCGTATCACTTGGCGAAGGAGCACGCGCGGCGGCGGATTTTGGTGTTGGATTCCGGGTACCTGTGCGGCGGGGCAAGCGGGCGGAATGGCGGCGGCGTGCGCGCGCAGTGGTCGAACGAGGCGAACGTGACGCTCATGCAAGAGAGCCTCGCGATGTGCAAGGAGTTCGCGCACGAGCACCGCATCAACACGTGGTTTCGGCAAGGCGGTTACTTGTTCTTGGCGCGCGACCAGCAGCGTGCGGAGGGCCTGGCCGAAAGCGTGGAGCTGCAGCGTCGGCTGGGGCTCGAAACGCGGCTAATCGACGCTGCCGAGGCACAGCGCATCGTGCCGCAGCTCGACACGCAAAAGGTGTTGGCCGCGAGCTTCAATGCCGACGACGCGGTGGTGTTTCCGTGGCCGTTCGTTTGGGGCTACGCCGAAGGTGCGCGTGCGCTCGGCGTGGACATTCACACGTTTTGTCGCGTCGACGCCGTCGAGCTGTCGGGCGGCAAAGTCTCGGCTGTCGTCACCGAGCGCGGCCGCGTGCGCACGCCGATGGTCGTGAACGCGTGCGGGGCCTTCAGCCCCGAATTGGTACGCAGTATCGGCGTCGAGCTACCGACCAAACCGCACCGTCACGAGATCTGCGCCAGCGAGCCGCTCAAACCCTTTCTCGGACCGCTCGTTGCGGACTTGGGCTCGGGTCTGTACTTCTCGCAGTCGACGCGCGGCGAGCTCGTCGGCGGCATCGGCAATCCGAAGACTCCCGAAGGCGCGAGCCAGGCCTCGTCGCTGCGCTTCCTCGCGCTGTACGCGCGCGCGCTGATCGCCACGTGCCCGACGCTGTCGTCGCTCAAGATCCAACGCCAGTGGGCCGGTCTGTACGACCTGTCGCCCGATCACGCGCCGATCGTCGGGCCGGTAGACGAGGTGCCGGGGCTGATTCTCGCCAGCGGCTTCATGGGTCACGGCTTCATGATGGCCCCTGCCGTGGGTAAACGCCTCGCGCAGCTGATCGCGACTGGCGCGACGCCCGAGCCATTCAGCGCTTGGGCCCATCGGCGATTCAGGCTCACAAACGGCAAAGGCGGGGCCGGGGCCGGCACGCCTGGACAGAGCGCTTCCGAAGCGATGATCATCGGCTGATGATTCGCTGACTCCCCAGCTTCAATATGCTGCAGCGCGTTACCCACGCTCCCCTACAGTGTGGCTGTTTCAGCCTTCATTGACAGATTCGAGGCTAGCAGCGTACCGTCCCCACGCACGCGAACTTGGGGATTTTGCGCGAGTTTCTGGCGCATCCCCCGGTTTCTTTGGGTCCATTCGCTGTCCGTTCGCCTATCCGTCTCGGGAGGAATTTCTAATGCTCCGCTCCTCGCCTTTCGCTGTCGTGTCGCTCATTCGCTCGCTCGTCCTGGGCACCGCCACCGCCACGACCGCCACGGTCATGGTCGCGTCCGTGCTCGTCGGTTGCAAAGACGAGAGCCAGCCTGACTTCTGGGTCGAAAAGCTCAGCGATGCCTCGTGGAAGGCGCGCGCAGTCAAGCGCCTGGAACAATTCTTCGAGGACGCCGTTACCAAGAACGGCAACGACATCAAAGCCGCGGAGGTGCAGGAGCTGATCAACAAGACGGTCGACCCCCTGACCAACACCTACGTCGCCGACTACGACGCGCTCGACTCCAAGACGCGCGTTTCCTTGATCAAGCTGTTGGCTTCGTTCCGCGACAAGCGCACCGAGAAGGCGCTCAAGAAGGCGTTCGAAGAGTTCGCGAAGAAGCCGGCCACGGCTAAGGACGAGAGCGACATCAAGTGGGCGGCAAAGGCGACCGGCGACTTGAAGCTCGAATCGTTGGCGGTGCCGATGGTCGAGGCGTTCGTGAAGCTGCGCGCCAGCACCATGCTCGGCGGTGTCACGTACAAGGACTACAGCGCTTCGATGCTCGACATGCCGAGCAAGGCCTGGGTTGGACCACTGATCATGCGGCTGCAATCCGAGATCACGCCGCCGACCAAGGACAAGAGCACCGTCGCGCCGTACCAGGACGAGCTGTTTTGGCAAACGACCTCGGCCCAGTTGTTGGGCGTGATCGGTGATGCGCAAGCCGTCGAGCCGCTGCTCAAGGTCATGCTCGATCCGAACAAGGCCGACGTGCAGGCTACGGCGCTGCTAGCGCTGGTCAAGCTCGGCAAGCCGACCGTGGACAGCGCCTCCAAGCTGATCGCCGGCAAGGAGGACAAGCTGGTCGGCTTCGCCATGCGGCGAATCAAAGAGATCTCGGGCAAAGATGCGACGGGCACGCCGTACGTGGGCACGGCAGCGCTCGTGCTCGGCACGAGTGGCCGCGCTGACGCGACGCCGGCGTTGATCGCCGCGCTGAACGCCGAGAAGGATGCCTCGACGAAGGCTGTTATCGCGCGCGAGCTCTCGAAAGTGCCGGCGACCGAAGAGTCGAAGGCCGCGTTCAAGACCGCGTTCGAATCGCTGACGCTCGAGACCGAGATCCCGCCCGGTGGTGGTGCGCTCGAAGTGCTGACCGAAGCCGCCGGTCAGTTCTACGATCCGGGCATGGTCGATTGGCTCATCGATCGCGCTGCAAAGACCCGGGGCAGCGGCGACGACTTGAAGGCGTTCCAAGCCGGCGTCACCCAGACCGCGATGAAGCTCGCGAAGCCGGACCAACTGGCAGCGGTGAAAGCGGCCGTCGACCGCTACGGCAGCGAGGACATCGAGAAGAAGCTGTTCAAGCAGGTCGAAGCCCAGCTCAAGGCTTGCGGTGATCGCGCCGCTTGCTACGTAGCCGCGATTCAAAAGCCGGAGAGCCAGGAGCAAGCCACGCAGTTCGCCGGCGTGAAGGCGGGCTACATGATCGGCATCCTCGGCAACGACGCCACACGCGACGAGCTGGTCGGCGTGATCGACGGTATCAACAATGCCGCGGTCCGCTTCGTGGCCGCGCAAGCCATCGACCATCTGACGCCCAAGGGCAGCAAGCCCGTCTCCGACAAGTTGAACGCGATCATCACCAAGAACGCCAAGTCGGCGGACCGCGAAAAAGCGGCCTACGACTCGCCGCTCAAGCAGGTGATGTACCGCATCGACGCGCGCAACTGACGCGCACACTCCAGGTTCCTCGTTTTCGAGGTTAGATGTCGCGCATCGGTATCGAAGTCCTGAACGGCGACGACGCAGGCAAGGTCTTCGAATCGGATGCCGACGTCGTGCGGATTGGCCGCGCACCGGAGTGCGAGCTGCGGCTGACGGGCGCGCACCTTTCGAATCGGCACGCGGTGATCACCGCGACCAGCGGCGGCTTCGCGGTCGAGGACGAAGGCAGCCAGAGCGGCAGCGCGCTGGTCCGCGGCGACACCCGCGTCGAATTGGAGCTGAACGGCGGAGAGCACGCGCTGAGCAGCGGCGACGAGCTGGAGCTCGGTGTTGACAGCGGCGAGCCGACGCGGCTGCGTGTGCGGCTCGGCGACGAGCCGGCCCCGGCCGAGGTCGTCGTCACACGCAGCCTGCAGGAACTGGCGAGCGCTCCGCAAGCGCTTGAGCCGAAGGTGTGGAGCGCCGTGCTGGCCGCGCTGGGCGCCGCTGATTCACTCGAAGCGGTGGTCGCCGAAGTGGCGGAGGCGGCGCTGCGGCTCGCGCCGCGGGCGACGCACGCCACCGTAGCGCTGCTCGACGTCGCGCCGCCAGACAAAGGCTTGCTGTTGCCGATGGTGACGCGCGTGCGCGGCGCCGACGGCGTGCCGATCGCGCCGGTCGGTCCGGTCGCGCTAACGCGCAGCGTAGCGCGGCGGGTCGTCGAAGGGCGCGCGGCGGTGTTGGCGGCGGACGCGCCGCGCGAAGCTTTGGGCTCCGAGTCGCTGCTGGGCGCGAACATCCGCAGCACGATCGGCGTGCCCTTGTGGAAGGGCGAAGACATTTTGGGCGTGCTCCAGGTCGACAACCGCGACGCGCCGGCGATGTTCGATCGGCGTGACGTGGAGGCGCTCGGCGTCCTGGCGCACGGCGCCTCTTTGGCGATCGCGAACGCGCGGCTGATTCAGAAGCTGACGTTGGCTGAAGAACAGCTGCGCAAAGAGAACCAGTTCTTGCGCGGTCGTGAGCGCTCGCGCACGGGTGAGCTGCGCATTGTCGGCGAAAGTCGGCGGATGGAGCAGGTACTGCAGCAGCTGGGCAAGGTCGTCGATACGCGCGTCACCGTGCTGGTCGAGGGTGAGACCGGCACCGGCAAGGAGCTGTTTGCGTCCGCGATTCACTACCGTTCGCAGCGGCGCGACAAATTGTTCGTCGCGCAAAACTGCGCGGCTTTTCCAGAAAATTTGCTAGAGAGCGAGCTGTTCGGTCACAAACGCGGCGCGTTCACCGGCGCCACGGAGGAGAAGAAGGGGCTGTTCGAGATCGCCGATGGCGGCACGTTGTTCTTGGACGAGGTGGGCGAGATGCCGCTGGCGTTGCAAGCCAAGCTGCTGCGTGTGCTGCAAGAGGGAGAGATCCGCGCGATTGGTGCGACGGCGCCGCGGCGCGTGAACGTGCGGATCGTGGCGGCCACGAATCGCAACTTGGAGAAGGAAGTCGCGGAGGGCCGCTTCCGCGAGGACTTGTACTACCGGCTCAAGGTGTTCCCGATTCGAGTGCCGCCGTTGCGCGAACGGCGCGAAGACGTGCCGCTCTTGGCCGCGCATTTTCTGGAGCGATACACGCGCGAGTTCGGGCGTGAGATCGCCGGTTTCACGCAGCCGGCGCTCGAGCTGTTGCGCGCGTACGACTGGCCCGGCAACGTGCGCGAGCTGGAAAACGAAGTGCAGCGCGCGGTGATTCAAGCCGACGGCGAGACGTTCATCACGCCCGAGTTGCTCAGCCCCCGCGTGCGCACTAACGACGCCAAGGTCGGCCACGCTCCGGCTCCGGAGATGGCCCCGGGCGAAGAAGCGGACGACGGCAGCGGCACGCTTCGCGAAATGATGGATCGCGTCGAAAGGCGCATCTTAGCGCGCACACTTTCCGCCCACGGAAACAACAAGACTAGCGCCGCAAAGGCGCTGGGAATTACGCGTGAGGGACTGCACAAGAAGCTGAAAGGCCTCGGAATGTGAGAGTTGGCAGTTGGGCGAAGCGCCCCTGGGCCCGTCGACGCCTCAGTTCGAAGCAGACACGCTTTCGAAGCTGCTAACTCCCAACTCCCCCACTCACTGAATACCGTACTCGCGCAAGCGCCGATAAAAGGTGCGCCTAGGGATGCCCGACACCTCCGCAGCTTTGACGCGGTTCCAGTTGCAGGAGCGCAGGGCTTCCAAGATGCGCTCGCGCTCGTCGCGGCGATGCTGCGAGGTGGTGCCCTTCTTCGGCGGACGCAGCACGCTGGGCGCGCGGTCGCTCGTCGGCCGGAATCCATCCGGCAGCTCGAAGTCTTCCGGCAAAAGCTCTTGATCTTCGCTCATGACCCACGCGTTCAAGAGCACGTGCTCCAGCTGGCGCACGTTGCCGGGCCAGCCATACGCCTGCAAACGGCGCAGGGCGTCGCGCGAGACGCTCTTCTTCTCGCGCTTGTAGCGTGCCGCGAATAGGCCCAAAAAATAGTCGACCAGCTGCGGCACGTCTTCGCCACGTTCGCGCAGCGCCGGCAGGTGAATCTCGACGACGTGGATGCGGTAGTACAGGTCCTCGCGGAACTTGCCTTCTTGCACCATGCGCTCGAGATCGCGATTGGTCGCGAACAAGATCCGCACGTCGACCGGCTCTTCTGAATTGCCACCGACCGGGCGCACGCGCTTTTCCTGCAGCACACGCAAGAGCCCAGCCTGCATCTTGACCGGCATCTCGCCGATTTCATCGAGCAAGATGCTGCCGCCTTCGGCTTCGCGGAACAGGCCCTTACGCTCGCGATCAGCGCCGGTGAAAGCGCCGCGCACGTGGCCGAACAGCTCGCTCTCGAGCAGATTTTCCGGGATGGCGCCACAGTTGACGCCGAGCATCTTGGCCTTGCCGCGCGCTGAAGCGCCGTGAATCGCGCGCGCCACGACTTCTTTGCCGGTGCCACTCTCGCCGGTGATCAGGACCGGTACGTCGGTGTCCTTCACGCGATCGACCAGCGCGTAGACTTTGCGCATAGCGCCGCTGGTGCCGACCAAGCCTTGGTAGCCGAAATGCCCGTACAAGGTCTCGCGTGCGTCACGCAGCTTCCGCCGCGTGCGCTTCAACTGCTCGGTGCGGCCGTCGAGTAGCTCGCGCAGCCGCTCCTGAGCTTCGGCCAGCTCTTCGTTCGCCTCCGAGAGTTGATCCGCGCGGCGGCGGTTCTCCCCAACCAACCGCGCGTTCTCGAGCGCGATCGCCACTTGATCGGCGAAGGCGCGCAGGGTCGGCAGCTCGCGCTCGAAGTGCCGCCCGGTGCGCACGCGCGTCTCGAGGTAAAGCGCGCCGATCGCCTCGCCCGAAGGCGCCAGGATCGGTACGCAAGCCACGGACTCCAGCAGCAACTGGTGGACCGAGGCGTACGATTTGAGCCGCGTATCGCCGCGTGCGTCCAGCGTGACCACCGGCTCGCGCGTCGCCACGACGCCTTCGGCGATCGAGCGCGAAAACTCGGTTCGGGCCGCGTCCCCGGCACCGCCGCGGGCGGCGTGCACGGTGAGCGATCCGTCAGGCTCCGCCAACAGCACGTAGCCGCGTTCAGCGCGCAACAGCTCGACCGCGTGGCCGATGATTTTCGTGGTCAGCCGCTCGACGTCGAGCTCGCCGGCCAAGTCGCTGTTCACTTCCAGAATCCGCGCCAGCCGTTGCTCGAGCGGCGTCAACCCGCCCATCTGCGACATCGACGACGTGGTGCCAGCGCTACGCCGCGTTGTCAGCGTCGGTGCCGCCGGCAACGCGCTCAGCGGCGCAAACGGCAAGAACTCGGTCGCGGCGTGCGCCACCGTGCCGGAGACGCTGCCGCGCAGCGATTTTCGGCGCGGGTCATTCCAGTACACCTCGCGCAAATCGCGCGGCAGACGTGCGCCAATCGCTTCCAGCACCGCCAGCGCTTCTTCGCGATCGCGACGCGCCAACAGCGGCTGCCCACCGCGTTCTTCCAGCTCGGCGCGCGCCTCGAGCGAACGCCACAGCCACTCGCGTTGCTGGGCGCCGCGCGCGGCCTCGAGCGACCCATCGAGCTTTTCGCGCGCGCCCAGCTCGTCGCCCAATAGGCTGGCGACGCGCCCCTGCGCCAGAAACAGCAGGGCTCGGTGCGCCGGCGTGCCCTTCATCAGCTCTTCGGCGCGCTCCAAATCTTGGCGCAATCGAGCCAGATCCGGGTGCGTGACGCGCGTCGCCGCCAGCACGCCTTCGAGCAGGGCCTCGCCCGCGTCGAGCTTGCGGCCGAGCTCGGCGTAACCCTCGGCGCAGGCCGCAAACTGGGCAGCGGCTTCGGCGTGCTGGCCCTGACGCGCCAACAGGTCGGCCTCGTTGCCCAAGAGCTGCGCCAGCATCACGCTCGAGAGCTGCGCGCTTTGTTCGCGCAGAATCGCCAGGCTGCTGCGCGCACGCGACAACCGCCCCAGGTAGAGGTCGGTGTTGGCTAGATTCAGCAACGCTTGGCGAGCAGTCGAGCGCCGCCCGCTGCGGCGCCCCATGTCGACGGCGGCTTCGAACAGCTCGATCGCCCCGGCGATATCGCCGCGCACCTTGAGCAGCCCGGCCAAGCTCGTCTGCACGGTCGCCAACGTGCCCGCGTCGCCGACACGTTCGCAAGCGGTCAGTGCCGTGCGGTAGGTGTCGCGAGCTTCGTCCGTGCGATCGGCGCGCAGCAGCACGAAACCGAGCGATGCGTACGCCAGTGCTTCGAGCCGCAGCTGTTGCTGTGCGCGCGCTCGCTCGATTGCCTGCGAAATCTCTTGGCGCGCTTCGTCATGATTGCCGACCAGAGACTGGGCAAGGCCGTGGTAGGTGAGCGCCTCGATGCCGACCGCGTCAGGCTCGGTCGCGAGCGGCAAGAGGTCGTTCAGCGCTTCGGCGTAGCCGCCAAGGCCTAGCCTGGCACGAGCGCGGAACAGCGCGATCGTGCGCCGCTCAGGCTCGGACAGCTTCGGGCGCTGCGCGAGCCGCTCCAGCCGTTCGAAGGCGTTCTTCTCTTCCCCCAGCCCGAGCTCGAGGCGCGCCTTGGCAATCCCGAGCGGCACGGAGCTTTCGAGCTCGCGCGCCGGTACGACCGCCAAAGCCGCTGCGGTATCGATGAAGCGACCGCGATCCAAGAAGTACAGGGCGCGCTCGAGCGGCCGCTCCGGGACGGAAGCGTCGGTCAAAGGCGCGTTACCCACGACGCGATCGAAATCCGCCGCCGAAGCGACGGCCTCCGACGCGATCAGCCGCACCAACCTGCGCAAAGCGCCCGGACGTCCGTCGGCCAGTTGCACCAGCCGCCGCTGCAGCGTCGCGGTCAACGACGGCACCGCCCGACGCACGAGTTCGAGGCACACCGGCTCGGCCAGCGCCGGGATCGGAAATTCGCGCGCGCCCTCGAAGCGAGCGCCACCCACCGCGACGAGTCGCGCGCCCTTGTCGAGCGCCGCCCGCACGGCTTCGAAACCAGCATCATCGAGACCGTCCGCGTCGTCGACGAGCACGAAGCCTTCACCCAAGCTGGTGTTCGCCGATAGCTCGCCCTTGACGGTTGCGGTGCTGGTCGCGTCATCAATCCAAGCCACGGCCTTGCCGAGCATGCCAAGCCACCACGCCAGCCGACGCACCAGCGCGCTGCGTCCCGAACCGGGTGGCCCTTCCAGCCGCAGCACGTTGCCCGGCTGCAAACCCTGCGCGGCCTCGAGCAATTGGCTCGAAACGCCATCGATGCCCGAGACCGGCCACAGCACGTTGCTGGCCGACGTGCTCGCGTCCTGGGCGGGCGTACCGAGGCCGCGCCGCACCTCGCCGGCAAATTCGTCGACCGACGGCTGGCGCTCTTCCGGCACGCGCGCCATCGCCCGCTCAGCCACCGCGTTCAACTGCGCCGAGACCGACGGCTCCAAGCCGAGCGCGTGAGCTTCCAAGATTTCCGCCAGGATCACCCC
>JBBRMI010000159.1:0-18553 GCA_038230915.1 Polyangiales bacterium | reverse complement strand
GAGACCTGAGCGAGCGTGAATTTGGGGTCGCAGCGACGTTCAGGATCTCGCGTCGCCAATCATCGAACCGAAGCCGAAGAGGGCGACGCGAGCGCGTGAACACGTTGGCGCCCAACCTGCTCGCTCCCGATCTCCCGATCTAGGAAGAAACTCAGGCTGCAGGTTGCATCTGGACTGAAAACCCAAGCGCTTCGAGTCGCCGACGGAGGCGGTTGGCGATCTTGGTTTGGTCGCGGCGGTCAAAGTAGTTGGCGCCGAGGTCACGGTACGGCACGGCGTCACGAAGTAGGTAGTAGACGGCGGTGAGCATCGAGGCTGCCACTGCGACGACGGCCTTCTTTGAGCCGCGACGGGCCTTGAGGCGATGGAACTGCGCTCGGGCGTACGTATTCTTTGCGCGCGCCGCGGCCCAGGCACAGTTGACCATCACGGTTTTGAGCCAGACGCTGCCCTTCTTGAGTTTTGAGGAGCGCGACTTGCCGGCGCTCTGGTTGAGGCTCGGGCAGAGGCCGGCGAAGGAGACGAGGTGGCGGGCCGAAGGAAAGCGCGACATATCAGAGCCGATTTCGGCGAGCACGACCCGTGCGGACGTCTCGCTCATGCCGGGCATGTCCGCGAGACGTCCTACAGCTTCAGCTAAAGGGCGAGTAAGCTCCTCGATCTGCACATCGAGCAGGGCGACGCTGCGATCTGCGCCATCAATCTGCTCGAGGTGCATCCGTAGAAGGAAGCGATGGTGCTGCGTGACCTTGCCGGTGAGTGCCAGAACCAGCTCTGCTCGCGGCGTTTTCAGACGGGGGTTACGTAGGTCAGCGAGCTTTCCCGGATCGGTTTCACCGGCGATGATCGAGCTGAGAATGGCTCGTCCGGTGACGCCAGTGATGTCTGTGATGTAGGAACCGACCTTGAGATTAGCGTCTTCCAAGACCTTATGCAGGCGGTTGACGTGCTGGGCGCGCTGGCGGACCAGTTGCTTGCGGGTGCGCGTAAGGTCTCGTAGCTCTTGGGTTGGCCGATCGGGGACGAAGCTGCTGCGCACTAGGCCGTGCGCCAAGAGATCGGCCAGCCACGCGGCATCGCTTACATCCGTCTTCCGGCCCGGCACGTTGCGGACGTAGTGCGCGTTGGCGAGCACCAGCGCGAAGCCCTCCTCAAGGATGTGCCACACCGGCTTCCAGTAGACACCGGTCGCTTCCATGACGGCATGCGTGCAGCCGTTGTCCTCGAGCCACGCCGATAGCTCCAGAAGTGCAGCTGTATGAGTCCCGAATGTGCGCGTCTCAGTGCGCGCGCGGCCATCGGGTCCGTGAAGGCGAACGCACGCCACCACGGTCTTTTGATGAACGTCTAATCCAGCACAGCGGGCGAACAGAACTTCCATTTTGCTCCTTTGCTGCTGGCGAGGAGCCCACGTGGATCGAATTCTAGGAAACGTGCTCCGGGGCCAGCAGGGCCGACCCGTGGCAACAAACTAGGGCTCTCGTAGGGCTCCAGGGTCCGACTCCCTGACGGGCTTGATGCACCATGACTGAACCGACCTCCTGCCAGCCCGCCAATATTACCCGTTTCATTGCATCAGGGCGGCGGCTCCTGCCGCCATCCGGGACTCCCTGTGAAAAAATCTGGGCGCCAAGCGAGACCTGAGGTCGCCCCGACAGCCTCTGCGAGGTGAGCCGCGATGCGGCAGCCCAATTGAGGGCCGAATTGAGGCGACAGATGTGATGAATCCTCAGCGCGGGACAGGCCTACCCCTGAGATTTACTCGGCTTTTTCGACGTGGCCGTCGATGTAGCGGGCGAAGCGGCCGGCGTTCGGGTCGTTGACGGGGTCGTCTGCGGGCCACGGCCAGCCGCCGAATTGGGTGCGCTGGTAGTCGGCGAAGGCTTGTTGGACTTCGGCGCGGCTGTTCATGACGAATGGCCCTTGTTGCGCGACGGGCTCGCCGATCGGACGGCCTTGCAGCATCAGCAATTCGCAAGCGGTCGCGCCGGCTTCGAGCATGACCTCGGTGTCACTGCGGACGACGGCGACGCAGTGTGCGTCGAGCACGCGGTCATCGATTTTGATGCTGGTGCCAGCGAAGAAGTACAGCGTCCGAACTGCTTCGGGGTGGCGCGCTACGGGTAGCGTCCAGGTCGCGCCAGCTTCGAGCTTGAGGCACCAGATGGCGACGTCGGTATCCGGACGTGCTGCCCACGACTTGGGCGGCGGAGGTGGCGGCTGTTTGCCGGCAAGCTCGCCGGCGACAGTCGTCACCTCGGTGACGCGCCCCGCGGCATCCTTGAACGTGTGTCGTGGGATGTCGCGTCCCCACAACATCGTGAAGTGCGGCTTCACCAGTTTGTCTTCACCCGGCAAATTGAGCCAAATTTGAAATAGCTCGACCGGGTTGGGCGCGTTTTGGTCGAGCAGCGGGAACATCTCGGAATGGACGATGCCGCCGCCGGCCGTGAGCCACTGCGCGTCACCGCGACCAAAGCGCGCGGCCGCGCCGAGCGAGTCGGAATGATCGATGTAGCCGCGGCGCGCAAGCGTGACGGTTTCGAAGCCGCGGTGCGGGTGCTGCGGAAAGCCGGGCACCACTTCACCGTGGTACATTCGAAAGCCGTCTTTGACGACGAAATCGTTGCCCAGGTTGCGACCGTCGAGCGATGCCTGGGGCCCGTACTTTTCGTTGCCAGCCGGGTAGGCGTCGTCGTGGTGCACGCAGAACAGAAACGGATCGACCGTTTGCCAGGGGAAGCCGAGGGGGAGGGTTTCGAGGACCGCGCTCATGGGGCGGAGTGTAGTGCGGCGTCGCTCGGATTGCCCTTCTTGACACCGGGGCTCGCGGCACCGGGCGCGGGCGCAGTTTCAGCACCGAGCACGCGTGCGCCGGTCGCGGTGAGCTCCAAAACCTGCGGCGACTTGACGCCGTAGAAGGCCGACAACCCGATGTCGATGCGGAACAACCGGTCCTGACAGGCGCTGGAGATGCCGTGCTCTTGGACGGTGTGGCCGACAACCAGGCGTTTCGCGCCGACTTGCCCGAGCACACGCCCGAGCAGCTGGCAGGTGGCGTCGTCGACCTCGGGGCTGCCGTAGACGCGAACCCAGTCGGGCGCGTCGTCGCCGCCGAGGACGCGCGGCAGCTCCCGCAGCTTGCCGGTCAAAAAGGCGCTGGCTTCGCGGTTGATGCGATCCAGGCCGTAGTCGACGTGCGCTGGCAGCACCCCGCCATGGGCGAATAACGTATCGCCGACCTGCGCCACGACCAAGTGCTGTGAGAGCTTCAGGGCGTAGGGCGCGCCGGGCGCGAAGGCTGCCGCGCGTCCGCGTTCGGCTCCGAGCACGTGCTGGGCCTCGGCGCCGGCGTGGCTCGAGAACTCGTCGAAGCTGGTGAAGCTTTTGCGCGTGACGTAGCGAAAGTCGAAGCCGGCGTTCATCAGCTCGTGGTTGCCGAGCAATAGGTAGAGTTTGCCGCCGGCGGCTTGCGCGTCGATTTCGAGCTTCTCCAGCACGTCGAGCACCTCGCGATCTTGATCACCGCGATCGATCTGGTCGCCGGTTTGCACGACGGTAAGATTTTTACCGATCCAACGATCGTCGCTGTCGATGGCTCCGGCCAGTCGCAAGGCGCCGCGCAGCGCCACGAGATCACCGTGAATGTCGCCGATCGCGACGACGCGCGCGCTGCCGGGGAGCCGATAGCCAGTGGTGAGGCTTGGGGCCGGAGGATGGAGTGGAGCGGGAGCGGCGCTGGGCGGAGTCTTCAGCGCGGGCGAAGGCGTGTCGGGCTTTGCTTCGGGGGCGCGACCGCAGGCTGACGCCCCCGCCAGCACGACAACGAGCGCCAGCGAGCGCACGACCGAGAAGCGAAACCAGTGCGTCAGAGTTGCAACTGACGAACGCATGCTGTTTCAGCTCATAGCAGTGTTTTTTCAGAGAGCGTCCAAAATCACACTAGAGCTGTTTGAACGCGGACACTCTTCGCAGTGTTGCCTCAATCGGACCAGCAAACTGAGCGAGCCGTGCTTGTCGGGCACCGGCGACTGCGCTACTCCGGGACCCTGCGAAGAATGCGCACGCTCATCAGTTGCTTGGTTTTGGGGTTGCTCACGGCTTGCGGCTCGTCGGTTTCGAACGGGGAGCCCAGCTCTGCTGCGGACGAAGCAAGCGCCAAAGAGGAGCCCGGGGTGGACTCGAAGCCGCGCATTCCCTCCCACTGCGCCAAGGGCAAGAAGCACAACGGTGAATGCGTACCGCCGCCCGGCTGGGTCAAGCGCCTGTGCGACGACGTGTACCCGGACGTGGCGCTACATATGTTCGCGCCCGGCACCCCGTGGAAGCGGATGTACATGTTGCAGCGCGCCGAGCCGGTGAACGCTTCGGGCGGCTCGTCGTTGATCGGCGACAAGATGGAGCGCGGCGAAGAGGTGATCGCGCTGCGGCGTCGCCTTGAGAACGAGGGCGAGGTACAGGTCGGTGACAACAACGCCGGCTACGACGTCCTGCGCTGGAACGGCGCCTGCGCGACGATTCACGACGGCGAATTCGCCGAAGATCGCCCGAGCCACATCGTGCAGTCGAAGGTCGAGTGGCGCCGGATCGGCCTGCCGCTGCGTCAGCACCTCGAAGCGCAACCGGCGATCGCAGCGGCGTACGCGGCGCGCAGCAAATCGTGCCACGGCTTCAGCATGGGCAATGTTTCCGGCGATTGCGAGAGCAACGACAAGCTCTTGATGCAAGAAGTCGTGCGCTACATTCAGAGCGGACCGGAGCTGCCCGAAGCCTCGCGCATGCCGTGAGTGGTCGGGCAACTCAAGGCGGCGCGACAGTCTGTCCGCAGTCACCGAGGTGGATCGTCGGCTTGTCGGTCTCGTGGTCCACCTTGAGGGTGAGCTCGCCGCGCCCCGACTTCACCGGCGCGTCGAGCTTCAGTTTCTCGGGTGGCATGCCGGTCAGACGCGCGACGACCTCCTACCAGCTCAGGCCCGGCGCGGCGTACGCGGTCACGCAGCGCGGTGCGGCGTCGCTCAGTTTGTCGTAGCCAAAGACGTACAGCTCCGAGCCCAGCTCCGCGCGCACTTCGGCAGGCGTCTCACGGCTGGTGATTTTGAAGCGTCGCTCAGCGTAGTAAGTCTTCACGTCTTCGGCGCGCATGTCGGCGATCTGCGGGCCCACGCAGCGCACTTCGTCTTTGCTGCCCTTGGGTTTGTACGCCTGACCTTTGGGGCAAGCCGGGTCGCCGCTCTTCACCAGCCGCGCTAGCTCGTCGGCGTTCCGCGCCTGCATTTTCTTTCGATTGGCGCGCTGCTCGAGCAAGTTGAGCTGCGCCGAGATCTCGTTCTTGGCTTTGAGCAGCTGTTCGCGTTCGGTGCCAAGCTTAGCTTTGGCGCACGCCGCGTGCGCCTCCGTCACGGCGGCCAAGCTCTGCTCGAGGCTCGGGATCGATTTACTGTCCACCTGCGTGACGATGGCTTGCGCGCTGGTCATGCGTTCGTGGCACAGCTT
Organism: Polyangiales bacterium; assembly: GCA_038230915.1. Classification (GTDB taxonomy): domain Bacteria; phylum Myxococcota_A; class Polyangia; order Polyangiales; family Polyangiaceae; genus PMG-095. Next base: position 13,060 of record JBBRMI010000159.1, on the reverse strand, counting down.
TTCGTCCGGATCGCAACCAACCAGGCCGATCACCGCAACCCAAGTCCAAATCGCCCGCATGCGTACACGATACCAGAGCTGCGCGGAGCAAGTACGCCGAGCTTCACACCGCAGCACAGCGCCAAGTTGTTCGGCACGGGCGGGCTATCGCTGACGCTGGGGCTCGGCGCCAAGCTTGGCAGCGGCGGCGCGTTAGCGCACTTTCACGATCTCGTAGACCCGCGGCGCTTCGCCAACTTGGCGCGGCGGCAACTCGGCTTCGTCACCCTCGCTGGCGCCGAGCAGCGCGCGCCCGAGCGGGCTTTGCGGCGTCAGGGTCTGGACCTCGCTGCCGCCGATCTGCAAGCGCTCACCGCCGGCGGCAGGCACCAAGAAATAGTGCAGCACTTTGTCGTCGTGTAACAGCTCGATCAGCGCCGAGATCGCGATCCGATCACCGGGCTTGAACGTCAGCAGCTCGAGCGCACCCACGCGCACGAAGGCTTCTTCCATTTCGGAGGCGCGCCCAGCCTGTCCGCGCGCGACGTACGATGCTTCAGTGGCGCGCATGTCCTTGTCGCCTTCGGCCCGGTTCTCTTCGTGGGTGGCGCCGTCGGCGGCGTCTTTGGCGCGCTTTTGCGCGCGTAGAAGCTCGGTTTCGAGCTGCAGCTTCAGCGCCTCCCAGACGGCCTTCTTGTCCATGTCAAGCCTGACGGACTTGCGTGACTTTGAGCACGGTCGCAATCAGCTCGCGCAGATCTTCGAGTAAATCGCTGCGCGCGAGCTGGGTCGTGACCGAGAACGCCGCGACACCCAGCTGCTCGGCGCCGAGCGTGATCGGCAGCAAAAATAGCGTGCGGCCGCCCCGGACCAGCGGGTGATCGACGACTCGCGATAGCGGCAACGCTTCCGGATCCGGATGGCCTTTGCCCGGCGCGAACCCAAAGCAAACCTTGCCCAAACAGTCAGGCTCCGAGCGATTGACCACGGCCGCGATCACGCACGCATCGACGCCGAGCGGCGGCAAGTGCTCGGCCATTGCCCGCGATACCTGCGCTGGGCTGGCGAACATCTGCTCCTGCACCTGGCGCGAAAGCGTTCGTACGCGCGACATGGTGGTGCGGGTAAGCGTCGCCGCCACCTGCCCCAGCATCGCGGTCGCGAGGATCTGCGCGTCGCTGATCGCGTCCTCGAGTCGATCGCGGGCTTCACTGCCGCTGGTGACGCAGGCCAGCGCCTGGCGACGCAGCGTCGACAACACCAACGGCGCCGCTGCCAGATCACTGCCGCCGTGCTCGAGCTTCAGCAGCAGGCGCTGCACGCGGCGGCTGAGCGCGCCTTGTTTGGCGTCGCGCATCTCTTCGATCAGCGCGCTCAGCAACGGGCTCTCCCAATCCGAGCCGGCCGCGCCGAAGCTGCCTTGTGCCGCCCGCGCCAGCTCGGCCACGATCAGCTGGCGGCGTTGGATCAGCGCGGCCTCGAAGCTACCGCTCGCGCCCGCCGGCTGCATGCGCGGCGTGAGCGCGGCGTCGAGGCTGGTGCAGCCGCAGGAGCGGCGGATCTTCAGCTCGACCGGCAGCACCGATTCACCCAGGCCGCTCGCGCCACTGGCCAAAAGCAGCAGCCGCTTCAACCCTTCGCGACCAAGCTCACCGCCGGGTTGGCGAATCGTGGTCAATGCCGGGCGCGACGCGGCTGCGGACGCCACGTCATCGAAGCCGATCAGCGCGATCTGCTCGGGCACGTTGATGCCCCGCCGCCCGAGCTCTTCGAGCGCGCCGAGCGCCATGTAGTCGTTGGCGCACACCAGCGAGTCCAACGCGTGCACGCTGACGCGCTTCTGATCGAGGATGCTGCGCACGGCTTGGACGCCGCTCGGGCGGTTGTAGTCACCTTCGGCGACCCAGCGCGGGTCGGGGGTGATGCCGTGCGCTAACAGCGCGTCGCGGTGGGCGGCGTAGCGCACCTCGGCTTCGTCGCTCTGCGCGGGGCCGCGGATGAAGCCGATGTTCTGCTTGCCGTGCACCTCGACCAAGTGCCGCACGGCTTCACGGATGCCGGTTGCGTTGTCGACGCGCACGCTGACGTGGCCCTCGATTGGCACGCCCATGCAGCAGACCGGCACGCCCGAAAAGCGGCCCAGCCACTCGGCCAAGCGCTCCGGACCGGCCGCGTTGCCGAGCGCGCTCGACAGCACGAGCACGCCGAGCGCGTTGTCGCGCCCGACCAAGTCGAAGGCGAAGTTGCCCGCGCGCAGTCGCTCGTCCGGCGTGTCGACGGGACCGCCGGCCACGACCACCAGCCGGGCGTCCAGCTCGCGCGCGGCAGCCAGCGTGCCGTGCACCACCGACTGCTCATGCTCGTCGTCCAACGAGTCGACCAACAGCGCGTAGCGCTGCCAGGTGCGGTCGGAGGGTGGCCGGGAGGAGCGGGCGATCAAGGGGCGAGCCGGGCGTCGAGGGGGACCTTGCATCTTACCCCCGAGCCGCCGCCGGTTTTGAGGCAAATTTCGCCAGGCTCGAGTGGCGGCTCACGGGGGGCTTGCGTTCCGGCCGGCTTGGCGTACTTCTGCGCCGCGTCGCGTCCGCAGGCTGCCAAGGTAGCCCCCACCTACATCCGGAGAGATCAGCGTGAGCCAGAAGCCGAAGGTTGCGATCCTGACTGCGGGCGGACTTGCCCCGTGCCTTTCATCAGCGGTTGGAGGTTTGATCGAACGGTACTCGGAGCTCGCGCCCGAGCTCGAGATCATTGGCTACCTGGGCGGCTACAAGGGCCTGCTGCTGGGGCAGAGTGTGCCGGTAACACTGGAAGTGCGCGCCAACGCCAAGGTGCTGCACAAGCACGGCGGCAGCCCAATCAAGAACAGCCGCGTCAAGCTGACCAACATCGCCGACTGCATCAAGCGCGGCCTGGTCAAGGACGGTCAAGATCCGTTGCAGGTCGCCGCCGAGCGCCTGACCAAAGACGGCATCACGATTTTGCACACGGTCGGTGGCGACGACACCAACACGACCGCTGCCGATCTCGCGGCTTACTTGGGCAACAATGGCTACAAGCTCACCGTCGTCGGCTTGCCGAAGACGGTCGACAACGACGTCTATCCGATCCGTCAGTCGCTCGGCGCGTGGACCGCCGCCGAGCAGGGCGCGATCTACTTCGAGAACATCGTCAACGAGCACTCTGCCAACCCGCGCATGTTGATCGTTCACGAGGTGATGGGGCGCAACTGCGGTTGGCTCACCGCCTACACCGCCAAGGTGTATCGCGACCGCCTGCGCAGCCCGGATTTTTTGCCCAGCTTCAACCTGGCGCGCGCGCACAAGGATTTGGACGCGGTTTACGTGCCCGAAATGCAGTTCGATATCGAAGCCGAGGCCAAGCGCCTGCGCGCAGTGATGGACGAGCAAGACTGCGTCAACGTGTTCGTCTCCGAGGGCGCGTGCCTCGATCAAATCGTGCTCGAGATGGAAGCCAAGGGTGAGTCGGTCCCGCGCGACGCGTTCGGTCACTACAAGCTCGACAACGTCAACGTTGGTCAGTGGTTCGCCAAGCAGTTTTCCAAGCTGCTCGGCGCCGAGAAGGCGCTCGTGCAAAAGTCTGGCTACTTCGCGCGCTCGGCCGCCGCCAACGTCGACGACCTCCGGCTGATTCAGAGCATGGTCGATCACGCGGTCGAATGCGGTTTGCGCGGTGAGTCCGGCGTGGTCGGTCACGATGAAGGCAAGGGCAATCGCTTGCGTGCGATCGAGTTCCCGCGCGTCAAGGGCGGCAAGCCGTTCGACATCGAGACGGCCTGGTTCAGCGAGCTTTTGAAAGAGATCCGCCAGCCCAAGGGCCTGCGCCTCGAGATCAAGCACGGCGGCGAAAAAGTTCCGTCGATCCCGCCGCAATAGAGCGGCAGCGTGAGCGGCGCCGCCCATAAATTCGTTCACGAATTGCGGACAAGCCGGTAGGCTCCAGCGTCGTGAGGTGGCGCTGCGTCGGTGGTTGGCTTTTAGGGGCTGCGTGCCTATTCGGCGCAGCCCCAGCGTTCGCGGCCGAGCCGATCATCAAGCCGCGCCTGCTCGAGTCAGTCGAGCCGGGTTACCCGGCGGGCGCGCACGGTGACGCGGAGGTCGAGCTCGCGGTCTTGATCGGCGAGGACGGCCGCGTCACCGAGCTGTCGGTTCGCGGTGGCGCGTCGCCGTTCGCTGAAGCTGCGCGCGCGGCCGTCGCAGCCTGGAAGTTCACGCCGGCGATGCGCGACAACGTACCGGTCAAATCGCGCGTGCTGCTCAAAGTCTCGTTCGTCGCTCCTGCCCCCGCGCCGGAGCCCGCGCCTCCGGCTGGCCCCCTCGCAGCTTCGTCTCCATCACGCGCGCGGTCTGAAAACCCGGTTTCGAGCGCCGCCTCGCCCGTGCCCAGCGTGCCGCCCGTACAAATTGTCGTCGAAGGCGAGCGCGCCGAAGATCTGGCTGCGATTCACATTCCGCGCGGCGACACCCGACTCATTCCCGGCGCCTTCGCCGATCCGTTTCGGGTCGTAGAAATCCTGCCCGGCGTCGCGCCGGTTCTGTCGGGTTTGCCTTATTTTTTCGTGCGCGGCGCACCGCCCGGCGACGTCGGTTACTTCATCGACGGCATCCGCGTGCCGCTGTTGTTCCACGTCGGCGCCGGCCCATCGGTGATCGCGCCGGCGCTCGTCGACAGCGTCGAGCTGGTGCCGTCGACCTATCCGGCGCGTTTCGGTCGCTTTGCCGGTGGCGTCATGGCCGGCGAGACCACCGCGCCGAGCACGGTCGGGCGCGCCGAGGCGCAAGCTCGTGTATTCGACGCCGGCGCGATGGTCGAGCAACCGTTCGCGAACGGTCGCGGCAGCGCGTTGATCGCCGGCCGCTACAGTTACACGCAGGCGCTGCTAGCGGCGGTCGCGCCGCAATACGATCTCGGCTACTGGGACTACCAAGCGCGGCTCGCTTACAACACCAGCCAGCACGATCGTTTTACGTTGTTCGGCTTCGGTGCCTTCGACCACCTGGGCAATCACGATCTGCACCAGACGCTGTTCGACGTGCAGTTTCACCGGCTCGATCTGCGTTGGGATCACACCACGGAGACTGCGCGCGCGCGGCTCGCGTTCACGCTCGGCGCCGACAATCGCTTGAACTCAGACGAAGGCGATCCCGCACCGAACGGCGTCTCGAAAACCAAGCAAATCGGCGTGCGTTTCGAAGCCGCCGAACGGATTTCGCCCCAAGCCGAGCTGCGTGGCGGTGTCGACGGCAACCTCGAGCGCTACCAGCCGGAGCTCGAACAACAACCGCGCGGCGCCGTCACCTACGCGGCCCGCACCGACCAAAACCTCGGACTTTGGAGCGAGCTGTCGCTCAAGCCGCGGCGCGGCTTTGAAATCGTTCCCGGCTTCCGGCTCGACGCCAGCCGTTCGCGCGGCGCATCCTACGTCTTTCCGGAGCCGCGCTTGTCGACGCGCGTGCGCCTCATCCCCAAGCTGGCCTGGCTCAGTGGCTTCGGCTTCACCCACCAGCTGCCGACGTACCGGGTGTACGTGCCGGGTGCGCAGGTCGGCGGTCTCGAGCTGGGCGCGCAGCGCGCCTACCAAGCGACGCAGGGCTTGGAGGTCGCGTTGCCGGAGGCGATGTACGGGCGCGTCACGGTCTTTCACAGCTGGCTCGAGACGAAAGAGCTGGCGTTGAGCGGGCGCAACTACGGCCTTGAGCTATTTCTGCGGCGCGATTTTGCCCAGTGCTTGGGCGGTTTCCTGAGCTACACGCTGTCGCGCACCGAACGCAGCGCGGGCCCGAGCACGTTCTTGTCCGGCTTCGATCGGCCGCACGTCGTCTCGGTGGTGCTCGGCTACGATTTGGGAGGCGGCTACCGCGTCGGTGGTCGGGCCTATTACGCCTCGGGTCGCCACTACACGATCAGCTGCCCCACGCCGGACTGCGCCGCCGTCGATCCGACGCTGCCTACGCTGCCGGCCCAGCCCCGAGGCTACGTCTTCGAAGGCCGCGTGAGCGGGTTCTTTCGGCTCGACGTGCGCTTCGAAAAACGCTGGCGTTTTGCCTCGGGTAGCTTCATCGCCGCCACGTTCGAGTGGTTCAACGCGCTCTTGGCCAGCGAAACCATGGACAAGTACTGGGACGCCGCACGGGGTGGCATTCACACCCAGACGCGGAGCCCGCTGACGCTGCCCAGCATCGGCATCGAAGCCGGCTATTGACGTTCTGTGCCGTTTGCCCGAGTTGATGGCACAACCGAGCCTCGCCAAACCCCGAACTTGGCGGGTGGGTTCGATTGGGCTCTGTTGGGGAAGCAAGCCGTGGGGTAGTTTCGCCACATGGCGGATGAGCCCGAGGCGGCGTGGCGGCGCCCCTATTTCAAGGCGAGCGAACAAGCGACGAAGATCTTCTTCGTTTGCTTTGGCAAGGCACCTTTGGCCGAGGTCGAGCTCGACCCGGTGCGCTTTGGTTTGCCCAGCGCTGAGATGGCAAAGCTGGTCGAGGTTCGCGAGCACCGGCGCACCGCCGAGCGAGCCTGGTTCGAAGGCTGGTGGAGCGCGGCGTTCGGCGTGATCGCGGAGCGAGATCTCGAGCAGGACCTGAGCCTGCTCACCACCAGCGACGTCTGTTACACGCTCGGTCTCGAGGTCGCTGATCAGGCGGATTTTGCGCCGCTGCAGAGCGTGTGGGGGCTTTCACGCTGGCTTTGCGCGCGCGGCGCGAGCGTGGTGCTCGACGTGCACGCGTTTCGGTTTCGCAGTCGGGCGGACATTGATGCGCTCAGCTTCGTCGAGAGCGACGTGCAGCGCGACGTGAAGCTGGTGCTGGAGTCAGAGCCGAGCGACAACGGTCTGCATCTGTTGCACACGCGCGGCCTGTGCAAGTTCGCCCGACCCGAGCTGTTGTGCTTCATCCGCCCCGACGACGCCGGGCTGATGGGACGGCTGATGAATCAGCTCGCGCGCACGATGATGGAAGGCGCCGCCGCCGCTCAGCTCCGGCTGCGCGTCGCAGACGGCGTCGAACTGACGACATCGCCCAGCAGCGAGCGTGCGCTGATCGAAAGCCTGGGCCTTGAGGCTGCAGTTACGCTCGGGCGCAGCGACGGCGCTCCACTTGCGGGCATCGGTCGGCTGGCAGCATTGGCGTAACTCAGCCGCGCGAGGAAGAGACCGGCGCCGGCGCCGGGATCGTAGGGTGCTCGCTGTAACGGGGGTAACGGCCCGAGCCGTCAGCGTCACGCGGACGCCCGTGCATCACGTCGTTGGCCGCGATACGCGACAACGCCAGCTCTTCGACCTCGGCCGGGGGCGGCACGCTCAAGCGGCGGACTTCCTCGTCAAGCGCTTGAATCGCCTGATCCTCGGACGGACCGTCAGCCTCGACAGATCCCGAGAAGGCGCGATACACGCCCGAGTCCTTGCCTCGTTGTTCTTCCTCCTCGACGGGGAACACGTAGGCCAGGGGTCCGCTGGGGAGCCGGATCAACTTCATCGTCACCCCAGACTACGGACCTTAAGGACGCAGCATAAGTGGGTGAAATTGCGGGCGAGATTCGTGAGTGATCTTAAGCATCTACGTCATCTCGACTTGTTTCATAGGTGTTTCGTCGATGAATTGCCACGCTCTCGTCGTCATTCGAGCGTCGAGTCCCGCACCTGCGGCGCGTGCCTCAATCGGCGACGAGAGTCGCTACTCGTCGAGCAGCCGCAGCTCGATGCCGCCAATCCGCAAGTCGCCGCGCGCCGCCAGTTTGAGCTCGCGGTTCGCTACCGCCACGCGGTACGGGCCGAGCGCGACCCACGGACCGCCGCCGGCAAAGCTTCTCGCATGAAAGGTGTCGCGGTCCGTGTCCTGCACTTTGAGCGTGCCGGTCTCCGCGCCATCGGCCGACCACGCGTACGCAAGCAGCGCATAACTCCCGTTCTCTACGGGGTACGAGAAAGAGTCATTGTGGAAGAAGAAGCCGGCGCGCAGCATGTCTTCGCGCCCGGCGTCAGTCGCCGGCCTGAGGGCGACGAGCGGGTTGATGTAGCGGGCCACCACCGCGGCGGGGCTGGTGAGCCAAGCGTCGGCGCCCACGGTTTCGGCGGGACCGTCGAGGTTCACGCCCAAGCGAAAGCAGCTCGGCGGGTCGTCGATCGGCGGCTCCCGGCCCCAGACCCGCGCGCCTTTGACGTAGACGGTCAGGTTTGGGCTCTCGTGCAGCACGGTGCCGGAATCGAACGAGTAGTGAGTCTTTTGGTTGAACAGCGATTTACCGTCGCCGGTGATGGCGCTGGCGTCGAGCTCCAGTGATTCGCCTTCGGTGACGAGCTTGCCTTTGACGAAGCCGAGCTCGAGGTAAGCGTCACTGGTGATGCCGTTGCCGCGTAGTTGACGGCCGATGCTCCACAGCGCCGACCCGCTAATGTCGCCCTTTTCAGGAAACTGAATCACGCTGCCGCTGGGCAAAATGGGCTCGGTGACGCTGTTGCGGCTGAAGTAGTAGCGGATCGTGATGTCGTTGAGCAGCACCGGTGCTTTGCCGAGGTCGGCGAGGCGCGCCTTGAAGCGGAACGACGCTGTCTCTTCGTCGGGCATTTCTTGCAGGTATTGGATCGTGAACAGCCGCTGGCACTTGCCGTTCGTGCACGCGCCCGAGCCGCAGTCGGTTGGCGTCGTGCAGAGTTGGTCGGCGGCGCATGGCGCGCAGCGCGCTCCGCCGCAGTCCACGTCGGTCTCGTCAGGGTCGAGCTCGCGGTTCCAGCAGTGCTTCGCATGCTGGCGTTGTCCGCACGGGCCAATGTCCACCGGTGCTGGCGGTGTGCCGTCTCCGCCGCTACCAGCGTCGGTGGTCGTGCCAGCGGTCGTACCATTGCCGCCGTTCGCTTTGCCTCCCGCGCCGTTGCCCGATTGCGCGGCATTGCCGGCCGAGCTCGAGCCTGCGTCGGGGCTGGTTCCACTCGCGTTCGTGGGCGCGACGTGGAAATCTGGAAAAGTGCAGGCGCCGGCCGCCCAGAGCGCCGCCGCGCCCCCGGCCGCAAGACTCGACGCTCGCCGCGTGCCGCTGCCCATTCCGCCCCTCAGCATAGCCGATGCAGGACCGCCCGCGTCGCGGGTCTTTCTCGTAGATGGCGGGCAATGTAGGCAAGGGTTCTGGCGCAGCGTCCAGGTTTCATCCACGATGCGGCCGCCATGCAGAGCGCGCTCTTGAATCGACTCGGGGAAGTGCTGCGCGAGGTCGCACAACGTGAGATTGCGCCACGGTTTCAGCAGCTCGCGGCCAGCGACGTGATCGCCAAGCCTAGCGCGGAAGATCCGCATGACTTGGTGACGGTCGCGGATCGCGCCGCCGAGGCCGCGCTGACGTTGCGGCTGCCCGAGTTGGTTCCCGGCTCTTGGGTGGTTGGCGAGGAGGCGGTGGCAGCCGATCCGAGCGTGCTCGAGCGCTTGCGCGGCACGTCACCGGTTTGGGTGGTGGATCCGCTCGACGGCACGCGCAACTTCGCGGCCGGCCACGGCCCGTTCGGTACGATGGTGGTGCTGGTCGAACGTGGCGTGCTGCTCGCCTCCGGCATCTATTTCACCGAAGGTGACCGCATGTTCCTGGCCGAGCGCGGTCTGGGCGCGTACCACAACGGTCAGCGGATCACGCCGCGTGCGCCCACGACCGATGTTCTGGCAGGCACGCTTTACGTTGGCTACATGCCGGACGAGCTGGCCGGGCCATTGACCGCGCGCGCCGCCGCCCACCACCACGTGCCGGGCGTGATTTGCGCGGCTCACGAATACACCGAGATCGCTCTCGGTCGAAAAGACTACACCCACTACTACCGGCTCTTGCCATGGGATCACGCGCCCGGCGCACTGATCGTGCGTGAGGCTGGCGGTGTCGCGCGGCATCCCGACGGTCGCGACTACGACGTCTTCGATACCCAAGAAGCGACGCTGCTTTCGCCCGACGAGCCAACCTGGCGACGCGCGCGCGCCGAGCTTTGGGGTTGAGAATGAACGAGTCAGCAGCGCCGCGGCGTGCCGCGTTCATCTTCGTCTTCATCACCGTGCTGCTCGACATGCTGGCGCTCGGCATGATCATTCCGGTGCTGCCGAAACTGGTGATGGGCTTTACGAATGGCGACACGGCCAAAGCCGCCCGCGTGTTCGGCGTCTTCGGCACTGTCTGGGCACTGATGCAATTTTTCTTCGCGCCCGTGCTCGGTAGCGCGTCGGACCGCTTCGGGCGCCGGCCGGTGATCTTGCTGTCGAACTTCGGGCTGGCTTGCGACTACGTGCTGATGGCGTTGGCGCCGACGCTGGGCTGGCTGTTCGTCGGGCGGGTCATCTCCGGCATCACCGCCGCCAGCGTGCCGACCGCGAGCGCGTACATCGCCGACGTCACGCCGGCCGACAAGCGCGCGGGCGCTTTCGGCATGTTGGGAGCGGCGTTCGGGCTCGGCTTCGTGCTCGGGCCAGCGCTGGGCGGCCTACTCGGCTCGGTCGATCCACGGCTGCCGTTCTGGGCTTCGGCCGGCCTCAGTTTTGCCAACGCGCTTTACGGCTTGTTCGTGCTGCCCGAGTCGCTGCCGCCCGAGAAGCGCGCGCCATTCTCACTCAAGGGCGCCAACCCGCTTGGCGCGCTCAAGCTTTTGCGCTCGCATCAGGGGCTGCTCTTGCTCTCGCTGTTGGCATTTTTGGGCGCGCTCGCCCACGAGTCGCTGCCGTCGACGTTCGTGCTCTACGCGCAGTACCGCTACGGTTGGGACGAGCGCTTGGTCGGGCTCACGCTGGCCGCGGTCGGCGTTTGCACCGGCATCGTGCAGGGCGCGCTGGTCGGGCCCATCGTCGCGCGCTTCGGTGAACGCGCGTCGCTGTTCGTGGGGCTGTTCTGCGGCGCCGTCGGTTTCGCCACCTACGGCTTGGCCGCGCGCGGCGCCACGTTCTGGCTCGGTATCCCGGTGATGGCGATTTGGGGGCTGAGCGGTCCGGCCGTGCAGGGCTTGATGAGCAGCAAAGTCGGCCCGTCCGATCAAGGCCAGCTGCAAGGCGCGACCGGTAGTCTGCGCGGTATTTCAGGCCTGATTGGCCCAACGATTTACACCCTGGCGTTGGCGACGTTCATTTCGCCCGGAGCGCCGTTCAAGCTACCGGGGGCGCCTTTCGTGCTCTCGGCGACGCTGCTCGCCTTGTCGTTTTTGATCGCGGTCACTCTGTTACCCAAGACGGAAAGCACGACGCCGCCGACCGCCTGAGCTCAGCTGCCGAACCAACGCCGCCAAAACGGTCCGCCCTCGACGCTCGTGCCGGTGGGTGGCGCGGCCGGCCGGGCACGCTGCGCCGCGGGAATGGGTGGTGCCGCCGACGCTGCGGCGGGAGCCGGCGGTTTCGGTGCGGCGGCGGCGCGCGAGGCGGGCGGCGCCGCTGCGGCCGCGCGGGGCGGGGGAGCGGCAGCTGCCGCCGGCGCGGACGCTTCATCGAACAAAGCGTCGAGGCCCCATTCGCTCGGATTGACGAAGTCACTACCGGCGGCAGCGCTGGCGATACCGCGCGTGCCGAGCGAAGTCGGTCCTTGCTCGACGCCGCCGCCGGAGAAGTCGTGCAAGGCATCCAGGATCAAGTCGCCGACCATGCCCGCTTGGTCGCGCTGCTCGGGCTGCTTCTTTTTCGAGCGTTCACCAGCCGTGGCGACGACGAGCTTGGCGATGTCTTGGTACGTCACCGGCTTGCCCATCCGGTCGAGCACGATCGACAAGTCTCTCGCAAAATCGCCGGCTTCAGCGTAACGCTGGTCGCGGTCGCGGGCCAGCGCCTTACCGAGCACGTACGCGAGGTCATCGCCGACATCAGCGCGGATTTGCCGCATGTCCGGGATCTGAGCGGCCTGCACCTGCTTGAACGTCTCCAAATCGGTCTCGCCTTTGAACAACCGACGCCCGGACAACATTTCCCACAGCAAAATGCCCGCAGCAAAGATGTCGACGCGACGATCGGCGCTTTGGCCCAGCGTCACTTCTGGCGCCAGGTAACCGAACTTGCCCTTCACGATGTCTTCTTCGTCGGCTGTCAGGTGCGAGCTGGCCTTCGCCAAACCGAAATCCACCAGCTTGACCTCGCCATGGCGGGTCATCAGCACGTTGTGCGGCGAGATATCGCGGTGCACGATGCCGAGCGGCGCGCCCAGGTGATCACAAGCGTCGTGCGCGTAAGCCAAGCCTTCGCACACGTGCATCGCGATCAAGCACGCGACCTCCACCGGCATCGACTGCTCGTGCTTCTGCAGGTGCTCGAGCACGCCTTGCAAGTCGGCGCCGTCGACGTACTCCATCACGATGAAGTGCGCACCCGCCGCTTGCCCGATGTCGAATACCTGCACGCACTTCGAATGGCTCAAGTACGCGCACAGCCGCGCCTCGTCCAAAAACATGCGGATGAACTCGCGATTTTGCGACAGCTTCGGCAACACACGCTTGATCGCGACCTTCTTGCGGAAGCCTTCGATACCGGCGCTCTCGCCCCGGTACACCTCCGCCATGCCGCCCGCCGCGATGCGCTCAACCACCTGATAGCGTTGGGTTTCGGTCATGCTCGAGCCTTGACCGGCAAGATGTCTCGCCGGGCCTTGCCGAGCTATCCTCGCCGCCTCGGTGGGGGTTGGTCAAACCCCACTTTTCCGGCCGTTTCCAACCCCCAAATCAGACGATGCGGCGTGTCCGATACACGTCGTCGACGAACAGCTCGGCGTCCAGGCTCTGCACGTTGCTGCGCCTTCCAGCGATCGCTACTCTGTTTCCCACTCCGCCTCGGCCACCCGACTGTGCGCGACGACGCGACGCTCGCGGTGTGAAATAACGATATAATCACGGAGCGCAGGGCGCCACGTAGTCGGCGTACGTGTAACGATGCAGGTGCCTGACGGGGATCGCCTCCCAGCTAAGCGAGCATATTTTTGCGTTTCGATTACCGGGCGCCGGGAATTGAACCCGTTCGTGCTCCAAGGAGAAACCCTTTGCGAGACGCGACTTTGACCGACATCTCCTTGGAATCGCGAACGAAAGAGAATCCCGATCGCTTCCGCCCTGTCCCGCCCCATTCCGCCGTTCGGT
>JBBRMI010000158.1:0-18664 GCA_038230915.1 Polyangiales bacterium | reverse complement strand
GCCGCGCGAGGATTGGCTTCGATCCAAGGGTGGTCATCCTCGGCGAAAGCGGTGTCGAGAATTTGGTGAGATGTCTCGACGCCCCAGTGCTTTCGAGCAACGAGGAGCCAATGCTGAGCGGTGAGGCGGTCGCGCGGTAAGCTCGAGATAAGATAGCGCTCGTCTTCGCTCCGCAGCTCACCGGTCTCACCATTGAACCTGCTGCCGAAGCTCCGCGTCGTTGATGCGGATGCGCGCCACCAGCTGCAGCAACTCTGCCGCGACTTGGAAGGCGATCAGCTTGGGATGAGGAAGTTGGAGGGCCTGCTTGTCTTGGGGACTCATGCCCCCCTACGCGCAGCCGGTGTGCCAGCGCCCCGCCGTTTGGCTCCGCATAACCCGGCGCTGGCGCACCGGGTGCGCGCTCTCGGCATGAGTCCCAAGACAAGCAGGCCCGAGCCGACCGAAACCACTGCCGCGTCCGAAGCCGCTGCCGTTTGCGAATTTGTGCATTCCCGAAGCCGCTCCCCCAGCCGAACCCCATCCCGCTGCCGATCAGCCGATCCCGACCCCGAACCCGGCCCGATCACCAATCAAGGCCGCCACAACTCCGGGCTGGACGCCGGCGCTTAAGGGTCGCTTAAGGGCAAACAAAAATTCGTTGCTTCCGGGCGCTGTCGCGCGAGGTGGGGTTGGCACGAGACGGAGAGCACCCGGCGGCTGAACACACACCCCCAAATCTCGTTCTGATCTTCCCGCCTTCCCGCCTTCCTGTTGTTTCGCTCTTTCGGCGCGGCGGTTTGGCCGAGGGACGACACGGCAGTTTCTGCGAGGTGAGCTGCAGCTTGGCAGCCCCGCGTGCTACAAGGTCGCCGTGACTTCGCGGCATTATGACGTGATCGTGCTCGGGCGTTCGCTCGGCGCGCTGACGTGCGCGGCGGTCTTGGCGCGGCGTGACTTTCGCGTGCTGGTGCTGGGGCAAGGTCAACGCAGCCAGCTGTACCGCTACGAGCAGCGGGTGCTTTCGCGTCGACCGTTCACGTTTTTGGCCGGCTCGTCACCGGTGTTCAAGCGCGTCTTGCACGAGCTGGCGCAGAGCCAGCAGTTTCGGCGCCGCATGCAGACGCTCGATCCGATGTTCGGCTGGCTGTCGCCGGGCCGACGGCTCGAGGTGCCGCCCGACATGGATCTGTTCGTGCGCGAGATTGAGCGCGAGTTCCCGGAAGTGCGGCAGCTGGTCGACGAGCTGTACACGACGGTCGCCCAAGTCAACGCGGCGGCTGATCTAGCGTTCGAGAAGGATCTCGTGTGGCCGCCGGGCACTTGGTGGGAGCGCTTCGAAACCGGGCGTATCTCGGCCCTGTTGCCGTACGTAAAGGCCGATCGAAACACCGATTTGCTCAGCAAATTCCCGAGCGGGCACCCGTTTCGCGATCTTTTGCTATTACCGGCTTCGTTCGCCACGCACCTGGCCGCGCCGGCTGATCGCCTGCCGCCGCTGTGCTTGGCGCGCCTGCACGGGGCGTGGACGCGCGGCGTGAGCGCGCTCGGGCAAAGCGAGCAAGAGCTGACCGGTTTCTTGATCGAGCGGATCGAAGCGCACGGCGGCGTGGTGGCGCTGGATCGGCGCGCGGCGTCGATCGTCGTGCGCCGCGGCACCGCCGTCGGCGTGATCGAAGACGGCGAGGGAGAAGCGACCGGCTCGTCGGCGGTCGTCTCGGACCAGTCGGGCGAAGCCGTCGCCGAGCTGTCGGGCGGCGACGGCGTCACGAAATACGCGCAGAGCGACTGGCCGCAGCTGCGCGCCGAAGCCTCGCGCTTCGTGGTCAGCCTGCGCGTGAAGACCGAAGGCCTGCCGGACGCGCTGCCGGCGGAGTCGTTCGTGGTGCCGGAGCGCTACGCCCGGCGAGATCCGCGCTGTCCGGCGCTGCGCCTGTCACGGCTGTCACCGCGCGCGCTCGACGAAAGCGACGCCGATCCGAACGGCACGCTGTTGATCGCCGAGGCGCTCTTGCCGGCGCGCGGCGCGCTCACGGTGCTCGAAGCGCGCGACGCCGTATTGTCGACATTGCGCGAGCATTTGCCGTTTCTGGACCGCTCGTTGTCGCTGGTCGACTCGACGCACGATGGCTTGCCGTTGTGGGATTTCCGCAACGGTACCCGGCGCGAGGTCGAGCGCGCACACCTGCGCGGCGCCGCCGCCGGCGTCGAAGCGATGGAGCGGCTGTGGAGCGTCGAGCCCGCCGGTTACTTGGAGCTGTCGGGCGAACCGGTGCGCGGTCCCGTGCCGGGCACGTACCTGGTCGGCAAGACCGTGTTGCCCGGCCTCGGCCAAGAAGGCGAGCTGACTGCGGCTTGGAGCGCGGCGCGCGTCATCACCGGCAAGGACCGACAACGGCAGCGTATGCGTCGTCAAATGTGGAGCAAGATCGAGACGACGTGATGAACGACCGTGACGGCTCGACTCAGGTGCGCGCGTGCGGGTGATCGCCGGGCGACTTCGCGGGCGCGCGCTGCAGGCCCCGGCCGGCGACGCGACACGACCGACGGGGGCGCGAGTGAAGGAAGCTTTGTTTTCGATCCTCGGCGACGTCACGGACGCGCGCGTGCTCGATCTGTACGCGGGCAGCGGCGCGCTCGGCATCGAAGCGTTGTCACGCGGCGCGGCGCGCGCGGTGTTCGTCGAAGCGGCGAGGCCTGCCCTAGCTTGCTTGCGCGAAAATCTTACGAAGCTGGGTCTCGACGGCGCGGCGACCGTCCTGCCGGTGCGGGTCGAGGCGGCCCTCACCCAGCTGCGCAAGCACGGCCCGTTCGAGCTCGTGGTGTGCGATCCACCCTGGAGGGATGTGACGACAGCTCGGCGCGAGCTCGAAGCGCTGGCGAGCGCCGGGCTCTTCGCGGCCGGTGCGCGCATCGTCCTGGAGCATGCCGCGAAGGACCCACCCCAGGCGCCAGAGGGCGTAACTCTGCTGCAAGTGTGTGACGAACGCCGCTGGGGCGATACAGCGGTGACGTTGTTCGAACCGGCCGATGTTCCGGCCCGGGCCGGCGACCTGCTCGCGGGAGATCCCCCTCGGAACCCTTAAGCCGAAAGTCTCGCGTGCCGCCTAGGGGGTGGCTATAGTCCGCCCCGCCCTGCATTTTTCGGAGAGAGCCAAACATGGCTGAGACCACCGCGCCACCACCCAAGTCGGGCGGTAGCGGCCCCATCATCATCGCTGCCGTCCTCATGCTCTTCCTGATCGGAGGTCTGATCGTTTGGAAGGTCATGGGCAGCAGCGAGTCGACCAAGCCGACGACGCCGCTCGTCGCTTCGAACACGGGATCACCAACGCTCGACGAGCCGCCGCCCCCGCCGCCACCACCGCCTCCACCCGAAGAATCGGCGAAGCCGGACGACAAGGGTCCGAAAAAGCTGGGCAGCACGGGCGGGAACCCCTGCTCCAAGGAATGCACCGGGACGGCGACCGGCGCCCTCACCTCGGCGTTGGCGGGCCGCGCTGGTCAGTCGCGCAGCTGTTACGAGAAGGCGCTCAGCAGCAACGCCACCCTCGAAGGCACCCTGACGGTCGGCGTCAAAGTGGGTCCCACCGGCCAGGTTTGCGGCGCCCACGTGGTGAGCGATGGCCTCCATGATCCGGGCGTCAGCAACTGTGTCGTGGCTAGATTTGCCAGCTCGACCTTCCCCGCGCCACAAGGGGGTTGCGCTGAGGTCAATGTTCCGCTGAGATTCATGCCCAAACGATGAGCCGCCTCAGCAGTATTCCTGATCGGGCGAAAGCTACCGTGGGCTTGTTCCTGCTCGCTGTGGTGGTCGGCGCGGGCGCGTGCGACGAAGCCGGCAAGACCACGCCCGACCGCTGTGCGGATCCGGCACTGCCGATCTTCGACATTCAAGCCGCTGGCGAGCCGGCCGACGGCAACGCCAAGTACCCGTGCATCACGCCGGTCGGACACTCGATAAGCTCGATCGGGACGCCAGACATCGGCGGCACGCCCAGCACCGGCGGCGTTACCACCACGGGCGGTAAGGGTGGCAGCGGCGGTGGTGCCGGCAAGGCCGGCAGCGGCGGCACGAGCAGCACGACCGCCGCTGGCGGCGCCGGCGCCGGCGGCGCGTAACGGTGACAGCGCCGGAGGCGGCGCATGAGCCCGGGCTGCACGGTGTGCTGCTCACGCTTGCGTACGACGGCGGTCCGTTCTCGGGTTACGTCAGGCAGGCGAACGGCCGCACTGTCGCCGGCGAGCTCGAAGGCGCGCTCGCGACCATCGATCCGAAAGCCACGAGCACGCGCGGCGTGAGCCGTACCGACGCCGGCGTTCACGCTCGCGGACAGCTCGTCGCGTTCGACTCCACCAAAGACATCGAGCCGCGCGGCTGGGTGCTCGCGCTCAACCAGCAGCTGCCGCGTGAGATCGCGGTCGTGCGCGCCGCGCGCATCCCGGCAACCTTCGAGCCGCGCCGCAAGGTCGTGAGCAAGACCTACGTCTATCGCATCCTCGAAAGCCGCACGCGCGATCCGTTGATCGATCAGTTCGTCTGGCGTATCCCCTACAGGTTGAACCAGCTGCTGATGCGCGACGCCGCCGCGCTGCTCGAGGGTGAGCATGATTTTCGGGCATTTCGCGGCTCGGCCGACACCCGTGACGAGACGGTGCGACAGATCTTTCGCATCACGCTGGCGCAGGCGAAAAACGACGTTCGCATCACTGAGCTGAGCGTGACCGGGAACAAATTCCTCTACAACATGCTGCGCATCATCGCGGGAACATTGGTCGACATCGGCCGCAGCCATTTACCGCCCGACACGTTCACGCGCGCTCTTGCCAGCGGACTGCGTAAAGATCTAGGCATCACCGCCCCGCCCGAAGGGCTCGTGCTCGAGGCGATCGAGCTCACGGAGATGGGCAGCGACCACTGGCCTCCCGAGGGGTCAGGACTCCGGAGTTAGGCGCTCGAGGGTTCGCTCGAAGCGAAGGGCCTGGATTTTGGCTACGCCATCGGTTGACGTTGCGGGGCATCTCTCGTAGGAACCCCGCACCATGGGTCTTCGTCAAGCGCTCGTCGACAAAGGCAAGCAAGCACTGCTGCGCCCCTCCGTGATGCGTTGGGTGTCGGATGATCGCGTGATGAAGGCGACCGAAGGCCTGATGGACGCCCGCGGCCGGCTGAAGGCCGCCTGGACCGTGCTGAAGAACGGCCACGAGCTGCCGAACGTCGATCCGGCGCTCGACGAGAACATCGGCACGAACGCGCCAGCCGCCCAGAGCAACGGCGCGACCAACGGTCACGCCGCAGCGGCGCCGACGCGGATCAAAGACGTGAGCTCGGGCTCGTCGGACATGGACGAGTCGATGAAAGAGCGCACCTCGCTCGCCAGCATCGGCGGCAAGGACGTGTTCGAAAAAGCCTTCAAGTTCATGGCCGCGGACAACGCGCGCAAGATGGGCATCTACCCGTTCTTCCGTCCGCTCGATTTCAACGACGGACCGGAAGCCGAGATCAACGGCAAGCGCGTGTTGATGTTCGGTTCGAACAACTACCTCGGCCTGACCACGCACCCGAAGGTGCGCGAAGCCGCCAAAGCCGCCATCGATCGCTTCGGCACCAGCATGACCGGCTCACGGCTGGTCAACGGCTCGATGAAGCTGCACGAAGAGCTGGAGGCGAAGATCGCCGCCTTCATGGGCAAAGAGTCGGCGCTGGTCTTCACAACCGGCTACCAGGTGAACCTGGCGACGTGCGCCGCGCTGCTCAGCAACAAGCAAAGCGTCGCGTTCATCGATCGCAACGTGCATGCATCCTTGTACGACGGCGTCAGGCTCGGACAAGCCGCCGGCGCCAAGCTCGTGCGCTACAAGCACAACGACGCCGAATCGCTGGATAGGGCGCTCGAAAAGCTGGCCGCGGGCGATGGCGCTTTCGTGATCACCGACGGCGTATTCAGCGCTGAGGGCGAGATCGCCAAGCTCGACGAGCTGGTGCCGGTGGTCAAAAAGCACGGCGCGCGGCTGATCGTCGACGACGCGCACGCGGTCGGCGTGATCGGCCCTGGCGGCCGCGGCACCGCGCACAGCTTCGGCCTGCAAGATCAGGTCGATCTGATCGGCGGCACGTTCTCGAAATCGCTGGCCAGCATCGGTGGCTTTCTGGTCGGAGAGCGCAAAGTGCTCGACTACATTCGGCATTTCGCGCCAAGCTTCATGTTCGCGGCCAGCGCCGCCCCACCGCAGGTCGCCGCCGCGATGGCCGCGCTCGAGGTCATGCAGGAAGAGACGTGGCGCATCGACAAGCTGCGCGAGAACTTCACCTACATGCGCGACGAGCTGAAGAAGCTCGGTTTCGAGCTCGGGCACACGCAAACCGCGGTCATCCCGATCTACATCCGCCAAGACTTGCGCACGATCATGATGTGGCGCGATCTCTTGGAAGAGTACGGCGTTTACACCAACCCGTTCATTTCGCCTGGTGTCCCGCCCAAGAGCGCCATGCTGCGCACCAGCTACATGGCCACCCACGAACGCCATCACCTAGACAAAGCGCTCGAAGCCTTCGCTAAGGTCGGTAAGAAATACGGCGTGATCTGAGTCACCCCGCGACTCCGGAACGGCGCTTCGGGGACCCCGGATTTTCTAAAAAATCCGAGCCGTCCCTGGCCGTGCAATTGACTCTGAGGGACGGAGACAGTTAGCTGCCGAGCTGCGATGCCGCTCGAGATCAAAGAGACGCCGATCGGGGGGAAGCTGAATGATTTCTTGAACGTGGTGGACCAGGTCTACCGCGGGGATCCTAACTATGTCCGGCCGCTGGACATGGAGATGAAGGATCGGCTGAGCCTCAAGAATCCGTTCTTCGAGCACGCCGAGGGCGTGATCTTCACGGCGCATCGCAACGGCTCCTGTGTCGGGCGCGTGACCGCGCAAGTCGACCGCGAGCACTTGGCTCGTTACAAAGACGATGTTGGCGGCTTCGGTTTCCTGGATACGATCGACGACCCAGAGGTGACCAAGGCGTTGCTCGAGGCGGCCAGCAAGTGGCTGCGCGCGCGCGGGATGAAGCGCATCCGCGGTCCGCTCTCGCTGTCGCTGAATGAAGAGATGGGTTGCTTGGTCGACGGCTTCGATACGCCGCCGATGATCATGATGCCGCATCATCGCGCGTATCAAGGCGCTTTGATCGAGCAAGCCGGCTTCACCAAGCTGAAGGACGCCTACGCCTGGCGTTACCACGTCGGCGAAGTGCCGCCCCGCGTGCGCAAGGCGCACGACGACATCGAGGCCATGCCCGAGGTCAAGTCGCGCCACGTCGACATGCGCAACCTCGACGCCGATTTGCGCGTGATCATGGATGTGTACAACGACGCCTGGAACGACAACTGGGGCTTCGTGGCGCAGACCGAGCGCGAGCTGTCGAAGATGGGAGCCGATCTGAAGCTGATCGCGTTCCCGGAGCTGTCGTACATCACCGAGATCGACGGCGTGCCCGCGGCCGTGGCGCTAGCGCTGCCGAACTTGAACGAGCTGATCGCCGATATGAAGGGCAAGCTCGGGCCGCTCGGCTTGCCCAAGCTCTTGTGGCGGCTCAAGGTCGTGGGCCCGCACACCGCCCGGCTGATCATCCTCGGCATTCGCAAGAAATACCGCGGCAATCGCAAGTATGCGGCGCTCAGCGCCTACCTGTACGCCAAGATGAACGCGGCCGGTAAACGCCTGGGTCTCGAAGGCGGCGAGCTGTCGTGGACGCTCGAGGACAACGCGCCCGTCAACACCGGCATCAAGCTGATGGGCGGCAAAATCTACAAGACGTACCGGCTCTACGAAAAGAGTCTGTGACTGTCCGAACCAACCTACGACACGAGCGGGGGCGCTTGGTGGCGCGCGCGGAGCTTGTTGACGATCGCGAGCACTTTGGGGCGGCCGAGCACCTTGACGACGAGCGCGTGCTTGCCTGGAAAATCGATCAACAGCAGCCCGACGAGCAGCGTGAGCAAGCCTTGACCGGGCAGCACGAGCATCGCCAGACCCAGCAGCACCAGCACCGCGCCGAACAGGTTGCGCAAAACGCGAAGTGGCAGGGAGTGACCACTCACGGCGTTGCCAGCTCGCAGGTAGTCGGGCGGTAGCGTCGCCAAAAACCGCGGCACCAGGACCACGCTGGCGAGCACAGCCAGAACCGAAAAAAGCCCAAGCCCCCAAGCGACCGCGGGTTCGGACAGCCAGCTCGAAATCAGGCGGATCATGTTAGGGTCCTGGCTGTTCCATGTTGAGTCGGCACTTAGGGCCCGGGCCCTTAGGTTTGTCCACCGCGGCCGTGTTGCTGTTGGTCTTTGGCTGCCAAAAGGGCGGACCGCGGCTGGTGCGCGACTCGGAAGGTCGCACCTTCGAGGCCATCTGTCCCGCGCAAGCCCCGTGCAAGTTCGCACAAAAGTCGGGGCCGAAGCGCGTCGAGAAGCCGACGCAGACGCTGATGCTCGGCAGCCGGTTGGTCGGGATTTGCGACGTGAAGGAGGGCGAGGCGCCACAATACCCGTTCGACTGTCGCCCGCTCGGTTGCCAAGGCGACGGCGACTGCCCGCCGCTTCACGGCATGAAGGACGGCCAGTGCCTGAACAACCACTGCAGTGATCCAGCCGAAGCAGTCGGGGTCCAAGACTCGATCATGCTGTGCCTGTCCGGCACCGGCCTCGGTCGTGAAACGCCGGCGCAGGTCGAGCGCTACGCCCTGGCGCTCAACTGCGGCGACCCCTGCAAAATCCCAGCTCCCTGCGCCCAACCGTAGCGGTAGCGTAAAACCTAGCCGAAGCTGCTGGTCCTAGGCTCGCGCTGCGGCTAGGCTGCGCGGCCGTCATGTCGAGCGCCATCGAGCCTGCCATTGTCTTAGCCGCCTACGCCGAGCCCGTCGCCAGCGGACGGCGCGTGTTGTTCATCGGACCTGCCATCTCGGCGTTGCCCGAGCGCCTACTCGAGCGCGGCGCGCGGCTGGTGCACGTCTGCGATCCCGATCCGGTGCGCGTCGCTGAAGCGACGGCCAAGAACCGCTCGAAAGACATCTCGTTCTCGGCGTTGGCCGACGGCCACTTCGCGCTGCGCGACGGTGCCTTCGACGTATGCATCGTCGAAGATGCCGGCATCAGTGATCCGGTCGCGTTGGTGAAGAAGATCCGTCGCGTGCTCACTCCGCGCGGCGTAGCGCTGCTCGCCTCGCCCAACCCCGAGACGCGCGTGCCGCTCTTGCCGCATCGCCCGAGCGGCGTGATCTCGCTTGACTATTACGCGCTGTACGACGCGGTGAAGGGCGAGTTCGAGCACGTGCGCATGCTCGGCCAAGCGCCGTTCGTCGGCTACGTGATCGCCGATTTCGCGCCCGAAGGCGCGCCCGAACCGTCGCTAGACACCGCCTTTTTGCCGTCTGGCGCCGAGGAACCGGAGCTGTTCATCGCGGTCGCGTCGCAGCAGCCGGTCGAGCTCGAAGCGTTCTCGGTCGTGCAGCTGCCGTACCGCAGCGTGATCAGCGGCGGCAACAGCGGCGACGCCGAGGCGCTGCGGCGCGCGCGCGGCGAAGCCGCGCAGATGCGCACCAAGCTCAGCGAGGTAGAAGCGGCGCTCGCCACCGAAAAGCAAGCCATCACGGCCCGCGACGCCAAGCTACGCGAGGCTGAAGCAGCGTTGGCCGCGGACAAGCAAGCCATCGCCAACCGTGACGCCAAGCTGCGTGAGGCCGAAACCCGGGTCTTCGCCCGCGACGCCGAGCTACTCGCGCTACGCCAAGAGCTCGAGAACAAGAACGCGCAACTCAAGACGCAAGAGGCCCGCTTGACCGAGCTGAACGGCAAGCTGAAGAATGGCCCGTCGGCAGAAGAGGCCAGCGCCGCCGCCGCCGACCTCGCCGCGCTCGAGCAGACGTTGGCCGAGCGGGGCGAGCACGTTCGCAAGCTCGAACGAGATCTTCGCGAGGCCGAGCGCGTCGGCAAAGAGCTGGTTCGCCAGCTGCCCGCCGCTGGTTCCGACAGCGCCGCCGAGACCCGTCGCAAAGCCGCGGAAAGTGAGCTCGCGCAAAAGCTGGCTAAGAGCCAGGCCGACTTGATCGCGACGCGCTGGGCGCTCGAAGCTGCCGTGAAGCGCGGGGGTGGCGGCGCCTCCGATACCCCGGCCGCCTGAGTCGTGAGCCCTCAGCCAGGCACACCGCGCCGATTGCGGCGGAAGGCCATTGACAGGCGCCCAATCGGCCTTAGCTTCCGCCGGTTTTCCGTGTCTCTCCGAAGATTTCTCGAGCTTACAGCATGAGTGAAAAGCGCGACTATTACGAAATCCTTGGAGTCGCGCGTGAGGCCAGCGACGACGACATTCGCAAGTCGTACCGGCAGTCGGCGCTCAAGCACCACCCGGACCGCAACCAAGGCAACTCCGACGCCGAATCGAAGTTCAAGGAAGCGACCGAAGCGTACACGATCTTGTCGGATGCCGATAAGCGCGCCGCCTACGATCGGTTTGGGCACGCTGGGCTGGGCGGCGGTGGCTTCGACTTCAACAACGCCGGCGTCGGCGACATCCTGAGCCACTTCCAAGACATGTTCTCCGATTTCTTCGGAGGCGCGGGCGGAGGTTTTGCGGGCGGCGGCGGCGGACGGCGCCGGCGCGTCGAGCGCGGCCAAGACGTACGGGTCGAGCTTTCGCTAACGCTCGCCCAGGCGCTCACCGGCGGCAAACACGAGGTCTCGATCCACGGCGCCGTGGCGTGTGAGACCTGTCACGGCAGCGGCGCGAAGGCGGGCACCAAGCCCGAGACGTGCAGCCAATGTCGCGGCAGCGGTCAAGTCACCGCGCAGCGCGGCTTCATCATGTTCTCGAGCCCGTGCGCGCGCTGCCGCGGCACGGGGCAAATGATCGCCGCGCCGTGCGAGACCTGCCGCGGCCAAGGCGCGGTCGAGAAGCAAAGGAAGGTGTTGGTCAACGTGCCGGCCGGAATCGATTCCGAGCAGCGGCTGCGCGTTCCGGGCCAAGGTATGCCGGGTCCGGGCAGCGCGCCCGCCGGTGATCTGTATGTCGACATCGACGTCGAAGCCGACAAGCATTTCGAACGGCACGGCAACGACTTGGGCACCCGGCTCACGTTATCGTTCGCGGAAGCGACGCTCGGCATGGTCACGAAGCTGAAGTTGCCCGACGAGCGGGAGGTGATCGTGAACGTCGACGGCGGTTGTCAGCCGGGCAGTGTCGTCGTCGTCAAAGGCGAAGGCGCCCCGCGGCTCGATCGCGGCGGCCGTGGCGATTTACACGTAATGATCGCCGTCGTGGTCCCGAAGAAGTTGTCAAAAAACGCCAAGCGCTTGCTGCAAGAGCTCGAACAAGAGCTGAAGGGCGAAGCCTAGCCGCGCCGCTATTTGTGGGTAGACCTCCCTCAGACCTGCCCTTTCATCGCATCTTTGCGGCAGCGAGCAGGGAAACAACAGGAAGGCGGCTTGTCATTGGTCTCATCTCAGCTGTTGAGCCCGCCCGCCGATCCTGGCTTCTGGCTTCGTTTTCGCTCCGGTCCGGTGCTCACGTACCAACGTACGCTCCGGTCCTCGCGAAAGCCTCACCAGAAACCAGGCTTGGCGGGCGGGCAGCTGGCAAATGAGACCAATGGTCAGAGGAAGGCGGGAAGACGGGAAGGGCGAGACCTCAGATTTGGGGTGGGTGGTACGGGCAAGCTCGCCCCATCGGGCAGCGATCGGGCCTCAAGCGCTTGCTCGAACAATCAGAACCTTCCCGCCTTCCCGCCTTCCTGTTCGCTCGCTGCTCGAGCCACGAAATGTGATGAATGGTCAGCCCTCATGTCTGCCCTCGCATCTTCCCCGAGGTCGATCACGGTGGTTTTTCTGTTGTGCGAGGTCGGGAGTTGGGTTATCGGTCTCGAGTCGCTGATGAAAACGATTATCACTTTCATTTTCACCCTTGTGTCGGTTATTTGCGGGATTTCCGGCACATCTGACGCAAATCCTCGCCCGCTGCCGTTCACCTATCCGTACGCCACCCTGCCCGAGGACGCCCTCGAGCTCGAGCTTTACGCCGACGTTTCGCCGCTGCGTGTCCAAGTCGATCCGGCCGATCGCTCACTCGGGCGGCTGTGGGAGCCCCGCTACATCCTCCAAAACGAGATCGAGTACGGCATCACCGATCGTTGGGAGGTCGGCTTCTATCAGGTGTTCGAAGCTAACCCGGCTGACGGCGGCGCGAACGGCATGGTCTTCGACGGGCTGAAGTTCCGACTGCGCACGCGCTTGGCCAATCCCGGAGACTGGCCGGTCGACGTCGGTCTCTACTTCGAGCTCGAGACCATGCACGACGAGCTCGCCTTCGAAGGCAAGCTCAATCTGGAGCGTGACTTCGGCAGCCTGCGGCTGATGACAAACCTATGGGTCGAGGAGCAGATCTCGCGTCCGCTCGACACGAAAGAACATGGTCGCGCCGGCGCATTCGTCATCAACCCGACGCTCGGGGCTGCCTACGAGCTCAGCGGCCGCGCCGACCTTGGCGTCGAATATTGGGCCCGCGGACAGCTCTCGCCGAGCGGCGAAGCGGGCGTGGAGCGCGACAACAATCGCGTGCAGCACTTCTTGGGCCCCGCCGTGCACCTAAATTTCGGCAAATTGTGGTGGTCGCTCGGCGTGTACGCCCACCTGAACAGCATGAAGAAGCCCGAAATAGGTAGCGACTACGGGCCCGTCTGGGCGCGCAGCGTGCTCGGCTTCGAGCTGTGACGTTGGAACGGCCCCAGATTTTTTCACAGAAAGTCGCGGTGGGGCGTCGCGCGCTTCAAGCAACAAAAACTTCTATCCTTCTGATCTTCTTGTGAGAAAATCTGGGGCCGCTTAGCGACGTTCCGGATAGCGGTCGGCGATGGTTTTGAGCGATTGCAACGTCTCCGCGGAAGGATCGATGGCGCTCGGGTCTTGGCGCAGGAAGCGTTCGAGGTCGGGGGCGGCGGCGATGGCTTGGTCGAGGCGCGCGTCGCTGCCTTTGCTGTAGGCGCCGAGCGCGATCAGATCGCGCTTCTCTTCGAACGCGGCCAACAAGGCGCGAGCGCGCTGCGCGGCGGCTTGCTGCGGTTTGGCGGTGACGTTCGGCATCACGCGCGAGAGTGACGAGAGCACGTCGATCGCCGGGTAGTGACCGCGCGCGGCCAGCCGCCGATCGAGCACGATGTGGCCATCGAGGATGCCGCGCACTTCGTCGGCGATCGGTTCGTCCATGTCGGAGCCTTCGACCAGCACCGTGTAAATCGCAGTGATCGCGCCTTTGTCGCTCTGACCGCTGCGCTCGAGCAGGCGCGGCAGCTGCGTGAATACGCTTGGCGGATAGCCGCGACGCGCCGGCGGCTCACCAGCGGCCAGGCCGATTTCGCGCTGCGCTCGGGCGAAGCGCGTGATTGAGTCGACGAGCAACAGCACGCTCTTACCCAGATCGCGAAAGTGCTCGGCCACGGCCGTAGCAACCTGCGCAGCGCGCAGCCGCTCGACCGGCGGCGCATCGCTGGTCGCCACCACCACCACCGAACGACGTCGGCCGGCTTCGCCCAACGACTGCTCCAAAAATTCGCCCACTTCGCGCCCGCGCTCGCCAACCAACGCGACCACGACCACGTCCGCGCTAGCGCCGCGCGCGATCGCGCCGAGCAACGTGCTCTTGCCCACCCCGGAGCCGGCGAACAACCCGACGCGCTGCCCCACGCCGAGCGTGATCAAGCCGTCGATCGCGCGCACTCCAGTTTCGAGCGGCGCACTGACCGGCCGTCGCGAGAGCGCCGCGGGGGGCGCGCGATCGACCGGCACCGTCGTCAGCCCGGTTGGCGCAGGACGACCGTCGATCGGTCGCCCCAAACCGTCGAGCACGCGCCCGAGCAAACCCGCGCCAGCGCTGACTTGCAGCCCCTGTCCAGTTGCCTCGACGACGTCGTCGGGGCCGACGCCCGTCGGCTCACCGAGCGGCACCGCCAACGCTTCGCCCTGCGCAAAGCCAACCACCTCCGCCAAGAGCGGATCGCCGCGCCGACGGATCAACAGCACGTCGGAAATCCGCGCACCAGGCAACAGCACGCGCAGCAAGAGTCCGGTAACCCCCACGACCCGCCCTACCGGCCGCAGCGCGGACGTCTCGGAGAGCCGGGCTTTGAGCGCCTCCAAATCCACCCGCAAAGGCTATGCGCGCCCCAGATTTTTTCACAGGAAGATCAGAAGAACAGAAGATTTTGGGCTGCGAGCCGCGCGGCGACGATCGAAAGCGTGCACGGATTCGTCGAGAAACGCTCGAGTCAAACCCCCAAAAATCTCGCCTTCTGACCTTCTGATCTTCCTGTAAGAAAATCTGGGGCCGAAAAGCGCCTTTTCAACTCCGAAAGTTGCGGCGGTGGACCGCACGGGGTGGGTCTGGGAACTTATCTGCCTATGGCTCCCCGCCCCGCCTCCGAGCCCGCCGAGAGCCGTCGGCTCGAGGACGTGCGGGGCGTCACGTTCCTGGGCGACGACGGCGCGCTGCTGGCCGGCGTGCGGGCCGGGAACGCGCTGGCGATGGCCGCGCTTTACGACCGCTACGTCGGCGACGTGCGGCGCATCCTGTTGCACACGCTCGGTCCGCGTTTGGATTTGGCGGATCTGGTGCAGGACGTGTTCATCAACGTGCTCACTTCGGTGCGCTCGTTGCGCGAAGCGGGCGCGCTGCGCAGCTGGCTGTTTCAGGTCACCGTGCGCACCGCGCGCAAGCATTTGCGCGGCAGCTCGCGGCGTTGGTGGCTCAAGCTGTGGCCCGAGGGCGACGAGGTCGAAGCCCAGCCGGCGGCCATGCTCGAAGAGAACGCCTCTGACGCCGTGCAGGCCACGTTCCGCATCATGCGCGACATGGAAACCGAAGATCGCTTGGTCTTTTCGCTGCGCTACGTGTCGGGGATGGATCTTTCGGAGATGGCCGAGGTCTGCGAGATGTCGCTCTCTACGTTGAAGCGCAGGGTGGCCCGCGCCGAGCGCCACTTCCACGCCGAAGCTCAAAAAGACGACGCGCTGAGCGGCTGGGCCGCCGAGGGAGAGACATGAAGAGCCACAGCTTCCGAGCCCTGGGTGCGCGCTTGCGCGAGGACCTAGAGCGGCACGAGGACGTCGATCGATCGAGTGATGCGCGCACGCGGCGCCAGCTACTGGCGCGCGTCGGGTCCGCGGCGCCACGCCAGCTGCGTTGGCAGTACGGGGTGGCGGGAGCCGCGCTAGTGGCGTGCGCCGCGGCGCTGTTTTTGTGGGTGGCGCCCGCCGCGCAGCAAGAGCCGCTGCGGTTTTGGGTCGAAGAGCGAGCCGGTCACGTCGACGAGTGGGTGACGGCGCGCGACGCCGAGCAGAGTCTGCGCTTCTCCGACGGCTCGAGCGTCGTCGCTGGACCGCACACCACCACGCGCGTGATGCAAGTCTCTCCCGAAGGCGCGCACCTCACGCTCGAGCGCGGCCACATCGATGCACATGTGGTGCACCGCGACGCTGCGCGCTGGCAGGTCGCCGCCGGGCCGTTCGTCGTGCACGTTACTGGCACGCGTTTTCGCGTGCGTTGGGATCCGCAAACCGAAAAGCTTGCGGTGAGCGTCAGTGAAGGCAAAGTCGAAGTGACGGGCGACGGCCGCCCGAAGCACGAGCTGACTGCCGGCTCGGTGCTGGAGCTCTCGGCTGGCGCGGCGGTCGGCTTGCAAAGCGCGCTGACCAATGATGCCCTCGCTACGGCGCGGTCCGCCGAGCCGAGCCCGGACAACGTCGCCGCGACTGACAGTGCGCGCGACGAGGACGAGTTGATCCGCCCGCGCAAACTCGCCGGGCACAAACCCGATTTTCGCGAGCTGTCGACGGCTGGTCACTACAAGGACGCGCTGGCAGCGGTCGAGCAGCAAGGTTTTGCAGCATCGTGCGAGAGCTTCGGCGCGCGCGATCTGCTGACGCTCGGCTCCACGGCGCGCTTGGCCGGACGCGCGGATCGCGCGGGCTACGCGTACCTGGCAGCGCGCCGGCGCTTCCCGAACGGCGCGGAGGCTGGCATCTCGGCCTTTTCGCTAGGGCGCTTGGCGTCCGACGCCGGGCATGCAAGCGATGCTATCGGTTGGTTCAAGCGTTACCTCACCGAGCAACCGAGCGGCCCGCTGGCGCGCGAAGCAGCCGGCCGACTGATCGAGCTACTGCGCCAAACGGGCGACGCAGTTCGAGCGAGCGACGCAGCCGAAGCTTACCTGAAGCGGTATCCGACCGGCCCACACGCAGCACTGGCTCGCAGCGTGCTCGCCCGCCGATGAGCGGTGACGCTCGGCTGGTTTGGCTCGTGGCGCTCCTGATCGTGCTCATCGCCTGGCCGGCGCGGGCGGCAGCGTCGGCATCCGGCACGATCTTGCTCGTCGTCGACGAGCGCGCGGTCGCGCTGGCAACGCGCGTAGCCGCCGAGCTTGAAGCGCTCGGCTTTTCGGTGCAGTCGCGGATGCACGTGCCACGGCCCTCGGAGCTGGCGGCCGAGGCGCGGCGTGCGGGCGCGTTCGCCGCGATCGGTATCGGTCCCACCGCCGAAGGTAGCGTCGAAATCACCGTGCTCGATCGCGTGACGGGCAAGACGTTGCGCCGTGAGCTGCTCGGGCGATCGCTGACGGATCCGACGACGCGCGAGCTGGTCGCGCTACGCGCCTCGGAGCTGCTGCGCGCCAGCCTGATGGAAATTGAAGCGCCGCACCCGACCCGCGGCGATTTACCGGCGACGCCCGTGGTCACGCGGGTGGCGCTCGCGCCGGAGACGATCCGAGGCCCCGAACGGCGCCTGCGCCTGGGCGCCGAAAGCGGCGTATTGGTGGCTCCAGGCCTGTCGGCGACGCCGTTGCTGCAGGCGACGATCGGCGTTCGCCTGTTCGAACGGCTCGAGCTCGGCGCGACGCTGGGTAGCCAACTGACGGCGGGCGGGCGCGTTTTCGAAGTGGGCCGCATCGAAGCCACGGCGCGCTGGCTCGGAGCGGGGCCGAAGCTGTTGCTGCTGCCGCGGACCGACACCAGTCACGTCGCACTCGGCATCGAGGCGCAGCTCACCTTGCTCGGCCTATCGGCGTCCGGCTTTGCGGCGAACGCGACGCAACGTGGGCAATCGCACTTCGGCTGGGCGCCGGCCGGAACCTTGGGCATCGACTCGAAAATCCGCCTCCACAAGCAGCTTTGGTGGTCGCTCAAGCCCTCGCTGGGCTTCGTCTTCAGCAAGCTTGCGCTGCGCGCCGACGGTCAGGACGTGAAGGAGTGGGGTCGGCCCTGGCTAGAGTGCGCGACCGGTTTGGAGGTGGAGCTGTGATGCCGAGGACGGCGGTCGTGGCGCTCGCGCTGCTCAGCGCGGGCTGCGGCCGACAGGAGCTCGATCTGTTGGTGAGGGTCGAGAAGGACGACCCGTGTCTCGGCTTCTTCGGTCAAACCGAGTGCCGAGCCAACGCGGCGCTCGGCTGCTCGTTTCAGCCCAACGCCGTGGGTTGCCAAAGCACGGAGCCGGGCTGCCAACCGGGCATGTGCCGTGGCGGTGATCCGTTCGTGCGCCGCGTCGAACGCAGCTTTTTCCTGAATGGGGATCCGTTTCGGTTCGCCGGCGTCGCCAGCTGGGCGCTGCAGCAGCTCGACCAATGCACCAGTACCAAGCCCCAGAATCGCGAAGCGTGGACGCAGCAAGCGTATGACGGCTTGGTACCGGCGCGCGCGAAGGTCGCGCGTTTCTTCGCCTTCCAAGGCAGCGCGGGCCCGAGCGGCGACGATTTCACGCTGTTCGACCGGTCAGTGCGCGACGCGCGGCGCGCCGGCGTGCGGCTGCAATTCGTGCTCGAGCACGGCGACGGCAACTGTTCCCAAGGTGGGCATCGCGGAAACGCCTGGTACGCGGGCGGCTACCAAAACCCCGACGGCAACTACGCGCTGTCGTACCGCGACTTCGCGGAGTCGGTCGCGCGCCGCTACCGCGCCGAGCCGACCGTGCTCGGCTACGCGCTGCTGCAAGGTTTCGGTGATGGCGACCCCAGCACGCTCGCCAGCTTCGTGAACGAAATGGGCCAGCTGCTGCACGGTGTCGCACCGAGCCAGCTCTTGTCGCTCGGCCTCGATTGGGACCGGACGAACGACAGCTCCGGCGCCACCTACCGCGCGCTGCAACAGCTGCCCACGGTCGACTTCGTCGATGTCGACGACTACTCGTTCAATGACACGCTCGAGCCGCTCGACGCGACACTCTTGCGCGCGCTCGGTGAAATCGACAAGCCGGCGGTCGTCGGCGAGGGGGCGTTCCAACTCGACGGGTCCGACAACGTTGCCCTGGTAAAGCGCGCCGACCGGGCCCGGCAGCGCATCGCGCAATGGAAAGCCTGGGGCTTTTCTGGCGCGCTGTTGTGGGCGTACCAACCCGGCTGGGGCGCGGTTTCCGAGGAGTTCGACGCGCGTGCGGCGGACCCGATGCTGCAGCCCGGCGGGGTACTGGCCAGCGCACCCTGGTGAAACCTTGGCTTTCATCACATTTCAGCCTGCCCCGGAACGACCCGAGCCCGCAGCCTTGATTGGTGATCGGGCCGGGTTGGGGAGCGGGATCGGCTGATCGGCAGCGGGATCGGGGTCGGTCGGGGCAGCGGTTTCGGGTCAGCACAAATTCGCAGTCGGCAGCGGTTTCGGTGACGGCAGCAGGTTCG
>JBBRMI010000157.1:0-18703 GCA_038230915.1 Polyangiales bacterium | reverse complement strand
CCTTCTCCACATCCAAGGGCCTGGTGCTCCAGGTCAAAGCTCTTGTCTCTTCGGTGTCGGGTTCCCTGCATTCGGGCCCCGGGTCGGTCTTCTCCTTCCTTTCTGTTGCGCCTGCCAGGCGCACTCCCCCAAACGCCGGGCATTCGCCCGGACGTGGGGGACCCGTCGGACGGGAGTCGTGCAGCAGTGAATTTTCGATTTCCCCCCGGCGCGCTTGGTATAGGTTGCCCGCGCGAAGGGTCGGGCGTTTTGGCCTTGCATGGCGGAAAAGGAACGAGAGCAGCGATGGGTTCAACAACCGAGTGGGGCGTCGAAGGTCGTGAAAAGCGCGCGTTGCGCCGGCGCCGGCGGGCGGTGTCTTGTCTCGCCTGCGCCGCGACGCTGCTCGTCGGCGGTTCAGCGTGGGCCCAGGGCGAGCCTGCGGCCGAGCCGGCGCCGAAAGCGGAAGCCGAGCCGGCGCAAACCGCGACGCCCGAGCCTGCAACAGCAGAACCGGAGGCGCCGAGGGAGCCGAGCGGACCGCACACCGCCAATTCGTTACAGCTGGGCGCGGGGTTTCGCTACGGCGTCCTGTTGAGCGATGGCGAACCCAATCCCTGGAGCAGTGGCTTGGGCCTCGACGTCGGCTACACCCTTCCGAACGCCATCTATCTGGGCGGCAGCTTCGAATACTTCTTCGGCAGTAGCTATGCCTCGCCGTTGCTCAAAGTGACCGCGAACATTTGGCAGCTTAGCGCCGAGGGCGGCTACGACATTGGCCTTGGCCAAAATTTCGTCATCCGATCCAAGATCGGATTTGGCGTCGCGGGGTTCAACGCGAAAACCGAAGGCTGCCCCGCGGACTCGTGCACAGGGTCGTCGAGCATGACGAAAGCAGCGATCGCGCCAGGGGCGACGTTCATGTTGTTCACGTCAAGACTCTCATTCGCCGTCGACGCGCGCTACGACATCGTGCTCACCGATCCGTCACTGAAAGCCCTGATCTTCAGCTTCGGAATCGGCTTCTGAGCGTCGCACGCTGGCCGTGCGTGAGCAGGGATTTTGCGTAGGCTGGCTTCGGCTTGCTCCGGGCGTAGAAGCCTCGCCGACTGCTCGCACCGGCCCCGAAAGCGCGGCGCCAAGCGCGACCATGCCAAAGAGATCTAGCGTTCGATCTACCCCCGCGTGAGTTTCCAAAGCATGGCAAGGATGCGCTCAAGCAGCGCCCGCGCCACGACCGCCTCACCCGCCGCGCAATACCCCCACTCCACCGCCACGCGCAGCGCCGCCCGCGTCTCATTCGCGCTCCCCGCCGCCGTGAACAACCGCGCACGCTTGTTGCCAGGGTCGGAGTAGTTGGACTCCGCAATGTTCAAAGCCACGCTGCTTGCCGCGCGCGAGAGCTGCTCCGCAAGCGACCGGTCCCGACTCTTAATGCCGCGCATCAGTGGCCGAATTGCCGCAATCAACCCGTAAGCCGTCTCTTCGATTTCAAACGCCATGAAACGCTCCTTCGCGCTCTCCAAGCGAACGCCCCGCCCCACCGGCAGCGCGCGCAGCCGGGGTCTAGGGCGCGAGCGCAGCGATGCCTGCTCCCCCGCTTGCTTGCGACGCTGCACGGCCCGTCCGTGCTCGCTGCGCTGCGCGCGGGCGGGGGCCCTCACACGCCGGGCATTCGCCCGGACGTGAGGGTCCCGCAGAGATTGGCCGCTGCCGCAGGTTTGGGGGGCAACGGCTTTACTCCTCGCGTCCGGCGTGGGGCCAGGCTCCGCGAGCGCGCACGCTCTGTGCCGCGCGCGGCGATGCGCGACTCCTTAGGTCGGGCGCGCGTCACAGATCCTGCGCTGAGGGTGCTGCGCCTGGCCCCACGCCGGACGCGAGGAGCCAACATGTCAGCACCACACCGCAAGCACCAGCAGCTCCAGCTCGAAGCGCACGCGCACCGCATGCGCTCGGCGCCATCGGAGCCAGAGCGGGTGCTTTGGCAAGCGCTCCGGTCGTCGCAGCTCGGCGTGCGGTTTCGGCGCCAAGTCGTCATCTGCGGCTTCATCACCGACTTCTTCGCTCCGGCGGCGCGGCTCGTCGTGGAAGTGGACGGCGCGCATCACACGCGCCAGCGCGATGCTGACCAGCGCCGGGACCGCGCGCTTCAGGCCCTCGGACTCACGGTCCTGCGCCTCCCAGCGCAGCTCGTCCTTCGCAAACTGGCAGTCGCGCTGCAGCTCATCGTCCAAGCACGGCGCCACTGAGCGGCCTCAGCTCTCCCCACCCCAAATACGATGGTGATGCCGGCCTTGCGCAGCGCGCGGGTAAAGACCTCCGCCGTGAACTGCGAGCCTCGGTCGAAAGTCTCGGGCTTCGGAAACCGCGCCAGGGCATCCTGGAGCCTCCACGCAGAAGCTCGACTCCATCGTGTTGGAGAGCCGCCACGCGCGCACGCGGCGGCTCTATACGACCGACGGCGCCAGCACGGCGACCTGCCCGCTACGGGCAATCGCTCGCTACGCTGACGCCGCGATCGGTCAACTTCTTGAGGTTGGCGGCTTGCCCAGCGCAATCGAGCAGGTTGTTGGTGACGATGACCGAGCAGCCTTGGCCAAAATCGGTGTTGTTGGCCAGCGGCGTGAGGTTGGTGATGTTGTTGTTGTCGAGATCGAGGGTGCGCAGGCGAGTCAGCACCGCAAGCGGCGCGAGGTTGC
This sequence comes from Polyangiales bacterium, assembly GCA_038230915.1. GTDB lineage: Bacteria > Myxococcota_A > Polyangia > Polyangiales > Polyangiaceae > PMG-095. The sequence goes on along the minus strand of JBBRMI010000157.1, from coordinate 16,025 downwards.
TGGTGGCAGTGCCCGCCAGCGAGAGGAAGTTCATGAAATCCAACGTGCCCACGGGCGTGATGTTGGTGAGCGGGTCGTTGTCCACGTTGAGCGTGCTCAAGGTGTGCATGTTTTGCAGCGGCGTTAGATCCGTGATGCCAGTATCGCCGGCGTACAGCGTCCACAGGCTCAAGCCCGTCAACGGCACCAAGCTGGTGACGGGCGTACCGCCGATGTCCAGATGCATCAGCGCCTTGGTGTTCGCGAGCGTGGCCAGGCTGGTGACGTTGGTGTTATCGAGATTGAGTTCGGTGAGCGCGGTCATGCCGGACAGTGCCGTAAGACTCGTGATCTGGGTTTTCGATAGATTGAGTCGGCGCATCTTGGTCAGAGCCGTCAGCGGCGTAATGTCCGATACGGACGCATAGCCAAGATCCAGCTGCTCGAGCAGAGGGCAGTTGGCCAGCGCCGAGAGGTCCGTGATCGCGGTGGTGTCCCACAAGTACAAGCTATTGAGCTTGGTCATGCCGGTCAGCCACGACAGGCTCGTCACGCCGGCCTCGCTCGCGTCGAGCGATACCAAGTTGTCCAAGCCGGAAAGCAGCTGCGGATCCGAAAGCGGATTGCTGCTCACGGTCAGAGCTTCGAGCGATGTGAGACCGGCCAAGGGCGCCGCGCTGGGCACTTTGTTTCGGAACAGGTTCAGCCCTTGGAGCTGAGTCAGGTTGCTGAGCGCCGTGACGTCGTCGATGCTGTTCCAGGCGAGGGTCAACTGTCGCAGCTGCGTCAAGCTGGCCAATGCTGAGATGTCGGTGAGCTGGTTGTGGCTGGCGCTGAAGATTTGTAGCTTGGGCAGGCCGGCGAGTGGCGCGAGGCTCGTTAACAAATTGGAGTCGAGGTCGAGCGTGGTGAGGTCGGTGAGCGCCGCAAGCGGAGTCAGGTCAAGCAGTTGGTTCTTCGAAAGATCGAGCGTCGTCAGTTGCGTCAAGCACGCCAGGCCCTGCAGCGACGCGATGTCGTGCCCGACCAACGTCAACGTCGTGACGCCGGCCAAGTCGGCCGCGCTGAAGGGGCCGCTACCCAGGGTTGCTGCGCTGCGAATCGCCGCTTCGAGGTTGGCATCCGCGAACACAAGCGGCCCTTCGCAGGCGTCCGCGGGCCCGGCGCCCGCCTGCCCACCGTTGGCGGCACTAGCTCCTCCACCGGCGCTCTCGCGGGGCGCACCCGCGGCGCCGCCCGCGCTGGCAGGCTCACCGGCGCTGCCCGCATTGCCGCCATTGTCACTCGCCGCAGCCGGAACGGTGGCGGGCTCACCCCCAGCGCCAGCGCCGCCGGCGCCACCAGCGTGGTCGCGCTCTCTTCGCTTCGTGTCGTCCGAGCCGCACCCCGTCGCGGCGAACACGCCGCTCATCGCTACCAAGAGCGCCGCAGCCGCGTTGCGTTCGCACCAGCCAAGGTTCGCCATTTCGCCAAGCTATCGCGAGTCCAAGAAGACGCGAAGCCCTCTCGACCTTTTGACCATGCTGCCCAAGGGTGTGAAGCTCGCGACGCGTGCCGGGGTCGTGATAGGGCTAGTCAATGGCGCGAAGATCGCTTGCTCGAGTGTGCTTCCTGGGGAGTGCCCTGGTGGTGGTGGCCGTGGCTTGCGGCTCTTCGGACAACAAGCACCGAATCCGCGACGAAGCTGGTGGCGCCGGCGGCGAAGCGGGGCGCGCGCTCGGCGGCGAACTCGGCATTGTGGCGGGCTCACCCGACCTCGGCGGCGCGGCAGGGCAGCCCAGTGAGCCAAACGTTGGCGCAGATGCACCCACACTCGAGCCGTCGGGCGCTGGCGCCGGCGGAGTGCCTGAAGTTCCCACAGCTGGCCAGGGAGGCGCAGGCGTGGTGCCCGGAGCCTGCGACGGACCGCTCACTTTTCAAAGCGCCGCGGTCATGGCTCAGGTGCGCACGGCCGCCAACCGCCCCACCGGCGACCTCTTGCAGGCGGACTTGATCGGTTTGAGCAAGCTGACGATGCGTTCGGCGAAGATCGATTCGCTCGTCGGCATCGAATGCCTCACCGGCTTGACCGAGCTCGACATTAGCTCCAACCCGATCACTGATCTGGCACCGCTGTCGGGGTTGACGTCGCTTACCTACCTTCAGGCGGGCAGCCTGCAGATCAAGGACATTGCCGCGCTGGCTGGGCTCACGCAGCTACAAACCCTCTACCTCGACGACGACGCGATCTCGGATCTGAGCCCACTAAAGAATGCCGCGGCGCTAAAGACCCTGTTCGCCCACCACACCCTGATCGACGACGTGGGCGTGCTCGCCGATTTGACCGAACTTTCGACGCTCGATCTGTTCGGCGCCAAGGTCGCGGACCTTTCGCCGATCGCGCTATTGCCCAAGCTGCGGCTCGTCGACTTCACCCTGAACCCGCTGACGGACGCGAGCGTGCTGGCGACCTTGCCCGCCGTTCGTTACTTGTCACTGGGCGGGACGGCTCTTACCAACGTCAGTTGGCTCAGCGCTTTACCGCAGCTGCTCAGCCTGGACCTCACGAACGACGCGAGCGTGAGCGACTGCTCGGCAATTTCGTCGCTCACCAGCCTGACCACGCTGCGCCTGGGAGCCAGCGGCTGCAAAAGTCCGACCATTCTCGACGGTCTCGACAATTTGGCCGATCTCGACCTGTCCGTCTTGGATTGGTCGGCGGGCACGTCGATAGGCACGTTGACGAACCTGGTCCGGCTCAGCCTCATAGCCAATAAGTTTGCGAACTTAAGTTTTCTCACCAACCTGTCGAAGCTCGAATACCTCGACGTGCGCCAGAACCCGTTCACCTCGCTCGCGCCCGTAGCCGGCAAGCCCGCGCTCAAAGAGCTGCACGTCAGCGGCGGCGGCAGCACGCTGACCAACTTCTCCGCGCTGAGCGGCCTGACCGCGCTCGAGACGCTGGAGCTCCAGTACTGCGGCCTCAGCGACGTGTCGGTGTTGTCCGGCCTCACGGGGCTCAAGAGCCTGCAAATCCAGGCCAATCCCGTTACCAACCTGGCGCCGCTGCTAACCAACCCGGGCCTCGACAGCGGCGACACCATCGATCTTACGGGTGACTCGTTCGACTGCGCCACGCAAGCCGCCACGCTCGTCACGCTCAAGTCGCGTGGCGTCGTGTTGACCAGCAGCTGTCCCTAGCCCGGCCCGCCTTACTGGCCGGGCAATCGCGACTTGCGACCGAAGGTGCTGACGGCAGCTGAACCCGAATTGGAAACACTGCTCGCCCTCGCCGGCACCCACTCAATGCAACACCGCGCTTTTCGTTAGCGCCGCGCACGCTGTAGTGGTCGCAGTTTGACGTCGCTTTGGGGCCATGCGACTTCCCAGACTATGATTGGAACGCCCACCCTTCGTCGCGCTCGGGAGCGCGGCCCGAGCCCGTATCTGAACGCCGCTGGTGCTTGGGCCTTGGGAGTTGGCCTCCTCGCTGCATGCGGTGGTGGTGGCTCCAGTTCCGGAGACTCCACGCCTTCGATCACTTACTATTGCAACGGGCTCTCGAACAGTTGTGACTGTTACGGAACAACCAAGTCGCCCCCGCCTCAATCCACCGCGAAGGATTGTTCTCCGTCGAGCTTTCCCGACGCGGTCTGTTGCGCCTCGCGAGGCTGGCCCAATACGTCCAGCTCGTGCACCTGCTCGGAGCCGGAGCAGGTAAATTGCGGGCGCGCCGCGAATGGCCGCTGCGATTGTCTATCCGGCTCCCTCGTCTCGGACCTAACTGCAGTCGACTCGTGCCAGCCTGCCGCAGGTGAGGTCTGCTGTGTCAGCTTCAACCTGTGCCGTTGCTCGAAGGGTACGTCATGCGCCGGACAGACCGAGGTCCCCTCGTGCGGATCGACACTGCCGGTCGTCTGCACCGACAGGACCCAGGTCGCTAGTTGCAACGTGGACAGTGGGTCGGTGGGCTCGGGCGGATCCCGGGGGTCGGGCGGAAGCGGTAGCTCGGGTGTGTGCCCCGAGAAAGCCTACAAGACATGCTCTTCTGGCGCCGATTGCGCCTGCACCGGGACGTGCGCGCGCCTCAACACCACCGACAGCACGAAATATTGCACACGCGAATGCACCACGGACGGCGACTGCGCCAACACGTGGAAAGACACGGGGCTCAGCTGCAACAACCAGACATTCACCTGCACCCCGTAGCGACGTTCGCCGTGCGCGTCGCAACGCCGTAACGGGGACAGCTCGCGCGTAGTGCAGTCGGGGGGTGGGGAAACGGCGGTGTCGGCCGGCAGCGCTGCTGCGCCGAAGGCAACGCGCGCGCCGCAGACTTGAGCTGTTGGGCGGGCATGGAACACGACGGCACGACGCTTACTGCGGCAGTGCGGAAGCTGCTGGTCAGGGGAAACGGGATCTTGGCAGCGGCCGCATTGTTTGCTGCGCCTGGCCCCACGCCGGACGCGAGGAGACAACATGTCAAGCACCACACACCAAGCACCGCCGGAGCACGAGGAGGGGACCGGGACCGGGTCCGGTATCCGGGTCCGGTATCCGGGTCCGGTCCCGGTTGCCGGTTGCCGGTCCCGGTTGCCGGTCCCCTGTCCCGGTCTCCGCTCCCCTCCCACGCGAGCGCAGCTCGCGTTTGGGAGGGGCCGCCCGCGCGCAGCCGCAGGCGAGCACGGACGGGGGGTGGGCAGCCCAAATACGAAAACGCCTCGGAGCGTTGCCGCTGCGAGGCGTTTTGTTTTTCTGCGATCTCGAAGTTACTTCCGGGCGGCGGCTTCTTTGGCCAGCTGCTCCCGATACTTCTTGATCATTTCTTCCTGTTCCTGCTTGGGAACCGGCGCGTACTTCGCGAACTCCATCGTGTACTGACCTTTGCCTTGCGTGGCGGAGCGTAGATCCGTGGAGTAGCCGAACATGCTGTTCAGCGGAACCTCGGCGGTGACGGTGACGTTCTCGTCGCTCTTGGTCTCGAGGATAACGCCGCGGCGCTGGTTGACTTGGCCGACGACCGAGCCTTGGAACTCGATCGGCGCTTCCACTTCGACCTTCATGATCGGCTCGAGAATCGTCGGCTTCGCGCCGCTGTACGCTTCGCGGAAGCCCATCCACGCAGCGGTCTTGAACGCCATTTCGGACGAGTCGACCGCGTGCGAGGCGCCGTCGTTGACGACACAACGGACGCCCACGACCGGGAAGCCGATCAGCGAGCCCTTCTTGACGCCTTCCTTGAAACCCTTATCGCAAGCCGCGATGAACTCGCGCGGAATCGAGCCGCCCGAGACCTCGTCGACGAACTCGTAAGCCTCAACCGCGTCGGTCGGCAGTGGCTCCATGTAGCCGCCGATCTTGGCGTATTGCCCGGAGCCGCCGGTCTGCTTCTTGTGCGTGTAGGCGATCTCGCTCTTTTGCGTGATCGTCTCGCGGTAAGCCACCTGCGGCTTGCCCGCGATCACATCGCAGTTGTACTCACGGCGCATGCGCTCCATGTAAATATCGAGGTGGAGCTCGCCCATGCCGCTGATGATTGTCTGCTGCGACTCTTCATCCTGATGCACGCGGAAGGTGGGGTCTTCCTTGGTGAAGCGGTTCAGCGCCTTGGAGAAACTCGTCTCAGCGTTGCGGTCCTTCGGCGCTACCGCCAAGGAAATCACCGCCGCCGGCACGTGCATCGACGTCAGCGTGACGTTCATCTTGCCATCGGTGAAGGTCTCGCCGGAGCTGGCTTCCACGCCGTAGAACGCGACGATGTCACCGGCCTCCGCCGTCTGGATCTCTTCGCGGTCGTCCGAGTGCATGCGGAACATACGCGGCACGCGGACCTTGCGACGCTCGTTCGAGATGTTGAAGATGGTGTCGCCCGCGGTGATCGTACCCTGGTAGATACGGAAGTACGTGAGCTGTCCGTACTTGTCCTGCTGCAGCTTGAACGCCAGACCGATGAAGGGCTTGCTCGAGTCGGAATCGACGACGATCTTCTCTTCGCCCTTGTCCTGATCGTGGCCTTCGTTCTTGACCTCGGTCGGGTTGGGCAAGAAGTCGAGCACACCGTCGAGCAAGAGCTGGACGCCCTTGTTCTTGACGGCCGAGCCGCACATCACCGGCGTCATCTTCAACGCCAAAGTGGCGCGCCGGATGGCGGCGCGCAGCTCGTCGTCCGTGACCGGCTCTTCCGCTAGGAACTTTTCGGCCAGCGTGTCGTCGACGTCGGCGACCTTCTCGACCATCAACGCGCGAGCCGTTTTGACAGCCTCGACGTACTCGGCGGGCGGCGCTTCTTCGCGGATCTTCTCGCCGTCGTCGCCGTCGAAGTAGTAGGCCTTGCCGGTGATGGCATCGATGATGCCGATGAACTTGTCTTCGGCGCCAATCGGCACCTGCAAGCAAACCGGGTGATGGCCCAGCTTCTCTTTGAGCATCTGGGCGACGCGCTCGTAGTTGGCGCCCGGGTTGTCCATCTTGTTCACGTAGGCGATACGCGGTACGTGGTAGCGCTTCATCTGCCGATCGACGGTGATCGATTGCGACTGCACGCCCTTACCGGAGTCGAGCACCAAGATCGCGCCGTCGAGCACGCGGAGAGCGCGTTCGACTTCGATCGTGAAGTCGACGTGCCCGGGGGTGTCGATGATGTTGATGTTGTACTCTTCGAGGTTCGCCTTCGAACCCTTCCACACGCAGTACGTCGCGGCGGACTGGATCGTGATGCCCTTCTCGCGCTCGAGATCCATCGAGTCCATCTTGGCGCCGACGCCGTCTTTGCCGCGCACCTCGTGAATGGCGTGGATGCGCCCCGTGTAGAACAAGATGCGCTCAGTGAGCGTCGTCTTGCCCGAGTCGATGTGGGCGGAGATACCGATGTTACGGATGCGGTCGAGGGGAATACGGGTTGCCACGGTGTCTTCTCGAGGTTTTGGGGGAGCCGCCCCCTACCGAAACCGGCCCGGGAAGGGAAGCAGCGTCACGAAACACCCGGCTTTTTGGCCAAGCGCGAGGCGCCTACTAGCACAACATTGAGCGGAGCCAACCGCCGCCAGGGCGCCTGCCACGGCGGATTCGGTTTGCCCTGCAAAATCCTTGGGGGGACCAACCTGCCTTCGGAGGTCCCGTCGCCCCCCGAAGGCCCGATAGTCTGGCCGCCCCCTGCACCCGCGCGCGTCCGGCACGCTGCGCCCCACCAGCGAGGCCTCGAACGTCGACGCTCGTCAGGTAATGCACCTGCGCGGTGACGTTGGCGAACGCTTCGCGGATCGCCGCTTTCAAGGCGGGTGATCTCAGCGTCGGTTAAGTCCGCGAAGAGTGACCGCTTGGCGTTGCTCAGGACGAAGCCACGGCCCGCGCCGCCATTCCGCACGCACAGCTTGAGAAATAGGTCTTCGTTCCAGTAAATAGCTGAACTCCGTAGAGCCAGTCAGAAGCGGTGGGCCGCGGCATATTCTCGGCACCGCGGGGCATTTCTATTAACCCGCCCGGCATCTTCCAATATTTTGTTAACCGTGACGTTTCCCCCCATGACGACCCAGCAGGCTCAGAACCACCAACTGGAGTCGCGCGCACCCGCATGGCCCGGCCACCCAGCAAAAACCATGGGCTGCGCGGCGGCGCTCGCGACGTTGCTGGGGGCCTGCGGTCCACAACACTTACCCGGTGTATCTGGTGGCGGGGTACTCGAACCAGCCCGCCAAGTTCGACGTCGGCCTGAGAGATTTTGGCGGATTCCTGCAGCGTATCGCGATCACTGGGCACCGCGGTTTCAGCGCCGCAGCCGTTCCGATCAGCGCGCCTGTGGTCGCGCCGACACCATCGCCCACATTGGCACCCGTCGTCCCCCAGCCGGCCGCGATCGCGCCGGCCCCGGCTCCTTAATGCCACGGTACGATCGCCACCTCTATCTTTGCGAGCGCCGCAGTCTAACTTGAAGAGCATGGCCGAGTCCGCTCCTGAGCCACGCATCGCGGTGATCATCCGGTCATCGGCGTGGCTCGGAATCGCAGCGCATGCCGGGTTCATCCCGTTATTTTGGTTGGCTGGCTATCCGCTGCTGGCAGGTTTCAACGTCGTCAGCGTGCCGACTTGGATAGTCGCTTGGCTGCTGAATCGCCAAGCGAAGAGCACGCTAGCGATGTGGATCTTGAGCATCGAGGTCGTGGCGCACGCGGCGCTCGCCGTCACGCTGTTAGGTTGGAACAGCGGTTTTCAGTATTACCTGATCCCGCTGATCCCGTTCTTGATGTTCAACGATCGGGCGCACACCGTGACGGTAACGTTAGCTTCGGCGTGCGTGCTGGTCGCGTTCGCGGTTCTGCGCGCGACGTCGTCGGTAAGCATCACGCTGCCGAAATCGCTCGAAGCGTTCAAGTACGCCAACATGGTGATCCCGTTCTCCATGCTCGGCCTACAGAGCTATTACTTTCGAATGGCGTCGGCCAACGTGGAGCGCAAGATGAGCGAGATGGCGCTGACGGATCCCCTGACGGGGCTGTTCAACCGTCGCCAGATGAACCAGCGCCTGCAAGAGGAGGCCGCGCGCTTCCGTCGGCTCGGCACCGATTTTTCGCTGATCATCGCCGACCTCGATCATTTCAAGGAGATCAACGATCGGCACGGGCACGACATGGGTGATCGCGTGCTGGCGCGCGTCGCGCTGCTGTTCAGCGAAGGCCTGCGCGCTGGCGACGCCGTCGCACGCTGGGGCGGCGAAGAATTTCTGATCTTGTTGCCCGGAACACACCTAAATGCCGCCGAAGAAGTGGCACAGCGGCTGCGCTCGGCGGCTCAGTCACGGCTCGGTGCGATCGACGGTCTCGGCTCGGAGCTGACCGTGACGTTCGGCGTGGCCACCTTCGCTCCGTTTGGCTCGCTCGAGGCCTGCCTCAAGGCAGCCGACGAGGCGCTTTACCGGGGCAAAGCCGCAGGGCGCAACCGCGTGGTGACTGATCCCTCCGAGCTCGCTTAGCGCACACGGCACGCGCGTCGCCGACTACGGAAGCGGGCAGTCGGTCTGGACCAGAATGCCTTGTTGGCGCAGCTGCGCGATGTTCGGCTGTTGCAGCGTGCAATCGAGCAAGTTGTTGGTGGCGTCCAGGGTGCCGGGCGCTTGCATACCGAGCAATGGCGAGAGATCGGTGATGTGGTTGCTCCGCAGGTAGACCGATGACAGCTGGGTCAGCGCGGACAGCGCGGAAATGTCGGTCAGGCCGGCCTCGCTCATGCTGAGATTCGTCAGCCCGGCGTGCTTGACTATGTGGGTGAGGTCCGGGTTCGGGCAACTGGTGAGGCTGAGTGAGTCGAGCGCCGGGAACGCGGACAGAAAGCCCAAATCGTGAGCGTCTATTCCGCTGAGGTAGAGCTTGGCGAGGCGCGGCTGGGCACCAAGCCGCTTCAGGTCGGCGGTGACGGGCGCGAGCTCGGGGTCCGTGCCGAGCAGCAGCACCTCGAGCGCGGTCAAGCTCGCGACGGCGCTCACGTCGTTCAGCGAGTTGTTCCCGGCGATCAGCGAATGCAGGCTGGTTCCCTCGACGCCGCTAAGGTCGAGCAAGCCGTCATCACTGACGTCGAGACTTTGAAGCGCGTGCAGGCCCGAGAAATCCGGCAGGTGCTGGAGCGGTGTTTGTAACAACAATAGCGACTGCAGCGCCGGAAATCCGGAAAACTGGCTATTGCGGGTGACGGCCACGTCCAACAGAACCATGCCGCCGAGCACCGGCAAAGCGGCGAGTGGCGACAGGTCAGCAACCGGGCAGTGCTCTATCATCACGTCGCTCAGCGCCGTCGCGCCGGCAAGCGCCGACAGGTCAGAGACCGGACATGTATCGAGCTGAATGTGCGCCAAGGCCGTCGCGTGCGCTAACCCCGAGAGATCACTCACCGGCGTTTGCTGGAGCGAAAGATCTTTGAGCAGCGGCATCGAGCTGAACGGTGCCGCGTCGGTCAGGTTGCAAACCTGTAGCGTGAGCAACTCGAGCTTGGTGGCCGAGCCAAGCGGAGCCCAATCAGCGATCGTGCTGTGGTCGATCGCGAGGGCAGACAAATTCGTCAAGCATTCGAGGCCGGACAGATCAGCCACTTGGGACAGGCCCAAGGTATGCACGGACTGAAAGAACTCGCGATAGTCGCCCGGGAATTTCTGATTGCTGCCGGGGCCTCCCTGCAGGTACCTCTGCTGGAGCGCGCTTCGAACGTTGGCGTCCGCGAACGCCCCCAAGTCCATACAGCCAGGCTCGGGCGGGCCACCGGCTTCACCCGAGCCGCCGACGCTCGCGCCTGCCTCAGCTGCGCGGCCAGCGTCGCCGCTAACACTGGGCGGCGTGCCGCCAGCGCTCGCGGTCGTCCCGCCCGCTCCGGGCGAGCCCGCGGTGTTGCGATCGCCCTGCCTCGCGACGTCCCCCAACTCTTGCGTCACCTTACCGCATGCGACCACGGCGACCGAGCCTGCCACCAGCAGCGCCACGCGGCGAATGATTCCGAGCATCCTGTAGTGAGCCATGTCGCGCCGCAGTCGAATCGATCCGCGGCCTAGTCGAGGCGCAACGAAACGCCCAAACCGACGCCCGCGGACCAGCGCGGCACCGAGTAAACCAGGCGTTCTGGGTTAAAAATGAAGCTATCATGCCGGGTCAGCAAACGCGCTGCCACAAACGCCTCGACCGATAGGCGCTGCCAAACCGGGATTTCTAGCCGAACGAGCGCGCCGCCCGCCACCCACGGCATGTGACGGGTGTGGACATTCTCCGCGGCCCCGCCGCCGCTCGCCCGCAGTGAGCCCGCGTCAAGCGTGGCGCACGGCAGGACGCGCAGTCGAATCAGCAGCTGGAGCCGCACAGGACAGCCGCTCAACCTTCCGGCGATCAACTGAAACGTCGCAGCGCCGTCGGAGGTTTGCTGGACTGCAGCGGTGCTGACGAGCGCTTCGAGCCGCGCGCTCGGCGACCATGGCCCGCCGCGCGGCCAGTTGATCTCCAAACCGGCGAGCAGGGCTGGTGGTGGCGTGGGCGCGACAGCGCTTTCGAGCGCAGGCCCAGCGGCTAAAGCCAGGCCCCAGCGTTCGGCCGGGCGCGCCGCGACGTCGCTGACCGCACGCGCACGGGAAGGCGGAGGTGCGCTGGCGACGACAGGTGCGGGTGCGGGCACGGGACTTGGAGCTGTACTGACGAGCGGCGGCGCCGCCGGCTGCTCGGTCGCCCACAAGCGCTTGGCCGGAACGGCTTCCAAGACCATCGCAGCAATCACGGCCATCGAGCTGGCGGCGTCGGCGCACGAGGAGTCGTTGAAGTCGCGGCGTGAGGAGCCCTCCGGCAAATCGACCCACAGGGTATTTTGGCCGTCATCCCGCAGCTCGACGCGGAAGCGCAGCGCCGCGGGGCCGCTGGCAACGTAGCTGGCACCAGCGGTACGGTCCTGGATCGCGGCCGTGAACGCGTCGCGGTCCGGACAACCCGGTGCCGCCTGGTACTCGAGCGCGAACGCCCGCGCCGGTTCCTCGGACGAGAGCTGAGCGTGGCTGGGCGAGGCCATCAGCCAGCCAACGCTGAGCGCTGAAACGAAAGCTTCAGCTCGAAGCCCGCGCCGGCCTGTCATCGCCCGTCCATACCACACGCCGCCCCCGCCGAGCTCGGCCCACATCGCCTGGCGTGGACGATGGAAGCCGAGCGGGCGGTCGTTTCGACTACTGCCCGAGACTCTGGCGGTACTGAGCGCGACGCTTGAGGGCGGCGTCGTGAAGCGCGAACGCTTCGTCGCGGAGCGCGATGAAGGCCGACGCCTTTTCGTCGAGCGCGACACGCGGCGCGGCGCCCTTCAAGCCGTCGATGAACGAGAAGTACGTCACCATGCTGGTCAACGTCACCGTCTTCAGCCCGAGCGGCGCCGTGTCAAAAGCCCAGACTTGGCCGTTGAGCAGGTTATCGAGGTGAAAGACCTTCGCGCTATCGACGTAGAAAGCGCCCGATTTTCCCCAGAATTCGAGGCTAGCGTTGTAGATGTCCGCGGTCGCGGTGGCCGACCCGCTGATCTGCCAAGACTTGTGCGTCGCAGAGTATGCCTTGATCACCGGTGGCAACGTCGGCGTCGATGGGTGCAAAACCGCAGCCGGCGACGTGAGCGGCGTGACCTTCACGACGAGCTTTTTGATCGAGCTCAGCGGCAACGCCATGTTCGGTATGTTGTTCGTCCACAGCGGCACATTTTCGCCGGCGGCCATGCACGGCGCGGTGACCTTGGAGGACGTGAGTTTGTACGCCGCGCCTTTGGCGTAGGTGTCGAGCTTGATCACGGTTTGACCGGCGGCGTTCTGAAAGTCGCCGGTGACGGCGATCAGGCACTGGGTTTGTTTGGTGCCGTTGTGAAGCTCGCCGTACCACTCCGTGTAAAATAGATCCGTCGTGGAGTCCTGCGAGATGCTGGCGCTGGTGAGCGTGAAGCCAGCCGCCTGCGATGCCGCGTCCAAGCTCAGCTCGATACCGGCAGGCATCGACTGGAAGGTGAGCGATGGCTCACCGCCAGCACCATCCACGCTGCCACCGCCCTCACCACCGCTGGCCGTCGAACCGCCCACGCTGGCGCCGCCCGATGCCGTACCGCCCGTCGTGTCGGTCTTGCCCCCGGTGTCGTCTGCGCTGCCGCCGTCCGCGGCCATTTTCTCACCACCCGTGCCCACGCTGCCGCCTGTTCCCCCTTTGTTTGTGGGCGACGCTTTCGACGCGTCGTCGCCACAGCCAACCGCCCATACCAACACTGTAGCTACCGCTACGCCCCACAATCCGCCGTAAGTTTTCATTTTCGTCATTCTCCAACCCGCGCCCAAACACCCGTCTGGCCCCCGGTTGTGCGTTTCTAACTGGCACCTTCGCCATCGCGCAACCCCCTTTTTTGGTCTGCACGGGCCGAACGCACCGACGGCGCGGGCGCCGGAGCCTCAATCCAGCGAGGAAAACCATGGCTCGGGCAGCTTATCGAGACAGGTGCCTCGGTTCGGGCTAAGGGCACCTCGCGAATGGCAATCCAGAAGCGACCGGCTGTTGTTATCCCCCCGCTGCCGAAGGCAGTTCCCTACCCCCCGGAGTCGATCTGGCGCACGTGGGAGGACGGCAAGCCGACCCAGTATCGCGGCAACACGTTCAAGCGCCAAGGTCACGTCGTCGCGCGTGTGTTCGACGCCGTGCCGACGCCCTGACGCCTCACGGCTCGGGCAAGTAGCTCGTGCGCGTCGCGTCGAACAGCCACGGGTGCTTGTGTTTTTCGAATAGGTCGAGCAGCGCGTCCGTACCGCGTTGTGTCTTCAACGCATGTTCTGCTGCGCTGATCGGCACGACCCACAGAAAATCGACCGGGCAACCGGCGATCGACAGCTCTTCGCTCAACGTTTGATGGCGACGCAACAGCGGCGCTAGCAGCACCAGATGCGGCAGCGTGATCTGCTCGATCGTCTCGTTGGCAAGCGCTTCAGCGCCGCCAGGCACGAAGAACGCGCCGTACAGCTGCACGCTGTGACCGTGATCGAGCGACGTCTCGTGCTCCAACGGAAAGCGCGCCAGCGCGCGCAGCGGCATCGCAAAATCGGCATCGGGCTCGGCATAGAAGATCAGCTCGCGCCGAAACGAATCGCCGTCGTCGTCCTGCATCGCCATGTCGCTCATGCCGGAGGTGACCCACACGTCGTGACTGGGTCCGCCCTTGGGAGGCACGCCGCGATAGCGCCGCACTTCGATCTGCGACTCGCCCGTTTCATCGGCAAACGCTTGCCACTCGTCGCCGAGTAGTGGCGCGTACGCTTGATCGCGTCGAGCTCCGTCGTCCATGGCGCCGCACCTTACTTGAGCCGTCCGTGAAAGCCACGCAGGCAATGAGTCACCGGGGTTTCCGGAAGAATTTCGCCGGCACGCTTTTCGACTTCTGCCTCTGACTGCGTTCGGGCAAGACTGCGCGTGCTACGGTGGCGCGAAAGCGGCGCACGAAGCAGCCGACCCGAGGTTCACGTGCAGATCCGACTTGGATACGAGCTCCGCTACAGTTTCCCACAACCGACACCGGTCATTCTGACGCTGAACGTGCATTATTCGCGCGCCGGCGACATGGTCTACCCGGATCACCTGCACACCGATCCGAGCGTGCCAATCCGCGGGTACCGCGATGGCTTCGGCAACTGGTGCACACGGATCGTCGCGCCGGCCGGCAAATTGCGCATTTGGTCGAGCGCGGTCATCAACGACAGCGGGCTAGCCGACGTCGTCGTGTCGAACGCGCAGCAAATCGCTGTCGACGCGCTGCCGGAAGAGTCGTTGGTGTTCCTGCTCGGCAGCCGCTACTGCGAGACCGATTTGTTGACCGAGCTGGCGTGGAAGCTCTTTCACCACGCGCCGATGGGCTGGGGCCGAGTACAGGCCATTTGCGACTACGTGCACAACCACATCAAGTTCGGCTACGAGTTCGCCAGCCCAACCAAGACCGCGTTCGGCGCCTACACCGAGGGCCGCGGCGTGTGCCGCGACTACGCACACTTGGCGATCACGCTGTGCCGCTGCATGAACATTCCGGCCCGCTACTGCACCGGCTACCTGGGCGACATCGGCGTGCCGCCGATGGACGCGCCGATGGACTTCGCTGGCTGGTTCGAGGCGTACTTAGGCGGCGACTGGTACACGTTCGATCCACGCAACAACGTGCCACGCATCGGTCGAGTCCTGATCGCACGCGGCCGTGACGCTGCCGATGTCGCGCTGAACACCACATTCGGTCCGAACACGCTCGAGTCGTTCGCCGTGCAAACCGACGAACTAGTCGCTGCCTAGCGTCACGTGCTACGTCAAGCCGAGCGGATGGATTTTTCATGACTTATTGTGTGGGGCTACTGCTTGAGCAGGGCATTGTTTTCGCGTCGGATTCGCGCACCAACGCGGGCGTCGACAACTTCTCCCAATTTTGCAAGATGACGGTCTTCGAGCGACCGGGTGATCGCGTGATTACCTTGCTCAGCTCGGGGAATTTAGCCGGCACGCAAGCCATCGTCAGCGTACTGAAGCAACGCGCTGAGCTGGCCGATGGCAAGCCCAATATTTGGAACGCGCGCACCATGTTCGACGTGGCCGGCGTGGTGTCCGACGCGACGCGCGACGTGGAGCGCCGCGAGGCCGCCCACGGCAAGAGCGCGGCGTTGGGTTTCAACGCTTCGTTCATCTTCGGCGGGCAGATCAAAGGCGAGGCGCCGCGGCTCTTCCGCACCTACGCGGAAACGAACTTCATCGAGGCAGAGCCGGACAGTCCGTTCCTCCAAACCGGCGAAACCAAATACGGCAAGCCAATCTTAGACCGGGTGATCACACCGACCACCAGCCTATCTGACGCGACCAAGTGCCTGTTAATCTCGTTCGATTCGACGATGCGCAGCAACTTGTCGGTCGGCTTACCGATCGACCTGCTGAGCTACGAGCGAGATAGCTTCAACGCCAGCCGCCGCAGACGGCTCGACCACGGTGACGCATACTTCACCGGGCTGCGCCAAGCCTGGAGCGAGGGCGTGCGCAGCGCCTTCAAGCAGTTGCCCGAGCTCAAGTGGTGAGCAGCGCCGCTGCACCACTCACCTGAGCCGGCGAGTCGCGCGTTAGGGTCCGGGAATGGCTGAGTCAGTCGATGATCGCGGCCGAGGCGCCCGGATGGCGAGGCGCGACGAAGGCGCATACTAATCCGCACAAAGCAAGTCGCGGGCCAAGCGGCGCAGTCCTGATCCGTTGTCGGGGCCCTGCGCGAGGGCGGCCCCAGGAAGGGGTCCGGCAGCGGGATCGGGATCGGTCTCGGCAGGGGCTTCGGGCAAGCCCGAGGCGGGGCCGGGCTCGCGCAGGGCCTTTCTCGGACTCGACGCGGAGCCGGGTATTTCGGTATCGGTTGCGGGCTTCGGCCTTGGGTTTCGGTCGTCTCCTTGGCAGGCAGGACTTGGTGGCCGCGAAAGCTCGGTGGTGGTGGTCGTGATGAGCGCGAACAAGCAGTCGCTCATCAACGTCTTGCACGGCGTGGCGCGGCGCTCGTCGGAGCGCTGGGTGACGCTGCGGAAGAGCGAAAGCAGGGTG